>CALUZV010000014.1 GCA_944325345.1 uncultured Parabacteroides sp.
GTAAAACTACTCCATGTAATAATGCAAATACCACTTTTATTTGTAAAACTACTCCATGTAATAATACAAATACCACTTTTACGTGTTGAACCTGCTTTTGTAAACGAACAATTGGTACTTTTAATAATGAAAGGAAGAAATGTAAACATACAAAAGCCTATAAACGAGAGCGCGGGCCCCACGGAGAGATTGTTTTCTCGTCCGTGAAGCCCGCGCAATCTATACAGAATAATACCTAAAAGGGATTATTTCCCGCCAGCCGGCAAATGCTCAATCCAATATTTGGCCATCGACTTGCGAAGATGGAGGGTCGTGCCGGGACGTTCATAGATGCCGTGGCTACGCATCGGGTAGCTGATTTGGCTGAACATCTTGCCATATTCCACGAGCTTGTTTACCAGCATTTCGCAGTTCTGGTAGTGGACGTTGTCGTCGCCCGTGCCGTGGATGAGGAGGAGGTTGCCTTTCAAGCCTTCGGCATACGTAATCGGCGAACCTTTGCGGTAGCCTTCGGGATTTTCCTGCGGCGTATTCATATAGCGTTCCTGGTAAACCGTGTCGTAGGTGCGCTGGTCGGCCACGAAAGCGATGGCGATGCCCGTGTGGAAGATTTCGGGATAACGGAACATGCAGTTCAGCGTCTGACTGCCGCCGCCGCTCCAACCGGTGATGCCGATACGCGAAGCATCAATGAAGGAATACTGGCGGGCGAGGTCCTGAATGCCGCGAGCCTGATCTTGCGAGGCAAAAGTCCCGACTTCTCCATAAATACATTTGCGCCATTCCCGTCCCCGTGGGCAGTTGGCTCCCCGGTTTTCGATGCTGACATAGATATAGCCTTGATTAACCATATATTGGTTCCACAAATCGCCGCCCGACCAGACATCCTGGACGGTAGAACCTGCCGGCTCTCCATAGACCTCGATGATGACGGGATATTTCTTCGACGGGTCGAAGTTCTTGGGCTTAATCATACAGGCATCAAGCATCAAATCGCCGCTCTTGACCTTGACAAACTCCTTGGGTTGGAGGCCAAGAGCTTGATACTTCGCTTTGGCTTCAGCATTGTCTTCGATGACGCGGACCGACTTATGCTTCGGGAAAGAAACCATGTCGATGACCGGCGGAGTAACCGAGTTGCTGAAGGAATGGACTGCCCAACGTCCGGTCGGCGACATATTATAGGTATGCTGTCCGGCCTGGTCCATCGGACTGAGGCGAGTAACTTCGCCATCGCCAAAAAGCTTCGCGCTGTAGAGATAACGCTGGGTGAAGTTGTCCGGCGAGGCAATGAAATAGGCGATACCCTTCTCGACATCCATGCCGATGTGCTGGATATAATCGAAATCGCCCTTCGTAACCGGGACAATCTCCTGCCCGTCGCGGCTCACGCGGTAGAGGTGGCGCCAACCGTCGCGCTCGCTTTCCCAAGTGAAATATTTGTTATCCTTGAGCCAGACGATGTTGTCGTTCGTGTCGAGCCAAGCCGCATCTTTGTCCGTGAAGATATTCTTCGGCTCGGATTGACCGATGGCAACGATCCAGACACGGTTGGTGTTCTGCTGGCGATTCATCTGCTGGATAAACAATTCGTTGCTCTCGGGGATGAAGTCCATGCGGGGGATGTAGTTGTTGCGCGGGTCGCCGGGGATATTCACCCAAGTTGTCGCGCCGCCGACAGCCGGGACATAGCCGACCTTCACGGCAGAGTTGGTCGTGCCCGCCTTCGGATAGGGGAAATGCAGGATAGTCGGGTAGAGGGAATCTACATTATTAATAATATCGAAGACGCCTGTGCCTTCCGTGTCGCTCTGCCAATAAGCGATGTATTTCCCATCCGGACTCCAGCGGAAACCGTCGCGGCAAGCGAACTCTTCCTCATAGACCCAGTCGAAAGTACCATTGACAATCCGAGTCGAACCGTCGTTGGTAAGTTGCGTAACCTGACCGGATTCCACATCTTCAACATAGATGTTGTTCTCGGAGACGTAGGCAACCCGTGTCCCGTCGGGCGAGAACTTGGCGAACATCAGCGTAGCCTCGGGCCGTTCTTTGCCCAACTGCCGGAGCGCGCCGGTCTCGAGATTCAGCACCCAATAGTCGCCCCGCGTGTCGTAACGCCAGACGCGGCGGGTATTGTTGTAGATTAAAACCTTCTTGTTGTCCGCACTCCACGAGATGCTGCGCACGGCGATAGGCTTCCCCGTCGTCTTGTCCACCAGCATGGAGGAAGGGATAATCACTTCGCGGGCATTGTCTTTCGCACGGTAGGCGACGACATCCGTGCCGCCCGTCTCCGCGTTCGTCTCCAGACGGCTGTAGCGTTCGCCGTCTTTCAACCAGTTCATAGCCCCGACAGACTTAGTCGTAAGGACTTTGCCTGCCACGATGTCTTCCAGCGACAAATCTTGCGCCAGAGCTACGCCGCCGATGCATTGGGCAAGGACGGCTCCAATCAAAAGTTTCTTAAAGTTCATGGTATAATCATGTTTTTAGATGTTTTCTTTCCGTTTGATATAGACCCGGTGCGAACCACTTCCGGCGATGTCGATACCCGAGCCGGGCGTGGTGTACCATTTCCGCAGCTCTTGTCCCGCCATGGTACGGCTCAGGCCGGTCATGCGAGTATAATCCGAAACCGTCATCATCGGATGTTCCTCCAAGAACTGCTGCGCCTTGGCCAGTCGCTCTTCCGGCGTGAATTTGGAGACGTGGCGGACAAACTTTTTCGGCGAACGCTCCAGATGGCAACGATGGTTAATCTCTTGGACCATCATCCTATCGGCGCGGAAATTTACGCTCCCCACCTCGATGCTCCCGGCATTGCGCCGCTTTCCGCTGCCGTCGGTAGTCTCGCGTTCCCGACCTTTGCGCAAAGCCAACGAAGGCGAGAAAGTGCCCAAGCCATCGAGTTTGACCGAACGTCCCTCGGCCATTGCAGCCGCCATCTTCCGGCATAGCTGACGCATCATGCCCATTACTTCGCCGGGCGTGAAAGATGACTCTTCGGAGATGGTGCTTGCCAGTTCCTCCGTCCCGCAACAGTCGCGGATAATCATCCGGGGGTAGAGCAACGTCTCGCCGTCTTGGTGCAGATTGTTCATTTCCTGCATTGTATATTCTGCTGACATAGGATATAAAGTTTAATAAGTCATTACATATAGTTCAAACAACAGTGTCGTTTCTACAAACGGCTGTGTTGTCTGTAAAAACGACAGTGCTGTTTTTACAAACGACACTGTCGTTTTGAGTTTATCTCCCGACAAAAGTAAGTTTTATTCCTTAGGAAAGCAAAAAAAGGAACGGATTAATTCGTCTTTTCGAGCAAGGATTCGCGCTTCAAGACCTCTACCGCTTTGGCCAAATCCTCCGGCGTATCGATGCCGATAGTTTCCTGTTCCGTGATGCCGACCTTGATGCGGTAGCCGTTTTCGAGCCAGCGGAGTTGTTCGAGGCTTTCGGCCAGTTCGAGGGGCGACTGGGGGAGGGCGGTGATTTCACGGAGTGTCTCAGCACGGTAGGCATAGAGGCCGATATGCTTGTAGAACGTCTGGTTGGGGAGCCATTCGGTGTAGTGGCGGCCCCGGACGTAAGGAATGATGGAGCGACTGAAATACATCGCTTCGTGGCGGCAGTTGAGAACGACTTTTGGCGAGTTGGGGTTGAAGAGCGTCGTCTCGAAGTCGTCGTCTGCGCGGAAAGGCTTGACCAACGTGGCAATCTGGGTGCCTTCCTCGTCGAAGCACGCCTTCAGCGCCTCGATTTGCTCGGGGTGAATGAATGGCTCGTCGCCCTGGATATTGACCACGACATCGTAGCCATCGCCGACGAGGGTATATGCCTCGTAGCAACGATCGGTCCCGCTCCGGTGCTTGTCGGAGGTCATGACGACGTTGCCGCCAAAGGCGCGGACAGCCTCTTCGATTCGCCGGTCGTCGGTGGCGACGCAGACCTTGTCGAGAGACTGGGCCACACGTTCGTAAACTCGTTGTATCATCGGTTTGCCTGCCATGTCTGCCAACGGCTTGCCCGGGAAACGGGTGGAGGCGTAGCGCGCTGGGATGATTCCTATGAACTTCATATTGGGTATAAATTGAGAATGAGATTTCGTTAGATTTTCCTTCCTTCGCTTAGCAATATCACTTGCTTATGCTCGCCGACAACCCAAACCAAGTCTCCAGCCTCGAATACGGTGCTGGGTGGCGGGTTTTTGATGGAAGTCGTACCACGCTCGATGCCGATGACAAGGCATTTCGCCTGGTCTCGGATGCCCGATTCTTGGATTGAAAGACCGGCGAGGCGCGAATCGTCGGCGATGATGAACTGCTCGAGGTTTACAGCCTTGGGGCGTTCGGCCTGTTGCTTCTTGATAGACTCTTGGTAGCGTTGTTCGACATAGTGGCGGAACTGTTCGAGGTCGCTGTCGGTCCCGACGACAACCAGTTTGTCGAAGGGATAGAGGCGTTCGTCTCCGCCGGGGATGTTGATGCGTTGCTCGCCCCGGATGATGGTTACGACATTGACGTTGCACTTCTGGCGGAAGTTCAATTCCTTCAGTGTCTTGCCCGCGCTGGGCGAGTTCTGGTGAATCTCGAAGTCCGCCAAGTGGAGGTCGCGCTCGAGGAGGTGGTGGGCGAAACGCTGGTTGATGGGGGCGTTCTTCTCTTGCTCTATCTCTCGTGCGCTGAGGTTGGTGAAGAAGCGGCGTTCCATCAGGATGGACTGCTTCTTGAGCTTTTTATTCAAAATAATGAAGACGATAATCATTGCAGCGATACCGAGGAGGAAACCGACAGTCAGATTGACGTAGCGGCTCAGGGGAATCATCACCAGTCCGATACAGAGCAGGATGCGGATAATGATGAGCGAGATGAGCGGACCACGGTTGAACTTGTTGTCCTGCCAGAGCTGCTGGAACTCGACGGAGTGGTTCTTCTTCATCATAATGGCGCGGAGCATCGGCGAGATGAGGGCGAGGATGATGACGAGTGCGAGGATATTTCCTTGCCAGCCCGGAAGCTCACGGAGAATCAGCGGGGCGACGAACTGCATCCAGGTGAAGATGAGGACAAGGGTCACGGAAGTATAAGTCCCGACGATGCGGAGCAAGGCTTTCAGCAACTTATTCCAAGTGCTTTTCTGCCGGATGGTATTGAAGCCCGAGGCGTAATGATCCAAGAACTGCTTCCAGGAATCTGGGAGAGCCCGCTCAACAACTTGGACACACGGGTCGGCAGCCTTAATCATATACGGCGTGAAAAACGTGGTAATGACGGAGACCGCAACCACGATGGGATAGAGGAAATCGTCCGTAACCTTCAGCGATTGCCCTAAGGAAGCCAAGATAAAGGCAAATTCGCCAATCTGTGCCAGCGAGAATCCCGATTGGATGGCTATCTTCAGCGGCTGTCCGGAGAGCAAAACCCCGAATGTACCGAAGAATACCTGCCCGACCATGACGACCACGGTAAGGAGCAGTATCGGTCCCTTGTATTCCCAAAGCAACTGCGGGTCTATCAACATTCCGACCGAGACGAAGAAGACGGCGCCGAAGAGGTCTTTCACGGGCTTGATTAAACGCTCGATATGCTCTGCTTCGACCGTTTCCGCCAAGATAGAACCCATTAAGAAGGCTCCCAAGGCGGAGGAGAAACCCGCGTGTGTCGCTATCAATACCATCCCGAGGCAGAGGCCGATGCTGACAACCAGCATGGTTTCGTCGTTCAGGTACTTTCGTGTCTTTTTCAGGAGAGAAGGAATCAAATATATCCCCACCACAAAGCAGAAGAGGAGGAAGACGCCGAGTCTGACGACGCTACTTAACAGTTCCATGCCCTCTACTTCCTTGCTGACCGCTAACGTCGAGAGCAAGACCATCAGCAGGACGGCAAACAAATCCTCGGCTATCAAGATGCCCAGAACAACCCCGGCGAAACGCTGGTTGCCGACCTTGGCGTCTTCGAATGCCTTATATATAATGGTAGTGGACGACATCGAAAGCATACCGCCGAGGAAGATGGATGTCATTTGTCCCCAGCCGAGGAGGGTTCCTGTGAGATAACCGAGGGTCATCATTCCCGCGACGACGGTGATCGCTCCGGTGATCGCTGTGCCGCCTATCTGGATGAGTTTCTTGAAGCTAAATTCCAAGCCGAGGGCAAAGAGGAGGAAGATGACACCAATGTCTGCCCACGTCTGGATACTTTCGGAGGTGGTAACCGTCGGAACGATAGAAATCGACGGGCCGGCCAGGATGCCCGCCACGATATAGCCCAAGACGACGGGCTGCTTGAGCCACTTAAACAAGATAGTAACGATTCCCGCCAGGGTCAGGATGACGGCGAGGTCGGAAATCAACGAAGGAATGTTCGACATTGTTTTCAATTTTAAGCGTTGCCAAAGTTAGCCATTTATTTTATTTTTGTGCCCGCAAAGTAAACCTAAAATGAAAAAGAAGCATCCCTTGGAAGCGCTGATAGAGCAAGGCGAGCATCAGCAGCAGGACTTTAAGTTTGAAGTGAGCGACAGCAAGAAGATTGCCCGCACCTTGAGCGCGTTTGCCAATACCGACGGCGGCCGCCTCTTGATTGGGGTGAAGGACAACGGACATATCTCCGGCGTCCGGGGCGACGAGGAATATTATATGATAGAAGCAGCCTCGAAGATGTACACGCGGCCGGAAGTTCCCTTTTCGGCGCGGCATTGGGAAGTGGACGGCAAGACAGTGCTGGAAATCGACATTGAGCCGTGTCCCGACCGCCCTTATCTGGCTCCGGACAAGGACAACGCTTACAAAGCCTACATCCGCGTAGCCGACGAGAACATCCTTGCCAACGAAATTATTGTCCGGGCATGGCAGAAGCGCCGGCAGCCGCAGGGAACATTGCTCAAGTTGAGTCAGCCGGTGCGGATGTTGCTGGATTATCTGGAGACAAACCCGGCAATTGGGGTGAAACGCTTCTGCCAACTGGCTCACATCCCTTACTCCGTAGCCCGCAATATCCTGAGCGACCTGATGGCGATGGGGACGATATGCTACGTTTTGGAAGACAAGCGTATTTTATACACACTCAGTGAAAAACAAAAAGGGTAGTTTAATGTTTTTTGGGTGGATAAAGCCCACTTTTCCCCCTTTTGGAGGCAAACTAAGCCAATATGTAAATTATATTCTTAATATTTCTCAATCGAGGCGGAAACTGCATTTTTTTGCCTACATTTGTATGCCGTCTGATTAGGGCGGCAGGTACAACGCAAGGCGTATCTTAACCTACTTAAGACAATGTGATATGAATACGTTGCAATTTCAAAAAAAGTTAATGGGTATCCAGGAAAACATGATGAATTTTGCCTTGATGCTTACTGCCAATCGAGATGATGCAGAGGACCTGATGCAAGATACGACGTTGAAAGTCTTAGACAATCGGGAGAAATTTGTTGACAACGTAAATTTCAAAGGTTGGGTCTTGACTGTCATGCGAAATATCTTCATCAACAACTACCATAAGATTGTCCGGACACAAACGCTGGTAGATCAAGGGGTGGATTTATATAATTTGGATGTTGTCAATGAATCCGGTTTCGATTCTCCCGACGGTTCTTTCCAGATACAGGAGATAACGAAGGCCATCGAGTCGTTGAACAATGATTTGAAGATTCCGTTTTCCATGTACCTCAGTGGTTACAAGTATAACGAAATCGCTGAGAAGTTGAATCTGCCGCTGGGCACGGTGAAGAGCCGCATCTTTTTCGCCCGCCAGGATTTGCAGAAGAAACTGAAGGATTACCGTTGAGAAAGCTTAGGTTTTTCGATTGAAATATCCCTTGTTTCCCGAGGAATGACTGACATTCCGAGAGAAACAAGGGATTTTTTTGTGCCGTCATCTATCCGAAGTCAGGAAGGCTTCGGCCCTCCCCGGCGACAACAATTCCCAAAGCGAGGCGACTACCCAGCCGGGCGCGAATATATTATTGTAGTAGCCTTTGCCATTCTTCCCATAGTCCCACCAGGTATGCTGGACGACTTCGGGATAATAGCCTTTCTTCGCGATGCCGCAGAGATGCCCTTCGAAGGGAAGGAGTTGCCGCATCGAGGTGCGGATGACTTCCGCAAAGTCGGCAAAGCGTGTCTCCCCACTCTCGCGTGCCAGTCCTTGCAGCACGTCGGCGAAGTCGAAGACAAACACATCGATATGATTGTTCTCCACGGAGACATTGCCCCAGCCGCGCGTCTTCAGTCCGATGTCGCCCAACATCTGTCCCGGTGCGAAGGGAACATCCCAGACGTAATACCACGAGAGGGCGAAGTAGGCAGCTTTCCGGGCCACTTCCAGGTAATGCTTCCGCTCCTCGCCTTTGCAGACCAGAGATAAGTAATAGGCTGCGGTCGTTGCGTAGAGCGAGGCCTCCTTGTCTTCGCAATTCGCGTCGAGCGTCGAGGAGAAGTAGTCGGATTTCGAGACGATTTCTTTCTCCACGTAATCCACCGACCGCTTGGCTGCTTCCAGATAACGCTTGTCCTTAAAATATTTGTATCCCATCACGAGCGGGAGCGTAGCCGACGGTGTGCTGCCGCCCGTCGAATCCACCAGCGATAAATCGTCCCGGAACTTGCGCGGGAAACTTCCGTCCGCCTTCTGGAGCTTCAGGATTTCGTCGAACATCGCCTTTATCCGTGCCTCCCATTCCGGATGTTTCTTTCCTCGTTGCCTTTCATAATTCAAATAATAAAGGACGGCATAGATACCTTCCGACTGCCGGCGGATGCTGTAATACGGCTCCTGCATCTCGCGTGTCCGGGCATTCATCCGCTCGAGGAAAAATCCGGCTGACGAGAATCCGTTTTGCTGGTAAGAATCAAAGATTGTACGAGCCTCAGCTGCCATCGCAGTTTTTCCCTGACTTTCGCCATATTCCAAGGCATTGAAGGCGTTCAGCAGCGTGCGGCCGACGAAGCCGACCTCCGCGATGGTGTTGCTCCGGCAGTTGGCCGTCTCCAGTTCCACACCGGAATAGTATTTCACCGAGGCATCGTCCACGTAGCTCTCCGTAAAGAAATGGCTCAGCGTCTCCTTCATCTGTTCGTCCGGATAGGGATTTGCGTAGGGCGTAGGCTGATAGAGGTCGAAACTATATTCCCACAAACCTTCGACGCAGGCTGCGTAGTCTGCCGCCCCGCGCTCGCTCACCTCCCAGCGCAAGATGCGGCTCTCGCCTTTCTTCAAATGCTGGAATGCCTCGACCGCCTCGCCCAATGTCAGTTTCCGGAGGTAGCTCTTCGGCGTTTCCCGGTAGGGGAAGCCAAAAGAGAGTGTAGCCTCTCCTTCGCGATTGACAAAGCCGGTGAAGCCCACCGACGTATTCCCCGAAAGGATGACTTCCCCCTCGCGGTGTGTCGTCAGCGCGTCCGCCGGGGCATCAAGCAGGCGGGCGACGGCATAGACCTTATCGTTCTTATCGTCAAAGATAGCCGAGAGCGGCGTGCTAAGCCGGTCTTCGCGCACCTCCCAACTGTCCGCCACGCGGAACGACGGCGCGTTTTCCGGCGAACGGAGGTTGCGGCGGTACCAGAATCCGGGGAGGTAGAACTGGCAGTCGGCGTGCGTCGCGCCGGTCGCGATTTGTTGTCCGAAGTGGAAATAGATGTCTTCCTCGGCGGTTATCATCAGGGTGATGCGGCGGGTTGTGCCGTCGCCTTCGACTTTCTGGAAGATACGAACAGGGAGTGGACGGTCGCTCGTCCACTGATAGTTGTAGGTCGAGCCTTCGACTTCGTGGAGCATCAGCGCATAGTCTGTCGCGGGATTGCCGGGTGTCTTCAGCGCAAGTGTGGCAGAGACATTGGCTGGGGAATATTCAAGAGCGTGCAGGCTGCCTATGGAGGCAAACAAGGCCACGGCGTACGCGGCGAGTCTTTTCTGTTTCTTCATGGCTTTTTGATATGATGGATACTTATTTTTCGGGGCGAAAGTAGTGAATTTGGTTGTTTCTTGCAAATCGGGGTAAACATAGGGGTATGTTTGGCACTTCCCAACCGGAAACCATCAAACATAGGGGTATGTTTGCCACTTTTGAATTGGAAAGTGCCAAACATAGGGGTATTTTTGGCACTTTCCCGCCGGGAACCCCCAAACATACCCCTATGTTTGGAAAAAAAAGATGGTATAACAGTCAAACCGAGGGCTCGGTTTATTACCTTTGCCCCAATTTTTAATAGCAATCCCGATGAATTTGACCCAAACAACCCAAGCATTGGCCGCCGAACTGGCCGGAATGGATTTTGAGCACCTGCCCATCAGCGACTACAACAAGCAATATATCCGGCGGATGCAGCCTGCCTTGTCTTATTATCTGAAAATCTATGCCCGCTGCCTGACGGAGGGAATGCAGCTGGCCGGAGTAGCCAAGATAGAAGAATTAAGCCTTGTCGATTACGGTGGGGGATGCGGATTCTTCAGCCTCCTGGCTTCCCGAGCCGGGGTGGGGAAGGTGATTTATGTCGATCTGAACCCCCGGTCGGTGGAGACGGTGCGAATCCTGAAGGAGATGCTGGGCTTCGGGCCGGACGTGATTATCGAGGGGGATGCGTATGATTTGGAAGCCTGGTTACATGAGGAGAAGGACAAGCCGCAATTGATCGTGGGTACTGACGTGATTGAGCATATCTACGACGTGATGGATTGTTTCTACAATTTCGTAAGTATAAATAAACGCATAGCGATGATTTTCACCACCGCTTCGACACCCTACAACCCGTGGGTGAAGCGTCGCTTGTATCGTTGGATGGACGAAGCCGAGCGGGGAACGGGGGAGCAGCCGAACTATTGGACTTTGCGCCGCGAGTATTTCCGGAAAAAATTTCCCATGGCTTCGGATGAAGAGTTGGATTATTGGGCCGACATAACGCGGGGACAGACCTACGAAGCCATTGATATAGGTATAGAGGAAAACGATCTTTCGTCCACAATTTTGCCCGGTCCACATAACACTTGCGACCCGCGGACGGGAAACTGGATGGAGCGTATCCTGCCTATCGCGGAATACCGGAAGTTTGCCGCCATCATCGGCTACCGCGTGGACGTGGGGAAAGGATTTTATAACGAACGGCGGGCGAACCGCGCGGCTTCTCTCGTTTGCCGTTTCCTCAACGGCCTGATACGTTGCAGTGGGAAACTGGGATTGCTGTTGGCTCCTTTTATCGTCTTACGTTTCCGGAAGAAGGGAGCGTAGGGCTTCGCGGACGTAATCGCGTTTCATGTCTGCCGGCTTCAGAATCTGTTCGTTCCATTGCAGGACATCGATATCCAAAGGGACGATGCCCTGGTGTTTGCCCTCCGGCGTGCGTCCCGCCTCCTCTTCCAGATCTTTCAGCATGGCATAAACTTCTTCAAGGGTGCAAACTGTTGTCGCGCAGGCAAGGCAGTTGAGGAAAGGTTCGGTGCAAGGGCAATCGACCGGCGACGTATAGACTGCCTCCGAGAAAAAGATGTCCGGGAAAAGCGCTTCCAGACGGCTGCACGCCGAGGCAATGTTTAGCTCCGGCGAACGGTTTGAGCCGAGGGAAAGCAGTAGCTTGTTATAGTTGTTCATGATACTTGAATGTTCGTTTTGACGGGGGCAAAGGTAGCGTTTTAATTTTAGTTATGAGTTAAGAGTTCCGAGTTATGAGTTGGGGGAGCATAGCCGGGCATTATTCCCCTATTTATAATTCTGAAGAAATACCTGAAAGTAGGTATTGCCAATCCTCATATTTCCCCGTACCTTTGCGCCGGTTTAGTTAGTGAAAAAATGAGATTATCAGAACTTCGCACAGGCGAGAAAGGTATTATAGTCAAGGTAATGGGGCGCGGAGCTTTCCGTAAACGCATTATCGAAATGGGATTTATCCGGGGAAAGGAAGTGGAGGTTGTCAAGAACGCGCCGCTGAAAGACCCCATCCAATATCGAATCTTAGGCTACGATGTTTCCCTGCGTCGCAGCGATGCCCAGTTGATTGATGTGGTTAGTGCCGCCGAGTATGCCGAGGAACAGAAGGCCGCCGGCGACCGCCCGATAGACCAGTACATCCTCCCGTCGGATGAAGAATTGCGCAACATCGCCCTCAAGAAGGGGAAAATCATCAACGTCGCTTTGGTGGGAAATCCGAATTGCGGCAAGACGTCGCTCTTCAATTTTGCTTCCGGGGCGCACGAGCATGTCGGGAATTACAGCGGCGTAACGGTCGATGCGAAAGAAGGAACCTTCCAGCACAAAGGCTATACGTTTAAGATTGTGGATCTGCCGGGAACCTATTCCCTCTCCGCCTATTCCCCCGAAGAACTCTATGTACGCAAACACCTGAACGAGGAGCAGCCCGATGTGGTAATCAACGTCGTCGATGCCTCGAACCTCGAGCGGAATTTATACCTCACCTGCCAATTAATTGACATGGACGAGCGGATGGTCATCGCCCTCAACATGTACGACGAACTGGAGCGTCAGGGGAACAAGTTCGACTACGAATCCCTCTCGCGGATGCTGGGTATCCCGATGATACCGACCGTGAGCCGGACGGGTTTCGGCATCGAGGCACTGTTCGACCGCGTGATTCAGGTCTATGAAGAAGCCGACCCTATCCTCCGCCATATTCATATTAATTATGGGGATATTCTGGAGAAGGGTATCAAGAATATCAACGCGACGCTAAAGAAAGTAGCTGACATCCCAACCAGCATCTCCAAGCGTTACCTCTCCATCAAATTGCTGGAGCGCGACAAGGAAGTGGAAACGGAAATCAAGAATTTCCCGCAGGCCGAATCCATCTTGCAGGAGCGCGACCGCAATACCTCGCAAATCGAAGAGCTGCTGAAGCAAGACTGCGAGACAGCCTTTACCGATGCGCGCTACGGCTTCATAGACGGTGCTCTCCGCGAAACCTTCCAGCGGAATAAAATACGGGAAGTAACCAGCACGCAGTTGATAGATACGTTCGTTACGCACAAGATATTGGGCTTCCCCATCTTTATCCTCTTCATGTGGATTATGTTTGAAGTAACCTTCCGCGTCGGAGAATATCCGATGGGATGGATAGAATGGTTGGTGGGCGTCATCGGCGACTTCATGCGCAACACGATGAGCGACGGACCGCTGAAAGACCTTTTGGTGGACGGAATCATTGGCGGTGTGGGGGGCGTTATCGTCTTCTTGCCGAATATCTTGATATTGTATGCCTTTATCTCCTTCATGGAAGATTCGGGCTATATGGCGCGGGCTGCTTTCATCATGGATAAGTTGATGCACAAGATGGGACTGCATGGCAAGTCCTTCATCCCGTTGGTCATGGGCTTCGGCTGTAATGTTCCCGCAATCATGGCCTCGCGGACGATAGAAAGCCGGAACAGTCGGATGATCACGATGCTGATACTGCCGCTGATGAGTTGCAGCGCACGGTTGCCCATCTATGTCTTGCTTTCGGGCGCATTCTTCCCGAAGCAGGCAGGTTCAGTCCTCTTGATGCTCTATTTGGCAGGCATATTCCTGGCGATAATCATGGCGCGGGTATTTAAACGCTTTTTGTTTAAGGAAGAAGACGTTCCCTTCGTCATGGAGTTGCCACCTTACCGTATGCCGACCGGGAAATCCATCATGCTCCACATGTGGGAGAAAGCCAAGCAGTATCTGCATAAGATGGGAGGAGTCATCTTGGTTGCCTCCATCATCATCTGGTTCCTGAGCTACTTCCCCTTGCATTCGCCGGAAGAAGCCGAAATAGACCGGCAGATAGCGCAAGTAGAACAAGTCGGCGAGCTTTCGTCCGAACAACAGGAGACGCTTTCCCTGCTCGAACACCATAAGGCGACAGTTCACCAAAAGAACTCCTATATCGGGATGATTGGCGAGGCTTTGCAGCCTATCCTTTCCCCGCTCGGCTTCGATTGGAAGATGAGCGTGAGCTTGATGACCGGTATGGCAGCGAAGGAAGTCGTCGTGAGTACGTTGAGCGTGCTTTATGTCGGCGAAGCCGATGACGAAGGCTCGCCCCAGCTGGACAAGATGATGAAGGAAGACACGTATGACGACGGGACACCGGTCTTTACACCCTTGGTCGCCCTGAGCTTCATGCTCTTCGTGTTGATATATTTCCCTTGTGTTGCTACGGTTTCGGCCATCGTGCACGAGTCGGGTTCGTGGAAATGGGGTTTGTTTGTCATCGGATACACCTGCCTCTTGGCATGGGCCGTTTCCTTTGTGGTCTTCCAAGCCGGGAGTCTGTTCATTGCCTTATTTTTATAATTCATAATTCGTAATTCATAATTGAATAAGTCGTGTTTCAATCTATCGCAGTTGCCCTCATCGGCCTCGCAGCCCTCGTTTATGTCGGTGTAAAGATATACCGCCTCTTTGTTTCGCACAAAGGTGAATCTCCTTGCGGCGGATGCAGCCATTGCCCCGGCGGGAAGAGTTGCTGCCATTAATATTTTGAGCTTATGTATTTCAGAGATATCATCGGACAAGAAGAAGTGAAGCAACACCTGATCGCTTCGGCGAAATCGGGTGTTGTCCCCCACGCCCAGTTGCTTTGCGGACAGGGAGGTTATGGAACGTTCGCCCTCGCCTTGGCCTACGCCCGTTATTTGAATTGCACGCAGCGGTCGGATACAGACGCTTGCGGCCACTGCCCTTCCTGCAAGATGTACGACGAACTGGCGCATCCTGACCTCCATTTCGTCTTTCCCATCGTCTCTAAAAAGGAGAAAAAGAAAGAAATCTGCGATGATTACCTCCCCGAGTGGCGCGGCTTCCTGCACGAGCATACTTATTTCACCCTCGACAACTGGATGGATTACATTGATGCGGGAAATTCCCAAGCCCTCATCTATTCCCGCGAAAGTGACGAGATTGTCCGCAAGCTCAGCCTCAAAATCTACGAAGCCGAGTACCGCGTCCTCCTCGTCTGGCTCCCGGAGAAGTTGCACCCGACTTGTGCCAACAAGCTACTGAAGATTATCGAGGAACCGCCGCAGAATACAGCTATCTTGATGGTTTCCGAGGCTCCCGACATGGTGCTGGGCACCATCCAGTCCCGCGCCCAGCGTCTCAACGTCCGGGCTATCCATGCCGACGATATCAAGCGGTTCATGCAGGAGAAATACGCCCTTTCGGCGGAGGATGCCGAGTATGTCGCCCATCTCTCGCGCGGCAATTATCTGGCAGCCCTCGATGCCATCAGCGTGAACGACGAGAAGCAATTCTATCTGGAACAGTTCAAAGCCATCATGCGCAACTCCTGGGCACGCAACGTCAAGGCAATGAAGGTGCAGGCCGACACGCTTGCCTCCATTGGCCGCGAGAAACAGAAGAACTTCCTCGCCTACTGCCAGCACCTTATCCGCGAGAACTTCGTCTATCGCTTCCAGGCTCCGGAACTGAACTATATGAACCGCGACGAGGCGACCTTCTCCGTCCGCTTCTCGCCCTTCGTCAATGAGCGCAACGTGTTTGGACTGATGGAGGAACTGGAGCTTGCCGAACGGCAAATCACCCAGAACGTCAATGCCAAGATGGTCTTCTTCGACCTCGCCCTCCGGATTACGGTTTTGATAAAGAAGTAAAGACGCGCTGAGGCAGTTTTTGCGCTCGCCGCAGTTCAGCGGATGCGCTGGAGCCGTTTCCGCCTATATCGCATTCCATGCTGCCTGCATAAGGCTGTTGATCGCGATCAACAGGGCCATGCAGTCTGTATGAAGCTGTTGACGTGCATCAACGGGGCTATGCAGTCTGTATGGAGCCTTTTGACGCGCATCAACAGGGCTATGCAGACTACATGAAGCCTTTGACGCGCGTCAACAGCCTTCATGCAGACTGCATGAACGTTGTTGAAGTGCTTCAACAGTATTTCATGCCTCGCAACTCGTAACTCTTTCGTATCTTTGCGCCCGCATTCAAAATTTCAAACAGCAGTTTTATGATTTCTATCGATGGATTGACCGTCGAATTTGGCGGTACCACCTTGTTTTCAGATATTTCCTTTGTTATTAACGAAAAAGACCGGATAGCCCTGATGGGAAAGAACGGCGCGGGCAAATCCACCCTGCTCAAAATCCTGGCCGGCGTCCGCGAGCCGACGCGCGGGAAAGTCTCGGCCCCGAAGGATACCGTTATCGCTTATCTGCCCCAGCACCTGATGGTGAACGACGGGCGGACGGTCTTCGAGGAGGCGGAGCAGGCTTTTGCCCACCTGCACGAGATGGAGGCGGAGATAAACGAACTGAACCGGCAGTTGGAGACGCGGACCGACTATGATTCCGACGATTACATGCAGCTTATTGAGCGTGTCTCGACGTTGAGCGAGAAATTCTATTCCATTGAAGATATTAACTATCATGCCGACGTCGAGAAGACGTTGATGGGCTTGGGATTCAAGCGCACCGACTTCGGACGGCAGACCAGCGAGTTCAGCGGCGGTTGGCGGATGCGTATCGAGCTGGCGAAGCTGTTGCTCCAGAAGCCCGACGTCCTGCTCCTCGACGAGCCGACGAATCACCTCGACATCGAGTCTATCCAGTGGCTCGAGGATTTCCTCATCGAATCCGGGCAGGCCGTCGTTGTCATCAGCCACGACCGCGCCTTCGTGGATCATATCACGAACCGCACCATCGAGGTAACGATGGGACGCATCTACGACTACAAGGCGACATATTCGCAATACCTCCAGTTGCGCAAGGAACGGCGCGAGCAGCAACTAAAAGCCTACAACGAGCAGCAGAAGATGATCGCCGAGACGAAAGACTTCATCGAGCGCTTCAAGGGGACATACTCGAAGACCTTGCAGGTGCAAAGCCGCGTCAAGATGCTGGAAAAACTGGAGTTAGTCGAGGTGGACGAGGAAGATACCTCGGCGCTGAGGCTCAAATTCCCGCCCTCGCCCCGTTCGGGCAGTTACCCGGTGATTATCGAGAACGTCGGCAAGGCGTATGGCGAAAAGCGTGTATTCAGTAACGTAAACCTCACGATAGAGCGCGGAGACAAAATCGCCTTCGTCGGACGCAATGGCGAAGGAAAATCCACCTTGGTGAAATGCATCATGGGCGAGATACCCTTCGATGGGAACCTGCAGCTCGGGCATAACGTCCAGATCGGCTATTTCGCCCAGAACCAAGCCTCGCTGCTGGACGAGAACCTGACGGTTTTCCAGACCATCGACGATGTGGCGAAGGGCGACATCCGGAATAAGATAAAAGACCTGCTGGGCGCCTTCATGTTCGGCGGCGAGAACTCGACGAAGAAGGTGAAAGTGCTCTCCGGCGGCGAGCGGACGCGCTTGGCGATGATCAAGCTCCTCCTCGAGCCGGTAAACCTGCTTATCCTCGATGAGCCGACGAATCACCTGGATATGAAAACCAAAGACATCCTGAAACAGGCCCTGGTGGATTTCGACGGGACGTTGATTGTCGTCTCGCACGACCGCGACTTCCTCGACGGGTTGGTAACGAAGGTCTATGAGTTCGGTGGCGGGAAAGTAACCGAGCATCTCGAGGGAATCTACGAATTCATGCAGCGGAAGAAGATGGAGAACTTGCGGGAGATTGAGAGAAAAATGGACAATTAACAATGGACAATTGACAATTAGAAGAGAGAGATGATTGATTTTATTACGTTTTGTGATTATGCGGGGACGTTTGCCTTTGCCATCAGTGGTATCCGGCTGGCGTCGGCGAAGAAGTTTGATTGGTTCGGGGCTTATGTCGTCGGGGCGGTAACGGCCGTGGGCGGCGGGACGATACGCGATGTGTTGCTGGATGCGACGCCGTTTTGGATGACGCAGGCATCTTATTTGATTGTAACGGGATTGGCGCTTGTCTTCGTGGCTATCTTCCGGAAATATGTTATCCGGCTGAACAATACGATATTCATATTCGATGCTATCGGGCTGGGCTTGTTTACGGTCGTGGGGATAGCCAAGAGTTTGGAGTATGGTTTTCCCATCTGGGTGGCCATCATCATGGGGACGATAACCGGCGCGTTCGGCGGTATGCTGCGCGATACGTTGATAAACGAGGTACCGCTGATATTCCGCAAAGACATCTATGCCTCGGCCTGCGTGATGGGCGGGTTGATCTATTACGCTTGCCAGCAGCTGGGACTGACACCGGCGATGACGCAGTTTATCGCGGCAGCAAGCGTCTTCATCACACGGGCGGTGGCGGTGCGTTATCACATCAGTCTGCCCGTCCTGAAAGGGGAGGAGTAGGGCATTGGTTATCCCGGAATAAATCGCTAATTTTGTCGGATTTTAAGCAAAGGTCATGAACAATACACAGGAAAAAGCATCCATCCTTTTGATCTATACAGGTGGAACGATAGGAATGATAGAAAACCCGGAGACGGGCGTGTTGGAGTCGTTCAACTTCCAGCATCTGGCGGATAATGTCCCGGAACTGAAGAAGCTGGGGCATCATGTGGAAACCTACCAGTTCGACCCGCCTATGGATTCCTCGGCGATGGGGCCGGATTCGTGGACGAAAATCGTGCACATCATCGCAGAGAATTACCAGAAGTTCGACGGCTTCGTCGTCCTGCACGGGACGGATACGATGTCTTATACCGCCTCGGCCCTGAGCTTCATGCTCGAAAACCTGAGCAAGCCGGTAATCCTGACCGGTTCGCAGCTGCCTGTCGGTATGTTGCGCACGGATGGCAAGGAGAATCTGATAACCGCCATCGAAATCGCGGCGGCGAAGGAAAACGGCGTGCCGGTCGTCCCGGAGGTCTGCATCTTCTTTGAAAACGAGTTGATGCGGGGCAATCGGACCAGCAAGACGAGTGCGGACAACTTCAATGCGTTCCGTTCCTATAATTATCCGCCGCTTGCCCATGTCGGTATCCATATTAAATATGATACGGCGCAAATTTATCGTCCGATTTCCCGCAAACCGTTGAGGCCACATTATTTGTTAGACCGCAACGTCGCCATCCTGAAACTGTTCCCCGGAATCCCCCCGTCGGTCGTCGAAAGCATCCTGAACATTCCGGGCCTCAAGGGTGTTGTAATGGAAACTTTCGGAAGCGGGAATGCTCCCATGGACGATTGGTTCCTGGCGATGCTGAAGGATGCCGTGCAGCGTGGTTTGGTTATCGTAAATATCACGCAATGTCGGGCGGGAAGTGTCGAGATGCATCGCTACGAAACTGGGAAGAAATTGCTGGATGCAGGTGTCATCAGCGGTTATGACAGCACGACGGAAAGTGCCGTTACAAAGCTGATGTTCCTCTTCGGTCATGGCCTGACGAGCGAGGAAGTGAAGGAGCATTTGAATTGTTCCCTTATCGGAGAGATTACCCTCCCGCCTTCCCAACGCTAATATCATGCTTATCGGAAAAAAACGGTCAATAATATATGAAGCTATCTTTTATAAGTTTGGCAAGCGGCAGTAGCGGGAACTGCTATTACCTGGGCACCCCGGAATACGGCTTGCTGATAGACGCGGGCATCGGTGCCCGTACAATTAAGAAGGTGTTGAAGGACAATGGTATCGATTTGTCGCAGATAATCGCGGTCTTGGTTACGCACGACCATGCCGACCATATCAAGACGGTGGGTGTCTTGGGCGAGAAGTTGAATATCCCTATCTATTCTACCGAGGGTGTCCACCGGGGAATCAACAAGAGCCGCTATGTCGAGGACAAACTCGTTCAATCGAAGCGGGTCATCGAGAAGGAAGCCCCTTTCATGATTCGCGATTTCCAGATAACGGCCTTCCCCGTGCCCCACGACAGTACCGATAACGTCGGTTATTTCATCGAATATGGCGAGCATCGTTTCGTAATTGCTACGGACATCGGCCATATCACGGAGACCATCGCCAAGTATGTGTCTCGGGCGACCCGCCTCGTCTTTGAAGCCAACTACGATGAGGAGATGTTGCGCCACGGCTCTTACCCCTTCTTCTTGAAAGACCGGGTGGCCAGTCCGACGGGACATCTGAGCAACCACGAGGCCGCCGAGTTCCTGGCTTCCTGCTACACGCCGGAGTTGAAAAGCATTTGGCTCTGCCACCTCAGTCGCGACAACAATCATCCGGAGCTTGCCTATAAGACGGTGGATATAAGATTATTCGAGGAAGGTATTCGGGTCGGGAAGGATGTGTCGCTCGTCGCCTTGAAGCGCACGACACCTTCCGAGGTTTACGTCTTCGAATAAAAAAGTAGAAAAAACTTCGCGGAAAAGTTTGGCATATTAAATAAAAAGCCTACCTTTGCACTCGCAATCGGGAAACGAGCGGTTTCCTAACGGTTAGAGATTGACTTCGTAGCTCAGTTGGTAGAGCAAATGACTCTTAATCATTGGGTCGAGGGTTCGAGCCCCTCCGAGGTCACTTCCATACGAAAATATTTTAAGGTTAAACATTAATTATCAGACTTCGTAGCTCAGTTGGTAGAGCAAATGACTCTTAATCATTGGGTCGAGGGTTCGAGCCCCTCCGAGGTCACAAGGGAAGGAGACTTTGTGAAAAGTTTCCTTTTTTTGTGCCCGTTCATTTCGAACGTGCCTTCAACGAATGGTAATCTTTAATTCGTAATATGTTTGCCTACATTCAAGAGCGCGCCGCCCACAAGCGGCAGATGGGAAAGATAAGCTCCTCGGATGTTTACCTGGCCACGGCGGTCCACTTCCGTCGCTTTCTGGCTGGTCGCCGTTGCCGCTTGTCTGACTTGACGGCCACACTGGTCGCCGACTTCCGTTGTTTCCTCCAAGCCGAGGGACTGAAAGTAAATACAATCAACAGTTATCTGAGTAGTTTGCGTGCCGTATATCATGCGGCCTGCCACGATGGGCGCGTCTCGCTCCGCCGAGACCCGTTCCTGAACCTGAAGCTCCGCCGCGAGACGACGGCCAAGCGTGCTGTTCCCGCCGCCTTGATGCAACGGGTGGCCTCGTTCTCCACTTCCGTCCTGCGCCCCGAGCAAGAGCTGGCTGTGGACTTGGCGACGTTCAGCTTCCTGGCCTGCGGGATGCCCTTTGTCGATATGGCGTATCTGACGCGCCACAATATCCGGGGCAAGGAGTTGGTCTATAACCGCCGCAAGACCGGAGTCCAAATCCGCATGGAAATCACCGCCGGGATGTGGCAAATCATCCGCAAATACGCCTCGTCTGCAGCCTCGCGCCCCTACCTCTTCCCGATACTCCCCTCCGGCTCTTCGTCCCATGCGCAATACAAATACCGTCTGGCGGTCTTCAATCGCCACTTGAAAGACCTCGGCGTGCGTCTGCATTTCCCTACTGAACTGACTTCCTACGTCATTCGCCACAGTTGGGCATCGGCAGCCCTGCGTTGCCACGTCCCAGTGGCCGTTATCAGCCAGGCATTAGGGCATACTTCCGAGAAGACGACGCGTTGCTATCTGAGCGAATTAGATGTTTCGGAACTTGCGAAGGCGAACCGCAAAGTCGCGGGTTCTATTGACCGATTGGTGAGGGAGAAATGGAAGCGAAAGGATACTTATTTATGAAATAAGGATGATCGTCGATAAAATGCTTATTTCCTGTTGTTTGTAGTAGCGTTTATTTGTGATTCAACGATTCAATCCTAAATCATGGCACAAAGGAAAAGAGAAAACCTGTAAAAAACAAATAAATCTTCAATATTTTTTCCTTTCCCTCACTTATTTCATAAATAAGTAACTCATTAAATCAGTACAGATATGAAGCGTGGCATAGGGATAGGAGTTGTAGCCTTGTTGCTTTTACTTCCTTTCGGGATAAAAGCTCAAGATACCGAAGACGCAGTAAAGATTCGAATCAAGACTAACGTAGTGGCATGGGCTACCACGACACCCAACGTGGGCTTTGAAATTCCGATAGACGAACGTTTTTCCTTTCATACGGCTATCACGTATAATCCTTTTACCTTAAAAGATAATAATAAGTTGAAGCATTGGCTGGTGCAGCCGGAGGTTCGCTGGTGGGCTGCGTTGCCTTTCATGGGGCACTTTGTCGGAGTGCACCTGATTGGCGGTCAGTTTAATGCCGGCGGTATCAATATGCCGTTTAATATCTTGCCGGACTTGGATACACATCGCTACCAAGGCTGGGGCATGGGCGGCGGTATTTCCTACGGCTATGCTTGGGATTTGGGCAAAGGCTGGGGCATAGAGGCTTCGGTCGGTGTCGGCTATGCCCGCCTCTCGTATGATGTCTATCCGTGCGAGAAGTGCGCCAAGAAAATCGGAGAGGACAAGAAGAATTACTTCGGTCCGACTAAAGCTGCAATTAATATAGTTTACACATTTAAATGATATGAAAATGAAAAAGAAAAATTTATTGGCAATGTCGCTCATGGGGCTGGCATTGGTGGCTTGCTCGGAAGATGAGCAGCTGAATGGTGGTGGCACCAGTAATGTGAACGGAGTGGAAGGGGAACTTGCGAAAGTTACCTTGAATGTGAGTGTGGCTGCACCGCAGACGAAGGGGAATCCTACTCAAGTTATGGACAAAACTGGGACAGAAGCGGAATCTAAAGTTTCGAGTTTAGTCGTTGTTGCTGATTATGGCAGTGGTGTTGAAATAAGAGAAATAACTTCTTTAACAGAAAATCCGGATGGAACTTACTCTGGAACTGTTGATTTGCCAGAAGGTACTCCTACTTTCTATGTATATGCGAATACTACTGATATAACAACTTCTACTGATTGGGAAAAAACTCTCCCTTCAACAAAAGCAGCTTCTTCATATTATACGGATAACTCTTTCTTTATGAGTAACGTCGATGGTGAAGGTGTTGATGAATTGATTGATCCTAACTCTGAAACAAACCAGGTTGATGTAGATATCGAACGTGCTGCTGTAAAGATTTCAGTAGAAGTGCCTGAAAGTGTAGAAGAAAAGGTTAATGGAGCTTCTGGCGGTAAATTGTATTCTTTGGCATTTGCTCCTAAGAGTACGGCTGATAAGTTCTACTTGTTATGTCAAACGCCTCAGGCTATGCCTACTACTGGCATGACTTATAGTAATACGGGAGCTGCGACTGAAGCAGATCTTACGGATGTAACAATCGGTACATCTCTTTGGGCAGATGATGGTAAGACAACAATAACGAGTGGTTTCGATTCCTATGTTTATTGTCTTGAAAACATACAGTCTGCGGTAACGAATGCTACCTATTTGAACTTTAAAACAGTATTTACTCCGTCTCAGAAGATCAATCTTATAGCAGCAACAGGTGAGGGCGCATCCGGTTTGGTTATCAATACAGAAGAACCAATCACAGGTGTTACTATCGATGAAAGTACAGCAGCTACGAATGCTCCTTCTTTCTATGTCGTTCGTGGTGTAGAAACAGGCTATGGTGATTATGACAATCATTATATTATGAAGAGTGATTTGTATAAGGAGAATGGAACAGACTTAAAGGAGGGTGTTAGTTTAACACCGATTACAGACGGAGATCAAAAGGTTACAGGTTATACTGTATCAGGTATCACGGGTATTACAAAACTTTCTGCCGAATATGTAAACGGCGAATGCTGGTTTGGTCCCATCTATATTCCTGAAACGGGTTATTCTATCTATCGTAACGATTGGTATCACATGGTGGTTAATAGCATTACATTACCGGGTGTTCCGGGTGAACCGGGACCGGGTGAGCCGGATGCAAATGTGCAGATTTCTGCTACAGCTATTCCTTGGAATTATGTAGAAAAACAGTTGGACTTGCACGATTAATAATAGTAGATACAGGGGCGGTACCCATCCCGCCCCTCTCTTAAAAAAACTCATAGTTAAATAATAACAGAATTTAATCACATACTCAAATGAACAAAACACTCACCACCATCCTCGCCTCCGCCTCCTTCTTGGCCATGACTTTGGCGGGATGTATCAAGGAAGACTTCTCGGATTGCCCTCCGGATGTGATACCTCCCGATACGGTGCCGGAAGAGAAGGGCTTGCTGACGCTGCAACTCTCTTATCTGATGCATAACACCGTGGAAAACGGGACGTATGCGGACCTCTTCAACGACCAGGTGCGCAAAGTGGACGTGTTTGTGTTCGACGATAAGGGCGAGTATGTGCAGACCGTGGAAGAACAGGCCGACGTGCGCTTCCCCGAAGATTACGAAACAACCTTGACTTTACCTGAAGGAAATTACCGGTTCGTCGTCTGGGGTAACCATTACCACGACGAGACCGACCACAGCGACCTCGAAACCCACGCGCTCGACGAATGCCGGATGTGGCTGACCGCCGCCCTCGAGGGGGAAACGGAGTTGCTGACCGACTCGCTCTTCTACGGTAGCGAGTTGCAACCCGTTGAGGTCGTGGCGGGCGAAGAATCCGTCGTGCCTATCGACCTGATGAAGGTGCGCAACGACGTCCGTGTCTTGGTTCGCTGGCGAGAGAAGGGACAGAAGGAGGGCTATTGCTCTGTCCCCGCGCATTTCAGCAACCTGACGGCGCAAATCGTTACCTATACGATGGCGGGCGACTTCTACAACAATCCGCTGACCCCGCGTGATTCGCTCATCCTCTTGCCCGGCGACTTCTCGCCCTCGGCTCGCTACGATTCCGTCTTCTACGAGAACCGGCAGGCTCCGGCTGCGGATGAGACCTACAAGGCGGACTTTGCCGTGATGCGCCTCACGCCGCAGACGGAAGACTACCTCGCACTTTACCAGGGCGATTCGTTGGTCTATCAGCGTCCTATCATGGACTTCCTGAGCCGCGTGGAGGAATACCGTACGCAAGAAGGACTCGACCGCGAGGATGCTTACTTGATAGAACTACTCTTTGAATGCGAACATCCGGGCGATGACCCCGACAGACCGGACCCCGACCCCGACCCGGATAGACCCGGTCCGCGTCCAGACCCGACGCCGGAATGGGGTGCATTAATCAGTTTCAGAGTGAACGGTTGGAACTTTATCGACCGCGAAATAGATATCTAATCGAACAGAAAGGAGAATGATATGCAATATAATATAATGTATAGGATAATGGTAGTGGCGCTGTGCCTGCTGGGATTTGCGGGGTGTTCGGAGGAGGAGGAGATGCCGGTGAAGGACGAGCTGGGCAAGACGGTGCTGAGGGTTGCGCTTGGGCCGAAGGATATAGTCTTAGATGATGAGGGTGATGTTGAAAAGTATGTCAAGACTTTACATATAGTAGGCATCGACCAAAATAATGCGAAGGGAATAGATGCAGAAGTTAATTTGACGGAGGCGGAGATTCGTGAGGAAGGTAATGGAGATAAATACGCCGAATTTACGATAAAAGAGATTCCTGCCGGAGTCTATACGCTCTATTCCGTAGCGAATGCAAGCAACGATTTGGATTGGCAGACAAAATTGACTTCAACGACTGTCGCTGCCTATACTTCCGGTGAACAACCGAATTTGTTCCTCATGTCTGCTATTGATAATGCTCGAATAGATCCGAACAATTCCAATAACGGGGCTACGATTGAGTTGAAGCGGACAGTGGCGAAGATAGGAGTAGGGACGATAACGATGAACGGGGAAGAGAAAACTCCGACCGATTATAAAATCGATGTTTTAGGAAAGCTCTATTCTACTTATCCTTTGTTTGAAGCTACTAACACTAGTACAGGGTCTGAAGATATAAATAAAACAAGCACAAATGCCCCAGTCTATCTCTCGGAATCCAATGGCCCCGTGAACGTAACCCTAACAGTTACGATTGATGGCAAGGAATATACCGGAACATTGGCAGACGGTGAGGAGGATATCGTTCTGAAGCGGAATAATTATTATGCGCTGAACGGCACCATCGACGCGCAATCCCAATGCCTGCTCCTGAACATATCCGTTGCCCCTTGGGAAATTGTATCATTAAGTCCAACGTATGAATAAACATAAAAGCCATGAATATAAATAAATATATAAAGAACATCTGGGTAGCCGCCTGCATCCTTATGGGCGGCACCCTCTTCAATTCATGTACCGATGAATTGGACGGCAAATCCGTTATCAACACAGGAACTGAGGGCATCAATCTCACTATCTCGGTGGATGGGATGAGGGAGAAGGTGCTGACGAGGGCGGAAACAAGTGAGCGGAAGGATAAGAGCGAGATTCATGATTTGCATATCGTGTTGGCGGATGGTGATGATATTGTAAAAGTAATCAATATCGATGCTAGTACCGCTACTTCCTCCACACCCTCAGAGGATGAGTCCGGCATAGTCTCTACTACGGAGTTCAATACGGATTTCAATGCGGGTGAGGTATATTATCATATCAGCCAAGCCGATGCGAAAGGATTTGATCATGTGTATGTGGTAGCGAATTATATTGATGAATCTGGCGCGTTTGCCACCTTCCCTATTACTGAAGAAAAATCTGTTTCAGATCTGAAAGCCTTGAAGCAGGGCTATCCCTCTTCAAACGAAGTGGAGGCTTACTGCACGATGTATGGAAATGTTGATTTAACAACAGCAAGTAGTACTGGCGATCACGATCATACGAGTGGTGCGACATACGAGATAACCTTGAAACGCACTTTGGCGATGATTACTGTAGGAATTAATGCGACTGAAATGCGGAAGGGCGTAATTATTAGACCGACCGGTATCAGCCTGAAGAATGTACCGAAGAGTTGCTGGATTACTAAGGATAACGCTCCTACCTCAGGTGATATTAATCCGGAAGGTCCTGAATACCAGAGCTTGAATTGGGATGCTCTTGCAACTCACGAAGGGGCATTTGCTACATCTACTCCTGCAAATCCTCATTCAGCTAACGATGGAGTTATCCCACTCTTTATGTTTGAGAATAAGCAGGGAAAAATGGAAACGGCTAATACAGATCAAACAGCTAAAGAACCTCCGACGGGTAAAAAGGATTTGTGTACTTACATTGAAGTATTTGCAGATTATGAATATCGCAAAGAATTAGATACGGATAATAGTAGCCCGAAACCAAGTAATATACCGACAGTATTGTCTGGAACTATTACTTATAGGCTCTATTTAGGAGAGGATGTAGAGTCTGACTTTAACGTGATACGTAATAAGCATTATCAACTGACATTGAATTTGAAAGATTGGGCAGGATTGAAGGAAGATGGTAAAATTATAGACGGAAATATTTATGTTGATGGGAATACGGGTGAGGTAGGTTGGCGTGTTGATACAAACTTACAAGACAGAACCGAGGGCTTTACCGTGGATGCAATAGACTTGCCTATTGGTGGTAGTGTAGTAGATGTAGTTGCGGTAACTAATGGAACTAATATTCAAGTGCATTATAATAAGAACCAATTTGTGAATTGCAGCGAAACTTGGTTTTATGCCCAAGATGAATCAGGGAAATGGCAACAGTATAATGCCAATAATGTGAAGATTAGTGATTTAAAATATGAAGATAATCAAGATGGTACATATACTTTGCATTTTTATGCAAAGCCATGGACATACACAGATCTTGAAGCTGTAGCAGATCGATTGACAACTATATCTGATTGGGTGGGAAATGGGTATCGGAGCGTAGAAATTTATTTGAAAAATGATGATGAACCTTTGGTTATTCGCCAGTGGCTCCCATTGCCTGTGATGGATCCAGCCGACGTGGGAACTTCTACAAACCCAAACGATGCTCTACTTTATTATAGCCGTATCGATGTGGCACATGGTATGGAATTAAGATGGGGTCCTGAAGAATATGATAACGTAACATTGACAAGTGCGGGTGATGATCACGGAGACTTGGTTACAATCGGATTAAATATTACCAATCCTGACGGAAATGATGCCCGTGAATTCAATCCGCAATATGGTTTTCATAATCAAGTAGCATTCTTTGTAACAGACCAAAATTCGACAGCAGGGAAAAAAGCCATCGATTTTGATGCTGTTCTTAATCAAAGTAGGGATTTCTCAATGATGGACTGGGTAACTTTTATCTCTGCTAATGCAGAGAATCCCGGAACTAGTGAAACAGAAGAAGGATTGGTGATAGAATCAGCCGAGAATGTTACTGGACAGCATCACTATGCGTTAGCCTCCAAAGAAGAATGGGAGAAGATAGAAAAGTATGGTGTGGTAGATCCTAATTATTCCTTACTGCCTATTCCTTATTGGACTTCCAACATGGAGGGGACAAAGAGCTATGTTTATATTTATGGGAATAATGGCAAGGTAGAACTAAGAGACCGTAAGGAACTACATCGCGGTCGCATGGTCTACCATAAAAACAACAATGCAAATTTTTAAATATCGCATATTCTTCGCCCAGCGGGGCGTCCAATATATTAACAAATATTTATTGTTTAACGTATCTTCCCCATCCCGTCTGGGATATACCCGAAAGGGGATAGAAACCGGCGGTTTTCTCGTCGGGGACAAACGAGGGTGTCGTTGGGGACACACGAGACCCTCGTTGGGGACACACGAGGTGGTCGTCGGGGACAGGCGGTTTTTGCCTCTGTCCCGCACGGGAAACGGGGAGATGAAAAACTGTTAAAAGTTATGATTTTTTGGAAACGTGTAAAGCAAGCCATCAACGACTTGTGGTATCCCCGCAGCGTTACGATTGGCAAGCCTGTGGAAACACAGGAACTCGGCGAGCGGTTGGCTCGCGAATCTACGGTATCGCCTGCCGATACCCATGCCGTCATCCGTGCCCTCCCGAAAGTGATGGCCGACTTTATGAAGGAAAGCCGTGCCGTCCATCTCGAAGGGCTCGGGTGGTTCCGTTATACGGCGCTCTCCGGCGGCAATGGCGTAGCGACGAAGGAGGAAGTGAGCAGCGACCAGATTACCGGCCTGCGCGTTCAGTTCTCCTCCGAGCGCAAGCGCAACATGAGTGGCGGCTATACCCGCTCCCTCATCGCCGAAGATGGCATCGTCTTCATGGAATGGCTGGGTAAGGAGAGCGACGAGACAGAACTTCCTGACGATACGGAAGAAGAAGGCGGTGAAATCGAAGACGGGCCGCAAGTCCAATAGTCTTCAGTCATATCCCTGTCCGGTGTGTCCCACGGACAGTTGGAAGAAAAAAGTTGTTGTGAAACAACTCGTTCCTTAGTAAAGGACAATAATTGTTTTTTTAAGTTTTTGTACAAAGCAGCCGTCCGCGAGGGCGGTTGCTTTTTTGCTCTCACACCCCTTCCTTCAAAAATCTCCGCAGAGACAAATGTATAATTCCATCCTCGTCGTTGCGCGTTACGAGCGGAGTCATCGAGATGACGTACTTGGGATAGTTGTCTTTGATGGCTCGCAAGTTGCCAAACTCCCGTTCCCGGGTCTCTTCATTCGCGATGAGGTAAGAGGCTTGTACGTAAATCCGCCTTCCATCGGCATGGGTACATACGAAATCGACCTCTCCGGCTTGCAACTGCCCGACATAAACCGTATAACCCAGACGGATAAGATGCTGGTAGATGACATTTTCTATCACCTTTTCGATGTCGCCTTCGCGAGTCCCTCCTGCCACAGCATTCCGAATACCTGGGTCTTCAAAATAATATTTGTCATTGCTTTCGAAGATTCGTCTTCCGTGGATATCGTAACGGCTTACCTTCCGGATTATATAGGCTTCACACAGAAAGGACAAATAGTTAAGGATAACCGTCGAGGTTACTGATTCGCCCTGCGACTTCATATATTTGGCTATGCTGTTGGCTGAAATCAGTTTACCCGTATTGTCTGCCAAGAAACGCACCAGGTTCTCCAGGAAAACCGTATTGCGGATTTGGTTCCGCATAATTACATCCTTCAACAGTACCGTGTTCAGTACATCCATCTGATACTCTCGCGCATCTTCTTCATCCAGCCCCATCCTGGCAAGGCCGGGCATTCCCCCGTATTGGATGTATTTTTCCAGTGCTTCGGTACTGTCGTCTAATTGATGGAAACGTAGAAACTCCTGATAACTCAACGATTGGATATAAATAGATTTGTACCGTCCGCCTATCAGCGTTGCCAGTTCGCCGCTTAGCATCCGGGCATTGGAACCTGTGATGACGATATCCACATCCGGTTCCGTCCGATAACTTCGGATGGTACGCTCAAACTCCTTGATGTCTTGTATTTCGTCTATTAGGATAAAATTATGCTTTCCATGCGCAAGATGCTCCTCGATATAAGCATTCAAGTCCTGATAGGTCTGGATAAAATCAAACTGGCGTTTCTCCTTATCGATATAAATCACATGGTTGCCAGCCTCTTGCTCTTTCCGTTCGCGTAGTAACTTAAGCACATAACTCTTCCCCACGCGCCGTTGTCCGACCAAAACCACAATCGTTTCCTTCCCCAGAAACTTCTCTATCTTTTCCAAATAACCTTCGCGAGCAATAGCTTCCATATCTTTTATACTTTGAATTGGAGGCAAAGTTAAGCATTTTATCTATTATAATAGACGAATTTTCTATTTCTCCTTCTTTTATCTATTATATGCAATAAGGATTATTACCAAACGATTTCCGGAATCCCATACTGCCGCAAATACGCATTCGCCCGGCTGAAATGGCGGCAACCGAAGAAGCCGTGTTCGGCTGAGCGGGGAGAGGGGTGCGAGGCGGTTAGTATGAGATGCTTGGAGCCATCGATGAGGCGAGCCTTTTCCTTGGCATACGAACCCCATAACATGAAAACCAGATGCTCACGCTCGTCGCTTAGTTTGCGGATGACCGCGTCGGTGAATGTTTCCCAGCCCCGATTGCGATGCGAGCCTGTCTCGTAGGCCCGGACGGTGAGGATGGAGTTCATGGGGAAGACACCCTGCGCTACCCAGCGGTCGAGATTCCCGGACGTGGGGATAGGCGTCCCCAAATCATCGTGTATTTCGCGGAAGATATTGGCCAGCGAGCCGGGGATAGGCGTGCCGTCGGGGACAGAGAAACAGATGCCGTAGTACTGTCCGGGAGTGGGGTAGGGATCCTGTCCGAGGATGACGACCCGCACCTGTTCGAAGGGGCATGAGTTGAAAACGTGGAACATCAAATGTCCCGGCGGGAGGACGTGGTGATGGCGGTATTCCTCCTTGACGAAAGCGACCAGCTGGGCGAAATAGGGCTTGTCAAATTCCTCTTGTAGGCGGAGGCGCCAGCTTTCTTCTATTTTTACTAACATGGTAATTAGAATGATGAATGAAGAATGAAGAGCGAAGAATTGGTTCGTATTCTTTATTCTTCGCTCTTCATTCTTCATTATTTATTAATTATATCCTCCTCCCAGCGCTTTATACAGATAGACCACCGACAGCAGTTCGTCGAGCGTCGCCGAGTTGAGATTCAGTTGCGCCTCGAGCAAACCACGCTGGGCGTCGAGCACATCCATATAGCTGGTAACTCCGTTGATATATTGCAGTTGGGCTAAGTTCAAGTAGGTATCAGCGGCAGAGAGCAACTTCTCGTAAGACTGACGGACTTCCTTGGCTTTGCGGATAGTAACGATGGCGTCGTTTACCTCTTTGAAGGCCGTCAGCACCGTCTTCTGGTAGCTGTAAACCTCCTGCTCGTAGCGGGCGCGGGCCGCCTTCAGTCTCGCCTTGTTCTTTCCCATAGCAAAGAGCGGCTGCACCAAGGAACCGAGAGGATACCAATACGGACTCTTGAGGAAGTTCGTCAGTTCGTCATTCTCAAAACCACCTTGGACCGAGAAAGTCAAGGTAGGGAACATACTCGTATAAGCAATACCAACCTCAGCGTTTACCTGGCGCAGACTCTGTTCGGCCTGACGGATATCCGGGCGACGCTCCAGCAACGTAGAGGGCAAACCAACCGGTAGCGAGTCGGGCAGATGTTGTGCTTGGAAAGGCTTCCCGCGAGGTATCGGACCCGAATAATCGCCCAAGAGGAAAGACAAATCGCTTTCTTTCTGCTGGATTTCGTTCTCGATGGACGGGAGGAGCGTCTCGGTACGCGCCAACTCCACTTGCGCCTGGCTGTAAGCCGTCTCAGACGTCAGACCCCCGTCGAAACGCAGTTTGGCAAGTCGGACACCCTCGCGACGAGCCGCCAAGGTACGGCGGACAATCATCAACTCCTGATCAAGGGCACAAAGTTCATAGTAGGCCGCAGCCACTTCCGCCACCAGCGACATTTGCAGAGCACGTTGGCCTTCGACCGACTGGAGGTAAGCGGCGATGCCGGCATCATTGGCCCAACGGAGTTTGCCCCAGAGGTCGAGCTCCCAGGAGATACCAATCTTTGCCCAATATTCGACACCGGGGTCGAAGTCATTACCACCGTAGTTCGAACGTTCCGATTCGCCTCGGAGGATAAGGTTGGCCTCCGGGAACATCTTGGCAAAGGATATTCGCTTTTCGGCAATCATTTCCTTTACCTTAGCCACGGCAATCTTCATATCCTTATTATTCTCCAGCGCGTGATGAATTAGGTTCTGCAAGACCGTATCCGTGTAGAGCGTCTCCCACGAAATGTCAGCGGCAGAGATACTGTCGGCAGAGGCGACTTCCGGACTGATGGTTTCCGGCAGATTCAAGTCCGGGCGGCTATACTTCTGTCCCAACTTACAAGAAGAGAGCGAGAAGAGGAAGACCGGGACAAGCAGGATAGTCGTCGATTTCTTGTTCAAGAACTTCCCTAAACGACTACCTTCCTGTTTGATTCTCTCCAGAGGAATCTTGTCGAGCGGCAACTTATCCAGCGGCAAACGGCTCAACTGTTCTTTGATATTCACCTTATGCTTGAGATTATTAACAAAAACAAAGAAGAAAGGAACCAAGACGATGCCGACCGTAATCGCCACAATCATGCCGAAGAAGACACCTGTCCCGATGCTATGGCGCGAAGCCGAACCCGGGCCGCTCGCCAGTACCATCGGCAACATACCGAGGACGAAAGCCAGAGACGTCATCAAAATCGGACGAAAACGCATCTGTGCCGCATGGATGGCCGCGTGGACAGCATCGACCCCGTTATCGACCTGCACCTTGGCAAATTCGACAATCAGGATGGCATTCTTCGCCGCCAGACCGATAAGTGTAACCAAGCCGATTTGGAAGTAAATATCGTTCTCCAAACCAGTCGCCCAAATCCCCAAGTAAGCCCCCAAGGCAGCCACCGGTAAGGAAAGTAAGACTGCTATCGGCACAATCCAGCTTTCGTATTGCGCAGCCAGGAAGAGGAAGACAAAGAGGAATACTAACGCCAGCACAAAGCCCGTCTGTCCGCCGGCTTTCTTTTCCTGATAAGACAAACCGCTCCACTCGATGCCAATATTATCCGGGAGGTGGTCTTTGGCGATACGTTCCATCGCCGCCATAGCCTCACCAGTACTGTATCCCGCAGCTGCTACCGCATTGATAGAAGCTGTGGAGAACATATTGAATCGCTTGATAGTACCCGGGCCAGTCGTGTATTGTGTCGTCCCGAGAGCCGTCAGCGGAACCATCGCCCCATCCTTTGCCCGGACAAAGAACAACCCGATATTGTCCTGTCGTGCACGGTAAGGTGCCTCCGCTTGGATATAAACGCGGTAAATACGGTTGAACATATTGAAGTCGTTCACATAAACCGAACCCAAATAAGCCTTCATCGTCGCGAAGATATCCGATAACGGAATACCTAATATCTTGGCACGGTCGCGATTGACGTCGAAATAGAGTTGCGGAATCTCTGCCTGCAATGCTGAGGAAACACCCGTCAGTTCGGGAGCCAGCCCCGCATAATATAAAAAGGTATCCGTCGCACTAATCAGATTCTCCCAGCTGGCATCACCGCGCGCTTCAAGCTGCATTTCCAGACCGCCACTTTCACCCAAACCCGGGATAACTGGCGGACGGGTAACGTAGGCTTTGATTTCCGGGTAATAATAAAACTCGTTGCGGGCAGCCTCCATGACATCTTCGACCGTCATGCCACCCGATTTCCGTTCCTCCCAAGGCTTCAGGATGACCGTCAGTCTGGCACGAGACTGGTTCGTTCCGACACGGTTACTGCTACCGGTAACGTTCTGCACATAAGCTACCGCCGGTTGCGTCATCAGGAAGTCGATAGCTCGGTTAGTTACGGTACGCATACGTTCCAAGGTCGAACCTTCCGGCATCTCCAGTTCCACTTCAAAATAACCCTGGTCTTCTTCCGGAATAAAGCTCGTCGGCAATACCTTATTTAATACAAAGATAGCCACCAACACCATCCCGAAGCCGGCGAAGACACGGCGCGGACAAGCCATCACCTTCTGCAATATCTTCGTATAGCGTTTGTTCCCAACCAACAACCAATAGTTAATCTTGCGGAATACGATATTCTTCCTCCCTTTGTTCGGACGAAGGATAATGGCACACATCGCGGGACTAAGCGTCAAGGCTACCACCGTAGAAAGGATAACCGACACCGCGATAGTTACCGAGAACTGTCTATATAGCTGTCCGGTAATTCCGCCCAAGAAACTTACAGGGACGAATACGGCAGCCAATACCATCGAAGTCGCTATCAAAGCTCCCGTCAGCTCGTGCATGGCTTTATGGGTAGCTTCCCGTGGCGAGAGATGCTCTTCTTCCATGATACGCTCCACATTTTCCACCACCACAATCGCATCATCCACCACAATACCGATGGCGAGAATCAAACCGAGCAACGTCAGCATGTTCAGCGAGAACCCGAAGACCAGCATGAATCCGAATGTCCCAATCAACGAAATCGGTACCGCTATCGTCGGTATCAACGCTGCGCGCCAATTCTGCAAGGAGAGGAACACCACCAGGATGACAAGGAACAACGCCTCGAACAGGGTCTTATAGACTTCGTGGATGGACTGGGAAATATATTCCGTCATATCGAAGGGGAAGTTATATTCCAAGCCTTCCGGGAAGTTCTTGCTGATTTCCTTCATGGCCGACTTCACTTCTTCAGCCACTTCCAGCGCATTGGCTCCCGGCAACATATAGATACTCAGGATGGCGGCATTCTTCCCGTTGATACCGCTCTCGGTGTTATAAGACGAAGCCTCCAATGATACACGTGCCACATCTCTCATTCGGACGATAGAACCATCCGGATTCGCACGCACCACGATATTTTCAAATTCTTCCGCCGTAGATAGACGACCCGGAGCCGTAATCGGCAAGGTTACATCCACGTCGATAATCGGCTGTTGTCCCAACACGCCGGCTGCCGACTCGCGGTTCTGGTCTTTCAAGGCATTCTGTAAGTCTTGTACAGTCAGACCCATATTTGCCAAGCGGTCCGGATATACCCAGATTTGCATACCATAATAGCGGCTACCTACATTGGATACACGGCCTACACCCGGCACACGACGAATAATATCCAGCACGTTAATCGTGGCAAAATTACTCAGGTAAATCTCATCGAACTTCGGGTCGTCCGACATCAGTGTCAGCGTCATCAGCTGGCTGGGCGATTGCTTCTCCACCGAAATACCATTCTGAATAACCTCGGCCGGTAGTCGGCTCTCCGCCAGCTTCACGCGGTTCTGTATTTCCACAGCCGCCAAGTCTGGGTCTGAAGAAACATCGAAAGTAACCGTGATATTCAAGTTTCCGGAATTGGAACAACTACTCTGCATATAAATCATCCCCGGCGAACCGTTCAACTCTTGTTCGATAGGCGTCGCCACGGCCTGTGATACCGTCAGCGCACTGGCTCCCGGATAGGATGCACTAATTTTTACTACCGGCGGAGTTATCTGCGGATACTGATCCACAGGCAACATGACCAAACCAATGATTCCCACAATCACAATCAAGACCGAAAGGACTGTCGAGAATACCGGGCGGTCTATAAAGAATCCTGGTCTCATTCGTTCTCCTCCTTCTCTCTAAGTGCTTGGATAGCTTTTTCGTCATCGGCGGAAATGGCATATACCTTTGTCCCCGGTACTAATTTATGATAGCCTTCGGTAACTACACGTTCGTTTTCTCCCAATCCACGTTCTATCACGACATTGTTGCCTATCTCCGGCCCAATCTGCACAAAACGTTTTTCAGCGACGTCATCCCTGCGAATCACATAAATGAATGCACCGCCCTTCTCGATAGACAAGGATTTGCGCGGCACCACAATCGCCCGTTCGCGGACATCCAGCAACAGCTTTACCCGTGTGAACTGTCCCGGTAGCAACTTCCGGTCCGGATTCGGCAATTGGGCACGCACGCCGAATGTACCTGTCTGCGGGTCCACCTGCGGGTCTGCGAAATCCACGATACCTTTAATTGGATATTCCGAGTTATCTGCCAGGGTTACACTGACTGTCGGCTGCCAGGAGCGGCTCGTGTCGCGTTCGCCGAACTTGACATTGCGGCGTTCAGCTCGCAGATAGTCCAACGCGGTCATCTTGAAGTCCACATCAACCGTATCGCTCTTGACGACAGCCGCCAATTTCGAGATAGCTCCCGGTCCCACCAGCGAACCAATATCCACGTAACGTTCCGAAATATACCCCGAGAGCGGCGAGGTTACCGTCGTATAACTCAATTCCAACAACGCCTGGTCGAGGTCGGCCTTGCTCATCGCAATATTCGCCTCGGCATTCTCTTTGGCCGCAATCGCGTTATCCAAGTCGAGTTGGCTGGCAGCATGTTGTTCGTACAGCGGCGTTAAGCGTTCCACATCGCGCGTCGCCTTGGCTGCCGAAACTTCATCTTTCTTGAGTTGGGCTTTGGCCTTTTCCACTTTCGCTTTATACAGTGCCGGGCTGATGATAAAGAGCGGGTCGCCCTGTTCCACATATTTGCCTTCTTCAAACATCATCTTTTCCAGATACCCCTCCACGCGGGCATGGATTTCCACGAAGCTGGCGGCGCGGATACGTCCGACATATTCCCCAAATATCTGGACATCTTCTTTGTCCGGTTTATCGACTACGACCACCGGCAACTGCGGTTCGTCTTTGTGCCGGCATCCTGTTGAAAACAAAGAAAAGGCTAAAACCAGAGATAGCCCTAATAAACATTTATTTACCATACTACTTTCTTGGATGTATTGTCTGTATTATTCCGTTTTCTCTCTGAAAGAAATATTCCAAACGGAAACGGGGACGGATTAAAAATAGTTATCGCTCTATGATTGAGTGGTGTAAACTGCAATATTCTTTTCTCTGCCCCATTCTCCGACTTGCCTGACCGGGTAAAAATTCCCCACTTTGTAGAAATATTCCTATTCGCGGGCAAAGATACGCATTTTTCGGAGCTTCCGAGCCACTCGGAAAGCATGAAAATCCATTTTCGGGGCTTCCGAGTGGCTCGGAATGAATAAAAATTCATTTTCGATGCTTCCGAGCGACTCGGAATGAATAAAAATTCATTTTCGGGGTTTCCGAGTGGCTCGGAATGTATAAAAATCCATTTTCGGTCTTTCCGAGCGACTCGGAAAGAGTAAAAATCCATTTTCAGAGCTTCCGAAGTGTTCGGAAAGCATGAAAATCCATTTTCGGAGCTTCCGAAGCCTTCGGAATGAATAAAAATTCATTTTCGAAGTTTCCGAAGTGTTCGGAAGCAAGGCAAAAATATTTTCAAAGGCCAAAACAATGGCGTATTCCCTGCCTTTTTGTACTTTTGCGCAAATTTTTAAATCAATACGAAAATGAGAAGTTTTGCGAGTGATAATAATTCCGGCGTACATCCTGCCGTGCTCGAAGCAGTCATCAAAGCAAATAGTGAACATGCCGTAGGTTATGGCGACGACCCTTGGACCGCAGCTGCCACCCTCAAGTTGAAAGAAGTATTCGGAGAATCAGCCTCTCCGTTTTTTGTGTTTAATGGAACAGGTGCCAACTCGGTGGCGTTGCAGGCCGTAACCCGCCCCTTCAACAGTATCCTCTGCGCGGAAACGGCACATATCAACGTGGACGAATGCGGCGCACCGGCCCGGATGACGGGATGCGCGGTGATACCCATCGCGACGTCGGACGGGAAACTGACGCCGGAGTTGATTCGTCCGCATCTGCACAATTTCGGGGTCTGCCACCATTCCCAGCCGAAGGCCGTCTATATCTCGCAAGTCTCGGAGCTGGGTACGATTTACACCATCGACGAAGTGAAAGCGATTGCCGATTTACTCCATTCCTATAATATGTATCTCCACATGGACGGGGCGCGACTGGCGAATGCCTGTGCCTACCTGGGCTGCACGATGCGGGAAGTAACGGTGGATGCCGGCGTAGATATTCTGAGTTTCGGCGGAACCAAGAACGGTATGATGATGGGTGAGGCGGTCATCTCTTTCCGCCCGGAAATCACGGAGAACCTGCCGTTCGTCCGCAAGCAGTCGGCACAGTTGGCGTCGAAACTTCGGTATCTATCCGCCCAGTTCATTCCTTATCTGGAAAATAATTTGTGGTTGGAGAATGCACGCCATGCCAACGCGTGTGCCCTGCAGCTGGCGGAGGCGCTGAAGCAATTCCCACAGATACAGTTTACGCAAAAGATAGAATCGAACCAGCTGTTCTTTATCCTTCCTCCGGAAATCGTCGCGAAGTTGCAGGAGAAGTATTTCTTCTATATGTGGAACGAAGAACGGAGCGAGGCGCGCCTGGTTACCTCGTGGGATACCACGGAGGAAGACATCCAGTCGTTTATCCAGACGTTGCACGAGATAATGGGATAAGGACATGGACAGACACCTTGTATTCCTATTTATATCCTTTTGCTTTCTGGCCATCGGGTGCAATCAGAAAGCAAAAGAGACTCCGGTGGCCCCTGAGACTCACGATTTGAGGCTGATGACCTATAATATCCGCAACGGCCGGGGGATGGACGATTCTCTTTCCATTGCCCGGACCGCCGCCGTCATCAATCGGGTAGCTCCCGAAGCCGTCGCCGTCCAGGAGTTAGACAGTATGACTGCCCGGAGCGGACAAACCTACGTGCTGGGCGAGTTGGCAAAACTGACAGATATGCAAGCCTACTTTGCCCCAGCCATCGATTTCGACGGCGGAAAGTATGGCATCGGAATGCTTTGCCGGGAAACGCCGGTGCGTGTGAAAGCGTTGCCATTGCCCGGCAGGGAAGAGGCGCGAGCACTGCTGATGGTCGAGTTCAAAGACTATGTTTATGTGTGCACACACTTATCTTTGACGGAAGAAGACAGGCTTTCTTCGCTCGAAATCCTGAAGCAGTTGGGAGGCGAGACAGAGAAACCGCTTTTTATAGCCGGCGATTGGAACGATACCCCTTCTTCGCCATTCATGCAAGCGATGGGGGAGGCGTTCACCTTGTTGTCTGATACGGCAGCCCATACCTTCCCGGCATCGGAGCCGAGAGAAACCATCGATTATATCGCAGTCTTGAAGGCTTGGGCAGGAAAGGTGTCGTCTCAGAAGACGGAAGTCGTCAATGCCCCGGTGGAATCAGACCATCGCCCGATTGTCGTTGAGGTAAGTATCCCTAATCCCTAAAACAGGAGACTATGGCTGCGCAACAAGAAGAGCAATCCACCGATTTGATATATGGCATCGACGATCGCCCTCCGTTCAAGGATGCACTGTTTGCCGCCTTGCAACATCTCTTGGCTATTTTCGTCGCCATCATTACGCCGCCGCTGATTATAGCAGGTTCGCTGAAGCTGGATTTGGAGACGACGAGTTTCCTCGTGTCGATGGCTTTGTTTGCCTCCGGCATCTCGACTTTTGTTCAGTGCCGGACGATAGGGCCGATAGGTTCGGGCTTGCTCTGTATCCAAGGGACGAGTTTTTCGTTCATCGGACCGATTATCACTACCGGACTGATAGGAGGGCTGCCGCTGGTGTTCGGGACGTGTATGGCGGCGGCACCGGTCGAGATGATAGTGAGCCGGGTGTTCAAGTATATGCGTTCGGTCATTACGCCCTTGGTGTCGGGCATCGTCGTGCTGATGATAGGCTTGTGCCTGATAAAAGTAGGCATTGTATCGTGCGGCGGAGGCTATGCGGCGATGGATAATGGGACGTTCGGGAGTTGGGAGAATGTCGGTGTGGCGGCTATCGTCCTCGTAAGTATCTTGCTGTTCAACCGAAGCCGGAATAAGTACTTGCGGATGAGTTCCATCGTCCTGGGACTGTGCATCGGCTATGCGTTGGCATTTGCTTTGGGCATGGTGGATATGAGTGCGGCTTCGGCGCAGAGTCTGTTCGGCGTGAACGTTCCGCTGCCTTTCAAATACGGATTGGATTTCCACTTCTCGTCGTTTCTGGCCTTGGGGCTGGTTTACTTGATAACCGCCATCGAAGCGACGGGAGATATCACGGCGAACTCGATGATTTCGGGGAAACCTATCCAAGGGGCTGCGTATCTGAAACGTGTCTCCGGCGGTGTGCTGGCTGATGGGTTCAATTCGTTTATCGCCGGCGCGTTGAACTCCTTTCCGAATTCGATATTTGCCCAGAATAACGGCATCATCCAACTGACTGGAGTCGCCAGCCGCTACGTGGGCTATTATATTGCAGCCTTGTTGCTCTTGTTAGGTCTTTTCCCGATAGTGGGCGTTGTATTTTCGCTGATGCCCGACCCGGTGCTGGGCGGAGCAACCTTGTTGATGTTCGGGACGGTAGCCGCCGCTGGTATCCGCATTATCGCGGCGCAGAAGATAGACCGCAAGGCGACGTTGGTCCTGGCGGTCAGCATTTCGTTTGGCTTGGGCGTAGAGATGATGCCTGATATTTTAAGTAAAGCTCCGGAGGCCGTGCGTGCCGTGTTTGGTTCGGGCATTACGACCGGAGGACTGACGGCAATCCTGGCCAATTTGTTTATTCGCGTAAAAGAAACCAATTAAATAAGTAGAGGATAAAGTTATGGAATTGTTAAAACAGCGCATATTGCAAGACGGACGTTGCTTCCCGGGTGGAATCCTGAAGGTCGATAGCTTCATCAATCACCAGATGGACCCCGTGCTGATGTATCAAATGGCAGAAGAGTTCGTCCGCCGTTTCCAAGGTGAAAATATCAACAAGATTATCACGATAGAGGCAAGTGGCATCGCCCCGGCCATCATGGTGGGCTATATCATGCAGCTCCCGGTGGTCTTTGTGAAGAAAAAAGTGCCCAGCACGATGGAAAACGTCTTGACCTCCGTGGTCTATTCGTTTACAAAGGGGAAAGATTACCCGGTTTGTATCAGTCAGGATTTCCTGAAGCCGACGGACCGCCTCTTGTTCATCGACGATTTCCTGGCACACGGAAATGCCGCGATGGGGATTATCGATTTGGCGAAACAATCGGGTGCCGTCATCGCCGGGATGGGTTTCCTTATCGAAAAAGTATTCCAAGGCGGGGGCGACAAATTACGCCAGGACGGTTATCACGTCGAGAGTCTGGCAATGATTGATAGTTTGGACAATTGCCAGATTGTTTTTCATGCGGAATAAGTAAAAAATAAGTCCGGAGGAACCTCGAATCTCCTCCGGACTTATTTTTTTATTTTTTCAAAAGGAACTCATTGATTTGCTTGACAAACTCCTCCTTCGGCAAAGCTCCTTGCGAGAGCATCGGTTTGCCTTTCTGGGGGACAAACAAGATAGTCGGGATGCTCCGAACCCCGAAGACGGCAGCCAACTCTTGTTCCTTATCTACATTGATTTTATAGATGATAAGGTCTTCCTGATATTGCTTGGCCAAATCCTTGAGGATTGGGGCGACCATCCGGCAGGGACCGCACCAGTCGGCGTAGAAATCGATGATGCAAGGCTTATCTCCCTCATAGACCCATTCCGACGGGTTCTTCTCGTAATTAAATACTTTCGTCAGGAAATCCGCCTTCGTCAGCACGACGACTTCCCCCTTTTGGGCGGAAACAGCGGTCGTTTCATTCTTGACAGGACTATCATTCTCGTCTTTTGCCGACAGAGAGCAGCTGAACAGCAGTGCAACGGCTCCGGTCAGTAATAAGTTTTTCAGATTTCTCATATTAAATAATTGCTGATTAGTGAATCTCGTTGCAAAAGTACAAAATAAAACAGAACTCGGTGTCATTCGCTGAAATTTTGTTCAGCGGACGCGCTGAAGTGCGGCGAGCACGAAAACAGTTCCAGCGGCTGCGCTGAAGTGCGGCGAGCGCGAAAACAGTTCCAGCGGCTGCGCTGGAGTGCGGCGAGCGTGGAAAACTGTTCCAGCGGACGCGCTGAAGTGCGGCGAGCGTGGAAAACTGTTCCAGCGGACGCGCTGAACTGCGGTGAGCACGGAAATTATTCCAGCGCATCCGCCGGATAACGACGCACGATGAATTTTTTCTCAAGCAATAATTGAAAATTTTTCGCAGTAGGCTTTGACTTGAAAAATAAAAAGTTAATCCTGTTTTCTGATGCTGTTTTGCCTGAGGAAATAGAAAGGAAAAGAAAAAAAGTGCTCCGAAAGTTTGCAGATTCAAAAATAACCCCTACCTTTGCAGCGCAATTCAGGAAAGCCGGTTGCAAAGAGATTTTAGTAATACATATTGGAAAGGTGGTAGAGTGGTCGATTACAGCGGTCTTGAAAACCGCCGTACCGAGAGGTACCGGGGGTTCGAATCCCTCCCTTTCCGCAGAAACACCCGATTTTACATCTTACGTAGAGTCGGGTCTTTTTTTGCCCTCCCGTTTTCCTTTGTCGAATAAATTCACGGCACCAGGACATAGATTGGCAATCTTTTCGTACCTTTGCAGCAAATTCATTTTTAACACAATCGATAAATAGTTGAAATAATGAGTACACAAACTCCGTTCTTGGTGTTTTCCGGCACAAACACCCGCTATCTTGCAGAGAAGATTTGTAAGAGTCTTGGCTGCCCGCTGGGGCAGATGAACATTCAGCATTTCGCCGACGGGGAGTTCTCCGTTTCCTACGAGGAATCCATCCGTGGGCGCGATGTCTTCTTGGTACAATCTACATTTCCCAATGCAGATAATCTGATGGAATTATTGTTGATGATTGATGCCGCCAAGCGTGCTTCGGCGCATTCGATTATCGCCGTGATTCCTTACTTTGGTTGGGCTCGCCAGGACAGAAAAGACAAACCGCGTGTGGCTATCGGAGCCAAGCTGGTGGCTGATATGTTGAGCGCGGCTGGTATCAACCGGTTGATAACGATGGATTTCCATGCAGACCAGATTCAAGGGTTCTTCAACGTCCCGGTGGATCATCTCTATGCTTCATCCGTTTTCTTGGATTATATCCAGCACAATTTGCCGATGGATAATTTGTGTATCGCTACTCCCGACGTGGGCGGAACGAAGCGTGCCAGCAGCTACTCGAAATATCTGGGGCTGCCGATGGTCATCTGCCACAAGTCGCGCCTCCGTGCCAACGAAGTAGCCGAAATGCGCATCATCGGTGATGTCAATGGAAAAGACGTCCTGCTGATAGACGACATGGTCGATACCGCCGGAACGATTACCAAGGCGGCCAACCTGATGCTCGAAAACGGCGCGAAATCCGTCCGTGCTATCGCCAGCCATGCGGTGATGTCCGACCCGGCTTCTACGCGTGTGGATCAGTCGGCACTGACTGAGATGATATTTACCGACTCCATTCCTTATTCGAAGAAATGCGACAAGGTGAAGATTCTGTCCGTAGCCGATATGTTTGCTGAAGCTATTCGCCGTGTATGCAGTGGAGAATCGATTAGTTCACTATATGTGATTTAGCCTTCTATTTATAAAGGTTTACAATTAGTTAGTTTGATGAGGGTAGGCAACAGGGTAAAACCTGTGAGCCTGCCCTTTTTCTTTTTATCCGGAATTTCGCTGTGGGAAGCGGGTGTATGATGGTAGCGAGTGGATACAAAAAAGGGCATCCCCCGAAGGACGCCCTTTTCGATGTTAGAAATTAATTGAAATTTATTTATTGCCTCCCGACAATTTTGCTTTCAATGCAGCCAACTCTTCGATGTCTCCGAGAGTAGTCTTCTCGAGCGGAGCATTCAAGATGTTGTTATCTTCCTTCTTGTTGTGCTTAGCTTTTCTTTCAGCAGCAGCTTCTCTCTTGGCATTCTTCTGTTCGTCTTCGTAAACGCGGCTGTGAGAAAGAATGATGCGCTTAGCATCCTTGTTGAATTCGATAACCTTGAACGGCAGCTTCTCGTCCACTTGGGCCTGAGAACCGTCTTCCTTGATCAAGTGCTTCGGAGTAGCGAAACCTTCCACGCCATATTCCAAAGAAACTACGGCACCCTTGTCGAGCATTTCGATGATAGTACCTTCGTGAACAGAACCTACCGTGAAGATTGTTTCGAATACATCCCAAGGATTTTCTTCGAGCTGCTTGTGGCCGAGGCTCAAGCGGCGGTTTTCCTTGTCGATTTCCAATACCTGGACTTCGATCTCATCGCCAATATGTGTAAATTCAGACGGATGTTTGATCTTCTTCGTCCAAGACAAATCAGAGATATGGATGAGGCCATCAACGCCCTCTTCGAGTTCAACAAATACACCGAAGTTCGTGAAGTTGCGAACCTTGGCAGTGTGGCGAGAACCAATCGGGAAACGTTCTTCGATATTCTCCCATGGATCCGGCTTAAGCTGCTTGATACCGAGCGACATCTTGCGTTCGTCGCGATCGAGCGTCAAGATGACTGCTTCTACCTCGTCGCCAACCTTCATGAAGTCCTGAGCTGAGCGCAAGTGCTGTGTCCAAGACATTTCAGATACGTGAATCAAACCTTCAACGCCCGGAGCGATTTCGATGAATGCACCGTAGTCGGCCATCACGACAACTTTACCCTTCACATGGTCGCCAACCTTCAAGTTCGGGTCGAGTGCGTCCCAAGGATGCGGAGTCAGCTGCTTCAAGCCAAGGGCGATACGCTTCTTCTCGTTGTCGAAGTCGAGGATAACCACGTTGATCTTCTCGTCCAAGTGAACGATTTCTTCCGGATGAGAAACGCGGCCCCAAGACAAGTCGGTGATGTGGATCAAACCATCTACGCCGCCCAAGTCGATAAATACGCCGTAAGAAGTGATGTTCTTGACCGTACCTTCGAGTACCTGGCCCTTTTCCAACTTCGAGATGATGTCTTTCTTCTGCTGTTCCAGTTCGGCTTCGATGAGCGCCTTGTGTGAAACAACCACGTTCTTGAATTCCTGATTGATTTTGACAATCTTGAATTCCATAGTCTTGCCAACGAAAACATCGTAGTCGCGGATCGGCTTCACGTCGATCTGAGAACCCGGCAAGAAGGCTTCGATGCCGAATACATCGACAATCATGCCACCCTTCGTGCGGCACTTGATGTAACCCTTGATGATTTCGTCGCTTTCGAGCGCCTGATTAACGCGTTCCCAAGAGCGAGAAGCGCGAGCTTTCTTGTGAGACAGAACGAGCTGTCCTTTCTTGTCTTCCTGGTTTTCAATGTAAACCTCAACCTGGTCGCCTACCTTCAAGTCCGGATTGTAACGGAACTCAGACATAGGCACAACGCCGTCAGACTTAAAGCCGATGTTCACAACCACTTCGCGCTTGTTCATGGCTGTAACGGTACCCATCACGACTTCCTTGTCCTTGACGGTGTTCAATGTTTCATCATACGTTTTCTCAAGGTCTTCCTTGCTTACGTTGCCGTAAGATTCGCCCTTTTCAAGAGCATCCCAATCGAAATCTTCGATGGGCTGGATGTTTTTTAAATGTTCCATTCTAAAAAATTAATACAATAAGTTTTTTGTAATTAGTAAGTTAGACATTATGTTGCCTTATTCTCGAAAAAATCGCTGCAAAGATAGTGTTTTTTTGAATAGCACAAGCCGTATTACGAATTATTATGGGATTTATCTCCTGCTTTCCAACGGCGATACCCCTAAATTCTTCTGCACATACCGATTGAAATAAGCCGTCGATGAAAAATTGAGCTGCTCGGCGATCTGTGCCGTACTGAGCTTCTTGTCCCGCAGCAGCTTCTTTATTTCTTGCAGGGTAAATCGTTTGATCCAATAGTTCGCCGAGAATCCGCTCAGTTTGTAGCAAATCTCCGACAGGTATTTCGGGACGACACAGAGGATGGAGGCGTAGTAGGCTACCTCCCGATGCGTCCGGTAATGCCCTTCCTCCAGCAGCATGAAGAAACGCGCCAACAGGTTGGCTGCCTGCAGCGGCACCTCCGTATAGCCATAAATCCGCGCATGAAATTCATAGAAGTCGAGGAAGAGCGTCTGGATAGTGCTTTTCAATACGTCTTCATGGAAATGGTGGGCTGTTTGCCCCAGCCTGTGCTCCACGTCCTCGAAATCTTTCCGGCATTGCGCCTGTTCTTCCTCCGTAAGCTGCATGATGGGATTCCGGAAAAGGGTCGTGGTCCCTTTTACATAATAATTATTGTCCGGCGTGCACATTCCCAAGAACGAGGCGGTGATATAAATTACCTTGCAGCGGAAATCCCCCGACGGCAAGACCAGCTCCACCAGTTTGTTGCCCACGACAATCATACAGTCGCCCGCCGCGAGGCGAAACGGCGTGTCGTTGAACCGGATTTCGCACGTCCCGGCGTAGCAATAGGCATGGGCGATATAGCGGTTGGCTGCCTCCGTCCCCAACTTCTCCAGCGTATCTTCTATGATGACATCCTTTTCCATCGTGCTCGTTTATTCATGGTTTGTCGGCAAAAGTAGGAAAAATCTGCCATATTAGCTCTTTCCTCTGCCCTTTGTGTTTCGCTTGCGTCGTTTTTGCTCCCTAATTTTGCCCATGAAATTCCAAAAAGAACGAATATGAAAAAGATAACACGAAGAGAAGCCCTGAAGTATCTCGGAAACTCCGCCCTCTCGGCCGCCCTCGCCTCACTGGGCGTCTCGGCCTTCACGTCTTGTACCGAAAAAGGAAAGAAACGCCTGGTTTTCTATTTCACCGCCACCGGCAACTGTCTCTACGCCGCCCTCCAATTCTCGGACACGCCCCTGAGTATCCCCCAAGTCCTGAAAGAAACTGACCTCGTCTTCGAGGCCGACGAAATCGGTCTCGTTTTCCCCGACTACCAGGCGCGTGCCCCCCAAATCGTCCAGCGTTTCCTCGAAAATGCGACCCTGAAAGCCCCCTATCTCTTTACCATTATTACTTACGGCCGCTGGGCGTGCAACGTAGTCGAGTGGTGGAACAACTTCGCCCTCAGCCGTGGCGTGCGCTTCAATTATATCACCACCATCCTGATGGTCGATAACTTCCTCCCCGTTTTCGACATGACCGAAGAAATGAAAATAGACAAGCAAGAAGACGCCCAGCTTGCCCAAGCCGTCGCCGACGTCGCCGCCGAAAAAGACTACATCCCCGTCCTCAGCGACGAGGAGCGCAAGCGTTGCGAAGCCGTCCTCGCCCACCTCACGCCTATCCTCCCCGTCCGGAGCGAAACCCTCTTCCGCCTGCGTCCGGACCGCTGCGTCGATTGCTGTTTCTGCACCCGCGTCTGTCCCCGTCAGTGCATCACCCTCACGTCGCGCGGCATCGTCTTCGAGGGCGATTGCGAATATTGCCTCGCCTGCATCCAAAACTGTCCGCAGAACGCCATCGAGCTGAAAAACGGCGAGCGCAATCCCGCCGCCCGCTATCGGAATCCGAATATTTCGATTAATGAGATTGTGAGGGCGAATAGGCAGTAGGTTGAAACCCACGGCTATTTATGACCCTCATGGCATTCGGGTCGGGATACCCCATCCCCCTCCGGGGACTTCCCCTTCGCAGGGGAAGAGTTCAGATAGAACAATAGCGGAATTCCAACCCGGCGATTTATCGGCGGGTATGCATAGCCCGGCATTTCAATGCCGGGATTAAGGGCATTCCACTCCTCACCCGAGGTTTTGACCCCATCAAACAAGGGTAGGCATTTATCTTCCGAAGATAGTCCCTGTCCGGCGGGGCTTCTTTAACTTTCTTTAAGGGATAAATGCTTTTCGTCGGGCGGGCTATAACTTTCTTTAAAGGATAAGTCCTAAACGTCGGGCTTCCTTTAGTTTTCTTTAAAGGATAAATGCTTTTCGTTCGACGTCCTTTAACTTTCTTTAGGAGATAAATCCCGGAAACCCGCCTGAAAGACGCTGTAAATAATATTTTACGGTAAAAAACAAGCGAAAAATTTTTGTATGTATGAGAACTTTAGTAACTTGCGCCATCTTTAAAAATAACTAAAACAGAAAGGAGATCAAGATGAAACAAATTTTAGTATTTAATCTGAGAGAGCTCTATCAAGACGAATCTTTTGGTTTTTTGAAGTTGATACAGTCGGCATTTACCTTGCTGCCCCAAAACGCGAGCGAGCCGGGACTGCCCGAGGTCCAGTCGGTCGTACGTAGCTTGTCGTTGAAATCCGCGCGGCTGCAAAAGGTCGTCGATCAGTACAATACGGCGTTCGACAATTTTGATGCCGTCTTGAAAACCTCGCAGAAAAATCCGGTAACGGAGAAAATCAATGCGGCCGATGAGGAGCGCGACCAGGCATGGGTAGGCTCGAGCGGATACATCAGCGCGATGCTCAAACACCCGGACAGCGAGTTGGCAGCCATAGCCAAGAGCGCTGACGATATTTTTGAAAAATATGGGAATCCGACCAAGCTCTCGCAGACGAAGGAAACCAGCGTGATGCACAACCTGCTGAACGACCTCAAAGCGCTGACCTCGCTTAGCACCATCTATTTTGACCCGTGGTATAATTGGATGCAGACGGCACAAGCAGCGTTCGAAGCCGCTTCGTTGGAACGCGCCAAGGCGAAAGGTGCCGTCCAGAAGGGTCTTAGCAAGGAAGCTCGCGCGGCAGCCGAAGAGGCCTACCGCACGCTGGTGCAAGCCGTCAATTCTATTGTCTTTGTAGAAGAAACGGATGAGTACGACGAATTTATCAAAGTTGTCAATGCGGAAATCGAGCGGCAGAACGCTATCCTAAAGCGTCGCGAGACCGTACGCAAAAACAATAAGGAAGAAGAGGAACCTTCGGAAGAGAAGCCTTCGACTGAAGAGCCTGATACGGAAACTCCAGACACGGAAACTCCCGGCACCGAGCCCCCTTCGACTGAAACCCCGGACACCGAAGAACCGGATACCGAAACACCCTCGACGGGTGAAGAGGAACCGGAACCGGACGACAGACCGGTTGTCCAATAACACTATCCGCACTGCTCCCCTGCGAAGGGGAGCTGTCAGCGCAGCTGACTGAGGGGTCGAGACTGAGGGGTATTAAATTCTTCATTCTTAATTCTTCATTTTTTAATTGATAACACCCCATCCCCCCTTCGGGGGACTTCCCCTTCGCAGGGGAAGAGTGCAGATAGCTGGAATAATAATGAGATGTTTAGCCCGGCATTTCAATGCCGGGGATATGTAACCTCCTAATAAATAAGGCTCGGCGGGTTTGAACCCGTCGAGCCTTTATCTTTATTCATTCGCGATCCCGGCAATGAATTACCGGGCTAAACATATTTTCCCCATTTTTATTCATTTTTCCCGCCAATTTTTGTACGTTTGTCTCCCAATAAAACCATAAAATTTGAATACAATGAAAACAACGATTTGTGAACGGATAGCTGCCTTGCGTGCGGCTATGAAAGAGCAAAATATTCAAGCGTATATCATTCCGACGACAGATCCGCACCTGAGCGAATACCCTGCCGCCTGCTGGAAATACCGCGAATGGATTTCCGGATTCACGGGTTCGGCCGGGACGGTGGTCGTAACGCTCGACAAGGCGGGGTTGTGGACCGATTCGCGCTATTTCCTCCAGGCCGAGATGCAACTCGAGGGCACGGGCATCGATTTATATAAATTAATGTTGCCGGAGACGCCCTCCATCCCCCAATTCCTGTTGGCGGAACTCGGCGAAGGCGATACCGTGGGGCTGAACGGGCTGACGTATAGCCTCGCCGATGCGCAATCCCTCGAATTGGCGTTGAAGAAGAAAGGCGTCGCCCTGAATACAGACCTCTCGCTGATAGACCCAATATGGAAAGACCGTCCCGCCGTGCCCGAGGCGCAAATCTTCGAGATGCCGGTCGAGCTGAGCGGGAAATCGTCCGAAGACAAGCTGATTGAGATAAACCAGATGCTGCACAAGGCCGGGGCGGACTGCACGGTGCTCTCGGCGCTCGACGAAGTGGCTTGGACGGCGAATATCCGGGGGACGGATGTGTCGTACAATCCCGTGGCTATCAGTTATGCCTACGTTTCGGATAAGGAAAATGTCCTCTTCATCAATCCGAAGAAGGTGCCGGCTGAAATCGCGGAGCATCTGAAGAAAGAAGGATGGGTGCTGGCGGATTACGGCAAATTGTTCGACTACCTGCAACGCTTGCCGGAAAACATCCGCGTCTTCCTCGACCGCAGCAAGACGAACATGGCCATCTACAACGCCCTGCCGAAGGGAGCGGAAATCATCGACGGCATTTCGCCCGCCAACCACCTGAAGAGCATCAAGAACGAGACGGAAATCAAAGGCTTCCGCAACGCCGTGCTGAAAGACGGTATCGCCCTGACGAAATTCTACTTCTGGCTGGAAAAACAGATGGCCGCCGGAGAGAAAGTAACCGAGCTTAGCGCGAGCCACAAGCTGACGGAACTCCGCTCGGAGCAGCCGCTCTATGTGATGGATAGTTTCGCTTCCATCTCGAGTTACGGGCCTCACGGTGCAGTCGTCCATTATTCCCCGACGCCCGAAACCGATACCGAACTGAAGCCCGACAACCTCTACCTCCTCGACAGCGGCGCGCAATACCTCGACGGCACGACGGACATCACCCGCACCATCGCCCTCTGCGAGCCGACGGAGCAGATGAAGAAAGACTTCACCCGTGCGCTGAAGGGGACGATTGGCATCGCGAAGTGCAAGTTCCCTGCCGGGATACGCGGCTGTCTGATCGATGCATTTGCCCGCAAAGCCCTGTGGGATGCAGGCATTAACTACTTGCACGGGACATGCCACGGCATCGGCCATTGCCTCAACGTACACGAAGGGCCGCAGAGCATCCGCATGGAAGAGAATCCCGTCATCCTCGAACCGGGCATGGTGATGAGCGACGAGCCCGCGATGTACCGCGCCGGCGAATATGGCATCCGTACCGAAAACATGGTGTTGATACGCAAAGACAGCGAGACGGAGTTTGGGACATTCCTCGGCTTCGAGACGCTGACGCTTTGCTATATCGATACACGCCTCGTCATCCCGTCGATGCTCTCCGTTCGCGAACATGCTTGGCTGAACAAATATCACCAGCAGGTTTACGAGACACTCAGTCCGCATTTGACGGAAGAAGAGAAGGAATGGTTGAAGGAGAAGACGGCGGAAATCTAAAGTAATATGGAGCTTGTTCCTTTAGTAGAATCCGACCTGCCCTTTGTCCGCGACATCTACAACTATTTCACGGCGCATTCGATGGTGGTTTATTTCCTGGACCCTATCGACGTGGAGGAGGTGCGGAGTTTTATGCCCGTCGGCGATCCGCATTATCATTCCTTTATTATCCGGACAGACGAAGGCGAGCGCGCCGGCTTCTGTTTCTACCATCCGTGGAATACGCGGGCGGCGTATCGGGTTTCGGTCGAGATTACCGTCTATCTGGCACCCGGATTCGAAGGACGGGGCTTGGGACCGCAGGTGATGGCAGCCTTGGAAGAAGATATCCGGCAGAATGGGTATCGGAATATCGTCGCCATCATCGATAGCGGGAACGGAGCCAGTGCGCACATGGTTGAGAAGTGCGGTTACCGCCGTTGCGGTGTCATCCAAAATGTCGCGGAAAAATGGGGGCAGAAACTATCTTCCCTCATCTATCAAAAAGAGTTGCTCCCCGAGGATTCAACTCATAATTCGTAATTCATAATTAAAAAGAAATGGCTTTAATAAAATCAGTTAGAGGTTTCACCCCGAAGATTGGGGCGAACACGTTTTTGGCAGACAATGCCACAATTATTGGCGATGTAGAAATAGGCGAAGGTTGCAGCATCTGGTTCGGTACCGTCCTGCGCGGCGACGTGAACTCCATCCGCATCGGCAACGGCGTGAATATCCAGGACGGCTCCGTCCTCCACACGCTCTACGAGAAATCAACCATCGAGATTGGCGACGACGTATCGGTCGGACATAACGTAACCATCCACGGCGCGAAGATATGCCACGGCGCGTTGATTGGCATGGGCTCCGTCATCCTCGACCACGCTGTGATAGGCGAAGGCGCCATCGTCGCCGCCGGTTCCGTCGTCCTGAGCAAGACCATCGTCGAGCCGGGTAGCATCTACGCCGGCGTCCCCGCGAAATTCGTCAAGAAAGTAGATCCCGAGCAATCCAAGGAAATCAACCAAAAGATTGCGAAGAACTACCACATGTATTCTTCTTGGTACACGGAAGAATAGAAATAAATAGACGCGGATGACACGGATGACGCGGATTTCTTAGAATACAATCCCCTGAAATCCGCGTCATCCGCGCAATCCGCGTCTAAAGTTTTAGTTCACTTTGTTCTGAACCTTCCCATTCAAAAATCCTTCCACATTCCCTACAGCTATATCCATCAGCCTCTTTCGTGCCTCGAATGTCGCCCAGGCGATATGCGGCGTAACGGTGCAGTTCCGCGCCGCGAGCATGGGATTCGTCTCCGCAGGGGGCTCGCTGGAGAGGACATCGACGCCAGCCGCCGAGATTCGCCCCTCGTTCAGTGCTGTCGCGAGGGCTGCTTCGTCCACCAAGGGTCCGCGCCCGGTGTTGATAATCATTGCTGTCGGTTTCATCAATGATAAAGTTGCGGCATTGACGAAATGCGTCGTCGCGGGCGTCAAGGGGCAGTGGAGCGTCAGGATGTCGCTCTGCTTGAACAGCGTTCCCTTGTCCACCGGCACGATTCCTTCAGGCAAATCTTCTTTTTTCTTAGAGGTTAGGGCGATGACATTCATCCCGAAGGCAAGGGCGACGCGGGCGACGGCCATCCCGATATGTCCCAAGCCGACAATACCCAGAGTCTTGCCCCAAAGCTCGAAGAGCGAGGTATCCCAATAGGTGAAATCGGGATTACGACTCCAGACTCCCGTGCGACACTCCCCGGTATAATGCTCCACGCGGTTCGTGGCCGCAAGTATGTGGGCAAAAACCATTTGCACGACAGACGGGGTGCTGTACGCCGGGATATTCGTAACCACGATGCCGCGCTCCGCCGCCGCCGTGGTGTCAATGACGTTGTACCCCGTGGCGAGGACGCCGATGTAGCGGAGCCGCGTCAATGCCTCCATCAGCGGACGGGTGATGGCTACTTTGTTGGTCAGGATGATGTCCGCATCCTTCGCCCGCTCGAGGACTTGGCCGGGGGCGGTGCGGTCGTAAATTGCGCATTCGCCCAGGGCTTCGAGCGCCTCCCACGAGAGGTCGCCGGGGTTGAGGGCGTAGGCATCTAAAACTACTATCTTCATATATGGATTATAATTGGTGATAAAACTTCGGATAGGATATTCCCCGGAGGGAAAACGAGTTCATTCCGGCTGGCAGACGGCTTGCGACGGCGTCGCGAGCTTCATTCCGCTCGGAAAGTTATTTGCGACGGCGTCGCAAGCATTCTGCTGCTCGGAAAGTTATTTGCGACGGTGTCGCAAGCGTTCTGCCACGCGGAAAGTTATTTGCGACGGCGTCGCAAGCGTTCTGCCACGTGGAAAGTTATTTGCGACGGCGTCGCAAGCTTCCCGCCGGCTGGCAGAAATGTTTTTCGGAGTCCTCAGGCATGATGATACGGCTCATTATTCAAGATTGTCATGGCGCGATAGACCTGCTCGACGAAGATGAGGCGGACCATCTGGTGAGAGAACGTCATCCGGCTGAGCGAAATCTTTTCCTGCGCCGCGCGATAGACGGCCTCGCTGAAACCGTAGGGGCCACCGATGACGAAGACCAGGCGCTTCGGGACGCTGTGCATTTTCTTCTCGATGTAGGCAGCAAACTCGGTGGAGGAGAACTCGCGCCCGCCTTCGTCGAGCAAGACCAGATAGTCGCCTGCCTGGAGCGCTTTGAGGATGAGTTCGCCCTCGCGTTCTTTCTGCTGCATCTCGCTGAGGTTGCGGACGTTCTTCACGTCGGGGATGACTGCCAGCTCGAAGGGGAGGTAATGCGCGAGGCGGCTTTTGTATTCATCGACGGCCTCGGCTAAGTAGCGGGCGTCGGTCTTTCCGATGACGAGTAAAGTTATTTTCATTGTATAAGCATTCAATCCACGCGCGAAATTATAAAGAAAAATCCATACCTTTGCCGGACATACAAAAAAGAATGACAATGAATTTACAGGAAACAAAAGAACAACTGATTGCGGACCTTATCCGCCTGGCCTTCGCTGAGGACATCGGCGACGGCGACCATACGACTTTGTGCTGCATCCCGCCGACGGAGATGGGAAAGAGCCATCTTTTAATCAAGGAAGACGGTGTCCTGGCCGGTGTCGATATGGCTGAACGTATCTTCCACACTTTCGACCCGGAGCTGAAGATGACGGTCTTTATCCACGACGGCGCGGAGGTGAAGAAAGGCGACATCGCCTTCGAAGTCGAGGGCAAAGTGCAGTCGCTCTTGCAGACTGAGCGTTTGATGCTGAACGTCATGCAGCGTATGAGCGGCATCGCGACGACTACCCGCAAATATGTCAAGGCGCTGGAAGGAACGAAGACGCGCGTCCTCGATACTCGCAAGACGACACCGGGTCTGCGTATGATCGAGAAGGAGGCAGTCCGCATCGGCGGCGGCGTGAACCACCGCATCGGTCTCTTCGATATGATTCTCTTGAAAGATAACCACGTGGATTTCGCTGGCGGCATCGAAGCGGCGATTACCCGTTGCCACCAGTATTTGAAGGAAAAAGGAAAGGACTTGAAGATAGAAATCGAGGTGCGCAACTTCGACGAACTCCAGCAGGTGCTGAATGTCGGCGGCGTGGACCGCATCATGCTTGATAACTTCACGCCGGCAGATACCAAGAAGGCCGTCGAGATGATTGGCGGGCGCTACGAGACGGAATCCTCGGGCGGCATCACGTTCGCAACCCTGCGCGACTATGCCGAGTGCGGCGTGGACTTTATCTCGGTCGGAGCCTTGACACATTCGGTGAAAGGGCTGGATATGAGCTTTAAGGCGATGCATTAAGGAATTGAAAATTGAGAATTGACAATTGACAATTAGGCTTCGCGCACTTTTAATTGTCAATTGTCAATTATCCATTGTCAATTTTCACCACCCCTCCCTCTTTCAATAGATATCTCTCCCCGCTCTCCGGGCACCTCGCTTCCCCCTTCTCATCAAACCGCAGCCGATGCCCGTATTCACTGACCCAACCGATTTGCTTCGACGGATTGCCGACGACTAAGGCGTAGGGCGGAACGTCTTTCGTAACGACGGCTCCGGCACCTATCAGCGCGTATTCCCCGATGGTGTGGCCGCAGACGATGGTGGCGTTGGCCCCGATGGTAGCCCCGCGCCGGACGAGCGTCTTCCGATATTGGTTTTTGCGGGGGATGGCACTCCGGGGATTCAAAACATTCGTAAAGACACAGCTCGGGCCGAGGAAAACATCGTCTTCGCAGACGACGCCGGTATAGACGGAGACATTATTTTGAATCTTTACATTATTTCCCAGCACGACACCCGGCGAGATAACCACATTCTGTCCGATATTGCACCGCTCGCCAATTACGCAATCCGGCATGATGTGCGAGAAATGCCAGATGCGCGTCCCGGCCCCTATCCGGCAGCCTTCGTCGATGACGGCGGTTTCGTGAGCTTGGTATTCCATAGCGTTACACTTATTTATAGAGGAGGAAAATCGTAGGTTTCTTTGTCATATCCGGTATCTTTCCCGCCCATTCCTTGATGGGGCGCGTGCGGATGTATTCGTCTTCGCACGTGATGTTCGAGGCGATACAGAGCTTGGTCGAGGGGCGGCAGAGGCGAATCAGATCTTCCACCAGCTTCTGGTTGCGGTAAGGTGTCTCGATGAAGAGTTGCGTTTGGTGCTCGGCGTAGATGCGGCCCTCTAATTTCTTGATGGCGTTTGCTCGCTCGCTCCCGTCGATAGGCAAATAGCCGTGGAAGGCGAAACTCTGCCCGTTGAACCCCGATGCCATAACGGAGAGGAGTATCGACGACGGCCCAACGAGCGGTACGACCTTGTATCCCTTCCGCTGCGCGATGGCGACGACATCTGCCCCCGGATCGGCCACCGCCGGGCAACCGGCTTCCGAAATCACCCCGACGGATTCGCCCCGTTCCAGCGGAGCAAGGTATCCCGCCACGACTTCGGGTGCCGTGTGTTTGTTGAGCTCCGAGAAGGTCAGCGCGTCGATGTCGATGCTCGGTTCTACCTTCTTCAGGAAGCGGCGGGCCGTGCGGACGTTCTCTACGACGAAATGTCGGATGGATAAGATAACCTCCCGGTTGTAGTCGGGCAAGACGCGGCTGTGCGGCGTGTCGCCGAGGGGGACGGGGAGGAGGTATAATGCTGTTGTCATGTCAAATGAAGAATTGTGTTTGTCGCGCAAAGTTATTACTTTTGCCCGAAATAAAATTCTCTATATGGCACTTCCTATCGAATTTGTTTCCCGCACCCGCTCCCTCTTGGGCAGCGAATACGCAGACTTCGAGCGCGCGCTCGAGGCCGAACCGCCGGTCAGCATCCGGCTCAATCCCCGCAAACCCGTCGCAGGACTTTTTCCCGATACCGAGCAAGTCCCGTGGTGCAGTTCAGGTCGTTACCTGCCAGCTCGCCCCTCGTTCACCCTCGATCCGCTCTTCCACGCCGGAGCTTACTACGTGCAGGAGGCCTCGTCGATGTTCCTCGAGCAGGCTGTCCGGCAATACGCCGGCGATTCGCCCCTCGTCTGCCTCGACCTCTGCGCGGCACCGGGTGGAAAATCTACGCATCTCTGCTCGCTTCTGCCGGAAGGGAGTGTCGTGGTGAGCAACGAAGTCGTCCGCAGCCGGGCGAATATCCTTTCCGAAAATATTGCCAAATGGGGCTATCCGGAGAGCATCGTAACGAATGCCGAGCCTCGCGAACTGGGCCGCTTCACCCATCTTTTCGACCTCATCCTGACCGACGTCCCCTGCTCCGGCGAAGGCATGTTCCGCAAAGACCCGGCGAGCCGCGCCGAGTGGTCGCCCGCGAATGTCCGCCTCTGCGCCGAGCGGCAACGGCAAATCCTCTCGGACATCTGGGGCGCGCTGAAGCCCGGCGGCCTGCTGGTCTATAGCACCTGTACCTACAACACCGAGGAGGACGAGGACGCTATACATTATATAATAGAGCAACTCGGGGCCGAGCCGCTCGTCATCCCGACCGACTCGGCGTGGCAGATAACCGGCAGCCTCCGGGATTCCCTTCCGGTCTATCGTTTCCTTCCCCACAAAACGCGGGGCGAAGGCTTCTTCCTCGCCGCCCTCCGCAAGTCGGACGATGGCGACATTGCCTTTTCCCCGAAAAAAACGAAAGAGAAGCGGGCGAAGAAGACCGCCGTCCGTCCTTTCCCCCGCGACGTGGAATCGTACCTGACGGATGCCCGCCGCTTCGTCCCCTGCTGGACCGGGGCAGACGGCACCATCTTGCGGATGCAGTCCGAGACCGTCGCCCGCCTCGCCACCCTCTTCAGCCAGCAATCCGTCCGTATCCTTTCGGCCGGCATCGAAATCGGTGAACAGAAAGGCAAAGACCTCATTCCCGCCGAGCCGCTTGCCCTGAGTACAGCTTTGAACCCCGCGCGATTCCCCGCCGTCGAGCTGGAGCGGGACGAGGCGATACGCTATCTGCGGAAAGAATCCCTCGTCTTGCCGGAAACGGTCGAGCGCGGTTTCATCCTCCTGACCTATCGGCAACAGCCCCTTGGTTTTGTCAAAAACTTGGGGAATCGGAGCAACAACCTCTATCCGGCGGAATGGAAAATCCGGATTAGTGGGTAGCCGACTTGCCGACGTGGTCGGGAAGCCGGAAAGTCGGGTTTCTTCCTTGCCGACGCGGTCGGGAGGCTAGAAAGTCGGGTTTCTTCTTTGCCGACGCGGTCGGGAAGCTGGAAAGTTGTGCATCTTCTTTGCCGACGCGGTCGGGAAGGCGGATGCGCGTGCATCTTCTTTGCCGACGCGGTCGGGAAGCTGGAAAGTTGTGCATCTTCTTTGCCGACGCGGTCGGGAAGCTGGAAAGTTGTGCATCTTCTTTGCCGACGTGGTCGGGAAGCTGGATGCACGTGCATCTTCTTTCGCAGCGAGCTGGATGCGCGTGCATCTACCTTCGCAGCGTGGCTGGGAAAGAAGATGCAGAGCTGAAAGGTTGTTTTTCTCTGTCCTTTTGTCTATCTTGCCCCCATTTTAAAAATATGTTGCCATGAAGAATATCCATCTGTTTTTAACAGCCGTCCTCTGCGCGGCCAGTTCATGTTCTTCCCCGGAGAAAGGGGAACTGCTCGAAGTCGATTTATCCACATCTGCCCCGGAAAAGGAGGTGGTTTTGCAAGACATCAGTACGGTCAGCTATGTCGCCTTGGACGACAGCGTGGTCGTCCCCTCGCGCCCCCGTCTGGTAACGGATACGCGAATCGTCTATGTCGATTCGGAGGGCAGCTTCCTGCTTTTCGGCAAAGACGGGAAGTATCTTAAGCAGTTCAACCACAAGGGGCAGGGACCGGGCGAGTACCCGATGGTGCGGCGCGTACTTTACGATGCGGCGGCGTCGTGGTTCTGGGTTTATTCGGGAAACAAACTGCTGGCCTATACGGAAGACGGCGAACTGCGGTCGGAACTCGCCTTGGACGAATCGCTGATGAACCTCTGGGAGTTGGTGGACTACGATGCCGGGCATTTCTTGGGAAACAGGATGAACAGCACGGAGCCTTATATCTTGATATCGAAGGAAAACGGGGCGGTGGCCGATACGCTCGACTTGTCTATCCGGAAGTTTGTCGAGCCGTATATCAAGGTGGAAGATGGCGGGAATACCTTTGCTATCACGCCGGTCTTCTATCAGATAGTCCGCTTCGAGGATGGCTATCTGCTGACCAACTTAGGTTTGGATACCTGCTACGTGGCAGACCGGCTACAAGGCTTGCGGCCTTGTCTCCGCCGCTCGGAATCCGTGCATGGCGTTAAAGAGCCGACATTCCTGAATGCTTGGGTTGAGGCCGGCGGCTACTATTTTTATTCCACAGTCGAGAAACGCTTTGCCCTGGAGACACAGGAGGGTTTCCCGCAGGAGTATTATTTAATGGAAAAGAATACGGGGAAAATCTATAAGCAGCATGTTGTCAATGAAGATATAGAAGGGCTGGACATTCGCTTAGACCCGGCGGTGATAGAGCGGACGCTGCACGCGGATGAAGGTGTCCTTGTCTTGCAGGCTGACGAACTGCTGGAATATGCCGAGGAGGGAGCGATAAGGTCGGAGGCTCTTGCCCGTATCGTCGAATCGCTGGACGAGGATTCGAATCCGGTGCTGATGTTTCTCTCGTTCTCCGGGCAGTAAACGTTCGTACTATCTTGCCACATTCCCACATTGTGCGTACCTTTGCCCGCTGGAAAAAGAAAAGACTTATGGAAATAGCAGCATTAGTATCGGGAGGGGTGGATAGCTCGGTCGTTGTCCACCTGCTGAAGGAGGCGGGCTATGACCCGACGATCTTCTACATCCGCATCGGGATGGAAGACAAGGACGGGTATATCGACTGCCCGGCGGAAGAAGATATCGAGATTACTTCGTATATCGCCAAGAAGTATGGCTGTCGCTTCGAGCAAGTCTCGTTGCACGACGAGTATTGGGACAAGGTGGTGAGCTACACTATCGACTCGGTGAAGCGGGGCTTGACGCCGAACCCCGACATGATGTGCAACAAGTACATCAAGTTCGGTTGCTTCGAGGATAAGTGGGGCAAGGACTTCGACAAGATAGCGACCGGCCACTACGCCACGACTACCGAGATAGACGGCAAAGTGTGGCTCTCGACCGCCAAGGACCCGGTGAAGGATCAGACCGATTTCTTGGGGCAAATCACTCGCCTTCAAATCCGGAAACTGATGTTCCCCATCGGGCATCTGATGAAGAGCGAGGTTCGTGCCATCGCCGAGGCTCAGCGATTGCCAAGCGCCAAGCGCAAGGACAGTCAGGGCATCTGCTTCTTGGGAAAAATCAACTACAATGACTTTATCGAACGTTACTTGGGCAAGCGCCCCGGCAAGATCATCGAACTGGAGACGGGGAAGGTGCTTGGCAAGCACAACGGCTATTGGTTTCACACCATCGGCCAGCGCAAGGGACTGGGCCTGAGCGGCGGGCCTTGGTTCGTCATCAAGAAGGACATCCATCGGAACATCATCTATGTCTCGAATGGTTACGACCCCGAGACGCAGTATGGCCGAATCGTAAACCTCCACGGCTTCGACTTTATCACCGAAGACCCTTGGGGCGAGTTCGACGACCGGAAGGAGATTACCTTCAAAATCCGGCACACGCCGGAGTTCACCCACGGCTACATCCGGCGCATCGGCGACCTCTACCGCATAGAGAGCGACGACAAGATACAGGGCATTGCCCCGGGCCAATACGCCGTCGTCTATGATAAGGAGCACCATCTTTGCATGGGCAGTGGTATGATCATCGGAGAAGAAGAATAATACATCAAAAAGATATGAAGCATATAATATTATCAGTTATGACAGCAATAGGTATGACTGCTTGCAGCCACCAGCCGACCCCGAAGGCAGAGGGCGGCGAGACTTCCTTCAACTACGTAGTGGACCAGTTCGCAGACCTGCAGGTCCTCCGTTATCAGGTGCCCGGCTTCGAGGAGCTGAGCCTCCGGCAGAAGCAACTGCTTTACCACCTCTCCGAGGCGGCTTTGATGGGGCGCGACATCCTGGCAGACCAGAACTGTCGCTATAACCTGCCTATCCGCCGCACGTTGGAAGCGGTGTACACTTCGTACAAGGGCAACCGGGAGGATGAGCAGTTCAAGGCTTTGGAGACATACCTCAAGAGGGTCTGGTTCTCCAACGGCATTCACCATCACTACGCTGAGGATAAGATTCTCCCTACGTTCTCGCAAGAGTTCTTTGCTGACTGCGTCCGACAGGTAGAGCCGGCGAAGCTCCCCCTCCGCGAAGGAGAGACCGTTGACCAGTTGCTCGCCGAGCTTTCTCCGGTCATCTTCGACCCGACGGTCCTCTCGAAACGCACCGTCCAAAGCGGAGACGTGGACTTGATTCAGGCTTCGGCCAACAACTACTACGAGGGAGATTTGACGCAAGCCGAGGTGGACGCCTTCTACACCAAGATGAAGGCGGGTCAGGACACCCTTCGCCCCATCTCCTACGGACTGAACAGCCGGCTTGCGAAGGTCGATGGCCGGGTCTTCGAGAAGGTCTGGAAGGTAGGCGGACTTTATACGCAAGCCATAGAACGGATTGTCTCCGAGCTCCAGCAGGCGCTCCCCTTCGCGGAGAACGAGGCGCAAAAGGCCATCATAGAAAAGCTCATCGAATATTACCAGACGGGCGACCTCAAGACGTTCGATGCCTACTCGGTCCTCTGGGTAGAAGACACCGCCTCTGACGTGGACTTCGTGAACGGCTTCATTGAAACCTACGGCGACCCACTCGGCCGCAAGGCAAGCTGGGAATCGACCGTCAACTTCATCAACAAGCGGGCGACGGAACGCACCCGCATCATCAGCTCGAACGCCCAATGGTTCGAGGATCATTCGCCCATAGACCCCCGCTTCCGCAAACCCGAGGTGAAGGGCGTGAGCGCCAAAGTCATCACAGTTGCCATGCTCGGTGGCGACTGCTATCCCGCGACTCCGATTGGCATCAACCTCCCGAACGCCGACTGGATTCGCCGCGACCACGGTTCCAAGTCCGTTACCATCGAGAATATCACCGAGGCTTACGACAAAGCCTCGCAAGGCAGCGGCCTCTCCAAGGAGTTCATGTGGAGCGAGAAGGAAATCGAACAGTCGAAGAAGTATGGCTTTCAGACCGACAATCTGCATACGGACCTCCACGAATGCCTTGGGCACGGCTCCGGTCAGCTCCTCCCGGGTGTGGACCCCGATGCCTTGGGCGCCTATAGCTCCACGCTGGAGGAAGCGCGCGCCGACCTCTTCGGACTTTACTACATGGCAGACCCGAAGATGGTCGAACTCGGCCTTCTCCCTTCGGCCGATGCCTACGAGACAGCTTACTACCATTATATGATGAACGGTTTGATGACCCAGCTTGTGCGCATCGAACCTGGGAAGAACGTGGAAGAGGCGCACATGCGTAACCGCCAACTGATAGCCCGCTGGGCGTATGAGCAAGGCCGAAGCGAGAACGTGGTCGAACTCAAACAGCGCGACGGGAAGACCTTCGTCGTCGTACATGACTACGCCCGTCTGCGCCAGCTCTTTGCCCGCCTCCTGGCCGAGGTGCAGCGCATCAAGAGCGAGGGTGATTTCGAGGCAGGCCGGAAGCTGGTCGAGGACTACGGCGTCAGGGTGGACTCCGCATTGCACGAGGAAGTGCTCGCCCGATACAAGAAGCTCAACCTCGCCCCCTACAAAGGTTTCGTCAATCCACGCATGACGCTGGTGAAGGACGACGCGGGCGCGGTCATCGATGTCAGCTTAGACTATACCGAGGGCTATGCCGAGCAGATGCTTCGCTACAGCCGCGACTATTCGTTCCTCCCGTCGTACAACGAGTAAACGCACCGACGCGGGTTCTACCAAATGTTGGTAGCGATAACTACCGAGTGTCGGTAGCGGTAACTACCGAAGGTTGGTAGCGGTAACTACCGAGAGTCGGTAGTGGTAAGGTCAGATGCCATTAGCTATATACCTAATGGGTCATTAGGTACTAACCTAACGGCTCATTAGGTACTAACCTAACGATCCATTAGGTGGTAACCTAACGGGCCATTAGGTAGTAACCTAACGGGTCATTAGCTATACACCTAATGGCTCCCGTCCTTCCCGCTACTTGTTTTTTGGGCTTATAAGAAAAAGAAAAATGACAAATACAGATGAACAAAACAGAGCCGAGGGCGTAGGCGAGGAGCTGCGCGCCATCCGGCAGCAACTGCGCTTAGCGATGAACGGTGTCGTAGCTACGAGCCTGAGGGAAAGCGGGATGAGGTATAAACTCATCTTCGGCGTCCCACTTCCGGAGCTGCGACGTATTGCGAGCAGTCATGCGCAGAGCGAAGCCTTGGCCGAGGCGATGTGGAGCGACGACGTGCGCGAACTGAAGCTCTTGGCCCCGATGCTCTTCCCACCTGCGGAGCTGACAGCGGAGAAGGCGGCGCGGTGGATAGCGGAGACGCCGTATCCCGAGGTCGCCGAACAACTCAGTGCCTCGTTGCTGAGCCTCGCTCCTTGCGGGGAAGACATCATCAGCGGGTGTCTCCGGGGAGAAATCGCGGGGCAATATGCTCGCGTCGCAGGATTTCTCACGGTCGCCAATCTATATATAAAAGGAAAAGAGCTGTCGCCCGCAGGCGAGGAGCTGTTTCTCGTCGAGGCGCGGCGGGAGATGGACGCCGGCGTCTCGGCAGAGCAAAGGGCAGCCCTGCTCGCGGTGAAGCGCTACGGGCGGGGAGCGGAAGAGAGACGGCGGCGCGTCGAGGAGCTTGTGGCGGACTATGCCGAGTGCGGGAGGGCGGAACAAGAGGAGTTCTATGCCGATATCCGCTTCGAGTTCGAGTATTACGGGTAAAACGAAATAAAATGGGCGCGTTGCTTGGCGTATTCTTATAAATCCGTTACCTTTGCGAGGTTTCTGTCGGCAAGCGGCAGATGGTAAACAAAGAATATTAACAGTCTATACATAGAAAACATGAAAGTAGATGTATTACTTGGATTGCAGTGGGGAGACGAAGGCAAGGGAAAGGTAGTCGATGTCTTGACCCCGAAGTACGATGTAGTGGCTCGTTTCCAAGGAGGTCCGAATGCCGGACATACGTTGGAGTTCAACGGCGAGAAGTATGTGTTGCGTTCCATCCCCTCCGGGATATTCCAGGGCGGAAAGGTGAACGTCATTGGGAACGGCGTGGTGCTTGACCCCGTCCTCTTCAAGGAGGAAGCAGAGGCTTTGGCGGCCAGCGGGCACGATATCACCAAGCAACTGTATATCTCGAAGAAGGCACACCTGATATTGCCTACACACCGCATCTTGGATGCTGCCTACGAAGCGGCAAAGGGAGCCGGAAAGATAGGGACGACCGGGAAAGGGATTGGGCCGACGTACACGGACAAGGTAAGCCGAAACGGGGTGCGTGTCGGAGACCTGCTGCGCGACTTCCCCTCCATCTATGCGGCGGCGAAGGGACGGCATGAGGCGATCCTTCGTTCCCTGAATTACGAATATGACATTACCGAGTTGGAGGCAAAATGGTTCGAAGCTCTGGAATACTTGAAGCAGTTCAAGCTGATCGACAGCGAGCACTTTGTGAACAACCTGTTGAAGGAAGGCAAGAATGTCTTGGCTGAAGGGGCGCAGGGGACGATGCTGGATGTTGATTTCGGCTCATACCCGTTCGTTACTTCCTCTAACACGATATGCTCGGGCTGCTGCACAGGCTTAGGTGTCTCTCCCCGGAATATTGGCGAGGTTTATGGTATTTTCAAGGCCTATTGCACACGCGTCGGAAGCGGTCCGTTCCCGACAGAGCTGTTCGACGAAGTGGGCGACAAGATAGGGCAGCTGGGGCACGAGTTCGGAGCTGTAACGGGTCGTAAACGCCGCTGCGGTTGGATTGACCTGGTAGCGTTGAAATATGCCGTCATGCTTAACGGAGTCAGTCAGCTTATCATGATGAAGAGCGATGTCTTGGACTCATTTGATACGATAAAGGCGTGCGTGGCCTACGAGATAGGGGGCAAAGAGGTAACCGAATTCCCGTACTCCATCGAGGACGACGTGAAGCCCATCTACGTCGAAATGCCCGGCTGGAAGACGGACATGACAAAGATGCAGAGCGAAGACGAATTCCCCGAGGAGTTCAATGCTTACCTAACATTCTTGGAAGAAGAACTGGGTGTGCCCATCAAGATTGTATCGGTTGGTCCGGATCGCGAGCAGACGATTATCCGTTATACGGAAGAGTAATTGTAAATGAAGGATGAGGGATGAAGGATGGCGGGCTGAAAGGCGCATCTTTCATTATCCGTCGTTCGTAATTCATATTTGATTGAGTGTAAAAATGGCAGAAGAATGACTTACCCGTCAGGGATTCTTCTGCCATTTTCTTTTTTGGCAAGATATTTGATATTCATTTGATAAACTAATAATTAGATTTTATACGTATGCTTTATTGGATTATATTCATCGGCATTGCCGTTTTGAGTTGGTTAGTATCTTCGCGTTTGCAGAAGAAGTTTGAACAGTATTCGGAGATTCCGATGCCGGCTGGCATGACTGGCCGCGACGTCGCTGAGAAGATGTTGCACGATAATGGAATCTATGACGTGCAGGTAACTTGTACGCCGGGACACTTGACAGACCATTACAACCCGCTGAACAAGACTGTCAACCTCAGCGAGAGTGTTTTTTATAGCAACAGTATCGCCGCTGCCGCTGTAGCTGCCCACGAGTGTGGACACGCGGTGCAGCACGCTACCGCTTATGCTCCGCTCCGGATGCGCTCGGCCTTGGTGCCCATCGTTAGCTTTGCTTCGAACATTATGATGTGGGTATTGCTGGGTGGTATGTTGCTTTTGCACACGTTCCCACAGTTGATGTTGTTCGGTATCATCCTTTTCGCTTCGACGACGGTGTTCAGTTTGATTACCTTGCCGGTCGAGATTAATGCGAGCCAGCGTGCTTTGGTTTGGTTGAACCGTTCGGGAGTTACGAATGTCTATACGCATGACAAGGCTGAGGATGCCCTCCGTTCTGCGGCTTATACCTACGTCGTGGCTGCCCTTGGCTCTCTGGCGAGCTTGTTCTATTATATCATGTTGTTCCTGGGCGCAAGTCGGGACGAGTAAAACGTTGCATAGTAGTTTCTTTTGATAAATAAAAAGCTCCTGTTTCCACTGACAATCGGTTGGAAGCAGGAGCTTTCTTTTGCTTATTCTATAATTTCCATCTCTTGCAATAGTCCTTCGGCCTCGCCGTATTTCTCGATGAGGAAGAGGACATAGCGGATGTCCACGATAATGCTCCGCTGGTAGTCCGGCAGGTATTCGATGTCTCCGCCGACGCCTTCCCAGTTCCTATCGAAGTTGATGCCGATTAATTCCCCATTCGCATTCATCACCGGGCTACCGGAATTGCCCCCGGTCGTATGCGTCGTGGCACAAAAGGCAACGGGCATCCGTCCGTCTTTCGTCGCATACCGCCCGAAGTCCTTGGCACGGTACAAATCCTTTAGCTTCTGGGGCACGACGAACTCCCAGTTGGTCGAATCTTCCTTCTCCATCACCCCGTCGAGTGTTGTTTGGTGTGTGTAATAGACGCAATCCCTTGGGTGATAGCCTTTCACTTGCCCATACGTCAGGCGCAGGGTGAAGTTGGCATCGGGCCAATGCTTCTTGTCTTTCTCCATCTCCAAGAGGCCTTTGACGTAGGTCCGGTGCGCCCTGTTATAGGCCGCATCGTAGCTTTTCAACGAGTTAGACAGGTTCTCCCGCTCGTTTTCGACGGATTGGGCGAAGAGAATCATCGGGTCGTTGAGCAGTGCCTTGGCTGTCGGCCGCTTCAAGAACTTGTTGTAGTTCTCGCGGCTGGCAAAGATGGACTTCGCGAATATGTCATCCAGGAACCGCTCGATGTCTCCTTTATATTTTTTATCGATAATGGCGAAATACGCCGGTTGCGAGGTATGCGGAATAAGCCTCCGGTACTCCGTCAGCATCACCTTGGCTATCTTTTTATCCACCTCGGGCACATAGTCTTTGTCGAAGAACCGCCGGAAAGCAGCCGTCATCTGATCCAGCTCTTTCTGCCGGTCGGCCGTCTTCCCTTTCAGGGCTTCGACTAAGGGGTTGATTTCCATCGGTACGCTAACGAACTCAATGCCAATGCGGAGTGCCTCGTTCAGCATCCATTGCCGGAAGCGGAGGTCGTGCCGGTCTGCCACGATGTCGCGTATCTGGTTCAGCGCCTCGCGGTATTCGCTTTTCCCCTGCTCATCCGCCCAGGCGAGAAGGGCTTCTTGCTCAGCCCGTTTCACTTGCTCGAAATCGCGCTTGTTGATGGCCCAGTTCGAGCCGATGGCGTTCTTATAGGCATTCTCCGAGCCCGCATATTTGCTGGCATACTGGATACGCACCTGCGGGTCTTTCAACATTTCCTCGAGCATCACCTTCTGCCGCAGTTCGCGGATGTTGATGCGTACCGTGTTGTCAATATCGCGACGCTCAGCGACTTCCCACGAGGTATAGTAGTGATTGGTCCGTCCGGGGAAGCCCATCATCATGGCATAATCCCCTTCATTCACTCCCCGCACGGAGATTTTGAACCACCGTTTCGGGCGCAGGGGCACGTTCCGCTCTGAATATTCCGCCGGATTCCCATTTGCGTCGGCATAGACGCGGAAGACCGAGAAGTCGCCCGTGTGTCGCGGCCACATCCAGTTATCCGTATCCGAGCCAAACTTCCCGATGGACGAGGGCGGGGCTCCGACCAACCGCACGTCGCGATATATCTTCTTGGTGAACATATAATACTGATTCCCACCGTAGAATGGCTTGATTTCGACCTCCGTCCCCGGATTGTCTGCCAAGAATTTCTCACCGACGCGTGCTTTCGCCAATCCGTTCAAGTACTTGGGCGAAAGGTAGTTCATCCCCTCCGGGTCGTTATCCTTCTTCAGCGCCTCTTTGACATAGTCGGTAACGTCTCCAATCCGGTCGATGAAGGTAACCGACAGCCCCGGATTAGGCAATTCTTCACTTCGGGAGGTCGCCCAAAAGCCTTCGGTCAGGTAATCATGCTCTAAGGTGCTGTGCGACTGGATGGCACCGTACCCGCAATGATGGTTCGTGAGCACCAGACCGTCGGGCGAGACTACCTCACCCGTGCATCCGCCCCCGAAAATCACCACAGCGTCTTTCAAAGATGCATTTTCGGGGCTATAAATCTCGTAATCCTGGAGTTTCAGGCCGAGGGCCATCATCTCCGGCAAATTTTGTTGTTGCAACAGCGGTAATACCCACATTCCCTCGTCTGCCGAAGCTGATAAAGAGAATATTACGGTTGCCACCGCCATAAAAAATCGTTTCATCTTTCTTTTTCTTATTAAATTGTAATACTTTTTTATTTATACACCGGTGTAGATGCCTGTTGAGGGGTCTCAATGACTGTTTACACCGGTGTAAGTACCCGTTGAGGCACCTCAACAAGCATTTACACCGGTGCGAGTGCTCGTTGAGGCCCCTCGACGGCCATTTACACCGGTGTAGAAGCTTGTTGATTTTCCTTCTCAGGCCAAATAGAAAATGGTTGCTTGGTCAGCATCGAGTTATAGTACCGCCGATCGCCCGTAACCTCTCGCCCGAGCCATTCCGGACGCTCAAAAGGCTCGTCAGGCGAGCGGAGTTCCACCTCGGCAACCACCAGCCCTTCGTTATCCCCATGAAAAACATCGACTTCCCACGTATGATGACCTACAGGAACCAGGTAACGCACCTTGTCGATGACCCCAGGCTCGCAGAGCTTCAGCAGTTCCTCGGCGTCGGCAAGAGGAATCTCGCGTTCAAATTCGTAACGGCTGACCCCCGCCTCATCAGACGGCCCCTTGATGGTCAGATACCCTTTTTCGCCCCGAATCCGGACCCGGACCGTCCGGCCGCGAGCCGAGCAGATGTAACCCTGCACGATGCGCGAAGAGGAAACGGCGAAGGGGAGGAAAGAACCGGAGACGAGAAATTTTCTTTCTATCTCAAACACTTTGTTAATGAGGAATTAAGAATGAAGGATGAAGAATTTGGGGGGAGAAGATTCTTCATCCTTCAATTTTCGTTTGTTTATTTAATGGTAACCATCGTTGCGCCAAAGCCGTATTCGCGGAACGAGGCGTCCTGATAGTAATGCTGTTTGTACTTCGTATTCAACTCTTTCTCGATGGCCTTGCGGAGTACGCCGTCGCCCTTGCCGTGGATGAAGACGATCTTCTGGCCCTTGTCGTGGGCGTATTGCGCCATGACCTCGTGGAATTTCGAGAGCTGGTAGTTCAACATATCGGCGTTAGAGAGGCCGTTAGTATTGTCGAGCAGCTCATTGATGTGCAAATCCACTTCGAGGATGGCCGATGAGCCTCCGCCCTTCTTCTTGACGATAGGCTGGGGCGTCGTGCGGCGGTCTTCGCGTGCCTTTTGCTGCATGGCCTCTTGGAGGTCGGTCGCGGAGATCAGCATTTCGCGCTCGGGGAGGTCGTTGCGGACGATGGGGTAGAGCAACGCGCCCTCGTCAAAGTAATCGTTGTCCATGAAGCAGTGGAGCTTAAAGAATTTGACGGTGTCGAGGCGGAGTTCGACCGATACAGCATTCTTCAGGGTATAAGGCTTGTCCTTCTTGAAGGCGATAAGCTGCACACAGACACGCTCGAGGGCGTTCAAGTCCGCCTTTTGAAACTCTTCGAGGAAGATTTTCGTGTTCGGCTCGATTTCGCCGTGGTAGCGGCTAGTCCAGCTGTTGTTCTCGCGGCTCATATAGTTGAAGAACAGGAAGTAGTTGCTGTCGTTCACGAAGTAAGCCTCGTAGCCACATGTTTGGATGGCCTTCGGATCGGTGGGAAGGAAGGCGAGGAAGATGTTGAGGCGTTCGCCCTCTGCAGTCTCCTCCGGTTTCGGTTCGGGGCGGGGAGTAGGCTTAGGGGATTCCTCTTGGATAGCGGCGGGGTCGATTTTCGGGCGGTTGCTGCTATGGACTTGCATATCGCTGTCGCCGACGACGACGCACTCGCGGATGAAGGCGGGAATGTCGAAGCCGTCTTCGTCTTCCACCAACACTTGGTCTTTGCCTTGGAAGGCTTTAATGATGCCGCCCCCTACGGAGTTGAGGAAGCGGACTTTATCACCTATTTTCATTTGTATATGATTTTAATATCGCTTAGTTCAATATCTGCATATATGGAGCGCGGTTGAGCCGGTGCAACCGAGAGCGTGTGCCGTCCTGCGGGGAGCGCCACCAGCGCGTCTTGCTTCAACACCACCTGCTTCTCGGCGAGAGCGAAACGCCAAGGCATCTCCTTCTCGAAGCGGTTATAAAAGCGGATGACGACCGTGTTCTTCCCCTTCCTCAGGGGGAGGAGGAGCTGCTCGTCGCGCAGCGTGCAACGGTAGGGGTTGAGGTGCTTGGAGAAGGTCTGCCCGTTGAGGACAACCTCTACACCATTGCCGCTCCGAAGTTCGAAGAGGACGTCCTGGTCCTTATCGGATTCGATTTCTTGCGTCAGGAAGTAGTTCTTCAGGATGGTGGTCGGGATGGTGCCCTCGCTCTTCTCGGTTGGGGTGCCTTCTTTCTCCGCCCAGTCCGCGATGTTCCCGTCGAAGAGGCCGAAAGAAGGTCCCTGCCACTTGGCGACTCCCATGCGGACGCTGCCCGGCTTCACCTTCAGGTCATAGGGTTTGCCAGCGTTGAGGGTGATTGTGCCCGCGCTCTCCCCGTCGATGGAGAAGGAGAGCTCGCGGTTGGTCTGCTGCTGCGTATAGATGATTTCGGCAGAGCGGAGGGCACGCTTCAGCTCCGTCTCCCAGTTGAAGGCCACCGTGCTCCGGTAGTTGGTATAATAATCGTAGCAAGAATAGCTGTAGGAAGGTGTCGCGTTCTCCTGGCTCAAGACGAGGGCACCAGACTTCCGGAGCGCCGCCATCGGCATCGGCTCTACCTCGCTGGCGAAGGTCAGTTCGGCGACCGCGTAGGTATCTCCCTCCTTAGCAGGTGTGTCTATCCAATATGTCTCTTTCTCTTGGGTGAAGTTCAAAGCATTTCCCCTGACAAGCGAGCGGGCCGAAAGCAGTTTATTGTCCGCCGGCATGGGTATCTGCACCTGCCCTGCCTTATAGTCATCCGAGACGATGAGGTACATCTTCGTCCCCTTGCGGGTGATATACCCCCACTCGAATGACTGGCGGTATGGCGAGGCTTCCGTCTCGTAGATGGCCTCGCCGTATTTCCCCATCCACTTCCCGATTCGTTGCAACACTTCCCGCTCGAAGGGAACGACCGACCCGTCGCCCTTCGGCCCGATGTTCAACAAGAAGTTGCCTCCGTGAGATACGACGCCGAGCAAGCTCCTCAGCTTCTCTTCGGCTTTGTCCACCGCCGAACCTCGCTCTTGCCAAGAGCGGTAGCTCCACGTCTCGTCGAACATGGATGCCGCCGTCTGCCACGCTACCTGCAGGGCGCTCTCGGGGTACTTGTTGTCTGCCATCACGCTGAAATCGTAGGCATCGTTTCCTAACCGCCCGCTGACCATGCAATCGGGCTGTAGCTCGTGGACGAGGTTATACATTTCACGACTCTGCTCCGGCGTGTGCGAACCCATGTCGAACCAAAGCTCGGAGATGGGACCGTAGTTCGTCAGCAGCTCCCGTATCTGCGCCTTGCTCAGCTCGAAGTGCTCGGGTGTAACGAAATCGCAGTTGTGGCTCGAGATGGGATAAGCCTGCGGGAAATGCCAGTCGATGTTCGAATAGTAGAGTCCCAGACGTAAGCCCCCTCGCCGGCACGCATCGGCCAGCTCTTTGACGAAGTCGCGGGGCGCGGGCGTCGCCTCCCACGAGTTGTAGTCCGTCGTCGCCGTGCGGAACATACAGAAGCCGTCGTGGTGCTTCGTGGTGATGACTATCGAGCGCATCCCCGCTTCCTTGGCGAGGGCGACGATTTCGTCGGCATTGAAGCGTGTCGGGTTGAAACGCAGGGCGGTCTCGCCGTACCAATCGCTAAAGATACCGGCAAAGGACTGTATTTGTTCGCTGTATCCAGCTGTTACGGGTTTACCTTCCCACACGCCGCCCAGCTCCGAGTAGAGCCCGAAGTGTATGAACATCGAGTACTTGCCGCCGTACCACCTCTGGTAGGCGTCTGGGGAAATCTGTGCTTGCCCGCTGCCCCAGAGCGCGAGCGCCGCTGCTACTGATAAGAGGAACTTTCTCATTTCTTTATGTGCTTTTCGGATTAATTTGGCACAAATGTACGGAAAAAAAGCCGTCTGCGCCTAACGTGGGCTGCATTTTACCGATAAGTAGTGTCGAGCGCTACCGGGCAGTAGCGTTGTTCGCTACCGATAAGTAGCGATGCGCACTACCGATAAGTAGCGACGCGCGCTACTGCAGAGTTCAAAATGTTTGAAGTTATCAGTTCAAAGTCTTTGAAGTGGTAAGTTCAGATGGTCTGAAGTGGTAAGGTCAGAATGTCTGACAAAGGAAGGACGGAGATTCGGAGGTTGCCATCTCCAAGGTTTGGAGCTTACCACCTCCAAGTGTTGGAGCTTATAACCTCCAAGTGTTGGAGCTTATAACCTCCAAAGGTTGGAGGTGCTCGCCTCAAAGAGTTGGAGCAAATCAGTAGGGAAAACAAGAAGCGCGAGGAAGAGCTGCTCTCTCCCCAGGCGGAGGGAGAGGTGGCGGAGCGCTTTTGCGATATGTTTCTCCACGGCGGTGGTAGAGATTCCGAGGCGCGCGGCGATTTCGCGGTTCTTCAGACCCTCGTCGCGGCTAAGCAAGAAGACCAGGCGGCATCGCGGGGGAAGCTCGCCGAGGGCCGCGTGGAGGCGTCGGCGGAGTTCGTCGTAGAGGAGCTCGGACTCGGGCGTGCGGCGGAAGTCGAGGTTGTAGAGTCGCTCGTCGCCGTCGGAGGTGAGGAGGTCGTCGAGGGCCTGCTTCTCGACTACGCCTTCGTGTTCCAAGTAGTTGAGGCAAGCGTTGCGCACCATCGTGAAGAGGAGGGAGCGGAGGGAGAGGGCGCGTATCTCCGTCCGCCGTTCCCAGAAGCGGATGAAGCATTCCTGCACCAAGTCGTCGGCAGCATCGGGCGACAGCGTAAAGCGGCGCGCGAAGAGGCGGAGGCGGGGCGCGTAGGTCTTGAAGAGGAAACCGAAGGCCGACTGGTCTCCCCTTTGGATGCGGTCGAGGAGCTGGGCTTCGTCTGGGTACATCTTAGTGCTTGATTTCCATTTCCTCGACCTCTTTGAACTTGCGCGCCAGGTCGGATGCGAAGATGAAGTCGTTCAAGGCCTGGTTGTTCGAGGTGATGACTTCGCTCTTGGTGCCCTGCCACTCTTTGACGCCCTCTTTAATGAAGATGATGTTGTCGCCGATGTTCATCACGGAGTTCATGTCGTGGGTGTTGATGACGGTCGTCATGTTGTACTCCACGGTGATGTCGTGGATAAGGTCGTCGATGAGAAGCGAGGTCTTCGGGTCGAGCCCGGAGTTCGGTTCGTCGCAGAAGAGGTACTGGGGGTTGAGCGCGATGGCCCGGGCGATGGCGGCACGCTTCATCATACCACCGCTAATCTCAGACGGGAAGAGGTCGCCGGCATCGGCGAGGTTCACACGGTCGAGGCAGAACTCGGCACGCTTGCGTCGCTCGGCAGAGGAGGCGTTGGAGAACATGTCGAGGGGGAACATGACGTTCTCCAGCACAGTCATACTGTCAAAGAGGGCGGAGCCTTGGAACAACATGCCCATCTCGCGGCGGAGCTGCTTCAGCTCGTGCTTGTTCATTGCCAGGAAGTTGCGACCGTCGTAGAGTATCTCTCCGGAGTCGGGCCGCATAAGACCGATGATGTTCTTAATCATGACGGTCTTGCCGGAGCCGCTTCGGCCGATGATGAGGTTAGTCTTCCCGTTTTCGAAGACGGTACTAATGTTCTTCAGGACAGTTCTGCCCTCAAAGGACTTGGTGATATTCTTAACTTCAATCATGTTATGTCAGCATTAAGTGGGTTAATATGACGTCGGCGAGTAGGATCATGACACTGCTCATGACGACGGCGTTGGTGCTTGCCTTACCGACTTCCAGAGCCCCTCCCTTCACATTGTATCCGAAGTAAGAAGCGATAGACGAAATAATGAAGGCATAGACAACCGACTTGATAATCGAATACCAGACGTAGAACTGGGTGAAATAGAACTGAAGCCCAAACTCGAACGAGGCCGGCGTCATCCCCGTGCTCGTCGAATAGCTGGCAGCAATACCCCCTAGAATACCGACGAACATACTGAAGATGACCAGCACCGGGATGAAGACCATCATGCCGATAATCTTGGGGAGGATAAGGAAGTTCGCCGAGTTCACGCCCATAATCTCCATCGCGTCGATCTGCTCGGTAACACGCATCGTACCTATCTCGGAGGCAATGTTACTGCCTACCTTGCCGGCCAGGATGAGGCACATGATAGAGGAGGAGAACTCCAGGAGGATGATCTCGCGCGTCGTGTAGCCGATGGTGAACTTCGGGATAAGCGGAGAGCTGATGTTCAGTGATATCTGGATAGCGATAACGGTACCGATGAAGGCCGAGATGATGATAACGATCCAGAGCGAATCAACACCCAGCTTGTAAATCTCCTTGATGAGTTGTTTGAAGAACATGCTCCAACGGTCGGGGAAAGTGATGCTTTTCTTCATCAAAAGCACATATTCGCCCATGTTTTCTAATGCTTTGTTCATTGTTCTAACCTTTTCTGCTTGAAATGTCGGGCAAAGTTAAGCGAAATCTGCAAAAGTCATTCTATGGAGAGGAAAAATTCTTTGTGGCGAGGGCATGGGAATATGGAAGATATTTGGAAAAGCAATAGGAGAACGGGAAAATATTACTACTTTTGCCTGAGATTATTGTAAATATAATAAGGAAAGGCTATGGAGAATTACATTCGTTTCGATTGGGCTATGAAGCGATTGCTTCGTAACAAGGCAAATTTTAGTGTGCTGGAAGGTCTGCTTACTACGTTGCTGAATGAGAAGATAACGATTCAGCGGTTGTTGGAGAGCGAGAGTAATCAGGAAGACGAGTTCGATAAGTACAACCGCGTGGATATGCTGGCAGAAGATTCAAAGGGAGAGCTTGTGCTAATTGAGGTTCAGAATAACAATGAGTATGCTTATTTCCAGCGGATGTTGTTTGGTGCCTCTAAGTTGGTAACGGAGTATATTAATCGGGGAGAAGGCTATTCCAAGGTGCGTAAGGTATATAGCATCAATATCGTTTACTTCTCCTTAGGACATGGCAAGGATTATGTTTATCATGGGAAGACGGAGTTTAGGGGAGTGCATGAGCACGACCTCTTGGACTTAACACCTTTCCAGAAGCAGACATTCAAGGTTGATGAAGTTAGCCAGCTCTATCCCGAATATTATATATTAAAGGTAAATGACTTCAACAAGGTAGCCAAGACTCCTTTGGAAGAGTGGATTTATTATCTGAATACGGGACAAATCTCAGAGAGTGCCCAAGCTCCCGGCCTCGAGGCTGTAAGGGAAAGGCTGAAGTTGGATAGGATGACGAAAGATGAGTTAGCAGCTTATTATCGGCATTTGGATAATATTGTGATATTGAAAGACAATATATTTACGGAAAGAGAAGAAGGAAGGGCTGAAGGCAGAGCTGAAGGTCGTGCCGAGGGTAAAGCCGAGGGCCTTGCTTTAGGCCGTGCCGAGGGTCTGCAAGAGGGTATCCTCGAAGGCCAGCTTCGTCAAAACAGGGAGAATGCGATGAAGATGCTTAACTTGGGCATTCCTATGGAGACAATTCAGTCGATAACCGGTCTCTCTCCGCAAGAAATTGATAAACTAAAGAATAACAATAACGGATAATGGAAGAACAAATGATACTCCGCACGGAGGATTTGGTAAAAAAGTATCGGACTCGTACGGTCGTGAACCATGTTTCAATCAATGTCAAACAAGGGGAGATTGTCGGCCTGCTGGGACCGAATGGAGCTGGTAAGACGACAACTTTCTATATGACTGTGGGCTTGGTTACGCCGAACGAGGGGCGTATTTTCCTCAATGATATGGACATCACGAAGTTCCCTGTTTACAGGCGAGCTCGCAACGGCATTGGCTATCTGGCTCAAGAAGCTTCCATCTTTCGGAAGATGACGGTAGAAGATAACCTCCGCTCTGTGTTGGAGATGACTGATACGACTCCGGAATACCAGAAGGAGAAGCTGGAGAGTCTCTTGGCTGAGTTTGGTTTGAACAAAGTGCGCAAGAACTTGGGCGACCAGCTCTCAGGTGGTGAACGCCGCCGTGCAGAAATTGCCCGTTGCTTGGCTATCAACCCGAAGTTTATCATGCTCGACGAACCGTTCGCCGGTGTGGACCCTATCGCCGTGCAGGATATCCAGACTATCGTGGCCCGCTTGAAGCACAAGAATATCGGTATCTTGATAACCGACCACAATGTATATGAGACCCTGAGTATTTGCGACCGGGCTTATCTGCTCTTTGAGGGAAAAGTCTTGTTCCAGGGTACGGCAGAGCAGTTGGCTGCCAACGAGATTGTCCGCGAGAAGTATCTGGGTAAAGACTTCGTCCTTCGGAAAAAGGATTTATAACTTCGGCTTTTCTTCTACATTTAATAATTGCTGGAGGCGTATCATCAATATGCCAAAGAGACCGAGGAATACGACGGCCATGACGATATAGCTTTGCAGGTTCGGCTCGGTTACTTCTCCGGTGATAAACTCGTTGTTCTTCAGTGCCGGTGTGGACATTCCGATGACGGCCACTGCATTGTTGGTGAAGTGGGCCAAGACAGGGAGCCAGATGCACCGGCTCCAATAGAGCAGGTATCCAAAGTATGCCCCCAATACCATGCGGGGCAAGAATCCATAGAATTGCAGGTGGAACGCGCTGAAAAGGATGGCGGCTATCCAGATGACTGCATGATGATTCAGCCCAAACCGGCTCAGCGTCTGGCATAAGGCTCCACGGAAAAGAAACTCCTCCGTAATGCCAGCGGCGAGCGCGACGACAATAAGATTGCTCGCAAGGGGCAAGAATCCGCCGCCATTGATAAGCAACTCGGTCAGTGCCGCTCCCGCCTCTTCCTGCTGGCGCATCCACGCTTCGACCGCACCCATCCATTCCGGCAACTGCATTTGTTCGTTCAGCATCGCCATCAGCCCGATAGCCGGAGAGATGAGGAACATGCTGGCGACGACAATCAGATAGGGCCTCGCCTGGTCTAAGTTTCGTATAAACAAAAACTTCTTATAATCATAGCTACACAGATACGCCAAGCCGAACGCCGGGAACAAGAATGTCCCTGCGGCGGAAATCAACTGTAACAACCGCATCGCATCGGGTTGGCTGGTCATGGGTGTCTGGAATCCGTATATCAACCCAAAGAGGCTCAGTCCCAACAACGACGAGAAAATACTGCCCATCAGGATGAGCAAAATCAAGACAAATAGCTGTTTGCCCACTGGCTGGGCGGCTAAAGATGCTTTCAAATACATATACCTTATATTATATAGTAGTTTCGGGCTCCAAAGGTACGGAAAAAACTTCGTTTCATCGGAAGAAAAACTGCCTGGCTGCCGAGAAAAACTTATCTATGTCCTGAGATAAACTTCAAACGACACTGTCGTTTGTAAAAACAACTGTGTCGTCTGTACAAACGACAGTGCTGTTTGTAGAAACGACAGTGTTGTTTGAAGAATATGTCCCGACCTATGGAAGAATATGTCCTGACCTACGAAACTTTTCGTCCTATCAAACAACAATATTTGAGGAAACAATTTGCGAGATTGAAAGAATAAATCTAATTTTGCAACCTAAAATTTGAGACATAAATCATTAATTAAATAAATCATTCAGAATGAACGTTTCTCTTATTGACAACGATGCTGTGCGCGGCGTCGTGAAGTTAGAAATAGTGAAAGCTGACTACGCAGATAACGTAGAAAAGAGCTTGCGCAGCTATCGCCAGAAAGCCAATCTGCCGGGTTTCCGCAGAGGCATGGTTCCGATGAGCATGATTAAGAAGATGTATGGCAAACATGTGCTGATTGAAGAAGTGAACAAGCTGATTTCGGATAACTTGTTTAAATACATCCACGAAAATGATTTGCATATCTTGGGCGAACCGCTGCCGAGCGAAAAAGACCAGTCGGAAATCAATTTCGATATACAAGAAGACTTCGTGTTCAAGTTCGACGTGGCCTTTGCTCCGGCTATCAACATCAACTTGAGCAAGGAAGACAAGCTGGTTTACTATCAAGTGAATGTTGACGAGGATATGTTGAACAAGCATATCGACGCTTATACAGCAAACTACGGCACGTATGAAGACGTAGAAGAAGTCGGCGAAAGAGATTTGGTTAGAGGCCGGATTGCCGAATTGGAAAACGGCGCGCCGAAAGAAGGCGGTATCGTTGTTGAGAAGGCTATCGTGATGCCGATGTATATCAAGAACGAAGGAGAAAAGGCCAAGTTCATCGGTGCCAAGAAGAACTCGGTGATTGTCTTCAACCCGAACAAGGCGTTCGAAGGCGCAGAAGCAGAAATCGCATCTCTCCTGAAGATTGAAAAGGATAAGGTTGCTGAGACTACAGCCGACTTTAGCTTCGAAATCGAAACGATCTCTCAGCACAAGAACGCAGAGTTGAATCAGGAATTGTTCGACAAGGTATTCGGTGCGAATGTCGTTACAAACGAAGAAGAATTCAAGAACCGGATTCGTGAAGCCTTGGCCGAGCAGTTTGCTCCTCAGAGTGATTACAAGTTCCTGACTGATGCCCGCGAAGTATTGGTACAGAAGGCTGGCGAATTGCACTTTGCCGATGATATCCTGAAGCGCTGGTTGCTGGCCGCTAACGACCGGAATACAAGAGAGCGTGTGGATGAGGACTATCCTACTATCATCAAGGACTTGACTTACCACTTGATTAAAGAAACTTTGGTACGTCAGAACAACTTGAAGGTAGAAGAACCCGACTTGGAAGACTTTGCTAAGCGTATTGCTAAAGCTCAGTTCGGCCAGTATGGTATGCTCTCTGTTCCTGAAGATGTCTTGGATAACTATGCAAAGGATATGCTGAAGAACAGACAGTCGGTACAGGGCATTGTTGATCGTGCCGTAGAAGAAAAGCTGGCTGCTTGGTTGAAAGACCAGGTAGAGTTGGAAGTGAAATTAGTTTCTGCCGACGAGTTCTCTAAGCTTTTTGAAGCATAAAAAGGTGGGCAGTTTAGGCTGTCTGCAACAAAAAAGGGATTTCTTCTCTAAAAAAATCTCTTAGCGGACAAAATAAGTTGTAAGATTTAGAATTTTATTTATAACTTTGTTTTCCGTTGAGCGAAAAGAGGAGAAATCCCTTTTTGTCTCTCTCTTTAAATAAAAAGTAATAACGAATTAGACTATGAACGATTTTAGAAATTATGCAACCAAACATCTGGGGATGAGTGGTACGGCGTTGGATAGTTATATGAACATCACGAGCAGCTACATTTCACCGACAATTATCGAAGAGCGTCAGTTGAACGTAGCGCAGATGGATGTGTTTTCCCGCTTGATGATGGATCGTATCATCTTTTTGGGAACGCAGATAGATGATTATGCTGCCAATGTTATCCAGGCGCAGCTGTTGTATCTGGATTCCAGCGACCCCGGAAAGGATATTTCTATCTATATTAATTCGCCGGGGGGTTCTGTCTATGCCGGGTATGGGATTTATGATACGATGCAGTTCATTGGTTCCGATGTTTCGACGATTTGTACAGGGATAGCAGCTTCGATGGCTTCCGTCTTGTTGGTAGCTGGAACGAAAGGAAAGCGTTTTGCCTTGAAGCATTCCCGCGTCATGATTCACCAGCCGCTGGGTGGTGTGCAGGGACAAGCCTCGGATATTGAGATTTCTGCACGTGAGATATTAAAGGTTAGGAAAGAGTTATATACCATCATCTCCGACCATTCGGGTAAGCCGTATGAGGATGTGGCCCGCGACAGCGACCGTGATTACTGGATGACGGCTGCTGAAGCCAAGGAATATGGAATGATAGACGATATCTTAACACGTAAATAATCAATTAATAGAATTATATGGCCAAAATAGGCGATACTTGTACGTTCTGTGGACGCAACCGGCGCGAGGTCAGTCTGATGATTAACGGAATCTCAGGGGCTATCTGCGGCGACTGCGCCCAGCAAGCGTATGAAATTGTAAAGGAGCAGATGAAAAGCCAAAAGTCGGATTTGGGTTTTAGCAAAGCTGATTTGCCCAAGCCGGAAGACATTAAGGCTTTCCTTGATCAATATATTATCGGGCAAGACGATGCCAAGCGTTATCTCTCGGTCTCGGTGTACAACCATTATAAACGTTTGCTACAGGAAAAGACTTCTGATGACGTCGAAATCGAGAAGTCCAATATTATAATGGTAGGAACGACGGGTACGGGAAAGACCTTGATGGCTCGTACGATTGCCAAATTGCTCCATGTCCCGTTTGCTATTGTCGATGCGACGGTACTGACACAGGCAGGTTATGTAGGCGAAGATATCGAGAGTATCTTGACGCGCTTGCTCCAGGCTGCCGACTACGATGTGGATGCTGCCGAGCGTGGCATTGTTTTCATCGATGAAATCGACAAAATAGCCCGCAAGGGTGATAATCCTTCGATTACACGAGATGTCAGTGGCGAAGGTGTACAGCAGGGTTTGTTGAAATTACTTGAAGGCTCGGTTGTCAATGTTCCTCCCCAGGGTGGGCGTAAGCATCCGGAGCAAAAGATGATACCTGTTGATACGAAGAATATCTTGTTTATATGCGGTGGGGCGTTTGACGGCATCGAAAAGAAAATTGCTCAGCGCCTGAATACCCGTGTTGTGGGTTACGCCGCAGCCAAAGATACAGCCCAGGTGGATAAAAATAATTTGTTGAAGTATATCACACCGGCTGACTTAAAATCGTTTGGTTTGATACCGGAGATTATAGGACGTTTGCCGATATTGACCTATCTGAATCCGCTTGACCGTGCAGCTTTGCGCCGTATTCTGACAGAGCCGAAGAACTCTATTATCAAACAGTATGTGAAGTTGTTTGCTATGGATGGCATTGAATTGGCCTTCGATGAGGATGTCTTCGAGTTTATTGTCGATAAGGCTTTGGAATTTAAGCTGGGTGCACGCGGATTGCGTTCTATAGTCGAAGCGATAATGATGGACGCCATGTTTACGATGCCTTCTACGGGCGGGAAATCGCTTCATGTAACCTTGGCGTATGCGAAAGAACAATTTGAAAAAGCGGACGTGAACCGTTTACAAGTTTCATAAAGATGTAAACCTATTTTCTTAATTAATACTAGTATGGCAAAGAAGGATTATTTGACAGAGGAGCTTAAAAAGCATTTCGGTTTCGACACTTTCAAAGGAAACCAAAAAGCAATTATTGAGAATGTTTTGGCTGGAAAAGACACGTTTGTCTTGATGCCTACCGGCGGTGGTAAATCATTGTGTTACCAGTTGCCCTCTCTTTTGATGGAGGGGACGGCCATCGTCATCTCTCCTCTCATAGCGCTTATGAAAAACCAGGTGGATGCCATGCGAAACTTCAGTGAGGAAGACGGGGTCGCCCACTTCATCAATTCGTCCTTGAACAAGTCGGCTATCGAACAAGTGAAGTCGGATATCCTGGTCGGGCGTACCAAGTTGCTTTATGTTGCGCCTGAATCGCTGACGAAGGAAGAGTACGTCGAATTCCTCCGTCAGGTAAAGATTTCGTTCTACGCCGTGGACGAAGCCCACTGTATTTCGGAATGGGGACACGACTTTCGTCCGGAATACCGTCGTATCCGGCCTATCATTAATGAAATCGGGAAACGTCCTTTGATTGCGCTGACTGCTACGGCTACTCCGAAAGTCCAGCACGACATCCAGAAGAATTTGGGCATGACTGACGCTATTGTCTTTAAATCATCCTTCAATCGCCCCAACCTGTATTATGAAGTTCGCCCCAAAACGAACAATATCGACCGGGATATTATCAAGTTTATAAAAGCTAACGAAGGGAAGTCGGGTATTGTCTATTGCCTCAGCCGCAAGAAGGTGGAAGAGTTTGCCGACATCTTGAAAGCTAATGGCATCAAGGCTTTGCCCTATCATGCCGGGATGGATTCGCAAATGCGCTCGGCCAACCAAGATGCTTTCTTGATGGAAAAGGTGGATGTCATCGTGGCTACCATCGCTTTTGGCATGGGTATTGACAAACCGGATGTGCGTTATGTGATTCACTATGATATTCCCAAGAGCCTGGAGGGGTATTACCAGGAAACCGGTCGTGCCGGTCGCGATGGGGGCGAGGGCCATTGCCTTGCGTTCTATGCTTACAAGGATTTGCAGAAGCTGGAGAAATTCATGCAGGGCAAACCTGTCGCCGAACAGGAAATAGGTAAACAATTGCTGCTCGAAACGGCAGCGTACGCCGAGACATCGGTTTGTAGAAGGAAAGTGCTACTCCATTATTTCGGTGAAGAATATACGGAAGAAAATTGTGGTAGCTGTGATAACTGTTTGAACCCAAAGAAACAAGTGGAAGCAAAAGAACTATTAACTGCGGTACTGGAGGTCATCAGTACTTTGAAAGAAAAATTTAAGGCCGATTATATTGTCAACATGCTGGTGGGCAACGAAACGTCGGAAATCCAATCGTACAAACACAATGAATTGGAAATCTTCGGCTCGGGCCAAGACGAAGACGACAAGACTTGGAACGCCGTTATCCGCCAGGCGCTGATTGCCGGTTATCTGATGAAGGATATCGAAAACTATGGCTTGCTCAAGATTACTCCGAAGGGCAAGGACTTTATGAAGAATCCGGTATCCTTCAAGATTACTGAGGACAATGAATTTGAAGAAGAAGAAGAGGAAACTCCTGTTCGCGGCGGCGCCGCCTGTGCGGTGGACCCGGTTTTGTATTCGATGATGAAAGACTTGCGCAAGAAAGTCTCGAAGCGTCTGGGGGTTCCTCCCTTCGTCGTTTTCCAAGACCCTTCGCTGGAGGCGATGGCCACGACGTATCCGGTTACGCTCGAGGAGTTGCAAAACATCCCCGGCGTCGGCGCGGGCAAGGCTAAACGCTACGGCAAGGAGTTCGTCGAGCTGATTAAGCGTCATGTCGAGGAAAACGAAATCGAGCGGCCGGAGGATTTGCGTGTCCGCACCGTCGCCAACAAGTCGAAGCTCAAGGTCTGGATTGTCCAGAGTATCGACCGCAAGGTGGCGCTCGACGACATCGCCATGTCGAAGGGCCTGGAGTTCTCCGAACTGCTGGACGAAATCGAGGCGATTGTCTATTCCGGTACGCGCATCAACATCGATTATTTCCTCAACGATGTGGTCGATGAAGAGCATATCGAGGATATCTACGAATACTTCAAGGATTCGGAGACCGATGATTTGGAAGAGGCCATCGAAGAACTTGGCGGCGATTATACTGAGGATGAGATTCGCCTCGTCCGCATCAAGTTCCTCTCGGAATTGGCTAATTGATGGTAAAAGAGGAACTTCCGGATAGGGAAGGTGAGTCTTATTCGCCCGTTGATTGGGACTTATCATTTAATGAGTGTTAAAGGACTTCGGGTGAACAGGATTTATCATTTAATGAGTATTAAAGAACGCCGGGCGGACAGCATTTATCAGTTAATGAGTGTTAGAGGACTTCGAGCGAATAGACTTTATCATTTAATGAGTGTTAAAGGAATCCCGGCGAAAAGTTCTTATCTTCTGAAGAAAAGTCTCAGTTTGCGGAGCGGATAATTCTTTTCGCGGTCTGAGGAAAAATGGATTGCTACTTAAAAAACACTAATTTAACGAAGAGGAATACGAATCTTTTCGGCTCTCCGTTAGATTAGTGTTATTTTTGTGTGGCCGTTTGAATAGGAAAGCTCTTGAACGGTCGGAATTAAATTGATAAACAGATGAAAGCATTATTCATATCTTCTTTGTTGTTGGCGGGGACGTCGGTTTTTGGCATGAACAGGGATTCAGTCGTCATGACGGTGGCGGGGAAGCCTGTCTCCATCGACGAATTCGTGTTTATGGCTGAAAAAAACGGGGCGGTAAACCTGGCCGACCGGAAAGAACGGGATTCTTTTGTCGAGTTATACAAGAATTTTAAGCTCAAAGTGGCTGAGGCCGAAGCCGAAGGGCTGGACAAGACGAAATCCTTCGCCGAGGAGCTGGACGAATACCGGAGCCAGCTGACGGCGGACTTCCTCTCGGACAAGGAAGGGGAAGACGCGGCGGTCCGCGTCGAGTTCGAGCGGATGAAAGAGATGGTCGAATGCAGCCACATCCTTTTCCGCCTGCCGGAGCAGACGCTTTCGCGGGATACGGCGGCGGTCTATCAGCAGGCGCTGGAGGCCTATCGGCGGATTCAGGGCGGCGAGGACTTTGTGGCGGTAGCCAAGGAGTGTGTCGCGCAGGCGCCGAAGAAAGTGGCCTACGAGCATGTCTATCGTTTGCATCCGATGCAGACAATCAAGGCGTTCGAGAATCAGGTGTTCACGATGCCGGTCGGTTCTGTCTCAGCTCCGGTGCGTACGAAGTTGGGTTATCATATCATCCGCTTGGAAAACCGTTTGCCCAACCCGGGTAAAATCAAGGTCGCGCATATCTTGTTGGCATTCCCCAAGAACGCGACGGCGGCCGATAGCGCAAGGGTGAAGGCGGATGCCGAGCAGCTTTATGCCGAATTGCAGGCCGGGGCGGATTTCGCAGAGAAAGCCAAGGCACTCTCGGCCGACCCGAAATCGGCGGCGCGGGGCGGAATGTTGCCTGCCTTCGACCCGGGTACGATGGTGCGCGAGTTTGAGGATGCCGCCTATAAGCTGAAGACGCCGGGCGAACTCTCCCAACCGGTCGAGAGCCGTTTCGGTTATCATATTATTAAACTGATAGAAGCACCGAAGCAGCCCGACTATGCCGTGGAAAAGAAGCGTCTGACGCGGCTGATGGCGCAGGGCGAGCGGAACTTCGAGTTGTACAAGGCGTTCGATGATAAGATGAAGCAGGAATATGACTATGAGTTTTATCCCGAAGCCTACGCCGAGCTGCAAGCCTTGTGCAACGACTATTTCCCGACAGATACGGCTTTCTACAATCGGGCGAAGGAGATGAAGAAACCTCTCTTCCGTTTGGATGGGGAAGTGCATTTGCAGGATGAGTTTGCTTATTATATCCAGCGCTGCCCGTTCTCGGCAAAGACATACGCGGGCGACTTCATGCAAGAGGTGTACGACCTCTTCGTGCGGGAGCTGGCCACGATAAGCGAAAGGAAGAATCTGAAGAAGAAGCATCCGGAGTTCGACTTGTTGATGGGCGAATACCGGGATGGCATTCTCCTCTTCGAGATAAGCAACCGCCGGGTATGGAGCAAACCGATGAGCGAACAGAAAGCTTTGGATGAGGCTTGGATAGCCGAGCTGAACGAGAAGTATCCGGTAACCATCAACTGGGAGGTATTGGATAAAGCGGTAGGCCGATGAGTCGCAGGGTAGTCTATGGAGTCTGGTGCCTGATGCTCATGCTCTTCTCGTGTGGCCGGGGAGCGCAGGAAGCCGGGACGGATGTCTTGGTCTCGGTCGGCGGGCACTCGTTGTCGCGTTCCGAGGTCGAGGCCGTGATACCCCGCACGCTTTCTTCGGCGGATAGCCTGCTGGTGGCAGAGAGCTATGTGAAGAAATGGGTGAAGGACGCTTTGGTTTACGACATCGCGGAGGAAAACCTCGGCGAGGAGATGGCGGATGTGGAAAGACTGGTCGAAGCTTATCGGCATTCCTTGATTCGTTATCGCTATCAGGAGCAGTTGGTGCGGGAGCGTCTCTCGGCAGAGATACGGGAGAGCGATGTCTTGAACTACTATGAGACAAACCAGAAGAAGTTTGAATTGAAAACGAACTTGGTGAAGGGTTTGTTCCTGAAAGTACCGATAGATGCTCCGGGATTGACAGACCTGAAGCGGTGGTATAAGTCCGACGATGCCTCGGCGGTGGAGAAGATAGACAAGTATAGCCTGCAGAACGCGGCTATCTACGATTACTTCTATGATAAATGGATGGATTTCGAAGATGTCATGGAGAATATCCCCATGCAGTTGTCGAATCCTTCAGCTTATTTGAAGGCGAACAAGACGTTGGAGGTTTCGGATAGCTCCTATTGTTATCTGTTGAACATCCGCGATTATATCCCGGCGGGGCAGGTAGCTCCTTACGACTATGTGCAGCCGCAAATCATGGATATGTTGCTTGCCCAGCGAAAGCAGAAGTTCTTAAGAGATTTTGAAGAAGAATTATATAACGACGCAATACGAGATGGAAAGGTAAGGTTTCCTTCCGATAAACCATAGTGTTGCTCTATAAAAAGTATAGAAAGGCATGAAGAAGTTTTTATGTTTCTTATTCCTGGCTTGTTGCATAAGCGGAATAAAGGCGCAGGACAATGTGATTGATGAGATTGTTTGGGTTGTAGGCGATGATGCCATCTTGCGTTCTGACGTAGAAGCCCAACGGTTGTATTTGTTGAATTCGGGTGAGCGGCTCGATGGCGATCCCTATTGTGTCATCCCCGAACAGATGGCTATCCAGAAGCTCTACCTGAACCAAGCGAAGATAGATAGTGTGGAAGTCCCCGAGGCTCAGGTGCTGCAAAGCGTAGAGCAATGGCTCAACTTCGCCATCAACCAAATCGGTTCGAAGGAGAAGCTTGAGGAATATCTGAACAAGAAGCTCCCTGTTATCAAGGAAGAGCGTACGGAGATGATTCGCGAACAGCAGATTGTGCAGGAGATGCAGAGCAAGCTGGTGGGCGAAATCAAACTTACTCCCTCCGAGGTTCGCAAGTATTACAACCAGTTGCCTCAAGACAGCCTTCCAAATATCCCCATGACCGTCGAGGTACAGATTGTAACGATGGAGCCGAAGATTCCGATGGAAGAGACGGATGCTATCAAGGCTCGCCTGCGTGAGTTCACCGAGCAGATAACCAGTGGCGAGCGCGAGTTCTCGGCTTTGGCTCGCCTGTATTCGGAAGACCCCGAGTCGGCTAAGCGTGGTGGCGAGTTGGGCTTCACTGGCAAAGGTCTGCTGGCGCCTGAGTTTGCCAATGTCGCCTTCAACCTGAATGACCCGAAGCGTGTCTCCCAGATTGTCCAGACGGAGTATGGCTACCATATCATCCAGCTGATCGAGAAACGTGGCGACCGTATCAATTGCCGTCATATCCTCCTGAAGCCGAAAGTCTCAGAGACCGAACTAAACAAGACCGTCGAGCGGATGGACTCACTCTACAACGACTTGATGGCAAACAAGTTCTCCTTCGACGAGGCAGCAACCTTCATCTCAGCGGATAAGGACACACGTAACAACAAGGGCTTGATGGTGAACCAGAACTACGACAGCCAGTACAACGGCACGCCCCGCTTCGAGATGCAGGAGCTTCCCCAGGAGGTCGGCAAGGTCGTTTACGGAATGAAGGTCGGAGAAATCTCCAAGCCTTTCACCATGATTAATAAGAACCAGCGCGAAGTGGTAGCCATCGTCAAGCTGCGGGCAAGGACCGAGGCACACAAGGCTAACCTCTCCGACGACTACCAAGAGTTGAAGGCCATCGTGGAGGAACGTAAGAAACAGGAACTCCTCGACAATTGGATTAAGAAGCAGCAGAAGACTACCTACGTCCGCATCAGCGACGGCTGGAGAAACTGTGATTTCCGTTACCCCGGTTGGATTAAGGAAGAATGAACATCAGAATCACTTGCTTATCGTTTTTATTCCTGTGTCTTGGACATTCCCTATTTGCCCAGGCACAGGATTCTGCGTCTGTGAAGAAGACGAAAGTGTTCCTGGAACATGCCAACGTCCTCTCCTTCGACAAGGAGCAGCGGGCCGACGCACAGGTCCTGAACGGCGATGTCTGTTTCCGCCACGACAGCTCCTATATGTATTGCGACAGCGCTTACTTCTATGAGCAGTCCAACTCCCTCGAGGCGTTCAGCAATGTCCGTATGGAGCAGGGAGACACCCTCTTCGTCTATGGCGACTACCTCTTCTACGACGGAGACACGCAGATAGCCTACCTCCGCGACCACGTCCGTATGGAGAACCGCGACGTAACGCTCTTCACCGACAGCCTGAACTACGAGCGTATCCCCAACATCGGATACTACTTCGAGGGCGGCCTCATCGTCGATTCCCTCAACCAGCTCTCCTCCTTCTATGGCCAGTATTCCCCTGCCACGAAGCTCGCCATCTTCAACGACAGTGTCCGCCTGGAGAATCCCCAGTTCACCCTCTACTCGGACACGCTGCATTATAACACCAACACCCGACTCTCGACCATCCTCGGTCCCTCGGTCATCGTCTCGGACAGTGGCACGATTCACTCGTCCCTCGGCTGGTATGACACGGCGAAGAACACCGCCATGCTGCTCGACCGCTCCGAAGTCTCGTCGGGAAACAAGATACTGATAGGCGACTCGATAGCCTACGACCGTGCCGCCGGCTTCGGCGAAGTCTTCGGACACATGTCTATCCGGGATACCGTCCAGAACGCCATGCTCCGGGGCAACTACGGATACTACAACGAGAAGACCGGCTTCGCCTTCGCCACCGACAGCGCCTCCTTCCTCGAGTACTCGCAGGGAGACACACTTTACCTCCATGCCGACACACTCCAGATGGTAACCATCGACTCGACTTACCGCGAGGTGAAAGCCTACTACGGCGTCCGCTTCTACCGGACCGACCTCCAGGGGGTCTGCGACTCGATGCAATTCAACTCCCGAGACTCTATATTATATATGTATAGGGAACCGGTCATCTGGAACGAAAGGTATCAGCTCTATGGAGACACAATCTTGATCTACATGAACGACAGCACCATCGACTACGCCCACGTCGTGCAGTTCGCCTTCGCTGTCCAATATGTAGATACCTCATACTACAACCAGTTGAAGGGCAACGACCTGAAGGCCTACTTCGAGGGTCAGGCTATCCGCCAGATCGACGTCGCAGGCAACGCCGAGTCGATCTTCTATCCCATCGAGAACGACGGTTCGATGGTCGGTCTCAACTCGACGCAGAGCGGCTACCTCACCATCTGGGTGAAGGATAACAAGCTGGACAAGCTGAAGATATGGCCCACGCCCAAGGGAACCATGACCCCCATCCCCGACCTCCGTCCGGAGCAAAAGACGCTGAAGGACTTCTACTGGTTCGACTACCTCCGCCCCCGCAACAAAGACGATATTTACGTTGCCAAGAAAAGAAAGGTGCAAGATGTGCCGAAGCGAAGCAATAAATTCGTACATTAGCGCGGCGGTAGAAATGCCTCTCCGGAGGGCCGCCGGAAACTCTCCAGAGTTGCTGGGGGTAACTCTCCAGAGTTGCTGCCGGTAACTCTGCAGAGGAGCTGCCAGTCCCTCTGCGGAGGAGCTGCTGGTTCCTCTGCGGAGGAGCACGCGGTTCCTCTGCGGAGGAGCAACCACCTCCTCTGCGGAGGAGCAACCGGTCCCTCTGCGGAGGAACAACCAGCCCCTCTGCGGAGGTTCTGGGGGTAATATCTAAGTCGTTGAATTATAAACTCTAAAATATAAACTGCTATGGCACTGTTTTCATTTTATAACGTACGTAAGCCTCGCCAGTTCGAGCATAAGCCCATATATTGGGACCCAGACAAGGAAGAGCTGGAAAAGCGTGTTCACCGGGTGAAACGCGAGATGGGTCTGGAGGAAGAGTCCGTCGAAGAGTACAAGGATGCCATCCGTGGTTCCTTCATCGAGGGGACGACGCATCTGAAGAAAAGCAAGAGCCGGGGCGACGACCCTCGGAGCCGTCATTATAAGAATATGAAGCTGCTGCTCGCGCTGGTGGCTTTGGCCTTCCTGTTCTGGGTAATGTTTGGAAGATGAGCGACGTGATTCATTTACTCCCGGACAATATCGCCAACCAGATTGCCGCAGGCGAGGTCATCCAGCGCCCGGCCTCGGTGGTGAAAGAGCTGGTGGAAAACGCCCTCGATGCCGGGGCAACGCGCATCCAGGTGAACGTCAAGGAGGCGGGGAAGGCGCTGGTGCAGGTCATCGACAACGGCAAGGGGATGTCTGAGACCGACGCGCGGATGGCCTTCGAGCGCCATGCGACGTCGAAGATAGCGCGCGTCGAGGACCTCTTCACTCTGCATACCATGGGATTCAGGGGCGAAGCCTTGGCATCCATCGCCGCCGTCGCGCAGGTAGAGCTGAAGACAAGGCTGCGGGGGGCGGAATGCGGGACGTGCCTGCTGATTGCCGGCTCCAAGGTAGAGTCGTGCGAGCCGGATGCGTGGACCGAGGGGAGCGTCTTCTCCGTGAAGAACCTCTTCTACAATGTGCCGGCGCGGCGGAAGTTCTTGAAGTCCAACGAGACGGAGTTCAGGCATATCATCACCGAGTTTGAGCGGGTGGCGCTGGTGAACCCTCAGGTATCCCTCTCGCTGTACCATAACGACACGGAGATATTGAACCTGCCGGAGTCTGGACTTCGACAACGCATCATCAACATCAATGGGAAGGCATTCAACCAGAAGCTGCTGTCGCTGGAGGCGGAGAGTTCGCTCGTCAAGGTGCATGGGTTCATCGCACGGCCGGATACGGCGACGAAGCGGGGGGCGTTGCAGTACTTCTTTGTGAATGGCCGCTTCATGCGACATCCCTATTTCCATAAGGCTGTCATGCAGGCCTACGAACAGCTGATTGCGCCGGGCGAGATGCCGAGCTACTTCATCTACCTCACCCTCGACCCTGCGACCATTGACGTGAATATCCACCCGACCAAGACGGAGATTAAGTTCGAGAACGAACAACCTATCTGGCAAATCCTCCTGGCCGCCACGCGGGAGACCCTGGCGAAGTCGAGTGCCATCCCTTCGCTGGACTTCACCGCAGACGACTCGCTGGAGATACCGGTGTATAACCCGATGAAAGACAGCGAGCGGAGGGAGCAGCCGAAGGTGCATGTCAGTACGGGATACAACCCCTTCAATCCGCCTTCATCCTCGGCAGACTATGTCTATGGAGACCGGGGAGGAGGGAGCCAGACTTCGCGTCCGGACTTCGACTGGGCACAGCTCTATGAGAACTTCGAGTCTGAGCGAGAGGCGGCGCGGCAGGATGCACCGTCGGCGGAACCCCCTCGGGAGAAGCCACTCTTCGACGAGACGCTGATGCCCTGCTACCAATATAAGAGCCATTATATCGTAACCTCGCTGAAGTCCGGACTGGCGTTGGTGGACCAGCATCGGGCACACATCCGCATCCTCTACGAGCAATACCAGAAGCGTATCGCCGAGCACCAAGGGCTGACGCAGCAGATGCTCTTCCCGGCGATGGTAGAGTTTACTCCCTCGGAAAATAACCATCTGCCTGAGCTGATGGACGATTTGACCTTTGCCGGCTTTGACTTGTCCAATCTGGGAGGCGGGACATACTCCATCAACGGCATCCCCGCCGGTATGGAAGGCACGGATTGCGTGCGACTGCTGAAGGAAATCGTCTCCAAAGCTATCGAGACCGGGAGCAAAGCCCATGAGGATATCTGCAACATGGTTGCCTTCTCGTTGGCCTCGGCACAAGCCATCCCCGTCGGGAAGACACTCGCGGCGGAGGAGATGGACAATCTGGTAGCCTCCTTATTCACCTGTAGCGATTCCAATTATACACCGGATGGGAAGACTATCCTCACCATCCTGTCGAACGAAGAACTGGAGAAACGCTTCCGTTAAGCTAAAAAGAAAGGCACGTAGCCGGGGGAATGCCTGCGGCTACGTGCCTTTTTCCTTTGCGGAAAGATGGGGTTAGAGTGTGGTAAGTCTTAGGTTTCTCCACAAGACCTTGATGCCACCGCCTTCGTGGATTTGCAAGGCGATACGACCCTTACCCTTTCCGATGGTTTCGTCGGTGAGGTTGACCATCTCCTCGCCGTTGAGCCAAGTCTGGATGTTATCACCTTGCACCTTGATACGCATGGTGTTCCATTCGCCTTCTTTGAGGATGTTTTCCTTCTCGTCCGGGATTTGGGCTAACCATTCCCTGCCGTAGGATTCGTAGATACCGCCGGTGTCATGGTTCTTCGGAGCTACCTCGACCTGCCAACCATTTACCTTCACACCTTCTTCGATAAAGGAGCGGATGAAGACACCGGAGTTACCGTCGGCTTCTTGTTTGAACTCTACGGTGAGGTCGAAGTCGTCGTAGTAATCACGGGTAGCCAGATAGCCGTATTGTTTGTCCGGGCCACTCTCGCAGACGAGGTTCTTATCCTTATCGACGTACCATTTCTCTGTGCCATAGACTTCCCAGCCAGTCAAGTCCTGACCGTTGAACAGGTCGATCGTCTTTCCTGCTTTCCTGGGTAGCTCTTTTATTTTTATATTACGGAAGGAGGCCGGGTAGCCGTGGTCTTGCAGACAGATGACACCTTTCTTGGCTAAACCGTATTCAGGAGCGTTGGACCATTTACCGCTGTTTTTGCGTTTATGCCAATCATCACTCCATGCTTCGAATTCGAGAATCTTCTGCCCGTTGAGCCAATGCTCGACATGGCCATTGTCAAAAACAATCTTGGAATTGTTCCATTCGCCTTGCGGGTTTACTTTCATCTTTGACTGGTCGGGCAGATACATGGCATAATCGACACCTAACTTCTGCCACTCTTCAAGTGGTTCGGGGAAATTAGGCTCGTCGATCAACTGATATTCCGGCCCGGTAACATACGGGACTTTGAATTGCGGACGTTCGACGACATGGTATAGCATACCACTATTTCCTCCTTTGCTCAATTTCCAGTCCCAAGAGAGCTCAAAGTTTTCATATTCTTTGTCTGTAACGATATAGCCGCTTGCGTCGCTGCCATCGCCTTTTGCTTGGATACAGCCATCTACCACGTGCCATGGCTCCGTGAGTGTTGTTCCGTTGTAATCTCTCCATCCGTTTAATGTTTTTCCATCAAACAAGAGTTGCCAACCATCGGCTATTTCGTCTTGAGTCAGTGTATTCTGTTCTGTTGTACAGGAAAACAGAGAGAAAGAAACGGCTGAAATGGCTAATAATGAAGTCGCTGTGCATTTTTGTATAAATATCATAATCTATCAAGTTTAAGAATTGTTTCCAAAAGTAGAGATTCCATATATAATAGGCAATTATTCTTCTTAAAAAATCTCAGTCTCCACGTAAATTTTCTTGAACATGTACGTGATGTTTCCTCTTGAGGTAAGTATTTATACATGTTCAGGAAAATGTGTGTAGGTGTTGATATATTTTTTTGCAGGTTTAAATGTTTAGTATTTAACGATAAAGGATAGTTGGAAGATTTTTGTTTCAAAATTTCCCCTCAAAACATTTTGTCAGTTCAGAAATACTCTCTACTTTTGCACCCGCAAACGAGAAACGAGGTTACTTGATTGCGAAGATCTTTGAGAGAATTACATATATCACACCAGTAGTACAAGACGAGGAAGAGACCGTCGAGACGAAGGTGCAGTAA
>CALUZV010000015.1 GCA_944325345.1 uncultured Parabacteroides sp.
ACTGAGCTATGGCACCTTTTCTATGTCTCGTAACCGTCGTTGTTTCGATTACGGGTGCAAAGGTAGGAAGTTTTTTTAATTCTGCAATAGGTATTGGCGATTTTTTCAAAAGAATATTGAGGGATGGGGTTATTGGGAGATGAGTGTCCAGAGGCGATTCAGCTCCATCGAATTGAATGTCAGGATGCAAAGCAGCAGGACGACGAGGGTAATGTCGAGGGTCTTATGGGCATGCATCGGCAGCTTCCGATAGAGCCAGCCGATGAGCATCGGGACGAGGAAGAGGAAATGTCCACCAAAGAGGACGGCTTCGTTCATCCCATAGCCCAAGCCCAGATGGATGGCCAAATCGACCAAGAAATACAAACTCAGCATCTGTACGTACGGATTCTTCCGAACATGCAAGATAATGGAGGCAAAACTAAGGAATAGGAGCACGAAAGGTACGGTATACTGCCACCCTTGCAAGTATTCCGTGGGACGAAAGACTTGCTCCTGTCCGACAAACTGCAGAGAGAGGGGTGTCGTCATAAAGGTATTCGCCCAAAAGTCGTTGATGACCTCGTGGGCAAACTGCTCGTCGTGATGGAAATATCGGAGTAGGCCTTGCGTTGCTTCCATCGGTGAGGCATCTGCTGTCGGCATCAAGGTATTCTTCAAACTGTACATTCCAAAGGCTAGGATTACACATACGAGCAACGGCATCAGACTTAGACAGGCATTCCGTACTTTCTGCCCAAATGAACAGACGCCGACTAAGGATGCCAGCAAAGGTTTCCCCGCGTTACTGATGGTTACGCCTCCAAGCAGCAGGGCGAATACCGTCATCGTATAGGTCTGATACCGCCGCCGCATCTTGTATTCCCACGACAAGACTAAGAGAGAAAGTATCAGCAAGAAGAAAGAGAAGGGATAAGTCTCTGTTGTGAACGAGAGGACTATCGTCGTAAAACTTCCTCCGCACAAGAGCGTCAGCAGCAATGCCCGGCGCACAGGCAACAACACGATACGCTTCAGATAGCGATAGAGCAAGACCAATCCGCTACTGACAAGGAAGTTCATCAGCGACAGGCAGAAGACGGCACGAATATCCGTATGTGCCGCCATATCCACCACCTTGACTATCGCCCACTTCGTTATATGGAAGAAGTTAAACAATGGATGCGAGATATCGAATGCCCCTCCGTTGGTAGTCAGGTGAAACAAGTTGTCATAGCCCAAATAGCTACCTGCCCCCTCCTCGACTCCTTGCAATAGGTCGCTATGGCGAAGGATATTTAAGCCCAATAGCCCATAGACACTAAAGAAAAAGAGGAAGACTACAGGCTCCCATGCCTCGATAGGGAACAAAGCCCGCCGCACCGAGCGCCAAGTAGCCCTCAATTCACGGAACGGCAAGAGTATCCAAGAGTTTCGTTTACTATCCATCTTATAGCTGATTCTGCCGCGACAGCCATTCGTCGGCTTGGCGGAGCGTTTCAGGTTTGCCTACATCAAGCAACTCAAGTTTGTCTGCTGGATAAGCCAATATCTTCGTCTTGGCACAGATGGAAAGGTAGAAGTTGATGATGGGGAACTTGCCTGTCCATTCCTCCATCCAGCGGAAGATTTCCGGCGAGATGACATGGATGCCGCTGAAGGCATACTCGCGATATTGCTCCGGGTCGAAATAAGGATAATAGGATTTCACTTCCCCTGTCTCGCGGTTTCGCCAACCACAAAGCTGGTTTTCCTTATTAAATAAAAGGTAGCGCGAAGTCTTGCGCCGACTGACAAGCAGGGTCGCCAATGCCTTCGGACTACTCTGATGGAGCCGATAAAGCTGGAGCAAATCGACATTGGAAAGGATATCCACGTTGTGCACCAAGAAAGGTTCGTTGCCTTGCAAGAAGAGTTCCGCTTTCTTTATCCCGCCCCCGGTATCAAGCAGGTAGTCCCGCTCGTCGGAGATATAAATCGTTACACCAAAGTTCTGGTTGGCCTTTAGGAAATCAATTATCTGCTCGCCCAAGTGATGGATATTGATAACAATCTGGTCGAAGCCAGCCGCTTTCAGTTTCAGAATGACGTGTTCCAGCATGGGCTTCCCTCCTACTGGGACTAAGGCTTTGGGCGTTGTGTCGGTGATTGGCCGGAGCCGGTTGCCCATGCCGGCGGCAAATATGAGTGCTTTCATATAGTTGGGTTATAGATTTGTTCGATGTTTTGCTCGCGATGGACGAGGTGTACCTTCACGCCGTACTTCTGGTTCAGGTGTTCGGCCAAGTGTTGTGCTGAATAGACCGAGCGATGCTGCCCGCCGGTACAGCCGAAGCAGACCATCAGATTGGTAAAGCCTCGATCGAGGTATCGTTTCACAGAGGCATCCACGATGGTATAGACGTGCTGGAGAAACGTAGTTATCTCCCCATCGTCTTCCAAGAAACGGATGACCGGTTCGTCCAACCCCGTAAAATGATTATACCGTTCGTACTTGCCGGGATTGTTGATAGCGCGGCAATCGAAGACGAAGCCTCCACCATTGCCCGTCGGATCGTCGGGGATACCTTTTTTATAAGCAAAGCTAATGACCTTCACTTCGAGGCGTCGCCGTTGGATATCATCGGAGAATTGCGTCAGTTGAGTCAGGTCGCGCAAGACGGAGCAGAGGTAAGGATACTCGGCATAATCCTCGCGCAAGAGCTGACGGAGGTTGTCGATGGCATAGGGCACACTCTGTATGAAGTGCGGCTTCTTCTCGAAATAGCCTCGGAAGCCATACGTACCCAGCACCTGCAAGATGCGGAAGAGGACGAAATGCTGCAACTGACTCCGAAAGTAAGTCTCGTCCACGGGGATATATTGCCTGAGTGCCGCGATATAACTCCCAAGCAATTCTTCCCGCAAATCGTCGGGGTATTTGGCCTTGGCCTGCCAAAGGAAAGAGGCTACGTCGTAATAGACTGGTCCCTTGCGTCCGCCTTGGAAATCGATAAGCCACGGCTCGCCATCCCGTACCATGACATTACGCGACTGGAAATCGCGATACATGAACGTAGCCGACGCACTGCGCAACAAGACATCTGCCATCTTCTGAAAGTCATCCTCCAAACGGTCCTCCTGAAACTCCAACCCGGTCGCCTTCAAGAAACAATACTTAAAGTAGTTCAAATCCCACAGGATAGAGCGGCGATTGAACTCCGGCTGGGGATAGCAATGGCTGAAATCCATCCCATCGGCCCCTACGAACTGGACCTTCGGCAACAGCTCGATTGTCTGATGTAGCAGCCTCTTCTCGGTCTCGTCGAAGACACTACTCTTGCGTCCCTTCTCAATAGCGTCGAACAATAGGGTATCGCCCAAGTCTTCTTGCAGGTAGAACAACTTGTCTTCGCTACTGCAATAGACCTCGGGGACGGGCAATCCTTTCTGCCGAAAATGCGCTGCCATATAGAGGAATGCCTCGTTCTCCGGCCTCGAAGTCCCACTCACCCCAATAAGGCTTCTGGGTCCCGAGAGGCGGAAGTAGCGTCGGTTCGAGCCGGACGAAGGTAGCTCTACAATCTCGTCTGCCGGACGGCCTACAAACGTATGATATAAGTCTTTTAGTACCTCTGTAACCATTTTATGCTTCGTTTTGGGTGGCTAAGATAGGAAAATCCCGTCAAATTCTGCCTTTCATCCGACAAAAACTTTGCTTCCTCGGAGGAAAAACTTTGCTTGCTGCCGAGATAAACTTAAAACTAAGATTGCGTTTATAAAAACTAAGGTTTAGTTTTTGAAAACAAAGACTTCGTTTTTACAAACTAAAGTTTAGTTTTAAGTTTGGGTAAGTACCTATTTAAGTTTCCCCGGGGACATGTTGAAGTTTTCCATCCCTATTTCTAAGTATTTCTCCCTATCCACGGAGGGGTACAAAATACCTAAAATCGGGGATTGAAGTGCGCCGAGGATTGTCCGACCTTTGCACCTGAATTAAAACGCTTAGAAACATTTTTAATATTTACTGCATTGAAGACAAGAATACGCGCAACGCTCTTAACAGCGATGATGTTATCAAGCATGCTCTCCGTATTCGGACAGCATCGCCCCCATCGGCACAGCCACGGGGACGGAGACCGAGCCATTATCACAGGGAAAATATCTTCGACAGACGAGGAGACGATGGACTTCGCCTCTATCTATCTAAAGGGTACGAACTTCGGATGTACAACAAACGAGAAGGGTGAATATAGTTTGAAAGCCCCAGCGGGTCGCTACACTTTAGTGATTTCTGCCATCGGCTATGAAACAATAGAGCGAGAAGTATCCCTCGAAGCCGGCGAGCGCCTCCCTATTAATATAAAGGTAAAGCCCGACACGCAGGAACTGGACGAGGTAGTCATCGTCTCCAGCGGTGTCAGTCGCCTGAAGCGTTCGGCCTTCAATGCCGTTGCCCTCGATACAAAGGAGTTCGAGAACTCGACGAAGAGCCTGAGCGAAGCCTTGGCCAAGACGCCGGGCATGAAGTTAAGGGAATCAGGCGGCGTCGGTTCGGACATGCAGCTGATGATGGATGGCTTCAGCGGGAAGCATATCAAGGTGTTCATCGACGGGGTTCCACAGGAAGGCGTGGGCAGTTCCTTCGGACTGAACAACATCCCCGTGAACTTTGCCGAGCGCATCGAGGTCTATAAGGGAGTGGTACCCGTAGGCTTTGGGACGGATGCTATCGGTGGCGTGGTCAATATCATTACGAAGAAGAAGCGCGAGCGATGGTTTGCGGATGCTTCCTATTCATACGGTTCGTTCAATACGCATAAGTCGTATGTGAACTTCGGACAGACGTTCAAGAACGGACTGACCTACGAAGTGAATGCCTTTCAAAACTATTCGGATAATAATTATTGGATAGATGCCAATGTCGAACATTTTGAATTCCAACCCGACGGCTCTGTCTCTACTTGGATAGATTCGAAGAACAAGGAACGTGTACAGCGTTTCCACGATACGTATCATAACGAGGCCATCATGGGCAAGATTGGAGTGGTGGATAAGCCTTGGGCCGACCGCCTTATGCTGGGCTTCACCTATTCGCACATGTACCAAGACATCCAGACGGGTGTCCGCCAGAAGACGGTCTATGGGGACAAGCATCGCAAGGGACATTCGTTCATGCCTTCCTTGGAATATAACAAGCGGGATTTGCTGACGAAGGGTCTCGACGTGGTCTTTACCCTCAATTATAATCGAAACGAAACGACGAATATCGATACTTCCTATTATCATTACAATTGGTATGGCGAGCGTTATCGGATGAATACCCCCGGCGAGCAATCGCGCCAACATTCGCGTGCCGATAATAATAATTGGAATGGAACTTTGACATTAAACTACCGCTTGGGGCGTATCCATACCTTCACGTTCAACCATGTCCTCAATGCCTTCCACCGCAACAATACTTCTTTGCTTGCTGAAGAGGAGATGGAGGACGCGATTGCCAAGGAGACGCGCAAGAATATATCCGGCCTCGCCTATCGCCTGATGCCTTCCGAGAAATGGAACCTCTCCCTCTTCGGGAAATATTACCAGCAATTCGTAGCCGGTCCCGTGGCGGAGGATGATACGCAGAGTAATTATATCCGTACCTCGCGCACGGTCAGTTCTTGGGGTTATGGTGCGGCAGGGACGTACTTTGTCCTCCCGGGCTTGCAGGCTAAATTATCCTACGAGAAGGCTTATCGCCTGCCGACTATCGAGGAGATGTTCGGAGACGAGGACTTGGAGATGGGCGAACTGAGCATCCGCCCGGAGAATAGCGATAACGTGAACCTCAATCTCAGCTATGCCAAAACGCTCGGACGCCATGCCTTCTACCTCGAAGGCGGGTTTGTCTATCGCAATACAAAGGATTATATCCAACGTAATATTACAGATTTGAGTGGGGGAAAAGAGGCGGCTACCTATATCAACTATGGCAAAGTAGAGACGAAAGGCTTCAACGTCTCCCTCCGTTATACTTTCGGAAAATGGTTGAGCCTTGGCGGAAACTTCACGCAGATGGATGTGCGAGATAGGCAACGCACCCAAATAGGTTCTACGGCAGAGAACCTGGCCTACGGTGCCCGTATGCCGAACATTCCTTATCAATTTGCCGATATGGATGTATCGTTCTTCTGGCACGACCTCTTCCGCGAGGGGAACACGCTGACCCTCACCTATGACAACCAGTACCTGCATAGCTTCTCCTACTATTCGGAGGTCATCGGCGGGCGGAATGATGAATACCTCGTCCCTACGCAATTCTCCCATAATGCGACATTGTCTTATAGCTTTGCAAACGGGCGATATAACCTTTCGTTTGAATGCCGGAACTTTACCAACGAGGCGCTCTACGATAACTTCAGCCTCCAAAAGGCAGGAAGGGCATTCTATGGCAAGGTACGTGTATATTTCGGAAACTAAAACATCATATTTATAACTCACAAACATACTGTTTACATATTAAAAACATACTGTATATGAAGAAGTATTCTTTCTGGGCGGCCTGTGCAGCCGCATTCTTGACCTGTGGTATATTCTCGGCTTGTAGCGAAGATGACCCTATCCCCGACAATGGAAATGAGAATAACGGAGGGGGAACAACCCCGACCGAAGAGGCTTTCTCGCGCTTCGTCGTAGCTACTTCTACCACGGCTTCGGGCAATACGACCAATACCCTGCTGACCTCGAAGTCCCTGACCGAGGGCAATATCACATCCCTGGGCGAGGGCTTGACCAACGATGGTGCCTCTTATTGGGTTTTCTACAAAGACCAGTATCTCTACGCCTTGAATTATAACGATGGGAATGCAGGTACAACCAGCTCGTATGTCCTCAACGCCGATAGCGTAGTCGAGAAGCGAGCCAAGGAATATGCCATCCGCCGCTTTACGACCTACGGGACGTATGGCCCATACATCATGACGACATCGACGGGCGACGGGCCTACGGAATGGGCAGATGTGAATGGCTATGTTCCCCAATCCTTCTTAGTTTCTTACCTCGATGTAGAAGGCGAAACCTATCGTACCAATGATACGAAGGACGAGGCTTACCTTTCGGAAAACTTCTTGGGCAATGGAGAATTTGTTACCTTGGCAGGTCTTCTGGAGAACAATGGAAAGCTTTTCAGCGTCGCCGTTCCTATGGGACTCAGCCAGTATGGGGTGAAAGACGGTAATGGGAAATGGGTGCGCCCCGGTTATGATGATTTGATTAAGACCGAGTCGGGAGGCCAAGGCTCTGGTTCGTATGAAAAAGACGAGTTGCAATGGACGCAATACCCTGATTCCTGCTGGGTGGCTATCTTCAATGATGAATCGCTGACCTCGAAGAAGATTATCAAAACGGGGAAGATTAGCTATGCTTGTGGCCGCTATAAATCTCAATATTACCAAATGATATGGAAGGCAGGCAATGGAGATATTTACGTCTTCTCCCCCTCGTATGCCAAAACGATGGCTGATGCGCGCCAGCAGACCAAACTCCCGGCGGGTGTAGTCCGTATTCCCAACGGGGCTGAAGACTTCGATGACTATTATTGTAATCTCGAGGAGCAGAGCGATGGATGCGGCTTCCTCCGTGTCTGGCCTATTGCTGATGATAAGTTCCTCCTCTTGATGTACGACAAACCGTTCACTGATGCCGACCGGGTAGCCAATCGCTTAGCTATCTTCCACGCAGAGGCAAAAGAACTCACTTATGTCAATGGCTTCCCCTCGACGGTTACGGGCTTTGGCAATACGCCATACGTCAAGGACGGCGTGGCCTACGTTTCCGTTACCCTCAGCGAAGGAAACCCGTCGGTCTATGCCATCGACCCCTCGAATGCCACGGCGACAAAAGGTCTTGAAGTCAATGCCACGCAAATCGGAGGCTTGGGCGAACTCACCTATACTCCCGCACTATGATAAAGAAGGTCATACATCTCCTCCATCTTTGGATATCTCTCCCGTTGGGCATCATCTTCTCGGTGATTTGCCTGACGGGGGCAATCCTCGTCTTCGAAAACGAGACACTCCAGCTCCTCAATCCCCAAGCCGATGTCTCCTCGATGGGGAAACATGCCCCTGAAAGGCGCGAATTGGTGGGTTATGACTTCTTCCGCCAGACGCTCCGCATCCATCGCTGGCTACTCGATGCCCCTGCGAAGAAGGGCGAACGGACGGTGGGCAAGGAAGTCGTTGGATATGCCACGCTCGGCATGAGTGTTGTCCTCCTAAGCGGCCTTGTCCTTTGGTGGCCCCGCAATAGAAGGGTATTGCAAAACCGGCTATCGGTCAGCACTCGAAAAGGAATACGGCGCTTTTGGTACGACACGCATGTATCCCTCGGGTTCTATGCGACACTCTTGCTGCTCGTCATGTGCATTACGGGACTCGTTTGGTCGTTCACTTGGTGGCGCGAGATATTCTGGGCACTCTTCGATTTTGTTCCCCATGAAGGGAGGAAGCGTTTCCTTTATACGCTACATACAGGGCTTTGGGGTGGAATTACGACGCAGGTGCTCTATTTCTTGGGCGCACTCATCGGAGGGACATTACCCTTGACGGGCTACTATCTTTGGTGGAAGAAGCGGAGGCGGTAAGATAGCTTTCCCATTATTTCGTCGTATCTTTGCCCCCATGAAAGCATATAGAATAGAGGATTGGTTGCCTACAACCAAGAAAGAAGTGGAAGCCAGGGGCTGGGATTACTTGGATGTCATCCTTTTCAGCGGCGATGCCTACGTGGATCATCCGTCGTTCGGCCCGGCAGTAGTCGGACGGACTTTAGAGGCCGAGGGTTTGCGCGTCGCCATCGTTCCCCAGCCGGATTGGAGGGGCGATTTCCGCGACTTCAAAAAGCTCGGTGCTCCGCGCCTCTTCTTCGGCGTTACGGCCGGGGCGATGGATTCGATGATTAATCATTATACCGCGAATAAACGCCTGCGGAGCGATGATGCCTATACGCCCGACCGCCGTCCAGGGATGCGCCCCGACTATCCGAGCATTGTCTATACGAAAATACTGAAAGACTTGTATCCCGACGTGCCGGTCGTTCTCGGAGGGATAGAAGCCTCCCTGCGCCGCCTGACGCACTACGATTATTGGCAAGACCGCCTGCGCCCCGGCATCTTGGCAGATAGCCCGGCGGACTTATTAATATATGGTATGGGCGAGTTGCCCCTGAAGGAATTGGTGCGCCGCTTGAAAGATGGCACACCTTTTTCTGCTTTGAAAGATATTCCCCAAACGGCCTACCTTGCAAGTCATGTAGAGAAGGAGGCTGACGATATTATCCTCTTCTCCCACGAAGAATGCCTGCGCGACAAGCTCAAACAGGCGAAGAACTTCCGCCATATCGAGGAAGAATCGAACCGGGTGCACGCCAATAGGATTCTGCAACATATCGGTGGAAAGGTCATCGTAGTCAATCCTCCCTTCCCGCCTATGAGCGAGGCCGAGATAGATGCCTCCTTCGACCTCCCTTATACCCGCCTGCCCCATCCGAAGTACCGGGGGAAGGTGATACCGGCTTTCGAGATGATAAAGCATTCGGTCAATATCCACCGGGGATGCTTCGGGGGATGTGCCTTCTGTACTATTTCCGCCCATCAGGGGAAATTCATCGCCTCGCGGAGCCGCGAATCTATCTTGCGGGAAGTGAAGGCCATTACGGAGATGCCCGACTTCAAAGGATACCTGAGCGACCTCGGAGGCCCATCAGCCAATATGTACCGTATGGGAGGAAAAGACACTACGTTATGCGGAAAATGCCGCCGGCCCTCGTGCATCTCGCCTTCGATATGCCCCAACCTCAATGCAGACCATACGGCGCTGCTCGAACTCTATCATGCGGTCGATAGCATCCCCGGCGTGAAGCGTTCGTTCATCGGGAGTGGCATCCGATACGACCTCTTGCTCCATCCTTATAAAGAAGAAAAACTTGCGAAATCCGCGCGGGACTATACGGAGGAACTTATCGCGAAGCATGTCTCCGGCCGACTCAAGGTAGCCCCCGAGCATACGGAGGACGGCGTATTGAAGCTGATGCGCAAGCCTTCTTTCAAACTCTTCGAGCAGTTCAAGCACATCTTCGACCGGGTGAATAAGAAATATAACCTGAGGCAGCAGCTTATCCCCTACTTCATTTCGAGCCATCCCGGATGCACGGAGGTCGATATGGCAGAGCTGGCCATCAAAACGAAGACGCTCCACTTCCAACTGGAACAAGTGCAGGACTTCACCCCTACGCCGATGACCCTCGCGACGGAGATATATTACACAGGCTACCACCCCTATACCCTCGAGAAAGTCTATACCGCCCGAAGCAAAGAGCAAAAACTGGCCCAACGCCAATTCTTCTTTTGGTACAAGCCGGAGTTCCGCCAGCAAATCACCCGGGCACTACAAAAACTGAAGCGCGGGGACTTGGCACGGAGGCTGTTCGCCCCCTATTCCCATTTGTAAAGTTCGGCATAGTTCTTCGGACGATGCTGCTTGCGATATTGGGTGGGACTACACGCGAATTTCTGTGCGAACAGATGGGCTAACGAAGCCTGCGAGGAAAAGCCGCACCGACGGGCTATTTCTTTGATCGTTATGTCTGTACAGGTCAGCCATTCGCAGATTTGCTTCATGCGGTACTGAATAAGGAACTCGTGCAGGGTCATTCCCGTCAGCCAACGGAAGGTTCCGGCGAGTGCCGCAGCATCTGCCCCCACAGACTCTGCCAATCCCTTTGCCGACAAGCTATTGTATTCCAACAAGACCTGCCCGACGATATCCATCAGGACAGACCCCGTCGGTTTAAACATTTTTTCCTTCTCCCGGACATGTATCCAGCCGTTCTTGTGTTTTATGATGTCTGCCTTCAAAACCGAGACATAAACATCGTCCACGGTAAACCGTTTTACCTCTTTTTTATTCATTTCCTCCTTATTATAGATTCAAAACACAAAGATAGGCTTTCCTTGATTAGATTTAAAGGATTGAGCAGGAAAAATTTGATCATACAATATGTTTCATCAAATTTTTGCATGAAGATTTGATCATGCATATTGTTTCATCAAATTTTTGCATGAAGATTTGATCATACAATATGTTTCATCAAGTTTTTGCACGAAAATTTGATCATACATATTGTTTCATCAAGTTTTCGCATGAAGATTTGATCATACAATATGTTTCATCAAATTTACGCCCGTCTCATCCCCCTCAACTTTCTTCCCAGAAGCGAAATCCCTTGCCGAATGCTCCGCGAAAGGATAATCAGCGTTACGGCAACTATTATCAATGACATGCCGAGAGCTTCCGACGAAGTAAAGGGTTCGCTGAAGACAAACACACCGATACATACGGCCGTAAGCGGTTCCATCGCCCCCAAAACCGAGGTGAGTGTCCCCCCGATACGCCGCACGGCCAGCACAAGGGTGATATTGGAAATAACGGTGGGCAACACGGCCAAGAGGAAAAGGTTCAATACCGACATTCCGTCGGGTATGGGCTGGATTCCCAAATGTGTCGATGCCCGGAGGCCGAAGAGGATGGTGCTGACCACAAAGACATAGAAGGCGAGCTTCCGCCCGTCCATCGTCCGCACCCGGGATTTATTAACTACCACGATATAAGAGGCGTAGGCTACGGCCGAGAGCAAGACGATAATCACTCCAAGCGCGGAAAAATGGATATCCCCGCTGATGGAAAGACGCGCGACTCCCGCGATAGCCAACATAATAGCCAACAGGGTAATCCACGAGGTGCGCTCTCGGAAAAAGCATAACATCAATAAAGTAACAAAGACGGGATAGGTAAAATGGAGCGTCGTGGCCACACCTGCCCCCATGAAATCATATCCCCAGAAGAGGAACATCGCCGAGCACGTATAGAAAAAGCCCAGCAAGAGGAAAAACGGAAGGTCGGCCCGCCCGACCCGGAACGATTCGCCCTTGAGCTTCATCATCACCCCCAAGGCGAGGGTGGCCAACACAAAGCGATAGAAGAGTATAGATTCAAAATGCATCCCGCGTGCCATGAGGGGAAGTGTAAAGAGGGGTATGAGGCCGAATGTAACCGAAGTGACTATGCCATAAAGGAATCCTTTTATCATTTCAAGAGGTATTTGTTATTTTCCCAATCCAGTTTTATGTTTAATGGGGCGCAAAGATAGGGGAAATGGGGGAAAGTAGGAAAAGGGCAGGAAATAGTTGATACAAATCAATATTTAAAATTTCTTAAGCATAAACCCCGTATTTTTTAAACAGCTTTCAAACGAAAAAAGAAGGCGAAAGGCTACTTTTGCGATGAATAAAACAAAAAGAAATTGCATAACTTATAAATCTTAGTTGTACTTATGTCAAACAGACGAACATTTTTGAAAAACATCTCCCTCCTGACATTAGGAGGCTTGGCGAGCCGCCAAGCCTTGGCCGCTCCAAGCAACACGTTGAGTACGAATGCCTCTGCCCCGGTTTCGATGGGCACGAACGCAAAGCAAATGGGTCTGCAAACGTATTCCCTGGGTCAAGAATTGCTGAAAGACCTGCCGAATGGTTTGCAAAGATTGGCCAAGATGGGCTTCACCGAACTGGAAATCTTCGGGTATCGCGAAGACACGGGCAAGTTCGGAGACTACAATCCGCAGAACACGCTCTTCATTTCCCCGAAGGAATACAAGAAGATGGCCGACGATGCCGGGTTGAAAATCACCAGTTCACACCTCACCCCTTCCGTGCGAGACTATATCCCTGAGAACATGTCGAAGTTTGAAGACTTCTGGAAAAAGGCTACGGACATTCATGCCGAGCTGGGATGCAAATATATGGTGCAACCCAGTCTGCCACGCATCGAAAACGAAGACGATGCAAAACGCGTATGCGATGTCTTCAACAAGGCAGGCGAAATCACCAGCCAGGCTGGTATCCTCTGGGGTTATCATAACCATAACAGGGAGTTCGAACGCGTCCTGAAGGCTGGGGAAAAGAAAGCGGAAAGACCTAACCGGCGGGCTCCACAAGGCACATACATCGAAGAACTCTTCATGAAGAATACCGACCCGAAGAAGGTTATGTTCGAATTGGATGTATATTGGACCGTCATGGGACAACAAGACCCGCTCGACTGGATGGATCAATACAAAGACCGCATCAAGCTCTTGCATATCAAGGACCGCTGGATATTGGGCGCATCGGGCATGATGAACTTCCCGAACATCTTCAAGAAGGCATACGAAATTGGTATCTTGGGATATTTCGTGGAACTGGAAGGCGACCCGAAAGGACGTACGCAGTTCGAAGGCGTGGAAGCCAGCGCGAAATATTTGCAGAATGCTTCTTTCGTGAAATAAACAAAAAACGATAAAAGAACGGGCAGCTAAGGAGGGGGAGACCTTGACTTAGCTGCTTTTTTATGTACCTTTGCGAACCCATAGAACAATAAATGATTACTCCCATGAACTATTACGAAGTAAAATTCACGTACACCTCAGAGATAGAAACAGAAGTCATCAACGACGTATTGGCCTCGGAACTGGGCGAAATAGGTTTCGAGAGCTTTACCGAAGACGAAGACGGGCTGAAAGCCTACATCGCGGAAAACCTCTTCGACGAGGATGCCTTGAACCGCAAACTGGCGGTTTTCCCCTTGGAAAACGTATGTTTTCACTTCACAAAGCTATGGATTGAAGGCAAAGATTGGAATGAAGAATGGGAAAAGAATTATTTCCAGCCCATACATATCGGGCACGAATGCTTGATACGCGCCTCGTTCCACCCCGACGAACCGGGCTATACCTATAATATAATAATAGACCCGAAGATGGCATTCGGCACCGGAAACCACTCGACGACATACCTGATGATAAGCGAAATCCTGAAGCTCGACCTTCAAGGAAAAGAAGTGCTCGACATGGGATGCGGCACGGCGGTGCTGGCTATATTGGCACGGATGAAAGGAGCTTCGCGGGTCGTAGCCATAGATATTGACGAATGGGCTTACAACAATGCGCGCGAAAACATCCGCCTAAACCATACGGAAGACATCGAAGTCGGCCTTGGGGGAGCCGAGAAGATAGCCGGATATGGCACGTTCGACATCATCTTCGCCAACATCAACCGAAACATCCTCCTCAATGACATGCACCTCTATGCCCGCTCGTTGCGCCAGGGAGGTCTGTTATACATGAGCGGGTTCTATACCGAAGACATCCCAGCCATCGAAGCCGAGTGCGAAAAGAACGGGATAAAGCTCCTCTCCCACTCGGAACAAAAGAACTGGGTAGCCGTAAAATGCGAGAAAGAAGGAGCAAAAAGCCAAATAAAAGGTTAAATTAATAAAAAATTCTTCTTTCCTTTTGCCAATCTAAATAAAAGGCGTACATTAGTGGCACGTTAATTTTAAATACAAAGAAGCGATATGAAAAATGTAGATTCTAAATTGTTATTAGGCTTGGTAATCGGTGCTGCCGTAGGTAGCGCGGTAGGTTATTTAGTAGCAACAGACCGGAAAGACGAAATCCTGGACGAGCTGAACAACGTAGTAGGCAAAGTAAAAGAAGGCTTCAACAACGCTATTGCTAAATACAAAGAAGGCAAACAGGAAATTGTTGCAAAGGCAGAAGAAGTAGCTGCTGAATAAGAAGAAGGATGAAAGATTCGGAAAAAATCTTCCAAGAACTGAAGAAAGACTTGAAAACTTATGCAGAGCTTAAGTTCGAGCTTCTGAAGTTGAACACATACGAGAGGACGGGGAAAGTACTCAGCGTCCTCTCGTATGGCATCATCGTGTTGTTTTTGGCTTTCTTCACCATCCTCTTCATATTCCTTGCGCTGGGGTTCTGGTTAGGAGATTATTTTGAATCCATCGCGGCGGGGTTCATCGGAGTCGTGGCTTTATACCTTATATTAATAGGTATCGTGTTCATGAACCGGGAGAAAATCCGCACCGCTATCCTGAATGAAATCATAGCCGCCCTGGCTACATACGACGAAAAGAAAAACGGGACAGACAACAATGAACGACCAACCGATGAAAAGACGGACACCACTGGAGATATTGCAAGCTGAAAAAGCCTCGTTGGAAAACGCCTGCCGGATACAGGAACAAAAGCTCAACGAGTCGTTCTCCTACCTGCAAGAAAACGCGGGGAGCGTCCTCTTGTCGGGCTTGTCATCCCTCTTGTTCCCGGGAAACAAATCTTCGAAAGGGAAAACGAACAACACCACATCATCCGCCGAGGCGAAAGCCCATGCCTCAACGACACCGACGATACCCATCGGCTTATCAGACTATTTGTCGATAGCTAAAGGCTTGATACCAGTAGCTTGGGAGATAGCCCAACCCTTCATAATGAGCTGGGGTATCAAAAAGGCGAAAAGAATGCTGGCACGCTTGTTCGCCCCGAAAAAGAAAGTTTAACACTCCATCGGCGAAAAGGGCGTACTTTTTCACGATAAATAAGCAGAGAATCCAAAAAACATCGTTAATTTTGCGACGTTAAAACGAAGGAGGGTATTTCCCCTCCTAAGATTGTCAAAACAAAGAACAATAATATTTTTAACAACCCAATAAAAGTTTTATTACAATGATTAAAGTAGGTATTAACGGATTCGGTCGTATCGGCCGCTTTGTATTCCGTGCAGCTCAGAAGAGAAACGATATCCAAATCGTAGGTATTAACGACTTGTGCCCGGTTGATTACTTGGCTTACATGTTGAAGTATGATACAATGCACGGCGCATTCGACGGCACAATCGAAGCAGATGTAGCTAACAGCAAGCTGATTGTAAACGGTAAGGAAATCCGCGTAACAGCTGAAAAGAATCCTGCCGACCTGAAATGGAACGAAGTTGGTGCAGAATATGTAGTTGAATCTACAGGTCTGTTCCTGACAAAGGAAAAAGCTCAGGCTCACCTCCAGGCAGGTGCTAAATATGTTGTAATGTCAGCTCCTTCTAAGGACGACACTCCAATGTTCGTTTGCGGCGTTAACGAAAAGACTTATGTAAAGGGTACTCAGTTCGTTTCTAACGCTTCTTGTACGACAAACTGCTTGGCTCCTATCGCAAAAGTATTGAACGACAAGTTCGGTATCGTAAACGGTTTGATGACTACAGTTCACTCTACTACAGCTACTCAGAAGACTGTTGACGGTCCTTCTATGAAAGACTGGCGTGGTGGCCGTGCCGCTTCTGGCAATATCATCCCGTCTTCTACTGGTGCTGCTAAGGCTGTAGGTAAAGTTATTCCTGAATTGAACGGTAAATTGACAGGTATCTCTATGCGTGTCCCGACTTTGGACGTGTCTGTAGTTGACTTGACGGTTAACTTGGCTAAGCCGGCTACTAAGGAAGCTATCTGCGCAGCTATGAAGGAAGCTTCTGAAGGCGAATTGAAGGGTGTTCTCGGTTATACTGAAGATGCTGTTGTTTCTTCTGATTTCTTGGGCTGCACGCTGACTTCTATCTTCGATGCTAACGCTGGTGTTTATTTGACAGATACTTTCGTTAAGGTAGTTTCTTGGTATGACAATGAAATCGGCTACTCTAACAAGGTTCTCGATTTGATCGCTCACATGGCATCTGTAAACGCTTAATCTATTTAGAAAAGATTATAAGTTTAGAGCCGCATCCGCTTTCAGGGTGCGGCTTTTTTGTTTACCTTTGTTCCCGTCATGGAAAAGAATTACCAACTCATCACCATCTTAGGCCCTACGGCTTCGGGCAAAACCTCTTTTGCCGCGGCCTTGGCGGAGCGTATCGGCTCGGAAATCATCAGCGCCGATTCCCGCCAGGTCTATCGGAGAATGGACATCGGGACAGGGAAAGACTTGGAGGACTATGTCGTAAATGGCAAAAACATACCTTACCACCTGATAAATATATGTAATCCGGGTGATAAATATAATGTTTTCGAGTACCAGCACGCCTTCTTCCGGGCTTTCGACGCGATTCGTTCACGGGGGAAACTTCCTATCCTATGTGGCGGTACAGGCTTGTATATCGAGGCGGTACTGAAGGGGTACAAGCTCTTGGACGTGCCTCCTAACCCCGCATTGAGGGAGGCGTTGAAAGACAAACCGCTCGCCGAACTGGAACAAATCCTCTCCTCGTATAAGACTCTGCACAACAAGACTGATGTCGATTCCGCCCAACGTGCCATCCGTGCCATCGAAATCGAGGAGTATTATCGGACTGAGGCTCCGGACAAAACCGAGTATGCCCCCATCCATAGCCTCATCATCGGGATAGATATCGAGCGGAAATTGAGGCGGGAAAGAATCTCCCAGCGCCTCGTGAAACGCCTCGACGAGGGGATGCTCGACGAGATACGCCAGCTCTTGGATTCGGGCATCAAAGCCGAGGACTTAATCTATTATGGACTGGAATATAAATATTTGACACAATATGTCATCGGCGAACTGACCTACGCGGAGATGTTTTCCCAGCTGGAGATAGCCATCCATCAATTCGCCAAACGGCAAATGACGTGGTTCCGGGGGATGGAACGGCGCGGTTTTACTATCCACTGGATAGATGCCCTCCTGCCTACCGAAGAGAAGATTGACCGTGTCTTGGCGCTCCTTGCCTCCACGCATCATCCATAATTTATAACTCACAATTATAGAAATGTTTAGCATCGAAGATTTAAGAAACAAGAAGAACTTCTTCCTCCTCGCCGGCCCGTGCGTGATTGAAGGGGAAGAGATGGCTCTGCATATAGCCGAGCACATCGCCAATATCACCCAAAGGCTCGATATCCCGTTCGTTTTCAAGGGTTCGTATCGGAAGGCAAACCGTTCGCGCCTCGATTCTTTCACGGGCATCGGGGACGAAAAGGCACTGAAGATTCTCCGGAAAGTAGGCGAGACTTTCCACGTGCCTACCGTTACGGACATTCACGAGACACATGAAGCACAGATGGCCGCCGAGTACGTCGATGTCCTCCAAATCCCGGCTTTCCTATGCCGGCAGACCGACCTCCTCGTAGCTGCGGCCCATACCGGCAAGGTGGTCAATATCAAGAAGGGGCAATTCCTTTCGCCCGGAGCCATGCAATTTGCGGCGCAAAAGGTCGTTGATGCGGGAAACAAGGACGTGATGCTCACCGAACGGGGGACGACTTTCGGCTATACTGACCTCGTGGTCGATTTCCGGGGAATCCCTGAGATGCAGGCTTTTGGCTATCCTGTCATCATGGATATCACCCATTCCCTGCAACAACCCAACCAAACTTCGGGCGTAACGGGCGGGCTTCCGGCACTCATCGAGACGCTTGCGAGGGCAGCCGTAGCCGTGGGCGTGGACGGATTGTTCCTCGAAACGCATCCCGAACCCTCAATGGCGAAGTCAGACGGAGCCAATATGTTGAAGCTCGACCGGCTGGAAGGATTGCTGGAAAGGCTGGTGAAGATTCGGGAGGCTATCAACCCAACCTGCTGATTTTCCTCAACCTGTCCTCGTCAATCAGCTTTATCTTGCGCCCGTCGATAGCGATGATGTGCTCGGCAACGAAGGTGGAGAGGGTGCGGATGGCGTTCGAGGTCGTCATGTTCGAGAGGTTGGCCAAATCTTCTCGCGCCAGATAGATGCTCAACGTCGCCCCGTCTTCTTCCAACCCGTAGCTGTCCTTCAGGAAAATCAGCGATTCGGCGAGGCGTCCGCGAATGTGTTTCTGGGTCAGGTTCACCGTCCGCTCGTCGGATATGCCCAAATCCGTCGATAATTGGCGGATGAAGAACATCGCCAGCTGGGGGTTCGTCATGATGAAATCCGTTACGATGGTCATCGGAATCATGCAAACGGTCGATGCCTCGAAGGCCGAAGCATTGGTCAGGTACTTCTCCCCGGCAAAGTTGGCACGATACCCGAAGTATTGGATAGGCTTAATCATGCGGATGATTTGGCTCCGTCCCCCTACGCCATCCTTGTAGATTTTCACCTTTCCCTTCAAAAGGCACATCATCTCCCTCGGCTCATCGCCTTCGCAATAAATCAATTCATTTCGCTTAAACCGCTGAATATAGGCATTGTTTCTCAAGACTTCACGTTCCTTGTCCGTCAAAACTCGCCACACCTCAGATAAACTCGCTGAAAAATCGATATCTTCTATTCTCTGCTGTCTGACCATATCTGTTATATAACATACTTACAGAGCACAAAAGTATCATTTTTTTTGAAAAAGAAGAAACGAATAAAATAATTTTACACAAGCAGCTCGTGCGGACGCTTCCGCACGAGGAACCAATCAACTACCGCGAACCGGCCACTGGCAATTGGTGCGCGCCTCCAACCGTCATAGCCCATCACCCGGCGTCCATTGATTACGAGGACAAAGGTACGGCCTCCTGAATGGATAGCCAAAAAAGGATAGGGACTAAGGCATAAAAATCTGTTAAGAGAAAACAAAAGGGATGTTAAAAGGACGGGAAGAGGATGTTTGAGAGGGAGAAAGGGGATGTTTGCTGATGGCGAGCGGCTATAACAAACATAACAGATATAACAGTTATAACAGTTGAAAAATTGAGATTAAGTTGGCAGGCGACATGTGTCGTTATACCATATATATTATATATATAAATATATATAATATATATATAATATACAATATCATTTTCTTTCTTTTTTTGCTTACCGATTTTGTAACTGTTATATCTGTTATAACTGTTATACAAGAGACAAGACAACCATTGTTACATTTTCTTTAAATTATTCATTTCAAGACTCTTATCACCCAAATCCCTTTACAATTCTTCATCCGCCCCAAATATTCCCGGAGGGGAACTGGGTTCACGATGACCTTTCGGGCTGAAGAGGAAGCATGGAGAAATGTCAATTTTCCGCCCTCCCGACATGCGATACCGAGGTGTGTTACGTCCAAACCGGGCACCGAAGTAACGAAACCAAGGATATCTCCATCTCGAATATACGGCTCGGATTCGGAAAGTTTTTCCTTCGGCAGATAGGAATATTCACGCAAATTGGCGGAATTTTCTCTCTGTTTGATGGCGGAAATCCACTCCGGATGCTTAACCAATGGCGGATAAGACTGGGGATGGGACGAGATAAAAGATAGGCGCAGTGGCAAAGATTGGCTCCCGGGCAATGTGGAAGTAATGTCCTGCACGATACCCCGCTTTCCATTCTCCTCTTTCCAATCGGCAATATAATGCAGACGCTCGACATAAGCCACGATTCCATCCCGATAGCGGATATGGCGCAATGCCTCGCAATAGGCTTGGAAAGAAGGATGCACGCTATCATTCCCTGCCGTTTGGGACAAAGCCAAGGCAGTTTCCACCAGCGTGGTACAATCCAGCCCGCTCAGGTTTACAACTAGCCCTTCTGGCTCGCGCTCGAGCGTCGAAGCGACGTAGGGGATATCCAAGAAGAGGCGGGCGGCCGAAAGCATCCGCGCTCCCGGGGAAGTATCCCGGCATTCGCGCAATGCCTCTAAACAGGCCTCTACGCGCATCGAATCTTCCGGCGTATAATAACACTCCTGCGCGCTTAAAAAGGGCGCATAGAGGAAAAGAAACGCAAGGAAAGAGAACAGTATTTTCATGTCGTCTTCGTCTTCAAGAGGTCCTCCATCTTCAACAGCTCATCGCGAAGTTGCGCGGCTTCTATAAAGTCGAGCTTCTTGGCAGCTTCCATCATCTGCTTGCGCGTACGCTCGATGGATTTCTCCAATTGCTCGTGGTTCATGTATTGCATAACCGGGTCGGCGGCAATGTTCCCCTCAGGCTCTACGTATGCATAAGGCTCGGCGCCATGCTGCTTTTCGGCGACGAGCGATACGCTATTCTTAATCACCTGCCGGGGAGTGATGCCATGAGCCTCGTTATAAGCCATCTGCTTTGCCCGACGGCGATTCGTCTCATCTATTGTTTGCCGCATACTGTCGGTAATCTTATCCGCGTAGAAAATCACTTTCCCGTTCACGTTCCGGGCCGCTCGCCCAGCCGTTTGCGTCAGGGAGCGATGCGAACGAAGGAATCCCTCCTTGTCTGCATCCAGAATCGCGACGAGGGATACCTCGGGAAGGTCCAATCCTTCACGAAGCAGATTGACCCCAATCAAGACATCGAACAATCCTTTCCGGAGATCATCCATAATTTGCACGCGCTCCAACGTATCGACATCGCTATGGATGTAATTACACCGTACCCCCATCCGGCTCATATAAGTCGTCAGTTCCTCGGCCATGCGCTTGGTGAGCGTCGTTACGAGGATGCGTTCGTCCTTCGCCGCCCGCTGGGATATCTCTTCCATCAGGTCGTCGATTTGGTTTAGCGTCGGCCGCACTTCGATAATCGGGTCGAGCAGACCCGTCGGGCGAATCACTTGCTCTACGACCACACCTTCGCTTTTCTCAAGCTCGTAATCGGCGGGCGTAGCACTGACGTAAATAGCACAGGGCGTGAGCGATTCGAATTCCTCGAAAGTCAGCGGACGGTTATCAATGGCCGAAGGCAATCGAAACCCATAATCGACAAGGTTTTTCTTCCGCGCGTAATCTCCCCCGTACATGGCCCGAATCTGCGGAATGGTTACATGGCTTTCGTCCACCACGAGAAGGAAGTCGCGCGGGAAATAATCCAATAGGCAGAAAGGCCGCTCACCCGCGCTCCTGCCATCGAAGTATCGGGAATAGTTTTCGATACCGGAGCAATGCCCCAGCTCGCGTATCATTTCAAGGTCATAGGTAACGCGTTCATAGAGACGCTTCGCCTCGAAGTTTTTCCCCAATTCCTTGAGGTACTCCACCTGCGTCCCGAGGTCGATATCTATCTGGCTTATCGCCTGATTTATCCTATCCTGAGTTGTAACGAACAGATTGGTGGGATAGATGTTTAGCTCGCTCTGTTGATCGTATTCGTGTCCCGTCTGCGGGTCGAAGGAGGAGATTCGATCTACTTCGTCTCCCCAGAACTCTATCCTGTAGGCCATCCCCTCGAACGTCTCTATCGCCGGAAATATATCCACGGTATCTCCGCTCACTCGAAAGCAGCCGCTCTTGAAGTCCAGCTTGTTGTTCACATATAGCGCGGAGACAAACTTCCGTAGCAGCTCATCCCGGCTGATAGCCATTCCTTGCTCGATATGGACTACTTGCTCGGCGAACGCTCGCGGATCGGCCATGCCATAGAGACAGGACACGGAGGATACTACAATCACATCCCTCCTTCCGGACAAAAGCGAAGCCGTGGCACGCAAGCGGAGCTTATCGATTTCATCGTTAATGGCTAAATCTTTCTCGATATAGGTATCTGTGGATGGAAGATAGGCTTCGGGTTGGTAATAATCGTAATAAGAGACGAAATACTCTACGGCATTATTCGGGAAGAAGGCTTTGAACTCACTATACAGCTGTGCGGCCAAGGTTTTATTATGACTAAGGATTAGAGTCGGACGTTGCACATTCTGTATCACGTTCGCAATGGTAAAAGTCTTCCCTGACCCGGTTACGCCCAGGAGCGTTTGGAATGGAGTCCCTTGTGCGAGACCGTCCGACAGGGCCGCGATAGCTTCTGGCTGGTCTCCCATCGGACGGAAAGGTGAAGATAGTTCAAAGTTCATTGCTGACTCTCACTTGGAATGACTAACCAAAGGATTAAATACAAAAGAATTCCAAACCCAGCGAAGAAGACCATCAATACATAGAGTACGCGGATAATCGTCGGGTCCAGGTTGAAGTAATTCGCGATACCAGCGCATACGCCTGCGATCATCTTGTTAGATGTCGAACGTTGTAATTTTCTTGTCTCGTCCATGATAATTATTATTTAAATGTTGTCCGTAAAAATAGATTCTAAGATTTATTGTCTTTCCGTACGGAAAGTATTCATATCTTCAAAGATATTTATTTATTCCGTTTAGAAATATAGCGTCGAGCGCAGGATACGATATAATTCCATCGGAATATATCAGCATCTCGCCAGATTGCCCATAATTCCATTTTGAATATATCCGTTTCTTTTGCTCTTTCATAATTTTCCATCCTTAAAATACCAATTTCTGCCGCTCTCCGGCTATTTTCCGTTTGGAAACATAAAATATCTTCCGCGCGATTCATAGCCCCTCATCGGGATGAATCTGATCATCGATGGTTTTCGGACGGAGAATATTGATATCTCCTTTTTTCTTATACACGATACCATCGGAGCCTTCCGCCTCAATCAGATAGAAATACGCTCCCGGAGAAACGTACTTTCCATTTTTCTTGCCATCCCACCCTTTTGCAGGATCCGTCCAGTGATATAACACTTGCCCCCACTTATTGAATATCCAGCAAGAGAATTTAACCAAGGACTTGTACACGACGCGGAATTCATCGTTTACCCCAGGCGTTGTCCCAGGCGAGAAAGCATTGGGCACATCGAGAAATGACTCGGCAATGGATATTTCGATTTGGTCGAACTTGGAACAAGTGCCGCTCGCGTCGGAAACTTCTACTTCCGCGACGTACTCACCGTAGTTCGTGAAGGTATATTCTACTTCCGGTTCGGTATAATAGATGAGCGGGTTATCCGGAGCATCTTTCCGGTATATCCGCCAGTTGAATATCGTCGCGATAGGCTCGTTCGTCAGGGCGGAAAAGCGAATCGTAGCGGGAGCGGATAGGCCCGTCTGTCCCCCGGACATATTCTCTACCTCGTTGGCTACAAGCGCAGTATCGATACGTAATTCAATGCCTTGCGGCATATATTCGTCAGAGCAAACGGAGGCGGAGCTTCGGAAATGCTGCGAGAAGCGGTCGCCATCCACACAGAAGACGGTGGGAATCAGCACGTCGTCGATAGTTTCGCCCAAACTGGAGAGCGTCTCGTTGCGCTCGATTTCCTGGAACATCGAAGATTCATCGCTCCATTCCAAGCTGCTGAAAGAGACCATAAGGTCGCGCGATACCGGGGTTTTGACGCCATTCGGAGTCATATAAAAGAGCTCGTCCAAGGCAGGCGAGCCACTCAGTTTCACTTGGTTGCTGCACGCATCCTGGGTGTTTACGGTCAGCGACTGGAGGTTGAACGGGTGCTTGGCATAGTCGATAATCCAGACGGCATTCAAGAGTTCGCCCTCCCGATAGACGCAATATCCGTAGCCATCCTCGACGTTCCGTATCGTCGATGTCGCACCAATCTGGCTACAAGGAATCGGTTCGCGATCGAGGAAGCGCGTGTTGAAGCGATACCAAGCGTGCGGGGAAGAGGTTGAGGTATAGCTGATTTCCACATTCTCGGCACCGTTTATGATATAGACTTGGATGCGGTTTCGCGTATCCTCAATCATATAAGGCTCTCCCGAACCGCCCCGAACCGTATAGGACTGGGCATAGAGTGAGGGGGAAAGGAAAAGGAGGGAAACGATGACGAAAATGTATGTTTCGATGGTGGAAATATGTATTTTACTATCCCTATTCATATATTCTAAGTTTCGAATCAGAAGTGGAATGGATAAAAGAAAAGAGCCAGAAGCCGCCTGATTGAAGGCGTAGCCTCTGGCTCACCAAACAAGTATTTATTCATCAATACGGATTACGTATATAAAATCCATGATATCGCCTATGGGCAAATGATTCGTCCACTCGCGATTTTCAAAAGTCCCTTTATAACCAACCTCGTCGCAACGCCCAAACCAAGGCTCGATACAAACGAAAGGAGCATTTTTACCCGCTGGGGACCAAAGGCCGAGCACGGGAGCGTCAAAGAGAACGCTAAGGTAAGGCTTGCGGGACTTGTCTAATAATGAGACACGTGATACCTGGCTATTTTCCAAGATGTAAGTGTCTATGTCGAAGGTATGGGTATCGATGGGCATAAGGCCATCCACCAAGGGAAGGGGATAGGTCTGTTTGGAAACACAACCTTTCTCGGCGATACGGATATAATCCAATCCCTCCGTCTTGTCGAAAGCAAAGAAACCGCGTTCCGACGTATTGGGGTCAAAGTCCGGGAAGTTGAAAGCCGGATGGGCACCTATCTGGAAATGCATTTCCTTTCTGGAACAGTTTTCCACGTGCCATTCTACAGCCAGCCAGTTATCTCTCAGAATATAGCGCACAGAGAGTTTAAAGTTGAAAGGGAAGACACCCCTTGTTTCTTCCGTGCTTCTCAACTGGAAATATGCGCTTGAGTCTGATTCTTGTATTAATTCAAAGTCCATGTCCCGGGCAAAGCCATGTTGATACATGCCGTATAGCTTGCTTTTATAGCGATACTGTCTTTCCCAGAGGCTTCCTACGATAGGAAACAAGATAGGGGAATGGCGTTTCCAGAAAGCAGGGTCGCCTTGCCATATATATTCTCTTCCGGTCGCGTTATTACGCATACTGGTCAATTCCGCGCCAAATTCAGATATCTGAACGGTCAAAGAGTCATTTCTTAATGTTTTCATCGTCCATATTTTTAATATATCGACAAATATATAGTATCTTCGTAAAAGAAACACTATAAAACATGAAAAATCTTGCTTTGTACACTGAGATTTTATCAGCACTCGTCATCAGCTTGTGTTCTCTCCTTCTGTGGATTCCCCGAGAACTATTCCCGGAGGTTTATTCCACCCTGCTCTATTCCGCAGAAGGAAAGCTACTTGGTGCCCGAATTGCGGAAGATGGGCAATGGCGCTTTCCTCCGTTGGATAGCGTCCCCGGGAAATTCGCCACTTGCCTGATAGCCTACGAGGATAAACGGTTCCGTTGGCACCCCGGCGTGGATTTCATTGCCCTTGGCCGGGCGGTCAAGTCGAACCTGGCGAACCGGGGAATCGTCAGCGGGGGAAGCACACTCACGATGCAGCTCGCCCGTATTGCCCGGGGGAACCAACCCCGAACCCTCTGGGAAAAGAGCAAGGAAATCTTGTGGGCATTCGGCCTTGAGGCGCGATATAGCAAAGCGGAAATCCTAGCCTTGTATGCTTCTCATGCACCTTTCGGGGGCAATGTGGTAGGACTAGAAACCGCCGCGTGGCGATATTATGGCCGAAGTGCGGACTTGCTTTCATGGGCAGAAGCTGCTACACTCGCCGTACTCCCCAACTCGCCCGCCCTGATTCACCCAGGGAGGAACCGGGAAGCATTGAAGAGGAAACGCGACAAGCTCTTGGCTACCTTATATAATAGGGGCATCATCGATGGAATGACCTACGAGCTTTCCTGCCTCGAACCTCTGCCCAAAGCCCCGCTCCCTCTACCCGACGAGGCACCGCATTTGCTCGAGCGCTTGGCTTCCGGGCGCAAGGGGGAACGCATCCGTTGCACGCTTCATCAAGCGCTCCAACGCCAGACCCAGCGTATCGTGAACCGCTATGCCCGAGAATATGCCTCCAACCATATCCATAATGCTGCGGCCCTCATCGCCGACGTGGAGACGGGTGAAGTCTTGGCATACGCCGGAAACGCGACCTTCGAGGCTCCTTTCGAGCGGGGGAACCAAGTCGATATCATCACGTCTCCCCGAAGCACGGGGAGTATCCTGAAGCCTTTCCTCTATGCGGGGATGCTGAACGACGGGATGTTGCTCCCCGGAACCCTGATACCCGATGTTCCGCTCAATATCAATGGTTTCTCCCCGCAGAACTTTAACCGCACGTTCTATGGAGCCGTTCCCGCACATGTCGCCATCGAGCGTTCGCTGAATGTCCCCTTGGTGCGGATGCTCTCGGAATACCATACGGGGCGATTTATGTCTCTGCTAAAGACTTACGGGATGACGACGCTCCGCTTTCCCGAGGAGCACTATGGGGCATCCTTGATTCTCGGCGGAGCAGAAGGCACGCTTTGGGATTTAAGCGGGATGTATGCGTCGATGGCTCGCACCCTCTCGCATTATCACCGGTATAACGGGCGATATAATCCGGCGGACATCCATCCGCTAAGAGTTTATGCCGAAGAACATTCGGACACGATACCGATACGCTCTATCCTCGACGAGCGGCTCAAAGACCGTGCCCCCCTCTCCTACGCCTCGCTCTGGTTTGCCGCCGAAGCCATGTCCGAACTCAATCGCCCCGAGGAAGAAGCCGACTGGCAACAGTTCCAATCCATGAAACGCATCGCTTGGAAAACGGGCACGAGCTACGGAGGACGCGATGCCTGGGCCATCGGTTTCACCCCGCGCTACGTGGTGGGCATCTGGGTGGGAAATGCTTCCGGCGAGGGACGTCCGGGGCTTACGGGCGTGGGCAATGCTGCCCCTATCCTCTTCGACCTTTTCTCGTTGCTCGGCGGAACTCCGTGGTTCGACAAGCCGTATGACGAGCTAGTCCCCGTCGCAGTGTGCCGACTCAGCGGGCATAAAGCGTCGGTTTATTGCATGGAAACCGATACGTTAGACATCCCAATCCAAGGTCTAAACACGGAGATATGTCCTTACCACCACCTGGTGCATCTCTCTCCCGACGGGCGCTATCGCGTGAATACATCTTGCGAAGCCGCAAGCCGCATCATCAGCGTCCCCTGGTTCATCCTCCCTCCCGCGCAGGAATACTATTACCGGCATTATCATATCGACTATAAACCTTTGCCTCCCGTGAAACCCGGGTGTGAAGACGAGAATCACCGGAACATCGACATCATCTATCCCGAACACAACGCCGTCCTCTTCCTCCCCAAGGGCTTCAGCGGCGAACAGGAGCGCTTTGTTTTCCGTGCCGCCCATGCCCGGCAGGATGCCACGATTTATTGGCACATCGATGACCGGTTCATCGGGGAAACGAAGGGGGAACATCAAATCGCGTGCCGTGCCGGAAAAGGTCGGCATCTCCTGACGCTGGTGGACGATTACGGCGGGCAACGTAAAATCTGGTTCGAGGTGAAATAAGTCCGTGCCGCAAACTCCGAAAATGAATATTTATACGCTCCGAGTCGCTCAGAAAGACCGAAAATGGATTTTTATTCATTCCGAGTCACTCGGAAGCACAGAAAATGAATTTTTATACATTCCGAGCCACTCGGAAACAAAGAAAATGGATTTTTATACACTCCGAGCACTTCAAAATGTATAAAAATCCATTTTCAGTCTTTCCGAAGACTTCGGAAGCAGAAAAAATCCATTTTCGGAGCTTCCGAACACTTCGGAATGTATAAATATTCATTTTCTTTGTTTCCGAAGTGTTCGGAGATGCCGAAAATGGATTTTCATTCGACAGACACCCGGCGGCCTTCGGTATTCGCCCGGATGCTTCGGTCGTACATCGCCTCGCAACTTACGGGAGGCAAGTAGAATTGACCCGGATAAACGGCACACACATTGATTTTCACCGTCAGCTGCTTACCGGCCGGCAAAACATCGATGTAGCTATACACCCTGTCGTCGCGAATATCCTGATAGCTGATACCCGTCGCCGTCGTATCGGCCGAGGCATTCAGGTAGCGAGTATTCAGGATTTCCCAGCCGGCGGGGAAGACCTGCGAGAGGACTAAGTTCCGGAGTGTCTTGCCCGACGGGTTGCGCAAGGTTACAGCTGCCTGGAAATTCGTGCCCTGCGGCAACGAAGCCACGTCGAGCGACCGCCCATCCAGCGTCATATAGCTGACCGCAAGCGAAATGCCCTCGGCAGAGGCTCGTTCCTCGCCTTGAGCCGGTACGCCCTCGGTTACGATACGGACGAACAAGGGGGACTGGCCTGAATTTTCCAGCGCGAGGGAAGAGGAAGTGCCTTGGGGTTCCCATTCCGTCGTCCAATAATGCTGCGCCGTGTGAACATTTTGTGAAGATTCTTCGTCAGTCCGGCACGTAAACGCCAATTCGCCCCCGACCGGATATTGTTTCATATATTGGGACAGAGCGACTAAGGCGAAGGATGTGCTTTGCGTGCTCAACCATTCGTCGGATGATAAAGTAGCCGCCAATTCGTCCGCCAACGAAGCCGCCTCCGAATCTTTCTTCAGCAGATTACACGTTATCAACTGGATAGCCTTATCGCGAGTTTCGCTTCCAAACGTCTCGTCCGCATAGCGGGAAGAAGAAGCGGAGAGGTCGGTCGTTTGGGTAAACATCGATTCTGCCACGTCGGTCCGCCCGATGCACGCATACGCCGCCGACAAAAGGCAACGCGACAAAGGAAGCAAGTCTTTCTCTTCCTTCAGGCGGTTCATCGCACCTACTTCGGCCTTCTGAGCCAAGGCCAAAACGAAGAGGCGATAGGCCTGCACCGGCTCCTCCGAAACGTAAGGTGCGTTGGAAGCCGGAGATTGGTAATTGCGGGCAGTGCGCGCCAGATAGGAAAGCGCGTTTTCCAAGAGTCCGTTCGGGAGGAAATAGCCGCAGCCCTGGGCCTCGAGGAGGAAATGCGTGGCATAGGCCGTGCCCCACGGATGTGTGCCGCTACTTCCTGGCCAATAGGCAAAAGCACCCTCGACCGTCTGGTAGGAACGCATCCGGGATAGGGTTTCTTTTATCAAAGCCTCTGTCTGCTGCTCCTGCTCTTGGGTCTGTTCCACAAAATCAGATAAGTATAATTGTGGGAAAGCCTTGGAAACCATCTGTTCGATGCAACCATGAGGATAGCCCTTCAAGTATGCCAGCCGAGCCGAGAGGTTGGCTTGCCGGACGTTGGAGACCTCCAGCGACACGCGGTTCGTGCCCGGAACGCCTAAGAGGTCTATCTTTTGCACCCACTTCTGACCCGCATCGACGGTAAACGAACGCGCAGAAGACTGGGTGATACGTACCGAGCGGATTTCGATTTCCGCCGAATACGAGGCGGTCTCTCCCTTGCCTTTCGCCACAAGATGCACCGTGCCCTTGCCCGGCAAATCCTTCACACGGATACGGAACGACGCCAACTTATCCCCTTTCGATGTGAAAGATAAGGTCTGCGAAGCACCCCCTATTATCTCCATATTGGAAGAACAAGAAGCCGAGACAGACACCTCCCCTACTCCGTCTTCCGTAGCAAAAACCGTGGCCGGGACAAGCATCTCCTCGCCCGTACCAATCACGCGGGGCAAGGTACCCAGCAACATGACCGGCTTTTTCACGAAGACACTCTTCTCGGCATTCCCGTAAGCCGAGCCGTCTCCTGCCACCACCATGACGCGGACTTTGCCGTTGTAGTTCGGCATCCGATACGTATGTTTTTGGGATTTCCCCTTCTCCAACAAGAACGGGCCCTCCAGCTGAACCACGGGGGCGAAGCGATTCACAATAGCTTTCGGCCCTTTGTTCAACGCATCATCACCGCCGATGCTGAAGAGCTGCTCCAGTCGGCCACTATATGCACCTACTACATAATTATAAATATCCCACGTATTTACTCCTAAAGCTTCACGGGCATTGAAGATCGCCCACGGGTCGGGTGTGGCAAAATTGGTCAAATCCAGCAAGCCTTCATCCACAATAGCCAAGGTATAAGCCATCGGCCGACCAGAACGCTCGGAGATGGTTATCGTATAGTCCGTTTCCGGCTTCAGTTCCTCTGCCATCGAGATTTGCGGAACCAGATGACTCTCCTCCGAAGTTACGCGGAAAGGCACCACGCCGTACATCCGTATCGGATTATCATTCAATGTCTGTCCGTGAGGTTGAAGAAGAGTAATATGGAGATAAGCATTGGGTTGCATCTCCGGAGTAACCTTAATTTTGACCCTCGTCGAACCTGCCTCGCATTCCTGCTCGAAGGATTGCAAAACCCGTACCCCATTTTCGATACTAATCAACGCCCTCGCCTCTTCGGAAGAAGGGAAAGAAACAATCAACTCCTCGCCCGGCTTGTATTCCGATTTGTCGGTCTTGAAGGAAAGCATGGTAGCCTCGTTAGCCCCAGAAGCATCCCGCCGGCCTTTCGAGGTAGTCCAGTCGAAGTAGGCCAAAAGTCCTGTCGTGTGCTTGCTTTCTTTGTCCGTAGCCCGGATTAAATACGTACCCCATTCCTCGTCGGGATAGTTGAGGGTGAAGGACACCTTACCATCGCTCCCGGTCTGGAGGTTCATTTGCTTGACCGGCTTATTATAGGAATTGGAGACAAAACGCGCCAAATCACTCTGATCCGAACTCCACCACCAATACCAATCCACCTTGTAGATATCCACCATTAGCTTCGTTCCGCCCACCGGCTTGCCTTGGTTATCGACGGAGAGCAAATCGAAGCGATGGTCCAAACCAGTAGCCAAAGCCTCATCCCCTTGTTGCCCGGAATGGATTCCCACATAGCGGGTATATGGAGAATAGAGTTTCCGGGAAGACGAGACGCTGAAATCGCCCGACGGCTCATAGACTTTCGTGATGAAATTCGCCAACAACATCCCCGGAGCACTCGACCCGACATCGAAACGAACCTTCACCGAAGCCTTCCCTTTCTCGTCGGTCGTGCCAGCTATCAACCGGCTTTCTTCGCTATTAAATACCTTAGTTGGGTCATCGAAACCATAGTTTTCGTAGGAAGAAAACGTAGTCGGAGTGGATATAAAGGTACCTTGGATATCATACTTCAGGTTCCGAGCCGTCGCGCCTTGTAGCCAAGCGGTCTCCAGTTTGGCCTCTGCCGTCCGGCCTCGCACCAATGTTTCGTCTTTCCATTGCACATCAATCTTCAACCTATTCGGCTTAATGCTTTCGATGCGCACCCGCTTCTCGAACATCACGCCCCCTGCCTGGACTTTCGCCAGCCAAGCACCCGTCGGGGCATCCTCTGCCACCGGCAGATGATAGGTGTATAGACCTAAGATGCCTTGGGTTTGCGTTTGCCTCTGGTAAAGTTGCCCCAAGGGGTTATAAAGTTCCATAATCACGGGATGACCCTCCGGCCAATTCCCTGCCCGGTCGTTCAGCATAAAGCTCAAGTGCAGGGTATCGCCCGGACGCCAGACACCACGTTCGCCATAGATGAAGCCTTTGATTCCGCGCTGTATGACTTCCCCGTCCACATCGAAGGAACTGAGGGAAAGACTTGTCCCGGCATCGACCCGCAAGTAGGAACGCTGCTCCCCATCCGAAGCTATCAGGTAGAAGGGCCTACTTTCTTTCAAGGAAAGCGTGAGATGACCCTCGCCATCCGTCTTTCCGGAGGTGAGCTCCTGATTTTGATAATTGTAGGCTTTCACTTGGATTCCCCGCAATGGTTCAGCCGTGATCAAGTCGTGTACCCAGACCTCCATCGTGCCGTCTTCGCCGGCTTTGGCCAGCAAGCCTAAGTTGGAGGCTAAGACATTCCGCCCGACGGTTGCATTGGAATAGTAGCTATTCGAGCAGGGGTCGTTCCGCTCCTGATACTTATAGTCCGACCAATCGTAATCATTATTATAATAGTAATAGCCTCCCTCGTCGAAGAGTTTGAGGTCTTCCCGGAACTTCACCTCATCCTCCGCCTGGATTTGCGCCTGACTCTTTTGCTCTATCTCCGGACAAGCGTAAGCCGACAAGTCCCGATTGTAGGAAAGGATGACGCGATAGATGGCTCCCGGTTCCGGTTCCACCAGCTCGCGAAGATTGATGCCGTATGTCTTCCAGCGTGTCAAATCATTCTCCGAGTCATCGAAGAAGATGGTTTTGCGTGCCACCAGCCGACCGACGCGCATCAGGTCGCCGCTCCCATCCAGCTCATTCGTCTGTAAGAAATAGCCGATATTCTGCTCCAATATCTTAATCACCCTTACCGTTACGCCTCGCAAATAGACAGCTTGGAACGGGATAGTCAGTTCCGAAGAGCCGGGCACGATCACTCCGTTTCCGATAAAACGAACCGACGGCCCCAACTTATCCAGCGATAATTGCCGCACGACATTCTCGCCCAATTCCAATCCGCCCCGGCTCCGGATATGGCGGCTCAGATTCACATTCACCACCCCCGTCCGGTCGGCATCGGGGAAGAGGCGCAGTTTGTTCCCGTCCACCTCCACCACCTTCGAGGTATTACCTTCGAGATAGGCCAAGCCCTCTAATTGCTGAGTCTCATCCAAAGAATAAGTGAAAGTAATTTCCACGTAGCGTTCCGGCTCGGAGACATAGCGGACATCGAAAACCGAGAAGTCGCCTTTCGCCGGAATCATCAGCGAAATGGACAGGTCTTCGGCTTCCTCACCCTTTCCCGTTACATCCAGCGTATATCCGTTTTCCTTTTTCGGCACATCGCGAAGCGTGAGTTCGTGCCGCCGCCCGTCGGGACTATGCTGCCAAACCGCCCGGCCCAACGGATAAGAGACCAGCTTTTCTACCCGCTCCGGCATTTCGCGGTCGGACGTCTGCAAGACATAATGTATATCAAGCGAATCTTCATTGGCTACCGAAACATCCAACCCCGACTGATAGCCCCGGATGGCAAAAGCATACGTCGAGAAAGAGAAGGCGAATCGCGCCTCATCCTTATCGGTCTCAAACCAGTCCGAGAGGTCCGCATCCACCCGGTAAGTCGTCGCATAGTCGAAGCTCTGCGCCGGACGGAAGGTCAATGTCCGCTTGTTCTCTGCCGTCCACGTACCCTCGACTTCGGGAGTCAGTTTCAATTTGCCCGTCAAGTCCGCCCCCTCCGGCAAGTCTTGCGACAAAATCAGATAGACCGGAGCGAAACGCGAGATTTTCCCCGTCGTGAATGCCTCCACGTAAGGATTGTATGTCGGCACGACCTCGCTTGCCTGCCGCGAGTTGCATCCCGAGAGGAGCAACACGAATGCTAAAAGGATAGAAAGAAGTCTCATTTCATCTAATTTTAATAGATTATTTATTCCAAAACCCACTTGGGAATTGGGGTTCCAACGCCGTCGGAGTGCCAAAACCCACTTGGGAATTGCACTTCCAACGCCGTCGGAATACCAAAACCCACTTGGGAATTGCACTTCCAACGCCGTCGGAATGCCAAAACCCACTTGGGAATTGGAACCCCAACGCCGTCGGAATGCCAAAACCCACTTGGGAATTGGAACCCCAACGCCGTCGGAACATCAAAACCCACTTGGGATTTAGGACTATTTACCACTCATAATCGGCCGCCTTCCGTGCGTTATATTCCGCCACCAGCTCCTCCATCACCTCCGCGACGCTCTTTTCCTCGCGGAACAAAGAAGCTATCTGACCGATTTCCAGCTCACCGTTCGACAAATCTCCCTCGAAGATACCCTGCTTTGCGCGGCCTTTGCCCAACAACTCGCGCATCTCCTCCACGGAGGCGCCACGGGCCTCGGCCTCTTCGACGCGATTATAAAAATCGTTCTTCACCAAACGCGTGGGCGAAAGTTTCTTGAGCAAGAGCTTCGTATCGCCCTCGTTCAGGTTGAGGCAATACTGTTTGAAACCCTCGTGCGCCGAACTTTCGCGGGTCAAGGCGAAGCGCGTCCCGATCTGTACGCCCTCGGCACCCAAGGCCATTGCCGCCAAGATGCCCGCGCCCGTCCCGATGCCACCGGCCGCCATCAGGGGGAGCGTCGTCGCCCGACGGACGGCGGGAACCAGGCAAAGCGTAGTCGTCTCCTCGCGCCCGTTATGTCCGCCGGCCTCAAAGCCCTCGCAGACGATGGCATCGACACCGGCTTCCTCACACTTCCGGGCAAATTTCGAGGAAGAAACGACGTGTGCCACGGTGATGCCGTGTTCTTTCAGGAAAGGCGTCCAGGTCTTTGGATTCCCGGCGGAGGTAAAGACAATCTTCACGCCTTCGTCCACAACCAGATGCATCAGTTCCTCTATCTGCGGATACATCAGCGGGATGTTTACGCCGAAAGGCTTGTCGGTCGCCTCACGGCATTTCTCGATATGCTCGCGGAGCGTTTCCGGATGCATGGAGCCCGCACCAATCAAGCCCAAACCGCCGGCGTTACTGACGGCCGAAGCCAGACGCCAACCGCTACACCAAACCATACCGCCCGCAATAATCGGGTACTTTATCCCAAACAATGAATTAATTCTGTTCATAATTTATCCTTCTTATTTTATTATAATGTAAAAAGGAAACAATCAGCCGAGGCGGAAGGTTGCGCTTTTGCAACTTTTCTTTAGTACAGAAAATCGCAAGCCGAGCTTTTTTTCAAAAAAAAGCGTACCTTTGTCCGCGAGCTATATTTTAGAAACTTATCCATTTAATATTTTATGGCAGACGACAAGAAAATAATCTTCTCGATGGTCGGCGTGAGCAAGATATTCCCGCCGCAGAAACAAGTATTGAAAAATATCTACCTTTCGTTCTTCTACGGGGCAAAGATTGGCATCATCGGCCTCAACGGGTCGGGTAAATCGACGTTGCTCAAGATTATCGCCGGTATCGACAAAGAATATCAGGGCGAAGTAGTCTTCTCGCCGGGCTACTCGGTGGGCTATCTGGAGCAAGACCCGAAGTTGGAGCCGGGCAAGACCGTGAAGGAGGTAGTCCAGGAAGGTGTCCAGGAAATCATGGATATCCTTCGCGAATATGAAGAGGTGAACGAACGCTTTGGCGATCCCGAGGTTTTGGAAGACCCCGACAAGATGGACGCCCTCATCAACCGCCAGGCGGAATTGCAAGATAAAATTGATGCGACAGATGCCTGGAATATCGATAGCAAACTGGAACGGGCAATGGATGCCCTGCGTTGTCCGCCGGAAGACCAGGTAGTCGATACGCTTTCGGGTGGCGAACGGCGCCGCGTGGCTCTCTGCCGTCTCTTGCTCCAGCAGCCGGATGTCTTGCTGCTCGACGAGCCGACGAACCACCTCGATGCGGAATCTATCGATTGGCTCGAACAACATTTGCAACAATATGCCGGGACGGTCATCTGCATCACCCACGACCGCTACTTCCTCGACCATGTGGCAGGCTGGATTCTCGAACTCGACCGGGGCGAAGGTATCCCCTGGAAAGGCAACTACTCTTCTTGGCTCGACCAGAAAACCAAACGGATGGCGCAGGAAGAGAAGCAGGCAAGCAAACGCCGCAAGACGTTGGAGCGCGAGCTGGAATGGATTAACATGGCTCCCAAAGCCAGACAGGCGAAAGGGAAAGCCCGACTCAATTCCTACGAGAAATTGCTCAACGAAGACCAGAAGGAACGCGAGGCGAAGCTGGAAATCTTTATACCGAACGGGCCGAGACTCGGAAACAAAGTCATCGAGGCACAACATGTAGCCAAAGCCTTTGGCGACAAGTTGCTCTTCGACGATTTGAACTTCATGCTTCCGCCGAACGGTATCGTCGGTGTCATCGGTCCGAACGGAGCGGGAAAGACGACGCTCTTCAAGATGATAATGGGACAAGAAAGCATCGACAAAGGTACATTCGAGGTGGGCGAGACCGTCAAGATTGGCTATGCCGACCAGACGCACAAGGATATCGATCCGAATAAGACCGTCTATCAGGTGGTATCGGGCGGAAACGATTTCATCCGCGTCGGAGGGAAGGAAATCAATGCTCGTGCCTACCTCTCGAAGTTCAACTTCACCGGTTCAGACCAAGAGAAGCTCTGCGGTGTGCTTTCCGGAGGAGAGCGGAACCGTTTGCATCTTGCCCTGACGTTGAAAGCCGAGGCGAATGTCCTCCTCCTCGACGAACCGACGAATGATATCGACGTGAATACGCTCCGGGCGTTGGAAGAAGGATTGGAGAATTTTGCCGGATGTGCCGTCGTTGTATCGCACGACCGCTGGTTCTTGGATCGCATCTGCACGCATATTCTTTCCTTCGAAGGCGACTCGAATGTCGTATTCTACGAAGGAACTTATTCCGAATACGAAGAATACAAACGGAAGCAGCTGGGCTATACGGAGCCCAAGCGTGTCCGCTATCGCAAATTAATTACAGATTAAATATAAGAAGCACCATGAAAAAGAAAATCATGACACTCGCATGGCTGGTTGCCGCCTTGTTCATCGGCTTCACGAATCCAGCCAATGCCCAAAAGACAGAGAAATTGTTCAACGGGAAAGACTTAAAGAATTGGAACTTCAGCGTCGCTGAGGACGGCGTTCCGGCAGAGCAAGTCTTCTCCGTTCAAAACGGATTAATCCGCATCAGTGGCGAACCGTTCGGCTATATGTACACCAAAGAGAAGTACGGCAACTACAAGCTGCACGTCGAATGGCGCTGGCCGGAGGGGAAAGCTTCGAACAGCGGCATCTTCCTCTTGATTGAGGAACTGAAGAAACCGTTCCCCAACTGTATCGAATGCCAGTTACATGCCGGCGATGCGGGAGATTTTGTTCTCCTTGGCGGTTCGGACCTGACGGAATTCACCAGCAAGGTGCGGCCTGAGTTCCCCGTAGTCAAGAAAGACAAAGCCTCAACCGAGAGCCCGGCAGGGGAATGGAACGAGGCGAATATCTTTGTTCAGGACGGTGTCATCACGGTCTATATCAACGGTGTTTACCAGAATACCGGAACGAATCGCGTAACAGAAGGACATATCGGTCTGCAAAGCGAAGGCGGTCCGATAGAATTCCGGAACGTAACCGTTACCAAACTCTAACAAACGCTCCCGGCAGTAGGACAAGGTTTCATCCTTGGAATACTGCCGGAAGTTTTTATCGACTTCGTTTTTAAAACTCAACCATGACGATAGATAATCAGACGGGGCTTGTGTTGGAAGGCGGTGGTATGCGGGGAATCTTTACCGTCGGAGTCTTGGACTACCTGATGGATTGCCAATATTGGTTTCCCTATACCATCGGTGTCTCGGCCGGAGCCAGCAATGGCATTTCCTATGCCTCCCACCAGCGAGGAAGGTCTTATTTCAGCAATATCGAACTCCAACAAAAGCGTAGCTATATCGGGATGAGCCATTTTCTCCGTGGGCATGGCTATATCGACCTCGATTTCCTTTTCTACGAATACCCGGACCGCTATTATCCTTTCGATTTTGAAACCTATCGACAAGCGAAGGAGCGATTTGTTATCGTTACCAGCAATTGCTTGACCGGCCAGGCGGAATACTTCGAGGAGAAGGACAATTTCCACCGCTTGATAGACATCTGCAAGGCATCTTGCTCGCTCCCCGTGATGTGTCCCTTGAGCTATGTCGATGGAATCCCGATGGTAGATGGAGGTGTCTGCGATTCCATCCCTGTACGCCGCGCCATTGCCGACGGTTTCCCGAAGAATGTCATTGTCTTGACACGGAACCGGGGATACCGCAAGCCCGACAAGGAGTTCCATCTTCCGGGTTTCATCTATCGCCAATTTCCGGAGCTACGAAACCAACTTCGCCTCCGCTACAAACGCTATAACGAAGAACTGGACTATATAGACCGACTGGAAGCCGAAGGCCGCGCCCTTGTCATCCGCCCCTTGGCTCCGTTGAGTGTCGGTCGCACAGAAAAGAACACAGACAAGCTCAAAGCACTCTATCTCGAAGGATATGAATGCGCCAAGCGAGCTCTCCACTTCTAACTCTTTTACTTTTATATATGAGGACATTTCCGTTTAACATATTCCTTGCCATCGGTCTTCTCAGCTTGCCGGCTTGCCATTTCTTGAAAACAGACGAGCCAATAACTCCTCCCCGCGAGAAGACTACGACACAAACGGCCTCTCCTTGGAAGCCTGAACTCGACGTGCGGGCAGATGTGGCCATCATCTACGGGACAAAAACCCAAAAGTATCTCGACTTCGGCGATGGCGAGGTATCTTTCGAGCAACGGGTCCAGTCTTGGAAAAATCAAAACTATAACGTCCACTTCATGACGGGCATCTCATGGGGCGAATACGAAGAGTATCTTTCCGGGAACTGGGATGGGAAGATTCACAAGGACGAAAGCCAGCAATCCCGCGACGGTTCTATCTGCTGGCACCACGATTCTGTCCCCTACCTTGTCCCTACCGCTTCCTTTACCCGATACTTGAAGCAACAAAAGATTCGTCGAATTATCGATACGGGCATTGATGCCCTCTACCTTGCGGAGCCGGAATTCCTGAACGCAGCCGGCTATAGCCCCGCTTTCCGTCGGGAATGGCAAGACTATTACGGCTTCCCTTGGCGACCCCAACATACGTCGGCTGAGAATGCGTTCCTTTCCAACAAACTGAAATACCATCTTTTCTACCGTGCTCTCGACGATTGCTTCACCTTTGCCAAGCAATACGGGAAACATCACGACCGGGATATCCGTTGTTACGTCTCCCTGCATTCGCTTATCAACTATACCCAATGGTCTATCGTCAGTCCGGAAGCGAGCTTGGCTTCCCTCCCTTGCGTAGATGGTTATGTAGCACAGGTATGGGCCGGGACGGCACGCCTTCCAAACTATTTCAACGGTATCTCGCGCGAACGTATCTTTGAAACGGCGTTCTTGGAATATGGCAGTCTGGAATCCATGACGGCTCCTACGGGCCGGAAACTCTTCTTCCTCACCGACCCGCTCGAAGATTGGCCCCGGAACTGGGAAGAATACCTGCGCAATTACGAATCTATCTATGTAGCCCAGCTGCTTTATCCGCGTATCAACAATTACGAAATCATGCCTTGGCCCGAACGTATCTACGAAGGGGAATACCAAACCGGAAAAGATGCCGGAAAGAAGAGCAGAATCCCTTCCTACTTCTCGACCCAGATGCAAGTAATGGTGCAGGCCCTCAACGATATGCCTTTGTCCGACAATGTCGTCGAGGGTTCGCAAGGAATCAGCGTCTTGATGGCCAACTCCCTAATGTTCCAATCCCTCCCCGAGCCTATCGATGGATACGACGACCCGCAGATGTCCAACTTCTTCGGCTTGACGATGCCTTTCCTCAAGCGAGGTATCCCCGTGAGCCTGGTTCATCTTGAAAATGTAGTTTTTCCGGAGACTTTGGCGCATACCCGCGTCCTCCTCATGTCGTACGCTAACTTAAAACCGCTCGAAGCCCGCTCCCACCGCTTCCTGGCCGACTGGGTGGAGCAAGGCGGTTCCCTTGTCTATGTCGCCGAGGACTCCGACCCGTTCCAAACCGTCCGCGAATGGTGGAACACGGGAGATAATCACTGGAAAAGGCCGTCCGACCACCTCTTCAGCCTCATGGGGATTCCCGAGGGTGCCTCTGCCGGGACTTATCCCTTCGGAAAGGGCGCCGTAACCATCATCCGCCAAGACCCGAAGGTCTTCGTTCTGGAAAAAGGCTCGGAAGAAAGTCTGATTTCCTGCGTCAATTCGCTTTATACCCGCAACGGACACCGGCCGCTTCGCTTCAAAAACCACCTGAAGTTGGAACGCGGGATGTACGACCTCATCGCCGTGCTCGACGAGAGCATCGACTCGACGGCTTACGAGGCCAAGGGTCTGTTTATCGACCTCTTCAACCCCGAACTGCCCATCCTCAGCTCGAAGTCCATAGCCCCGGGTCGCCAAGCATTCCTGCTGAACTTCGACAGGGTGCCCGAACCCTTCAAACCGCAGGTACTGGCTTCGGCGGCGCGTGTCTATGACGAGCAAACGACCTCGGAGACTTACGCCTTCACAACGCGCGGCCCCGTCCCGATGGCTTCGGTCATGCGTGTCCGCCTTCCCCGCGAAGCCAAGGAGGTTCTCATCTTGAACCATAAGGATCAGAGCATCGAAGGCTCTTCCTCGGAATGGGATGCCCGCTCGAGAACCTATCTCTTGAAATTTCCGAACCAAACTGAGGGCGTGCACATCCGTTTCTATTTTCCCCAAGAATAACGGGCATCGCCCGGCATGAAAAAAGTCCCCCGGATTGGCAAACCTTGCCTCTCCAGGGGACTCACTCAGAGTTTTATTATGCAAAAAGTATGTTTACACCTTAGAAACATATACCCAAGCGGAAACCAACACTATTTTTCCCGTCTTCCTGATAGTTCAGCAGCCGCGTATCGTTGGTCGCATAGCTATAATAGACCGCCACGTGGAATCCGAACCGCCCATACCGTTGCGGATAGATATTCAACCCGATTTCGGGCGATACATACAGGCCCCACGGCCGCTCATAGAACCCGACCGTATTCAAATACGTCGTATTTTGCTCATACATAGCTCCGATTTTCCCTGCCACGTAGGGACGAAGGTGCGGCGTATAGGCCAAATCGAAACTCGCCAGCGCGCCGAAGGGTACCTGGAAGGCGGAATGCAACTGATCCGTCGTCAGCGCCTCGGTCGGCGAGAGCTGGATTGTCTCGCGCCCCGCATACCCGTGGTTCGTATGGATGGAAGCAAAAGCACCGAGCGACCAACGCTCGCTGACTTCGTAGGCGACCTCGAAGTTCATGCCCCAGCCGCTCAATTTGTCGGCATAGTCGTATCCCACGGGGGCATTGACCTGCCAATCGAGTTTGAAATTCAGTTCATCGGGGAAATGCTGCGCCCGGGCGACAAACGGTATCCCCAGCGCAAGCATCAGTACGAATATATTTCGTCTTATCCTATTCATCATTGTTCTCATACCTCATTCCTCCTCTAATCCTTTTTAATATACGAAGATTGCGTGAACGCCTGGTCGATAGCCCGTCCCACCAGCGTCAGATTCAGGTGGGCATTGCCCGAAAGCAGTCCCGAACTGACGGCTTGCCAAATGACGGGCAACTGCACCTGCTCGGTCGTATCCGCCGGAGTGTTCCGCAAATCAACCATCTCCATCACCATCGAGCCTGTACTGTAGCTGTACGAAACCGGGAATCCATACGACCAGCCCATGCCGTAGTACGGTCCCCAGAAGCCTGGATACCACCAGCTATCCCAGCCCCATCCCGAGCCGCCTACCCAACCGCTCACCTGCGTCGTGCTTTCCACGTAGGTCAGCTGCAGGCCGAGGTCGGCTTCCGCCTTTTCTTCCGTCCGGACGTATCCCCTGAGGGCCATTTCCGAGGCTACTTGGGCCAAAAGCGACTGGGCGTTATCGTCTTTCCAATAAACCGCTTTCATCCCGCTGCCTGTCGTCAGGATGCTATCGGGTAAATAATACGTAGAGGCTGAAGCGAAGTTCGCGGCTTCGTCATACTGCGTATAAACCGTGAAGTCGCTATCCAGCTCAGACATATCCGGGTCCTTTTCACAGCTGGTGAAAAGCAATATTCCCGCTAAAAACACGAAAACCTTTTTCATAACGCCGTACCTTTATAAATGTTACTCAAATGGAGCGGCAAGATATGCCCGTCGAGCGTCAGCCGATTGGAATTGAAGTTCGGCAAGATAGTTACACTCGCGTTCTGGCTGTTACGGGGCAGCGTGATGTCCACACGCGCCGATATCCCGACCCCGCTCACATTAAAATTCACATACAAATTACCTTTCTTGTCCGTCTTCTGCTCATAACCGCTCACGGTGCCATCGACCGTGATTCCGCCAATCCCGTTCGGACCACTGACGGGGATATTAAATGCGATTTGCACCGTCGCCTTGTCCCCGTCGAGGGCTACGAAATTGGTATTCGACGAGACGTAGGCCGTCTGTCCCCGTTTGAAGATTACACGGTCTGCCTCCAATACAAACGATTTCTCTTCTATCGCCTTGACCGATTGTAGATAGAAAAGAGAATCCAACCGGGCCTGTTCCTGCCGCCTTTCCTCGCGGAGCTTTGCCCTTTCTTCCTTCGCCGACTGCGCCTCGACTATCGTCAGGCATGTTGTCAGCATCATCAACATCATCAAAACTCTTTTCATTGCTATTAAAATTTAAATGTTCGGGGCAAATATAGAGCGGGCCTGCACGCCTTGTCAAGAGGAAATAGCCTAATTAGTGCAAAGAATAGCCGAAATAGATTTATTTTAGGGATAAATAACGAACGACAGAGCTTCCTGACGAAAAAACGCAGAATTCTGTCGCAGGAAACTGCTTCCCGGCGAAAAAAAGCAAAATCCTGCCGCAGGAAAGTGCTTCCTGACGGAAAAAAGCTGAATCCTGCCATAGGAAAGTGCTTCCTGGCGAAAACACGCACTATTCCCGCCGGGGAAAGGGCTTCCCGACGAAAATACGCACTATTCCCAGCGGGAAAAGTGCTTCCCGACGAAAATACGCACTATTCCCGCCGGGGACAGAGCTTCCTGACGAAAAAATGCAGAATTCCCGGCGGGGACAGAGCTTCCTGGCGAAAATACGCAGTAGCGCCAAGGGATTTTAGCCCGGCAGATTCGCCGTGAGCGCCCGCCAGAGGGGGTCGTCGGGCACCGGCGCGACAATCTGCACCGGAAGTTGCGATACGGGATGGACGAACGACGCGGAACGGGCGTGGAGGCTGATGCCACCGTCGCGGTTGGAGCGCGGGTAGCCATACTTCAGGTCGCCCCGGATAGGACAGCCCAGGTGGGCTAACTGACAGCGTATCTGGTGGTGGCGGCCGGTTTTGAGGTCAATCTCGAGGAGGAAATAACGGTCCGAGGCGGCAACGAGGCGGTAATGGAGGATGGCTTTCTTCGCCCCGGGGCGTTCGTTGTCGAAGGCGAAGCTCTTGTTCTGGTTCTCGTTGCGGACAAGCCAGTTCACCACCTCGTCTTCGTCCTTCGGCGGGCGGTTTTTGACGATAGCCCAGTAGGTTTTCTTCACCTTTCCGTCGCGGAACATCGTGTTCAGGCGGGCCAACGCCTTGCTGGTCTTGGCAAAAAGGACTACGCCGCTGACCGGGCGGTCCAAGCGGTGGGCGACACCGATGAAGACATTGCCGGGCTTGGCATATTTCTTTTTGAGCCATGCCTTGAGCATTTCCGAGAGGGGCTGGTCGCCGGTCTTGTCGCCCTGCACGATTTCGCGGCAGGTTTTGTTCACCGCAATGAGGTGATTGTCTTCGTAGATAACTTCCATGAGCGAAAAAGTATTGATACAAAAAGTTGCAAGCCGGCACTGCGCTGGGCGAGAGCCGACTTGCAACGAGAAGTTCTTGCTTTACATATTCATACCGCCATCTACCTGGATAACCTGGCCGGAAACATAGGCAGAAAGGTCGGATGCGAGGAAGAGGGCGATGTTCGCCACGTCTTCCGGCGTACCGCCACGGCGCAGAGGTATCTTCTTGCACCATTCTTCGCGGACGTTCTCGGGCAGAGCAGCTGTCATGTCCGTGATAATGAAGCCCGGGGCAATCGCGTTAGCACGGATGCCGCGCGAACCCAGTTCCTGGGCGATAGACTTGGCGAGGGCAATCATACCTGCCTTGGAAGAGGCATAGTTGCACTGTCCGGCGTTGCCGTGAACACCAACCACAGACGCCATGTTGATGATGCTGCCGGAACGTTGCTTCATCATGATAGGCGAGCAAGCGTGGATGAAGTTGAAAGCCGACTTGAGGTTCACGTTCAGGACGGCGTCCCACTGGCTTTCGCTCATACGCATCATCAAGCCGTCTTTCGTGATGCCGGCATTGTTTACCAGGATGTCGATACGGCCGAAATCCTTCACGATTTCAGCGACGACGTTGTGTGTTTCCTCGAAATTCGCAGCATTCGAGGCATAACCCTTGGCTTTCACGCCCAGCGTTTCCAATTCAGCTTGGGTAGCCAGACCGTTTTCGTCGATTTTCAAATCGGTAAAAGCGATGTTAGCCCCTTCGGACGCCAATTTCAAAGCCACAGCCTTGCCAATACCACGGGCAGCGCCCGTTACGATGGCCACTTTACCTTCTAATAACTTCATATCATTTAATTTTTTAAGATTAATACCTAATCAGACACGCGCCGGTAGAATAACCGCCGCCGAAGACCGTCAGCGCGATCAAATCCCCCTTCTGGAAACGCTCGATGTTCTGCGCATAGACCAGGGCAGAGCTGACGGAGCCGGTGTTCCCCAGTTCCTCGATATTGTGGAGGAACTTCTCCTCGGGAAGGTCCAGATGCTTGGCGATATTGGAGAGAATACGCATATTCGCCTGGTGGCCGATGAAATAACTCAGGTCTTTCAGCTCAAGACCATTCTTTTCCAAGAGATACAGCACATTTTTTGGCATATACGTGCAGGCCTGCATGAAGACATCGCGTCCTTCGGGCATCATGATGCCACCGTCGTAAGGACGAAGGTGGACGGCAATCGGAGCCTTCGGCAAATGGCCCAGCCCCTGCGTGAAAACCTCCAGAACCTCAGCATCCGACTCGGCGACACGCTCCTTGGAAAGGAAAAAGGCAGCTGCGGCATCACCCCAGAGGTGGCCAGCCTTCGGATCCGTCTCGTGCGAGTAAGCCGAGTTCTTGTCGGCCGAAAGAATCAGTGCTTTCGAGGCTTTGCCCATCGCAAAATAGCCCTCGACTACTTCCAAGGCGTTCAAGAACGAAGAACAGGCCGAAGAAAGGTAGAGCGCTTTGGCTTCCGTGATATTAAAATCGTGTTGCGCTTGGTGGGCTGCTGTTGCTACTGTATCATAAGGGGAATAAGAAGCCGAAATGATCAAATCGACTTCAGAAATGTCGTAAGGTAAACGAGGAAGGGCGTTGCGGACTGCATCCATACTCATCGTGTTGATATTCTCCTCCTCTTTTGCTTTCGAACGGGTACGGATACCGGTGCGCTGTTCAATCCATTCGCTGGTCAGTCCGTTCAACTCTAAAAAATGTTGGTTATCGACCCGCTCTTCGGGTACATAGTAACCTGTCGCATTTATAAACATTACTCGTATTATCTATATCTACTTTATCTTGATTCCGTTAAATATTAAATTGATGACGTTGTCCCGGCGCTTGATTCGGTCGGTGATGCTTGCGCCCATCACGCCTCGGATGTAGGGGACTTCCAGACCTTTCAAAGCATGATGCAAGACCATAGCCGTGATGTCCGTATCGGGAACAGAAAAGATGCCGTCGCGCACGCCTTCGTCCAAGATACTCTTCAGCATCTCCACTTCTTGCAAATCGAACTCCTTGCGGACTTTCTCGACGCGCCAAATATCCCGGAAGAAGACGGCGCGCAGTGTCCCATTGCGGAAAACGACAGCTTTGATGGCATCCAAACGCGTATAGATAAATGTTATCAACTTCTCATCGGCTGGTAATTCCTTATTGACGACATCCATCAGTACTTTATGGAGCTGAGCCATCTCAGACTCTACTACGGCCAGGAATATTTCATTCTTGCTCTTGAAATAAGTATATAAGGTACGCCGTCCTTTGCCCGAAGCTTGTGCAATATCATTCATCGTCGTATCGTCCACCCCTTTACGGGCAAACAATTGCCTCGCTACGTCCACCAGCATGTCTCGCGTTCTTGATACTGTCATCCGTTTTATTGCACATTAATCAATTTAGGGTGCAAAGGTAAGAAAAAAATCAGGATGCCATAGGAAATCAAGGATTTTTAAAATATAAAAAGACCTACACGTCGTAAAACGTATAGGTCTCTAAAATTTAATCAGTTACAAGAAAAGGGTGCGCGGAATGAGATTCGAACTCACACGCCGAAACCGGCACTACCCCCTCAAAGTAGCGTGTCTACCAATTTCACCATCCGCGCTTTTGCATTTAAATGGTGTGCCCAGAACAGGACTCGAACCTGCACGACCGCAAAGCCACTCGCACCTGAAACGAGCGCGTCTACCAATTCCGCCACCTGGGCATTCACCACATAATCATCAACCACCGCTTGTCGTTGAGAGCGGAAGACGGGACTCGAACCCGCGACCCCGACCTTGGCAAGGTCGTGCTCTACCAACTGAGCTACTTCCGCATTTTAATTGTCGGGGTACCAAGATTCGAACTTGGGACCCCCTGCTCCCAAAGCAGGTGCGCTAACCGGACTGCGCTACACCCCGTCTGTGCTCTTGAGTACCTTTATCTCTCAATTGCGGTGCAAAGGTAGGCATTATTTCCGAACGTGCAAACATTCCGGCAAGTTTTTTCTGCTATTTTTTCATCTTTTCTTTTCATACGCTGCAAATGAAGGGTTTATAAAAGAAAGAAAGCGCACCGAGATCACCTCGGCACGCTCTCGAGATTTATGCGTATGTCAGAAATTATTTATTTTGCGAAATAATCTTTCACAGCTTCGTTTGGAACCATTTCCTCTTGGAAGATGTAAGCTCCAGTCTTCGGAGACTTCACCATCTTGATTACTTTCGAGAAAGTACGTCCATCGCCTTTTTTAAATGTTGCAACTGCTTTCTTTGCCATTGTTTAATCTCCTATTATTTAATTTCTTTATGTAAAGTCATCTTCTTCAGGATCGGATTGTATTTCATCAATTCCAAACGCTGAGTCGTATTCTTTCTATTCTTCGTAGTGATATAACGGGATGTTCCCGGCATACCGCTGTCCTTATGTTCGGTGCATTCCAAAATAACCTGAACTCTGTTACCTTTTGCTTTCTTTGCCATCGTTTCAGTCCTCCAACATCATTAAGCGTTTAAATAACCTTTTTCTGCTGCCTTTCTGATAGCGGCATCCAAACCTAATTTATTAATTGTACGCAAACCTGCTGCTGAAATCTTCAGGCTCACCCAACAATCTTGTTCTACCCAATAGAACTTTTTCGTAAAGAGATTGACATTGAACTTACGCTTCGTTCTTCTCTTAGAATGCGAAACGTTGTTGCCAACCATTGCTTTCTTTCCGGTAATTTGACAAATCTTAGACATCTCTATCTTTCTTTTTATTACATGTAATGACTCAAAATACTGTTGTTTCGCGCCTTCTGAACTAGCATCACGAACAGAATCGGAAACGATAAGGGCTGTCTTCCCAACCGCTTACGGGGCGCAAAGATAGGTATTTTATTTATTCTGCCAAAACAAACTGAAAACTTTTTTGCACATCCGCCGAGATTCCGTAAGTTTGCATCTGCAAAATTATAATTTTCTCCGTTATGCAACTTAGCAATTACCATAGTCATTGCAACTTCTGCGACGGCCGCAGCTATCCCGAAGATTTCGTGCGCTTTGCCGTCGCCCGTGGCTTCCGAGCCTACGGCTTCTCGTCGCACTCGCCGCTCCCGTTCGAGACGTTCTGGAACATGTCGCGCGACGATATGGACGAGTACCTCGCCGAAATCGCCCGCCTCAAGGCTAAATATGAGGGGCAAATCGAGCTGTACGTCGGCCTCGAGGTCGATTTCCTCGACCGCACCTACAACGCTTCTATCCCCTATTTCAGGAATTTACCCCTCGACTACCGCATCGGTTCCATCCACTTCCTCCCTCTCAGCCCCGTGCTCGAGGAGCGGAACATGGCCTGCATCGACGGGGCCTACTCCGAGTTCGCCCGCACCGTCGATGCCTTTTTCGAGGGCGACATCCGCCGCATGGTGCGCCGCTACTTCGAGGCCGAGATGGAAATGGTCGAGGCCGGCGGCATCGACATCGTGGGCCATATCGACAAGATCTACATGAACGGCCAGCGCTACCCGGGCTTCTCGCTCGACGCCGAGTGGTATCGCCGCCCCCTCTTGGATTTGCTCGACTTCGTCCGGGAACGCGGCCTCATGGTCGAGGTCAATACCAAAAACCTCGTCAAGAAGGGCGAGACCTACCCGCACCGGCAGTTCCTCGGCGAACTCCGCTCGCGACGCATCCCGGTCATGGTCAATTCCGACTGCCACTACCCCGACCTCGTGAACGACGGCCGCGCCGAGGGTTTCCGCCTCCTCGAACAGGCCGGTTTCGACGCCACGATGGAGTTGGTCGGGGGAAAATGGACGGAAATCGGACTCCGACGCGAGAAATGATGCCGGCGACGGCCGGAAACCGTTTCCTTTCGCCCGACAAGTTGCCGGAGACACCCGTCCCCAGCTTCCTTTCGCTCGACGAGTAACTAGAGACACCCGTCTCTTGTTAAAAAACGTTTGACAAGTTTAAAGAGACGCCGTCCCTTGTTATAAAACTTTCGATTTGTTAAAAGCGACGCCGTCTCTAGCTACTCGTCGAGCGAAAGGACGCCAGCGACGCCGTCTCTAGCTACTTTTCGAGCGAAAGGACGCTCGCGACGCCGTCTCTAGCTACTCGTCGAGCGAAAGGATGCCAGCGACGCCGTCCCTAGCGTCCTTTCGGCCGACGAGAAACCCGGACCGCCTGTTTCCGGCGTCCTTTCACCTGACATGAATCTATTTTAATAAGGTAATATAATGAATAAACACATCATCCTACTCTCCGGCCTGCTGTCTGCCTTCGCGACGCACGCCGAAATCAAATTGCCCGACCTGATCAGCGACAATATGGTCGTACAACAAGAGGCCGACGCCTGTCTCTGGGGCGAGGCCAAAGCGGGCAGCACGGTCAGCATCCGTCCTTCGTGGACGACGCAAGTTTTTACCACAAAAGCCGGCAGCGACGGCCGCTGGACGACGACTGTCGCCACGCCTTCGGCCAGTTTCACGCCCTACACGCTGACGATAGCCGACGACGATGGGGAACGGACGCTCCACAACGTGTTGGTGGGCGAGGTCTGGTTCTGCTCCGGACAGTCGAATATGGAAATGCCGCTGAACGGCTTCTGGAATTGTCCCATCGACGACGCGAACAACCTCATTGCCGACGCGCCCAACCATCCCGCCATCCGCATGGCGACGATTGAGCGCCGGGGCGCCACGACTCCGCAGGAATATGCCCGGGGACAGTGGAAACTGCCGACGCCCGATAACGCGCAGTGGTTTAGCGCGACGGCCTACCACTACGCCCTCGCGCTCCAGCGTACCCTGCAGGTTCCCGTGGGGATAATCAGTTGCGCCTGGGGCGGCTCGCGCGTGGAAGGCTGGCTCCCGAAGGAAATCCTCGAGACCTACCCCGACGAAGACCTGAGCAAGGCCGGGAGCAAGGAAGGGACCGAGTACCTCCAGCCGATGATTATGTACAACGGACTGCTCTACCCCTCGCACCGCTACACCATCCGCGGATTCGCCTGGTATCAGGGCTGTAGCAACGTCGGGCACGCAGATACGTATGCCGAACGGCTGGCGACGATGGTCGAGCACTGGCGGAAGCTCTGGAACAACCCCGACCTGCCTTTCTATTTCGTGGAAATCGCGCCCTTTGCATACGACGGGGATGCCAACGGCGTGAACGGCGCTCTCCTCCGCGAGGCCCAGTTCGATGCCCAGGCGTTGATACCGAACAGCGCGATGATTTGCACCAACGACCTCGTGAAGCCCTACGAAGCACCGCAGATTCACCCCGCCAACAAGCGGCAGGTGGGCGAACGCCTCGCGTACCAGGCCCTCAACAAGACGTATGGTTATAAAGCTATCGTGGCCGACTCGCCGTCCTACGAAAGTATGGAGGTGAAGGGCGATACCATCGAAGTTTCCTTCCGGAATGCCCGCGAAGGCTTCAGTCCCTGGACGGACATCGTGGGATTCGAGGTGGCCGGCGCCGATGGGACGTTCTATCCCGCCGAAGCCTGGCTCGATACAGGACGGATGCGCGTCTGCGTCCGCTCGGAGAAGGTCAGTTCGCCCGTGGCCGTGCGCTACGGCTTCCGGAATTTCCTGCCGGGCAACCTGAAAAACCATCGGGGGTTGCCGCTCATTCCTTTCCGCAGCGATAGATAAAAAATAAGGCACGGATTACGCGGATTTCACGGTTTCCTATACTATATATTTGGACTATATATTATATAATGTATAGGGAAAACCGTGAAATCCGTGAAATCCGTGCCTTTCTTCTGTTTGCTTTACTCGATATTCTTCCGGATTTTCGTCAGATAGGCGCGGATGCCCTCCGTGTCGTGCCGGCGGATGACGTCGAGCAGCGTGGCGAGTTCGTCCTGGATGCGCTCAATCTGTTTCGGCGTGCGCGGGTTGAAGAGGATTTCCGTCAGGAGGTAATCGTCTTCCGAGAGCAGGCCCCGGGCGATTTTCATGTGCCGCTTGAAGGTCGTCCCCGGCGCGTCCTGATGCTTCATCGTGGCGGCGAAGACCATCGTCGAGGCGAAGGGGATGCCGAGGGAATAGGCCACCACCTTGTCGTGTTCCTCGAACGTGTATTCGCAGATGTGCAAGCCCAGCTTCCCGTACAAATCCTTGAAAAAGATTTTGCCCAGGTAGTCGCCTTCCGAGATGATGATGGTGTTTTCCTTGTCCAGCTGGCCGAGGTTGGCAAACGTCGGACCGAACATCGGGTGCGTCGAGACGTAGCGGAAACCGCTGGCGTCGTAATACTCCTTCAGGTTGGTCTTGACCGAGGCGATGTCGGAAATGATGCAAGTCTCAGGCAGATACGGGATGACGGCGTTGAAGGCGTCGAGCGTATGGCTCAGCGTTACGCAGTTGATAACCAGTTCCGGGGCAAAAGCCTTGACCTCTTCCACGTCCTGCATCCGGACGGCGTTGTAGATGAAACGCATCCGCTTCGGATCTTGTTCGAGCACCGCGACCTCGTGGTCGAAACTCAAGAGGTCGGTGAAAAACGAGCCCATCTTTCCGGCTCCGAGAATCAATATTTTCATTTTTATTCTTCTTTCTCGCAATCATTCATAATAATCATCTGCTGGCGCACAGACTCTTCGTGGATTTCGCGGAGGATGCTTTTGACAAACTCCGGACTCAAATCCATCTGCTTGCCCATGCTCGAGCGGTTCTCCAGAATCTCGTTGTAGCGCGGAGACTGGAGGATAGGCATGCTGTGCTCCTTCTTGTACGTACCAATCTCGCGGGAGATGCGCATACGTTTAGCCAAGAGCTCGAGCAGCTGCTCGTCGATGCCGTCGATCTGCCGGCGCAAGGCCGTAAGGTTCTCCGTCGTCTGGTTCGATTCGCGGATAACCAGCACGTTGAGGACGTAATCCAGCACGTCGGGCGTGATTTGCTGTTTGGCATCGCTCAGGGCGTTGTCCGGATTGCAGTGCGATTCAATCATCAAGCCGTCGAAGCTCAAGTCCATCGCCTGCTGGCTGAGCGGAGCCACCAACTCGCGCGTTCCTCCCATGTGGCTGGGGTCGCAGAAGATAGGCAAGCTCGGCATCCGGCGACGCAACTCGATGGGGATGTGCCAGAGCGGCAAGTTACGGTAAATCTTCTTGTCATACGAGCTGAAACCGCGATGGATAGCAGCCAAGCGGCGCAGTCCGGCTCCGTAGAGACGTTCGAAGGCGCCAATCCACAACTCGAGGTCGGGGTTCACCGGATTCTTCACCAAGACGGGGATATCGACACCCTTCAGCGCATCGGCGATTTCCTGCACGGCAAAGGGATTCACCGTCGTACGTGCACCAATCCAGAGCATATCCACGCCCGCCTTCAGCGCCTCGAAGACATGGTCTTTCGTCGCTACCTCGGTCATCACATACATGCCGGTCTCTTCCTTGACCTTCTTCAGCCATGCGAGACCCGGAACGCCGATTCCCTCGAAGCCGCCCGGCTTGGTACGCGGTTTCCAAATTCCCGCACGGAAAATCTTGATTCCCTTCGAGGCAAGCCCACGGGCGGTTTCCAAAACTTGTTCTTCTGACTCTGCGCTGCACGGGCCGGCAATCACGATAGGACGCTGCGCATCGACGCCCGGCAACAGGATGGATTCTAATTTCATTTCCATGATAATATATGTTTAAATCATTGTTTTTATTCTTGTTTGAGTAATGCCTTTATCCGGCGGAGTGCCTCCTCCAGCATTTCATTTTTGCAACAGAGCGAGATGCGGATGTACCGTTCGCCCTTGCTGCCAAAGATGAAGCCCGGTGTCAGGAAGACGTTCGCGCCGTAGAGGATGCGGTCAGCCAGGGCCTCGCTCCCCGCTTCGCTCTCCGGGATTTTACCCCAAAGGAACATCCCGACCTGCTGCTCGTCGTAGGTGCAACCCAAGGTGTGCATGATTTCTCCGGCGAGGGCGCGGCGGCTGCGATAGACAGCGTTCATCCCGTCGTACCATTCCTTCGGAGCCGAGAGCGCTTCGACGGCAGCGTATTGCATCGGCTTGAACTGGCCGGAGTCGATGTTGCTCTTGACCTTCAGCACCCACTGGACGAACTGCGCATTCGAGGCGAGCATGGCCATGCGCCAGCCCGGCATGTTGTGCGCCTTACTCATGGAGTTCATTTCGATGCAAATCTCCTTTGCGCCCGGGATGCTGAGGATGCTGAGAGGGTGTTCGTTGAGGATGAAGCTGTAGGGGTTGTCGTTACATATAATAATATTATGGCGACGACCGAAGTCCACTAATTTCTGGTAAAGTTCGACGCTCGCGTTCGCCCCCGTCGGCATGTTGGGATAATTTGTCCACATGAGCTTGACGCCGGAGAGGTCCATGCTTTCCAACGCCTCGAAATCAGGCTGCCAGCCGAGTTCTTCCTTCAGCTCGTAGGGAATCAGGCGCGCGCCGACTAACTTGGAGACAGACGTGTACGTCGGATAGCCCGGATTGGGGAGCAGGACGCCATCGCCCGGATTCAAGAAGGCGAGCGAGATATGTAGGATGCCCTCCTTCGAACCGATAAGCGGCTGTATTTCCGTCTTCGGATCCAGTTCCACGCCGTACCATTTCTTGTACCACGAGGCAAAACCCTGTCGCAACTCAGGGATGCCCACGTAGGGCTGGTAGCCATGTTCATCGGCACGACGGGCGTGCTGGCAAAGCGTTTCCACGGTCCGCTCCGAGGGCGGGAGGTCGGGGCTGCCGATACCTAAGTTGATGACGTTCTTGCCGGCGGCATTCATCTCGGCTACTTCTTTCAGCTTCTTGGAGAAGTAGTATTCTTGTACGCTATTGACGCGTGCAGCGGGTTCGACCTTACACGCTTTGTTTTCCTTCTGCATATTCACCTAATATTTTTAAATCTTTTGTCAGCGGATGTATAGCATCAAGCGCCTGGCGGTAGCGGGTATAGTCGGTAAACGTCAGGTTGATGTAGAAAAGATATTCCCATTCGCGTCCGATAATCGGAAGGGATTGAATCTTGGAAAGGTTCATCTCGTAGAACGAGAGGACGGAGAGGACTTTCGAGAGGCTCCCCGGCGAGTGCGGCACGGCGAAGACGAGCGACGACTTGTTCTTGACCGAATCCTTCTGCACCTCGTCGGCCGTCCACCGGTCGGCGATGGCGAGGAAGCGGGTGAAGTTCCGTTTGTTTGTCTCGATGCCCTCGGCCAGAACCTCCATGCCGTAGATTTGGGCAGCGTACTTGCCGCAGATGGCGGCGTGTCCTTGCAGTTGGTTCTCGGCAATCCACTGGGCGCTGCCTGCCGTGTCTTCCTTCTCGACCACTTTGGCGTAGGGGATGGTGTCGAGGAACTCGGCGCACTGCATCAGGGCAATCGGATGGGAATTAACCTCTTTGACATCTGCCAGCTTCGTCCCCGGCAAGGCTACGAGCGAATGCGAGATGCGCAGCTTGTATTCCCCGATGATTTGGAAGCCGCTCTCGCGAATCAGCTCGTGGTTTTGCAGGAGGCTCCCGGCGATGGTGTTCTCGATTGCCATCAGTCCGAGAATCGAGGGGTCGCGCTTGATGGTGGTGATTACGTCGCGAAACGTATTGCACGGGAGCGTCTCTACCTCGTCGCCTTCGAAATACTTATGCGCCGCGATGTCGTGATACGAACCGGCTATTCCTTGAATGGCTACTTTCCTTTTCATTTCGTGTTAGTTGTTTTTACATATAAAAAAAGTCCCACCGTCGTACGGCAGGACTTCATATTTTAATTATTGATACATTGCTTCTGAATCATCAACGCTTTACATACAAACTCCTGCCTTCACCTTGCTAAAAAAGTAAAAGTAATAAAAGTAATATGTAAAGCTAAATCGAGTCATCTTGTCTTTTTGTTTTTATTGACGCGGCAAAAGTAACTATTTTCTTTAATACGCCAAATATTTTCTTCAATTTTTTTCAAACAGATTTCTGTCCCGCCCGCAACGCCAGCATTTCCGGCGGGACGGAGCCTCGGATTTGTTCAATCAAAACGGCTGCCACATGATAGCGGACGAAATCCTTCCGGCGCACGAAGACAATCTCCCGCGTCGGGCGCGGTATAGCAAAGGGGCGCACCAGCTCGCGCTGCTTCGGGCCGAGTTGCGCGACGGCCAGTTCGGGAATGAAGGTCATCCCGTTGCCGCTCTCCACCATGCGCATGAACGTCTCGAGGCTCCCCAAGCGGTAGGCCGCCTGGTGTATCTTTACCTTCTCGCGCTGGCAGAATCGCACCAGCTGGTCGCGAAAGCAATGCCCCTCGTCGAGCAACCAGAGGCGTTCGTCGTTGATGTCGGCCGTGCGCAGGAGCGTATTTTGGAAGACGGGTTCGCTCGGCGAGACGTAGCCGAAGAACTCTTCATAATATAAGGTATCGCCCACAAGGGACGCCTCCTCCGGCTGGTTGGCGATGATGGCGGCGTCGATTTCGCCTTTCTGCAGGGCCTGCAGCGTCGGCGCTGTCTGCATCTCCAGGATTCGCAGGTCCATCTCGGGGTATTTCTCCTGGAGCGGTTGCAGGAAGCGGGGTAAAAGGTACGGGGCGATGGTCGGGAGGACAGCCATGCGGAAGATACCGCTCAGGCGGTTCTCCTCCTCGCGCACGATTCCTTTGATCTGCCCGATTTCGTAGAGGACTTTCCGTGCCTGCTCGACGACTTTCCGTCCGGCCTCGGTCGGCATCACCGGCTGCGTGGAGCGGTCGAAAAGCTTCACTTCGAGTTCTTCCTCAAGTTTTTGGATCATCATGCTGAGCGTAGGCTGCGTTACCCGGCAGTGCTCGGCGGCGCGGGCGAAATGGCGGTAGCGGTCCACGGCCAAGATGTATTCTAATTGCTGTATATTCATTGGATATATTTTTAATGTACGCGCAAAGATATACTGTTTTTTCCAGAAGATTGCTACGAAAGTCTCCCCAGCTGCTGGGGAAGGTTTCGCAGCCCTACGATTTCCTCCCCAGCTGCTGGGGAACGTTTCGTACGCCGCGATTCTTTCCCCAGCTGCTGGGCAACCTTAATACGATATTTTACATCCTACAAAGAAACTGCGCGGCATCCCGGGGCCGTAGATGTATTTCGAATCGCGGTCGGGACCCTGGTCGAAGTCTTTTTGATATTGGTCGAAGAGATTCTGGACGCCGGCGTTCACCTGAAGGGTTACACTGCTGTAAATCGGGAAGTCGTAGGCCACTTTGAGGTTGATATCCCAGAAGTCGGGCGTTTCTTCCTCCCTGTCGTTCGGGATATAGCCCGCGAGGTGCTGCACCAGCATACTTCCGGTGTAAGTCCCGGTCAGCGAGACGGAGAGCGTCCGCCACGGGGTGAAGGTAGATGTCAGATAACCATAGACATCGGGCGTGCGGAACATCCGCTTTTGGGGAGCCAGGCTCTCGTCTTCGCTCCAACGTTGAGCCTCCTTGTAACGGCTGCGCTGGATAGTCGCCCCAGCCTGGATTTGCATCCACGAATAGACCGCCTTGGCCTCAAGGTTGATACCCATCACGCGGGCGCCGGAACCGTTGCGGCGTTCCATGATGAGGTTGCCTTGGGCATCATACCCATTCTCCTCCAAATAAAAGACATCGCGGAGGTCGGTATAGAAACCCTCGACGAGAAGGTTGGTCTGCACGGGGCCGAAGCGGTGGTAGAAGTCCATCGAGGCACTGAGGCTCTGCGATTTCTCTTCCTTCAAATCGGGAGCCAACTGGATAAGCTGCACATCACCCCCGACGGAAGCCACGTGCAAGTCTTCGTCGAAAGCCTGCGGAGCCCGGAAACCGCTGGAATAAGAGAGGCGGAGGTTGATGTCTTCAGTCGGGTTGAAACGGACGTTGGCGCGCGGACTGAATATCACATGGTCGATGAGGTTGTGCTTGTCGAAGCGGCCGCCAATCAGGAAGCTCCAGCGGTCGTTCTTCCACTCGTTTTGGAGGAAGAGGCTGGCGATGTGAACCTTCTGGTCCACGATGCGGTTGTAGCCCATCATCTCGTCTTTCAAGCCGTCGTAGTTATATTCCAGACCTCCCGTAAAATCGGCGGGCATGAAGAGGCACTTATCCCAGGAATAGGAATACTGGGCGCCACCGACGAAGGTCATGTCGGTGGTATGGCCGTAGGCATCGGGATTCATCCCAGTGCCGTAGTAACTTTGGCGGTCGGTATGCTGGGCGGAGGCATAGACATTCAGTTTGTGCTTGTAATCTTTGGAAAAGAGGTCGTATTTGAGGCCGCCGCCGTTGATGTTGTGCTCTGTTTGCTCGGCGATGTTGGCCTCGTGGGGCGGACGGGAGATTTGGTCTCCGCCTCGACGGTATTCGTTGATGCCGTGATACTCGAAGGTGAGCTTGGAATAGGTGCTCGTTTTCAAGTAAGAGCGGAAGCCGATGGTTTTCGACGAGAGTTTGCCCAATTCGGAATAGCCGTCGCCGTCGTGGTCGTAGGACGAGCGGTGGCGAGTCTGGCCGAAGACGTAGATGCCGGCTTTATGGTCGTCGGTTACAAGAGAGGCGTTCACGGTCGTGTTGTTATCCGAGCGGCTGCCGCCAATCATGGTCAAAGAGTGGGCTACTTGCGCGGAATTCCGCGAAGGCTCCTTCGTAATAATATTAATGGTACCCGCGATGGCAGATGCGCCAAACAAGGCAGAGCCACCGCCACGCATGACCTCGACGCGCTCAATCATGTTCGCCGGAATCTGCTCCAGGCCATAGACACCGGTCAGCGAGCTGAATATCGGACGGCTATCAACCAGTATCTGGGTGTAAGGACCCTCCAACCCGTTGATGCGCACCTGTTGGAAGCCACAGTTCTGGCAGTTATTCTCGACACGCACGCCGGGCTGGAAGTTCAAGCCGTCGGCCAGCGAGGTAGCATGGGTCGTCTCGAAAACTTTCGAGTCGAGCACGTTCACCAGAGAGGGGGCAAGGCGGCGCGTCGTCTCGTTCCGGTTCGCCGAAACCACGACACCGTCGAGCGAGACGGCATCTTCTTCGATGCTGAAGTTTATCTCCAAGGTAGTTCCCTTCTTCAGATTCACTTCTCGCTTCTCGGTCTTGTATCCGATGGACTTCACGACGAGGGTAAAGGTTCCCTCGGGCAGGTTCTTCAGGAAATAATGACCTGTTGCGTCGGAGACGGTTCCAATGGTTGTCCCCTCAAGATAAACATCGATATAAGCCAAGTGTTCCCCGCTCTTCTTGTCGAGGATATGGCCGATTATGTTGGCATCCGACGGATTCAGGTTCGGCTCGTCGGCAGCGCTGGCCTGTGCGCACGACAATATGATGCACAGGCTTATCATTAGATAAATAAGCTTATTCATTTTTCTGTATTGGTTATAATTTCTGGAATATTTCGAAACTCTGTGCTGTATCTTAGTCGTTAAGATACGGCGGAGCCCGAAGTTGCGCAGTCCGATGGTCAATGCTGTGGATAGCCTTGACTACCGGAATAACCAATATACAAATAAGGAGGGAAAAGGAGGGAGGCAAATAGACCGGGGAAACCGCCCCGTCTTCAGCCTTCACAGACGAGATGTTCTGGAAAAACAATATCTCGGAAAGCGACTGGTGGTGATGCGCTACATCTTTGAAGGGATGCGAATGGCTAATCATCATGCCTTCCTCGACATGGGTATGCATATAAAGCATCACGCTACTGTAGTACCACACGAACAGCAGCGGCAACATCCACTTGATATAGTCTGCGCCTCTCCGAAGCATACGTTTTTCCTTTCGGCCTGCAAAGATACGCATCTTCTTAAAAATAGGAAACTGCCGACCCGTTTTTCGATATTTTTATTACCTTTGCATCAGTATTCATTTTAGTTGCTAACAAAATCAACTTATTAATAAATCATTTAGACATGGCTAAAATTACAAAAGAAGACGCCCTCCGCTACCATGCCGAGGGCAAACCGGGTAAGATTGAGGTCATCCCAACGAAGCCTCACAGTTCCCAGACTGACTTATCCTTAGCTTACTCGCCCGGTGTCGCCGAGCCTTGCTTGGAAATCAAAAATAACCCGCACGATGCCTACGAATATACTGCGAAAGGCAATTTGGTTGCTGTTATCTCCAATGGTACGGCAGTCCTGGGCCTCGGAGACATCGGTCCGCTCGCCGGCAAGCCGGTCATGGAAGGCAAGGGACTTCTGTTCAAGATTTTCGCTGGCATAGACGTGTTTGACATCGAGGTGGATGAGAAAGACCCCGAAAAGTTTATTCAAACGGTCAAGGCTATCGCTCCGACTTTCGGTGGCATTAACCTGGAGGATATCAAAGCTCCCGAATGCTTCGAAATCGAACGCCGACTGAAGGAAGAGCTTGACATCCCTGTCATGCACGACGACCAGCACGGTACGGCGATCATCTCCGGCGCAGGCCTTATCAACGCCCTTGAGATTGCAGGCAAGCGGATTGAGGATGTTAAAATCGTGGTTAATGGCGCAGGTGCTGCATCCATCTCTTGTACGAAATTGTACCTGATGTTGGGTGCCCGGAAAGAGAACATCGTCATGTGCGACAGCAAGGGCGTCATCACGACCCGCCGCACGAACCTCAACGAGGCGAAACGAGAATTTGCGACAGACCGAGATATCAATACCTTGGCTGAGGCGGTAGTCGGTGCTGACGTATTCTTGGGTCTCTCCGTTGCCGATGTACTCACGAAGGAGATGGTTCAGACGATGAATCCGAACCCAATAGTCTTCGCTCTGGCCAATCCGAATCCGGAGATTTCTTATGCCGACGCAATGGCTTCGAGAGACGATATCATCTTCGCAACGGGACGCTCGGACTATCCGAACCAAATCAACAATGTTCTTGGCTTCCCCTATATTTTCCGTGGTGCGCTCGACACGCACGCGAAAGCTATTAATGAACAGATGAAGTTGGCAGCCGTTTATGCCATCGCAGGTTTGGCCAAGGAACCGGTTCCCGATGTAGTTAATGCAGCTTATAAGTTGAAGCGTACTTCTTTCGGCCGCGATTATATCCTCCCGAAGGCACTTGACCCGCGTCTCCTAACCCGTGTTTCATGTGCTGTCGCCAAGGCTGCGATGGAATCGGGCGTTGCCCGCAAGCGGATTACCGATTGGGAAGAATATGCGAACCATCTGCGTGAGATGATGGGCTATGACAACAAGCTTTTGCGTTCGTTTACAGATATGGCGAAGGCGAATCCCAAGCGTGTAGTCTTTGCCGAACCCAATCATATCAATATGTTGAAGGCGGCTATCATGGCGAAGTCCGAAGGTATCTGTCATCCTGTCCTCCTCGGGAATTGGGATTATCTGCATAAGCTCGCCGCTGCCGAGAACCTCAACCTCGAAGGCATCGAAATCATCAACACACGCTCAGACTCGGAGACTGAACGCCGTCAGCGCTATGCAGCCATTCTCTCGGAAAAGAATGCACGCCAGGGTGTTACCTATGCTGAGGCTTGCGAGAAGATGTATGACCGGAACGCTTTCGGTATGATGATGGTCAAGACGGGGGATGCCGATGCCTTCATTACTGGTGTTTACAGCCATTATTCCGAAGTCAGCGACATGGCTATCAATATCATAGGCATCCGAAAGGACTACAAGCACTTCGGGGCTATGCACATCATTACGGGTAAAAAGGGCACGTTCTTCCTTGCCGACACGATGATCAATCAGCATCCGAACACGGAGGTCCTCATCGATATCGCACGCTTGACGCACGATGCCGTGAAGTTCTTCGCCCACGAGCCAGTCATGGCTATGCTGTCTTACTCCAACTTCGGAGCCGACCAAGACGGAAGTCCGAAGTCTGTGCACGATGCTATCCAATACATTCACTCGAACTTCCCAGATATTCAGATAGATGGAGAAATGCAAGTTAGCTTCGCGCTGAACACGAAACTTCGCGATGAAATGTTCCCGTTCAACAAGCTGAAGGGAAAGGAAGTCAATACGTTGGTTTTCCCAAACTTAAGTTCTGCAAACATGGCCTACAAGCTTCTCCTCGAAATGGGTATTGCCGAATGTATCGGCCCGATCCAGATGGGCTTGAACAAGCCAATCCATTTCATAGATGTAGAAAGCCGAGCGCGGGATATTGTAAACCTGACAACGGTCGCCGTAGTCGATGCTATCGTCCAAGAACAGTTGGATAAACAATAAAAAATAAAAGCCTCTAAGATTCATATCTTGGAGGTTTTTTTCTATATAAAATGGCATAAAAAAGGTATCGATCTTCACAGACAGATACCCCTCAGAACTTTATCAATTTACACTACTTAAGTTCGAACTTTTCTTTGTAGTTTTCTACTACTATTATAACTGTATCTTTTTCAACTTCCAGCGCTCACTCCGCAGATAAATCAGCGAAAGTAAGACCATCGTGTCATATACATGCTCTGTCGTCCAGCAGACAGCGACATCCGCGTAAACATAATACACGATGTAAATCGTATAGAGAGTATAAACGAACACACTCAGCAACTCGAACTGAAAGGCTACCTGCGTATTTCCTGTCCCCGACACACAGAAGAAGCAGATGAACGCAGGAGCTGCAATGAGATGTGAGCTGAGCATTACCCATAATGAGGGAATGGAGGCAGCAATCAACTCCGAATTGTCCGTGTATATTCTCAATATAAGGCTGGGAAAGAGGGCTATCAACAATCCGACAGGAATGATGATGGCATAGCAAAGCAGTACGATTCGCTTGCAAAGCGGAAGGACTTCCTCACTCTTTCCGGCACCTATCAGGTTACTTGTCAAAGAGCAATTCGTGGATGCAAAAGCATTGATAAATAAGAATAGGAAAGCAGAGACACTACGAACGACATTGGTTATCGCCAAGGCCCGCTCCCCGTGATGTTCAATGGCCACGAAGAATATGAACCACGACACAAATGTAAGGCCATTTTGCATCATTATCCAAATCGAAACGCTTAAAATTTGTTTGAGCATTAAAAAATCTATCTTAGAAAAGACGAAAAGGCCATATTTCTTGTAATCTATGCGACGATAGGTATAAATTATGTAAAAAAGAACAGAGACAGCCTCGGAGATAGATGAAGCCATAGCTGCACCAGCAATACCAAGAGCAGGGAAACCACATTTACCGAAGATTAGGATATAGTTCAGAACAATGTTTGTCCCGACCATTACCAAAGAATTGGCTGTCAGCGTCTTTGTATTGGTAATTCCAACAAAAAAGGCTCGGAACATCGCACCGATGAAAGAGAAAAAGAATCCATAGACGCGCCAGTCGATATATTCCAAAGTGGCATGATAAACAGCATCTGAATCTATCATAGGACGCAAGATGACAGGAGAATATACGTGAGAAAGAGTGAAGAGTAGAGCTGCAAAAAGCAACAAGAAAGCCGAGCCTTGCATGAATACCTCGCCGATTTTACGGTATTCGCCTTCGCCATTCCGCCTAGCCATGAGAACTTGTGCGCCTACGCTGAAACCGAAACCAAGCATGAAGATAACAAGATAGTAAACCCCGGCAAGGGCGGATGCACCCAATTCTACCTCTCCTACTCGACCGAGGTAGGCGGTGTCTGTTAGCCCGATAAGATGCTCCATGAGGAGGCTTATCATGACGGGAAAAGAAATTTTGAGTATGTCTTTATTACTGTATTTCACAAACTATATTCTTTAAGGGGTATAAATACCATATTTAACGGACACAAAGGTACGGATTTGTTCGGAAAAGAAAAAACACGAAAAGTATTGTTCATTTTTCTTCAGGAATCGACTGCATATCCCGACGGCTTTTGCTGGTTGTTACGAGATAGACGCCAGAGATAATTAGAAGGACAGAAATGACCTTCATCACGTTGAAAGTATCTAATCCCCAAAGAATGGCGATGCTAGTAGCAACGACCGGTTGAAGGTAGTTGTACATGCCTGCAACGGTTGGACGCAAGCTCTTTTGCCCCACCACCACGAAGACATAACTTAAGAACGTACCACAAACCACAACAAAAAGTATTCCCATGATTTCTTGAAAGTTAAGAGTAGTCCAAGCTGTAGTACTCAAACTATGGTAGGAGAACGGAAGGGCACAAATGAAAGCATAGGTGAACATCCATTTCATAATGGTAACGAGGGAATACTTCGTTACGAAGTTCTTGAAAAAGACGATATAGCAAGCGTAGCTAAATTGGGCAGCAAGGATGAGAAAGTCTCCAAGGATATGGTTATCGCCCTCATGAACAACGGTATTTTGCCCGCTTCCGAGGATGAGTAGCAAGGCTCCCGAGGCACCGGCAGCAATACCGAGAACTTTCTTCCCCGTGATCGGCTCCTTCAGATAGAGGGCAGCTAATAACATAGCCCATAGGGGCATACTTGTGGTAATGATAGAGGCATCGACAGGCGACGTCATCCCAACGCCAAAGATAAAACTACCCTGATTGAAAACGATGGCCAAGAGCGAGGCGACGAAAAGTTTCAACATATCTTTCGGTGCCACGTGCTCAGCTGGGAGAAAAAAGGAGGCGAGCCAGAACAGAACCATCGCACCACCGATACGGAGGTCAGTAACAACGAGGGGACTAACTGTCCCGCCAATCATAAGGAGTTTGGCTACAGGGGACATAGCACCCCACATCAGATTAGCTCCCAGCATGGAAGCATGACCTTTTAACTCATCTTTCTGCATATTCCAATTTCAATTTGGCTTGCAAAAGTAGTAAAAATGGAGAAAAATGCATATATATTGCACGTATATGTATCCAGAATAAATATTAAAGAATCTACTGGGGCAGACAGAATCACTTCTCTCAGCCCCAGTTTTTTTTGAATACCAATCAGTTTAGGAACGTGTTATTTGGAGGCCAACATGGGAGAGCGAAAGCTCGACAAAGCGAGCCTTGTTGTTTACCGGATGCTCTCGGAGGAGAGCACGGATACGCTGGGCTGCTTCTGGATCCTTGGCAACCATGTAGAGGAAACCACCCCCTCCTGCTCCTGGAAGTTTATAACCAAGGCAGTAGTCATGAATTTGCTCGATAATCTGCTGGACAGAAGGCGGATTAGTTCCGGAATCAAGAGCCTGGTTGAGTCGCCAACTTTTCCCCACTAATTTTCCAAAAGTATCGAAGTCCTCACGTTGGATAGCTTCAAAGAGATTGAGGGCATGCGCTTTCATCTCATCAAGGATAGCTAGGTGCGGCCCGCTGTTAAGGAACATACCTTGGACGATTTCGGCGAGGATTCCCTTAGCCGTCCGAGTAATTCCTGTGTAGTAGAGGAGATGACAAGGACGGTAAGCCTCATTCGTAAAGAGGGAATCGGGTAGCCAGCGGACAAGAGGGCTTTGATTGAAGCCGTCTGAAGTCTGCAAAAGTTTCAGACCGTGTAGGATGCCACCGAACTGATCTTGCCAGCCGCCTCCCGTCGTTAAAAGCTGTTCGAGGATAAGTGTACGGTAGCCGATAGCGTTTTTATCCCAGCCCAATCCACAGAAATCGGATAACGCCCCTAAGACTGTAGTTGCCAAAATACTACTCGTGCCCAGCCCCGAACCAGCGGGAACAGCTGCGAGGAGTGAAATCTCCAGTCCGCCGCCAAAGGCACGGAGGGCACTCTCCAGCGAATCATAGGGTTGAGCAGCGAATCTAGGGTCAAAGCCTGCCAACGAAAGGGCTGCTTTTGGAATAGAAAAAGGCGAGCCCACCTTATTATAATTATGAAGTTCTTCAAAGGTAGAAATGACTTCAACGGCACCCAAGTCGATGGAGCGGAGGGTAATCCGAGGTTCATCGCAGGGTTTAATATAAACTTGCAAAGGAGGCTGACCATTGAGATCAATGGCGACATTAACTACGTTGCCCCCAGCATACATACAATAAGGAGGAGTGTCAGTCCAGCCTCCGGCTAAGTCGATACGAACGGGACTACGCCCCCAGACTATCTGGTCGGGATAGACACTGAGTCGGGGTGCTTGCTTGTCGGCCCGAACCGAATCTACCAGCCCGGAACGGAGTACGGCGAAGGCCTCTTCCTGCTCTTGCTTTTCCCCCTCTCCTATCAAAGACAAAACACGCGCGCGGAACGCATGGTTATGAAAGCGTTTCATCAAGGGGACATCGGCAGAAAGGGTGTCAGGAAGTGGCAGGTGATGGCGGGCAAAATCGCGAGCGGCATCAGCCAAATCAAGCTGGTAAAAGACACTGCGGGTATGATTCTTCGCCAGCTCGGGCCAGTCGTGAAGCCGAAAAGACTCGCGCTGAGCAGCAAGACGGCGAAGATTTGCCCCATCAAGCAATTGGGCAGCCGAGAGTTTTTCTGCCTGGAGATAAAGGTCGCGGCCGGAAACGGAAGCCGAGGCGTCGAGCATCCAGCGAAGCATCTCGCCCAAATCCGCAATATCCTCGGCGACGGGGAAAAGTGAATAGTCGAAAATATCAGTCGCCTCGACCGGATAGTCGAGACCATGAAGGACAAACCAGTCCGAGAGGGAAATTCCGAGGAAAGTCGTCGCCGGGTCATGAATATCGCCCCGGAAACTATCATCGATGTCGTAAGGACGGGCTACGTAAGCGTTATTTCCCCAGGGAACAATATCAACACAATTTGAAGGTGCGAGCGTCAGGTTCCAATCATTTTCGGGAACACCGGTGATAAGGTGGTTCTGGGTCAGCGACCAGCGGGGACCGATGCAACTGTTCTCAATCCAAAGTCCGGAATTCTCGGGGGTGAGGTCGATGCGGACGATTGCATTTTGAACAAACATCGCAGGGTGAGGCTTAACCTTGAGCTGCATGATTGCCCGTTGATCGCGAATTAAGTTTTGAATGGCGAGGGTCGAAGAGATTAACTCGTGGCTCGTCCCAAAGTGGTAAAACTCTCCTCCGGGGAGCGGGAGGATGGCGACGGAGAGGGAATTGAGTTCTTCGTCGCGGATTTGAGGATTCGCCCCGAGAGCCAGCCCAAATTCGCCGTAAAGGTCATAAGCATGAAGCTCGCCATTTTCTCCCCTCGAACGGTCAGCCAAGAGGCGGACGGCGCGGTCGCTCAGCAACCAAACACCAATATCCATCAAAAAGAAATGGCTGGCTGCCAAGGATGAAAGGATTTCCTTGGAAGGCTTCTGAAGCATGTAATCGAGGGTCTCCGGAGATTCGCGGCGGGAAAGAAAAACCCCATGATGCGACGCCAGCGAAGGATCCACCCAGAGACCATAGCAAACGACATCAGCCTCGGGAATAGGGGCGTTTTGCAGGGGTTCTGTTGTCCGGATATAGACATCACCACTGACCACCAAGGTATGGAAAGATTCAGGAGCCATATCCATAATCTGTTCGTAGAGCGGGAGCTGAAGGCTCAGCAAATTCTGGGAGAGCCTCTGCCCCCGAGCCCAGCGGAAGACGGGCACCGGCGTCAGGACTTTTCCCGAAGGAGCGTAAGCCGGAAGACGACGCCCCAGACCTCCGGCATGGATGAGGATACGCTTTGCTCTCGGAAGCCAATCCGACAAAGAACCTGAAAAATTTTCTTTTCCCCGGCAAGCATCTAAAAGCCAGGTAGTACCACCACCAGAACCGAGCCGTTTTCCCCTAGGATCGGAAGTACAAAAATATTCTTCTGGGGCAACTTTTTCTATCTCGTGAAAATAATCTACTAAATTTGGCGGCAGAGATAACAATTTATTCATATATTATTGCGTCTTTATAGGAATTTCTGAAAGGCGCAAAGATACAGAATAAAGGGAAAGACGACAAGTTGAAAACTGAGTTCACTATATAATATATTTATTAATTATTAAATGAAATATTTATGGTCATTGGCTATTTAAGAGTAAGTACGGATAAGCAAACGATCGAAAATCAAAGGTTTGAAATCCAAAAATTCGCAAAAGGAAGAAACTGGACTGTTGGAAAGTGGATAGAAGAAACAGCTAGTGGTACAAAGAAAGTGTCTGAACGGCAGTTAGGGAAGGCTATCAAGCGAGTCCGGAAAGGGGATACGCTGATAACGTCTGAACTGTCTCGCGTCGGCAGAAATCTGTTGGAAGTCATGAGTTTCCTAAACTATTGCATGTTGAATGACATCACGGTTATTGCTATCAAAGAAGATTACGAACTGGGGAACGACCTCAGCGCGAAGGTTCTAGCCTTCGCCTTCAGCCTCAGTGCGGAAATTGAGCGTAATCTCCTTTCCATGAGAACCCGTGAAGCCCTGGAAAAAAAAAGCTCGAAGGTGTCAAACTCGGGCGGCCTAAATGCTCTAAATCAAGTCATTACAAATTAAGCAGACAGGAGGCATATATCAAGCAATCCCTCAACTACAAGAGATCGCTGAAGGAAATTTCGAAACGATTGGAAGTAAGCCGCCAGACGTTGCGTGATTTCATGAAGAAAAATCCCTCGTATTATACGGATAATTATGATTCTTGTGAGAACTTCACGGAGTATCAGCCCCAGAATCTGAAACCTATTGCAAAGGCACAAAAGAAAAAGAAATAAGGGACAAACATTCGCTAAAAATTAGGCAGAAAAGCTTCGGCTGATTTGCCTAATTGCCGAATATGACCTACTTTTGTGCGAATAATAGATAATCAAATAGAGAAAGAACATGCATAATTGGTTTGAATGCAAAGTGTCTTACGAAAAGATGCTTGAAAATGGAATGCAAAAGAAAGTTACCGAACCGTATTTGGTAGATGCCTTGTCTTTTACAGAAGCGGAGAGCCGAATCATTGAGGAAATCCGCCCCTATATCACCGGTGAATTCACCGTAACCGATATCAAACGGGCGCGAATCTCGGAACTTTTTTTCAATGAGAACGGCGATCGCTACTACAAATTCAAAATATATTTCATTACCCTCGATGAAAAAAGCGGGGCGGAAAAGAAAACAGCAGCTCAGATGCTGGCTCAAGCCAGTACGCTGAAGGAAGCTATCGCCGTCCTGGAAGAGGGAATGAAAGGGACTCTGTCGGACTATGTTATTGCTTCCGTGGCAGAAACTGCCTTGATGGACGTTTTCCCCTTCGATGCTAACCGGATTCCTTCCGAACCTAAGTCGGACGAGGAACTGCTTGCCGAGGAGAAAAAGGCCGCTGAAGAAAAAACTGTATAATCCATGAACAGAATTGCTGAACATATTCAGATGCTACGCGCGTCGCTCCCTGAGGGAGTTACGCTCGTAGCTGTCTCGAAGTTCCATCCGGCCGAAGCCCTCATGGAAGCCTATGAAGCCGGACAACGAATCTTCGGAGAAAGCCGCGCCCAAGAGCTGGTCGCCAAACAAAAGGAATTGCCGGCCGACATCGAGTGGCATTTCATCGGAACGTTGCAGACGAACAAGGTAAAAGACATCGTTCCTTTCATCCATACCATCCACAGTATCGACTCCCTCAAGCTCCTGCAGGAAGTGAACAAGCAGGCGGAGAAGCACGACCGCATCATCCGTGTCTTGCTCGAAATCCATGTGGCTGAGGAAGAGACGAAGCATGGGATGACTCCCGACGAATGCCGCACCTTGTTAGATGCCGACTTGTCAGCCTTGACCCATATCCACATCGGCGGCTTGATGGGTATGGCGACTTTTACGGACGATATGGAACGCGTGCGTTCGGAGTTCCGGCAGCTTGCAGCCTTGTTCCGCGAGCTGAAGGAAAAGCATCCGGAACTGGCAGACTTCAAAGAGCTCTCGATGGGCATGAGCCACGACTACCAGATTGCCGTGGAGGAAGGGAGCACGATGGTCCGCATTGGGACGAATATTTTCGGCGAACGGCAATATTAACAATGCTTTTTGCCGCAAACATATCCATTTAACGAATAATATGCCTATTTTTGTGTGATGTTAAAATAAATCTGACATGATAGACTTAAAGACAAAATACGCTGGGCTTACTCTCCGTAACCCGATTATCGTAGGAAGCTCCGGATTGACTATCAACCCGGAACGCAACAAGGAGTTTGAAAAAGCTGGCGCGGGCGCCATCGTGTTGAAATCGCTCTTCGAGGAGCAGATTGAGATTCAGGGCGACCAGCTGATGCAAAATGAGTTTTATCCGGAGGCGGAAGATTATATCCGCGCTTACGCCCGGACTCATCAGGTGAATAACTATTTGGAAATTATCAAAAAGACAAAGACGCTGTGCACCATCCCCGTCATCGCCAGCGTGAATTGCTACAAGGCGGACACGTGGATTGACTTCGCTCGGCAAATCGAGTTGGCCGGCGCCGATGCCTTGGAACTGAATGTTTTCTTCCTGGAAACCGATTTGACCCACAGCTGCGAGGACGTGCATAACCTCTACGTCCGCCTCCTGCGCCAAGTCAAGGAGACGATCTCCATCCCGGTCATCGTCAAGATCGGGAAATACCTCGGCAACATTCCTGCCCTCGTAAACATCCTAAAGGCCAATGGCGCCGACGGCGTCGTCCTCTTCAATCGTTTTTACCAGCCGGACATCGACATCAACTCGATGCAGCTCGTTTCCGGACAAGTTTTCAGCCATCATTCCGACCTCAGCGACACGATTCGCTGGACGGCAGTCGTTGCGGGCAAGGTCCCGGGCATCAGCATCGCCTCTTCCACCGGTATCCACGATTGGGAAGATGTCGTGAAATGCATCCTCGCCGGTGCTTCCGCGACGCAGATGTGTAGCGCCATTTACACGCACGGGGCTGAAATCATCTCGCAAGTATTGATGTGCGTGGAGGAATGGATGCACCAGATGAATTTCCAGAGCCTCGACGAGTTCCGGGGCCGCTTGAGCTATGCGAACGTGGCCGACCCGGCGATGTACGAGCGCGTGCAGTTCATGAAATACTTCGCTAATCGCGATTAAAAACCCTTCCGAGGGGTCGGAAATCATGCGGAGAGCTGTTCCGCGCCATTTCCGACCCCTCGGAAACCATGCGGGGAGCTGTTCCGCGCCATTTCCGACCCCTCGGAAACCATGCGGAGAGCCGCGCCGCACCATTTCTGACCCCTCGGAAACCATGCGGAGAGCCGCGCCGCACCCTTCCGACCCCTCGAAAACCATGCGGAGAGCCGTTCCGCACCTTTCCGACCCCTCGGAATGCTTAATTCCCATAAAAAATAAAGGCCATACAAAAAGGTTGTGCCCCAAAGCAGTTCGCCTGCTCCACCGGCACAACCTTTTTCTTTGACCTAAACCTATCTTATCCTTGGATGATGCCCAACTTCGAAGCCTCGATGAAGGAGATGATATGCTCGATCTCCGGACTCATCGGAACCTGATCGCGAATCATGAACAGCGAATCGAACAAGCTGGCGTTGCTCTGGTAAATGATACGGTAAGCATGGCCGATATGCTTGATGGTCTTTTCGTTGAACCCTTCGTGCTCCAAGATAAAAGCATTGACACCATAGAAAGACGTCGGTTCCTTGGCAGCAATGATATATGGCGGGATGTCGCGACGGAAACGGCAACCGGTCTGAATCATCGACCACGTACCGACACGGCTTCCCTGGCTCACCAAGATATTTCCACCGAAGATGACGAAGTCTTCCAGGAAACAATTTCCGGAAATCTTGCTGCCATAGCCGAGGACACAGCCGTTGGAAATCACTGTATCGTGGGAAACATGCACCCCTTCGTGGAGGAAGTTCCCGTTTCCAATTTGGGTCTTGCCCTCCGGCGTAGTGGCGCGGTTCACGACGACATTTTCACGGAAGACGTTGTTGTCGCCGATAAGCAGCAGCGTATCCCCACCTTTATATTTGAAATCCTGCGGTTCGGCACCCAAGACAGCATGTTGGAACACACGGTTGTTTGCACCCATGCGGGTTCCACTCAGCACGCTGGCGTAGGGCATAATCTCGCAATTATCACCAATCTCTACATTTTTATCGATGTAGGCAAACGGGTGAACGGTAACATTCATCCCCAACTTGGCGCCTGCATCTACATAAGCTAACGGACTAATCATAGCATCTAATTTTTTAAATTGAAAATTGACAATTAACAATTGACAATTAGCTCAACCCTTAATTGTCAATTGTCAATTGTCCATTGTTAATTGCAATTATCTTCCTCCGCCCAAAGCGCTATACAACGTAACGACAGCCATCATGCGCTGCACATTGTCGGCGACTTCCGTCAGCTGTGCGCTCAAGAGGCTTTGCTGAGCCGTCAATACCTCCAGGTAAGAAGCATCGCCGCTCTGGAAAAGGTCTTTTGTATAAAGCGAAGCCTTTTCAAGCTCTTCTACTTGGACTTGGTCGTGAATCAGACGCTTCTTGGTAGCATCGTAGAGATGCAAAGCGTCGCTCACTTCCTGGCCGGCTTCCAAAATCGTTTGCTGGTAGTTCATCTTCGCGATTTTCTCTTCAGCCTTCGTAACTTTCAAGTTGGCAATCAGTTTGCCGTTATTGAAAATCGGCTGGGCCAACGAAGCCAAAGCCTGGAACATAAACTGACCCGGATTAGAAATCTGGATACCAGAACCATTCGTCCAGCCCGCCGTAGCCGTGATGTTCAATCCCGGATAAAAGGCGGCACGCGCCTGGTTCGTAGAATAATAAGCACTTGCCAGCGTCATCTCGGCAATCTTCACGTCCGGACGGTTTTCCAACAACTGCAAGGGGACACCCGTTGTCAAATCTTCCGGCATCACCTGCTCGTCCAGCGTCCCGCGTTCGATATGCTGCGGAGCCTTGGCCAAAAGGACAGAGAGGGAGTTTTCCGTCTCCCGCACCTGACGCTTGAGGTCGATCAGCGAAGCCTCAACCTGATGATAGACGGCACGGCTCTGGGCAACGGCAGCTTCCGTTGTCATACCGGCAATCTTCATCGCCTCCATGGCCCGGACATTTTCCTTGTTGATAGCCACATTCTCTGTTGTGATTTCCACCTGACGGTCGAGCATCAACAAGGTATAATAGGTATTGGCAATACCACAAATAATCTGCGAACGCACCGCCTGACGAGAGAACTCGCTCTGGAGAAGGGCAGCCCGCTGGCCACGGCTTGCATTTAACAAATTGCCAAACAAATCCACCTGCCAACTTGCGGCTGCGGCAGCCGTATAAGCTTTCCCCCAGTCGCTATTTTCCATTGTTGTCAGTGAACCCTGCGGAGCCAAATTAATCGACGGCAAGAACGAGAGGCGGGCGGCAGTCAATAAAGCCTGAGCCTCCTCGACGCGAAGGATGGCCGCCTGCATATCCACGTTGTTAGCCAAACCTTCTTCAATCAAAGCCTGCAGTTGAGGGTCGCGGAATACCTCTTGCCAAGGCAAATTACCCATGTTCGTAGTATCGGAAACGGCAAGCGTATCCGTCTGCGCAATAGGGTCGCGGTAAATACCCTCGGCCGAAATGTCTTCCGGACGGTCGTATGCTTTGTAAATGTGGCAACTGCTCAGCAGGGCAGTTGCACACATTAAATAAATTATATTTTTACTTTTCATCCTTATCAATCTTTTGAGTATGTGCATATTGTTCTATCTCCGTATTCATATCGCTGTTGTCCAAGTCAGTCCATTCAATCGGCTTGATCTTCTCTTGCAAGTACTGGAAGGCAACGAACAATACCGGGACGATAAATATCTGGCATATCATACCGATTAACATACCACCGATGGCCGAAGCACCCAGTGTACGGTTACCGTGGGCACCTACACCGAAGGCAAACATCAACGGGAGCAAACCGATAATCATCGCCAAAGAGGTCATCAAGATAGGACGCAGACGGGCACCGGCACCCAAGACGGCCGCCCAAGTCAAACTCATACCCATCTTACGACGGTCGAGGGCGAACTCTACAATCAAGATAGCGTTCTTTGCCAACAGACCCATCAACATGATCAAGGCAATCTGCATGTAAATATCGTTTGACATCGAACCCATGATCATCTTCAAAGCCGGAATGCTACCCAGCGAGTTCATACCATTCACAAACAAGAAGCTACCCAACAAACCGAACGGAACAGAGAGCAATACGGCCAACGGCAACATATAACTTTCGTATTGGGCACTCAGCAACAAGTAAACGAAAACCAAACACAAGACGAAGATAATCGCCGTCGTATTCGTAGTCTGGGCTTCCTCACGCGCCATACCACCTAATTCGTAGTCGAAACCTGCCGGCAAGTTCTGGTCTGCTACCTCAGCAATAGCCTGCAAAGCCTGACCTGATGTGTAACCGGCTGCTGGAGAAACCATCACCTGGATAGATGTATAAAGGTTGAAACGACTGATGACATCCGGACCGTAAATTTTCTTGAAGGAAACGAACTGGGTAATCGGAGCCATTTCACCATCACTACCACGAACTTTAATGCGGTTCAAAGATTCCAAGTTCTTCGTAGCATTCGGTTCAGCCTGAATCATGACACGGAACATCTTACCGAAGCTGTTGAAGTTAGAGGCGTAGATACCACCGAAATAACCTTGCATTGTCGTCAAGATATCGCTCGGGCTGATACCGGCCTTCTTACAAGCGGCAGCATCGATATCAATCTGGTACTGCGGGAAGCTTGGGTTGAAGTTCGTTCGTGCAGAGTTGATTTCTGGACGTTCCTCCAAAGCGGCATTATACGAATTCACAATTTCAAAGAAACGATTCAAATCGCCACCGGTCTTATCCTGCATGTTCAACTCGATATCCGTAGAAATTGAATAACCCGGAATCATAGGCGGAGCAAAGAACAATACCTGAGCATCCTTGAACAACTTCTGAGAGCGCATGAACAAGGAGGCAACCACGATGTCCGAGCTCTGCGTCATCGAACGTTCACTCCAATCTTTCAACTTAATAATGATAGAACCGTAAGACGGACCCTGACCACTACCAATGAAGCTGAAACCAGAGATAACTGTACGAGATTGTACGGCAGGATCAGCACCGATCAAACTATCGACCTGAGCCAAGACTTCGCGAGCACGCTCTTGGGAAGTTCCCGGCGGCAAGGTTACTGAACCCATAATCGTACCAGTATCTTCGTTCGGCACCATACCGGTCGGTGTTGTATTCATAAACAGCACCAACAAGACAATAGAGGCAATCACGGCTATTGTGGACAATACCTTCTTTTGGATAAAGAATTGTACTGCCTTCTTATATTTCTCCAAGATGCCTTCATAGGAAGTGTTAAATGCTTGTTTGAACTTCTTCGTCGTCATTCCAATGAATGCCAAAATTGCGATAATGGCAAATACTATCGTCAAAAATGGATGTTCACCGAAGTTAAACATACCGAATATCATACCTAAAACGGCAAGTACGGTAAAGAGAATCGTAATGCTCGGATGTAAGAGACGACCGATAGCTTCACTATAACGGCGAAGCATAATCTGACGAGATTCCTTCATAGCAACATTAACTCGTTCTTTCACAGAAGGAGCTTCCTCACCTTCTTCCACATGAGGCTTCAACAAAATAGCACAAAGTGCCGGAGACAGTGTCAAGGCGTTCAATGCAGAGAACCCGATAGCGAACGCCATCGTCAAACCGAACTGCTGGTAGAAAGTACCTGCCGTACCGGACATGAAACTTACCGGGATGAACACGGACATCATCACCAACGTAATGGAAACGATAGCGCCACCCAATTCGTTCATCGCATCAATAGCGGCTTGCCGAGTCGATTTATAACCCTGGTCTAGTTTAGCGTGGACTCCCTCCACGACGACTATGGCATCATCGACGACTATGGCAATAGCCAATACCAAAGCAGACAATGTCAGCAAGTTCAAACTAAAGCCGATTATCTTCAAAGCAAAGAAGGTCGCAATCAACGCTACCGGAATCGCAATCGCCGGAATCAAAGTTGAACGCATATCCTGCAAGAAGACATACACCACAATGAACACCAAGATAAATGCCTCAATCAAGGTCTTGATAACCTCGTGGATAGAAGCGAACAAGAAGTCGTTAGCATTTTGAGCGATACTGATACCCAAGCCTTCCGGCAAGTTCTTTTCATAGTCAGCCAATACTTGTTCCAAGTTCGAAATGGTTTCCGTAGCATTGGTTCCTGCCATCTGATAAACGATACAAGATACAGCCTTGTGCCCGTTCACCGTATTGTTGAAGTTGTAAGTCAAACGACCTAACTCCAACTCTGCCACATCACCCAAGCGGAGCACTTCACCATTCGGAAGAGCTTTGATAACAATGTTTTCAAATTCCGTTTCTGAAGACAAACGTCCTTTATAACGAATCGTATATTGGAAGGATTGATTACCACGCTCACCAAACTGACCCGGAGCTGCTTCGATATTCTGTTCTGCCAAAACATTCGAAATATCGCTCGGATTCAACTTATATTGCGCCATCACATCCGGCTTCAACCAAATACGCATGGAGTAATCCGTACCCATCACATTGGCATCACCGACACCTTTTACACGCTTAATCTCAGGAATCAAGTTGATACTTGCATAGTTTTCCAAGAACTCGATGTTGTATTTATCCTCCTTATCATAAATAGAGAACACCATCAACATAGAAGTCTGGCGCTTCATAGTTGTTACACCGACCTTTGTTACTTCGGCAGGCAACAATCCCTGTGCCATTGTTACACGGTTCTGGACATTGACCTGCGCCATATCCGAGTCGGTTCCTTGGTTAAAATACACTGTAATACGAGCAGAACCGTTATTGGTCGCCGTAGAGTTCATATACATCATGTTCTCCACACCGTTGATTTGGTCTTCCAACGGAGAGATCACAGAGTTCAATACGGCTTGCGCATTCGCACCCGTATAGGTCGCACTTACCGAGATGGTAGGAGGTGCGATGTCCGGATACTGGGTAATTGGCAAGGTCGCCAAACCAATGATACCCAAGATTACCAACAAAATGGAGATTACGGTTGATAATACCGGACGGTTAATAAATCTATCTAATTTCATTCTCTGTCTTTATTATTATACCTACTATATAATATAATGTATATATCAATTGAAGGCTGTTGCCAAATTCCCGTCCCGCTGGTCCTGCAGGGCCTGCTGGTACTTCGCGATTTGCTGAGCCTTCGTAATCGGAACAATCTTCCGACCGTCGGACAACTGTTGAACGCCTTCCGTTACAATCTTCTCGTTGGCATTCAATCCGTCTGTTACGATAAAGTTCTTACCGTCGTTCAGATGCGAAATCTGGATTTCCGTATATTTCACCGTACTATCCGGTTGCAGTACATAAACGAACTTCTTGTCCTGAATCTCAACCGTTGCATTCTGCGGAATCAAGATGACATTTTCCAGCGCATACGGGAAAATGACATTCGCCATACCGCCGCTTCGCAAAACGTTCTTCGTATTCGGGAAGATAGCACGCATACTAACGGAACCTGTCGATTGGTCGATAACGCCACTCACAGCGTCAATCTTCCCTTCGAACTCGTACATCGAACCATCTGCCAACTGCAATTTCACCGCCGGCATCTTCTCCAACTGTTCCTTCAAGGTACCGCCCGCACGAGTCAGGTTCAACAGTTCCTTCTCTGTCATGGAGAAATAAACATACATGTCATCAATTTGGGAAACCGTCGTCATCGGCTCTGAGATAGACGCGCTAACCAATGCTCCGACACGATAGGGGAAAGTCCCGACTACGCCATCCGACGGACTTGTTACCGTACAGAAATCCAGATTCTGCTTCGCGCTCACCAAGGATGCTTTAGCCTGCGCCAACGCAGCCTGTGCCGAAAGCAAATTGTTTATGGCTGTCTGATATTCGAAATCGCTAATGATTTTCTTCTCGTGAAGAATCTTCTTGTTCTGTTCCGTCAAGGTCATTGTATTTACATTTGCCTCGGCCGTCTTTACCGCAGCTTCCGCTTGGCGAAAAGCAGCAGCATATTGCGTATCGTCAATCTTGAACAGAGCCTGACCCTTACGCACTGTTGCTCCTTCATCTACACACAGTTTAACGACGAAACCGGAAACCTGCGGACGAATCTCGATGTCCTGTGTTCCTTTAATCGTCGCCGGGTAAGACATCACCTGATCGCTCGAGGTCGCATTTACGGTCATCACCGTAAATTCATCATCACCCATTCGCGTACTGCTTTGGCTGCCGCACGCCGTTAATAAAGTTACCCCTACTGCACCTAAGGCTACTCGCCTTAATTGGGTAATCGTAAATTTCAACATTTGTTTATCCATATTTCTCTTATTAATATTGGCTTTTTTCGTTATTTCTTCTACCTATTTACCTTAATGGTTGCGTGCAAAAATACAATATTCACAGCGTAGATAGCCCAAATCCGGACTTTTTTAGCCTTAATTAAGAAGAATGTAGTCAATCAGACCCTTTTTCTTCTCTTCAGGGAAATTGGAATTCGTTTCTTTCGCTACTTTATTCGCCTTTTTGAAAGTAAAAGAAAGGATAGATACGATAAGAAAATGTAAAACCGCTCAGCCCCGTCTTTCTTTTTCCTACCTTTGGCGCATGAAAAAGTTCCTACATGCTATCCTATACGCCGCTCTCGGCTTCGCCCTGCCTGCCTGTATGCCGGTTCCTCAGCAGACGGAGACGGAGGGTGATACGCCTGTCGTCGTCGCCGACTTCCCGCAGTCCGAGATAGAACTGCCGGCGCTGGACGACCCTCGCACATTGCTCCCCTCGCCTTCCATCGACACCATTTTCTCTCCGCATAAAGCAATTACCACCGACTTCAGCGCACGCGAAAGGGCGCATATCGCAGTCCAAGATGCTCAACGCTTTGCCAACGGCAATACCGAGATTATCGACCTCACACTCATTCAACCAGAGGATTACGCCTTCCCGCTCCCCGGCGGAAAGGTGATTTCGCCCTACGGCGGGCGCCGTCGCTATCACTCCGGCACGGACATAAAGACGCGGGCGAATGACACTATCGTCGCGGCTTTCGACGGTATCGTTCGCATGGCCCGGCCCTACTCCGCCTACGGGAATGTCATTGTGATTCGGCATTATAATGGTTTAGAGACGGTTTACAGCCACAACTCCAAGAATCTGGTAAAGCCTGGTGATCGGGTCGAGGCTGGTACAGCTATCGCCCTCACCGGTCGCACCGGGCGCGCGACGACGGAACATCTACATTTCGAGGTCCGTTTCAACGGGGCGCATTTCAACCCTAATTATGTTTTCCGTTTCAAAAGCCACAAGTTGCAACACAATTACCTCATCTGTAAAAAACATCGGGACGGAAGTGTTACCGTCAGCCCGGTCAAGAAGCAGGATGCTTTTCTGGTGGAAGATGTAACTTCTCCGAAGGAATAGGAAGGGATCGTTGAAGAGGTGGTTTTGGATACTTGAGCAAGTAGTTTCCGACAGATGAGCATCTGTCCGTCGATACTTGAGCATCTGTTCACGGATAGATGAGCATCTGTCCACGGATACTTGAGCATCTATCCGCAGACAGTTGAGCATCTATCCGAAACTACTTGCTCAACTGTCCGCAGACGTTTGCTTATTTACGGAAAGGCGCCTTTACAACCTGAGCCTTCAAGTTGCGGTTGCGCACTTGGATGTATATCTCAGTACCGGGTTTCGCATAAGCAGTCTGGACGTAACCCATGCCGATGCCTTTCTTCAGCGTCGGCGACATCGTGCCGGACGTTACATGACCGATTTCTTTCCCTTCGGCATCCACGATAGCATATCCATGACGAGGAATACCTTTGTCCACCAGCTCGAAGGCACAGAGCTTGCGGGAGACGCCCTCTTTCTTCTGCCGTTCCAGTTCGGCACGGTTGGTGAAGTCCTTGCCATCGACGAATTTGGTAATCCATCCGAGGCCGGCTTCGATGGGCGAAGTCGTGTCGTCCAAGTCGTTGCCATATAAGCAGAAGCCCATTTCGAGACGCAGCGTGTCGCGGGCGCCCAAGCCGATGGGTTTGATGCCTTCCGGTTTACCGGCTTCGAAGATTGCATCCCAGATTTTCTTCGCGTCCTCGGGGTAGAAGTAAAGCTCGAAGCCACCGGCCCCCGTGTATCCCGTATTGGAGATAATTACCTGTGGGCAACCGGCAAATTCGCCTGTCGTAAAGGCATAATAGGGGATGGAGGAGAGATCGACGGGCGTCAAGCGTTGTAAAACTTCCGTTGCCTTAGGTCCTTGGATGGCCAACTGCGCCATGCGGTCGGATGCATTCTCAAGTTCGGCTCCGACGGTGTTGTGCGATACGCACCAGTTCCAGTCTTTGTCGATATTGCTTGCATTGACGACAAGGAGATACTTCTCCGGCTCGTAGTGATAGACTAAGAGATCGTCCACGATACCTCCCGTTTCGTTCGGGAAACAGGTGTACTGAGCTTTGCCAAGCGGCAGCTTAGAGGCATCATTGGAGGTAATCTTCTGGATAAGTTCCAATGCGTGAGGGCCCTTGACCCAGAACTCACCCATGTGAGAGACGTCGAAGACACCGACGCCATTGACTACTGTGTTGTGTTCGTCGATAATACCAGAGTACTCGATAGGCATGTTGTACCCTGCAAATTCGTGCATTTTAGCGCCCAAGGCGATATGCACATCGGTAAATGGAGTTGTTTTCATGTAAAAGACTATTTATTGATATTCTTGGCAATATTGATAATCGTGAGCATGGCCTTCTCCAGCGAAGGGATAGGCAGGAACTCGAAGCGGCCGTGGAAATTCAATCCGCCCGCGAAGAGATTCGGACAAGGCAAGCCCATGAACGAGAGCCGCGCCCCGTCGGTTCCACCTCGGATGGGGCGGACGAGCGGTTGCACACCGGCATCTTCCATCGCGCGCTTGGCCAAGTCGATGATTTCCATCCGGGGTTCGACGACTTCGCGCATGTTGTAGTATTGGTCTCGGATTTCGAGCGTCGTGCTTTGCGGATGTTTCGCGTTCATCGTGCCGACGAGCGTTTGGAGCAAGGCTTTTTTCTGTTCAAAGAGGTTGCGGTCGTGGTCCCTTATTATATAGGAAAGAGTCGCGGACTCAACCGTACCGTTCATGTTGATCAAGTGGAAGAAGCCTTCGTATCCTTCAGTATGTTCCGGGCGTTGCTCGGCCGGGAGCCACTGGGCAAATTCGGCAGCGAGCTCTGCGGCATTGAGCATCTTGTTCTTGGCATATCCGGGATGGACATTCAGGCCCTTGAAGTGAATCTTGGCGGCAGCTGCGTTGAAGTTTTCAAACTCCAGCTCGCCGACTTGCCCGCCATCGATGGTGTAGGCGAAATCGGCAGCGAACTTGGCGACGTCGAAATGGTCTGCCCCCTGCCCTATCTCCTCGTCCGGCGTGAAGGCGATGCGGATGCGGCCATGTTCCACCTCGGGATGCGCCTTCAGGTAGTCCATCGCGGCGATGATGGAGGCAACGCCGGCCTTATCGTCGGCTCCGAGCAAGGTCTTGCCGTTCGTTACGATAATGTCTTGACCTACATAATCAGCGAGTTCCGGGAACTGGGCGGGAGAAAGGAGGATGTTCTCTGTTTCATTCAAAACGATATCCCCACCCTGATAGGAGACGATGCGCGGCTGCACGTCCTTGCCCGACATATCGGGACTGGTGTCGAGATGAGCGATGAAGCCGACGGTCGGGAGCGGTTTGTCGGTATTCGCGGGGAGGGTTGCCATCAGGTAGCCGTTCCCGTCGAGCGAGATATCGGTCAGACCGATTTCCTTCAGCTCATCCACCAACGCCTCGGCGAAGACGCGCTGGCCGGAGGTGCTGGGAGTCGTGCCGGTCGTCTCGTCCGATTGCGTATTGTAAGTTACGTATTTAAGAAAGCGTTCTACTACTGTCATATCTTTATCTTTGATTGTCTTAAACGAGGCATAAAGGTAAGGAAAGGATGGGAAAGTACCAAACAAATCGGAGTTTAAAAATTTCTACCTCCTGAGAGAAGCCCTCAGCCCCCTTTCCAGAAGCTGAAAAATCTTCATGTAAGCCTTCATTTCTCACTTTTCATATTAAAAAGAAGAAATGTAAACCTTCAGAAGGCACTTTAAAACGTTGAAGAGGCTTTTGAAGACCTTCATTTCTTCTTTTTCATATCAAAAGTGAGAAATGTAAACCTTCAGAAGCCCCTCCAACGTTTTGAAACCGCTTATGTAAGCCTTCATTTCTTCTTTTTGATATTAAAAGTGAGAAATGTAAGCGTACATAGACAAGAAAGGCAGTCCCGACATCTTCGTCGAGGCTGCCATTCCCTATTTCTTTGCGTTATTACATTCAAAAGCAACTGCTACCGTCGAAACAATGCGTGCAAACCTTGCACTTCGGCAGGCCGATGGCTTCAACCAGCGTTTCGAGCGTGTTAAACTTCAAGGAAGTCAGTCCGAAACGGTCGGCAATAATCTGCACCAGCTTCTGATATTCCGGCGAATCGGTCTTCGCGTATTTGTCGAGGTTCTTGTTCTCGTCGCCCTCCAATTCCTTGATGATGCGCCGTGTTATCAGCTCCAAATCGCTCTTGGACGAGGTGAAAGCGATGTACGGGCAACCGTAAATCAGCGGCGGACAGGCGATGCGCATGTGCACTTCCTTCGCACCGTAATCATAGAGAATCTTGACGTTGTCGCGCAACTGCGTCCCGCGCACAATCGAGTCGTCGCAGAAGAGCATCCGCTTGCCTTCGAGCATGGCACGGTTCGGAATCAGCTTCATCTTGGCGACCAAGGAACGCATTTCCTGATTGCTCGGCGTGAAGCTGCGGGGCCACGTCGGTGTGTACTTGGAGATAGCGCGATGATAAGGAACGCCCTTGCCTTCAGCATATCCCAACGCCATGCCGACACCTGAATCCGGAATACCGCAGACACAATCCACTTCCGACGTATCTTTCTTTCCCATTTTGTATCCGCTCAAGAATCGAACCTCTTCGACGTTCTTTCCTTCGTAGCAAGAAACCGGGAATCCGTAATAAACCCAGAGGAAAGAGCATATCTGCATCTTTTCGTTCGGCTTGCGAAGTTGCTCCAAGCCGTCTGCCGTCATTCGGATGATTTCGCCCGGACCGACATAACGCTCAATCTCATAATCCAAATTAGGGAAGCTGCTCGATTCGCTCGTTGCAGCATAGGCCCCATCCTTTTTCCCGATGACAATCGGCGTGCGACCCAATTTGTCGCGGGCTACCAAGATGGCATCTTCCGTCAGCAACAGCATTGAACACGAACCTTTTATCCGGTTATAGACATTCTCAATGCCCTCGACGAAGTCCTTGCCTTGAGTTATCAACAAAGCGACCAGCTCCGTCTGGTTTGTCTTTCCGGAACTCAACTCGGAGAAGTGTCGGTTTGCCGCCAGCAATTCTTTCTCCAGTTCGTCGATGTTATTGATTTTCGCCACGGTAACGATGGCAAACTTTCCCAGATGGGAATTGATGACGATAGGCTGCGCATCCGTATCGCTGATGATTCCGATACCTGCATTGCCCGAGAACTTCGGAAGTCCGGCCTCGAACTTGGTTCGGAAATAAGAATTTTCCAGATTATGGATTGAACGAATAAAGCCAGCGTTCTTATCGTATGTAGCCATACCGCCGCGGCGTGTTCCCAAATGAGAATTGTAGTCTGTGCCATAGAACAAATCTGTAACACACGACGATTTCGAGATAGTACCGAAAAAACCACCCATTGTTTCTATGTCTAATTTGATTTTACGGCCGCAAAATTACAAAAAAGCCGAAGATGTCGCAAGCCAAGGTTTCATAAAAGCATCCATCTCGGCTGCATGTTCCTCCAAACTCTGCAACAATTTGAACTGGGCACGGGTGCGGACCAGGTTGTGTTCCGGGTACTGTATTTTATAATAGGTATCGCCATTCAGATAGTCGGTCAGGAAACGGACGGTCTGCATATACGTCAGCAAGCGTCCGCCGTAAGGAAGGAGCCGTATCTCTTCGTCCGTCAAGAATGCCTTTGCCGTTTCCATGTATCCCCGTGTGTAGGCTTCGAAGATGGGAAGGTTTACGCCGACGCGCTCCAGATCGCGGTCGTCTTCCGCCCCCGTATTCCCGGCTGTGCGGATAAAATCGCCGATGTCGGAGAGGACAAAGCCCGGCATGACCGTATCCAAATCGATAACACAGAGGACTTTCTTCTCTTCGGCATCAAAGAGGATGTTGTTTACCTTCGTATCACAGTGGTTCGTGCGTTTCTTCAGCTTTCCGTCCCGATAGAGGCGTTCCTGGATGCACATCGCCTCCGCGCGGCGTCCGATTTCGTCGATTAAGTCCTTCACCTCGCCTACCCGACCGGCCTTGTCGTCGGCAACGGCCTCGCGGAACTGCTGCAGGCGGAATTCCATATTGTGAAAATTCGGTATCGTCTCGCCCAGAGCCCCTTCCGGCAGGTCGGCGAGCATGGCTTGGAAATCGCCGAAGGCTCGCCCGGCCTCGTAAGACAATTCGGGGGTTACTTCCTCATAGCTGACACTGCGCGGAATGAACAGACTGACGCGCCAGTAGTTCTCGCCATCGAAATAATACGGTTTTCCATCCTTCGCCGGGAAGAAAGTCAAGACTTTGCGGTCTATGTCCGCCTCGCCCCGCGCCTCCAACTTCTTGCGGATATGCGACGTAACCCTCTGGACGTTGTTTTGCAACATATCCACGTTCGTAAAAATCAAATGATTGATGCGCTGCAAAACATACTTCACCTCGCCCTTCTCGTTCGTAACCCGCAACGTATCATTGATATGCCCATTACCAAACGGCTCGGCATCCACCACCTTTTCCGGCAGCTCGAAATGCGCCAAAATATCCAGCAGTTCTTCTTTTGTCTTCATTTTAACTCTTGTTTTTAATTATTGCGGACAAATATACGAAAAAGTTGGTTTGGATAAGGACAGGCAGGTGGCTTTATCCATTCAGCATCATGTCAAAATCCGTATAGGTGATGATTTTTGTATCGACAATATAATCCAGCGTCAGCAAATCATAGTCTCCCGATACCAAATAATCGGCTTGAGCAGCAATAGCCATATAAAGCAGGTAATCGTCTTTGGGGTCGCGGCAAATCGTCGGACCTTGCACCGGCTCAACCATCAAAGCTATTTCACAAAGCAGGTCGAGAAATGTCTCAGCCTGTACTTCCGATATATATTTGCGGATGCGGGGACGATTCAGCACATCAGCCAATTCGCGCAATTGCGCCTCGCACGTTACAACCTCCACCCGTCCGCTATCTATATGGCGATGCAGCCCCGCAAGGTGTTTCCCAATCAAGAACGATATCCAGATATTGGTGTCAATGACAACACGCCACGTCCTATTTCTTCCGTTCCTCATATTGCTCTTGTCTTACGGCTTCCACCTCCCGGGTTATGTCTTCCATACTCAACTTGTCGGTACGCGTAGATTTCAGCAGACGGTCGAAACGACTGACAAAAAGAGACTTCCTAAGGCTATCAAAAATCTCCAGACGGTCTTTCTCGGGCATGGCCTGAATCAACCCGACGAATTGTTGTTTGCTAATATTCAATTGAATGGTTTCCATCGTGATATTCCTTTCTTGTTACTACATTATTAATAGGGCAACTGATTTTGGATGTTCCCTTAAAATAACCCGGCGATAAATCGCCGGGCTAAACATAATTCTTCGATTGCCTCTACTGCACCACCGGCCTATCATCCGGCTCCTCCGTCCCTTCGCCCGGCGTTTCGCCCTCGTCGGGGGTTTCGTCGGGAGTCTCGTCGGGCGTTTCGCCTTCATCGGGCGTCTCGTCCACGGTAGGCGTCTCGTCTTCAGATGGTTTTTCGTCGTCGGCAGGCGTGTCGGTCGGCGTTTCGTCCTCGTCGTCGCCCTTGCCGCCCTGTGCTTTGCGGCGGTTGTAGTCGGCCTCGGTCTTCTCGATGAGGCGGTTGATTGCCTTCATGAAGGCCAGCGTGTCTTCCGATTCGTGGAGGAGGTTGGCGCCGTTCGCGCGGTCCACGATTTCCTGGTAGAGCGCCGTCGCCTGCTGGCGCAACTCCTTGGTCGATACCTCGGCGGGCGCCGTCTCGTCGTCGCGCTCGCGGGACTGCTTTTCATACAAGTTGTTGAGGCGCTTGAGCTCCTCGAAGTGGGGCGTCAGGCCCATCGTCTCGACGTGCGGGGCGAGTTTCTCGCTTTCCGCGTCGCCTATCATCCCGTTGATGGTTACAGTCTCCTGTGTCTGAGGCAGTCCGGTCGCTCCGGCATAGACTTTCAGGTCGTTGTATAGGATGGTGCCGGCCTCGCGTTGGTCGGCGAGCGAGAGGTCGAGGGACTGTGCGAGGACGGTCAGGATGTACGACACCAGCGCATCGCGTTCCTTGTCGATTTGCTCCAAAGTCTTGGTAGCGAGCGTCGAGCGCGAGTTGCGCGTCCGGTCTTGCAGTTCGTCGAGGCAAGCCTGCAGCTCGTCGATCAACGCTTGGTCGATGTAGAGCGACGCGACGCCATCCGTTTCGCTCTGAACCTCCGGCAGATCCGGCTCGCTGCCCGAGCTGCTGCCCTCTTTGAGTTCTTTCAAGATGGTTATGACGCGGGAGAGGAAGCCGATGAACTCGGCTTTGTTAAGGCGTGCCATACCAAGGTCTTTTACTTTAATATATGTCTTCCTCATATAAATAATTGTTTTTTGATTTCACATGACGCAAATGTACGATTTTTTTCCAAAACTCAATCATTTATTTCTTAGTAAATTCATGGATGCAATGCAGACACCTTATCCGATACTCCGGAAATAATGGATGCAGCGCAGACATCCCGTCCGAACCTTCGGAAACAATGGATGCAATGCAAATATTCACGTCCGACGCTTCGGAAGCAATGGATGCAG
>CALUZV010000016.1 GCA_944325345.1 uncultured Parabacteroides sp.
GCTGGGGAACGATTCGCACTCCGCGAAAGCTTGCCCAGTTGCTGGGGAACGATTCGCACTCCGCGAAAGCTTGCCCAACAACTGGGGAGCAAATCGCGCTCCCTGCGAAATTCAACTTTCCCATTGGATGAAAAAATTAATTTATGATGACAACAACAGAATTATTAGATTTTGACCGCCGCCATTTATGGCATCCCTATACATCGACGGTCTCTCCACTTCCCGTTTTTCCCGTAGCCGAAGCGCACGGCGTGCATATCACGTTGATGGACGGACGGGATCTTATCGACGGCATGTCTTCGTGGTGGGCAGCTATCCATGGCTATAACCATCCGATTCTAAACGCTGCCGTTGAAAAGCAACTTCGCCGCATGTCGCACATCATGTTTGGCGGATTAACCCACGAGCCGGCGGTGGAATTAGGAGAAAAACTGCTTCGTATCTTGCCCCCGTCGATGAACCAAATCTTCTACGCCGACAGCGGTTCTGTCGCCGTCGAGGTGGCAATGAAAATGGCTATCCAATATTGGCAGACTGAAGGAAAAACAAGTAAACACCATTTCGCCACTATCCGCAGCGGGTATCACGGCGACACCTGGCACGCCATGTCTGTTTGCGACCCGATCACCGGGATGCACGGCCTCTTTTCCGGCTCGCTGCCTGTCCAATATTTTCTTCCCCAGCCGCCAATCCGCTTCTATGATGAATGGGATGATTGCGCCATGCTTCCGCTCGAAAACCTTTTGGAAAATAGAGGAGATGAGCTTGCAGCCCTCATCTTGGAACCTGTCGTGCAAGGAGCTGGCGGCATGTACTTCTACCATCCGCAATTCTTGGTCAAGGCGCGCGAATTATGCGACCGCTATCACGTGCTCCTCATCTTCGACGAGATAGCTACCGGTTTCGGTCGCACCGGAAAATTATTCGCGTGGGAGTGGGCTAACATCGAGCCGGACATCATTTGCATAGGAAAGGCCTTGACCGGAGGCTATATGACCCTCTCGGCCGTAGCTACCACCAAATCCATTGCCGATCAAGTCTGCTCCGGAAAAGCCGGCTGCTTCATGCATGGCCCCACCTTTATGGGCAATCCGTTGGCCTGCGCTGTCGCTTCCGCCTCAGTCTCCCTCTTATTGGAAAGCAATTGGGAAGAAAAGGTGCATCAGATAGAAAGACAGCTGCGTACAGAACTTTCCCCTGCGGTAACTTTCCCAGTCGTCCGCGAGGTCCGGGTTCTTGGCACGATTGGCGTCATCGAGATGCGCGAGGCTGTCGATATAGAACGGATGCAAGCAGCTTTTGTCGCCGAGGGCATCTGGGTGCGCCCTTTCGGCCGGCTTGTGTATATCATGCCTCCGTATATAATCAATGAAGAAGAATTGCATGTCCTCTGCCGAGGATTGCTCCACGTTATCGCGAAATGCTATGGACTATAAAACTAAATTGAGCGCATTATCCGCATCCGGGAATCTCCGTCATATCTCTTCTGTCCGCCACGACGGGCGTTGGATTTGGGATGGCACGCATCGGATGCTTAATCTTTCTTCCAATGATTACCTTGGATTAGCCTCCGAACCGGCTCTCGTTTCCGAATTCCTGGATACCTGTCCCCAATCTTCCCGCATCTTTTCGTCATCGTCCTCGCGCCTCCTGACGGGAAACTTCGAGGCTACAGAAGAGCTGGAAGACCTCTTGGCGCGTGCGTATTGCCGTCCTGCCGCCTTGCTTTTCAACAGTGGCTATCACGCAAATACGGGAATCCTTCCCGCCTTGGCCGAAAAAGATTGCCTCATTTTGGCCGACAAGTTAGTTCATGCCAGCATTATCGATGGAATGAAGCTTTCACCTGCGCCTTTCCTCCGCTTCCGGCATCAAGATATGGAGCAGCTTGAGCGTATTGTTGCCAAGGAATCGCAGAAGTATCGCCTGGTTTTCATTGTCGTCGAAAGTATATACAGTATGGATGGCGATGTTACCGACTTGCGCCGCCTCTCGGCTCTCCGCAAGCGTTATAAAAATATTTGTCTCTATGTAGATGAGGCTCATGCCATTGGTGTCCGAGGTCCTTCCGGACTGGGGATTGCGGAGGAGCAGGGTGTCATCTCCGATATCGACCTCTTGGTCGGGACTTTCGGGAAAGCTCTCTCCTCAATAGGCGCATATCTTGTTTGTTCCCAAGAAATCCGTGAGTATCTGGTGAATATATCTCGTCCGCTCATTTTTAGTACCGCATTACCTCCCGTCCAACTTGCTTGGACGACTTTTCTCTTCCGCCGCCTTCCGCAATGGCAAGCGCGTCGGGAGCATCTCTCTCGGATTTCTTCGCAACTTGCTGATGCTCTGCGTGGCTTTGGGGGAGAACGCAGCGCGAGCCACATCGTCCCCTTTATCGTCGGCGAAAGTTCGGCGTGCCAACTTCGCGCCGAAATACTGCAACGCCACGGCTTCTATTGCCTTCCCGTGCGGCCTCCGACGGTTCCTCGCGGGACGTCGCGGATTCGTTTCTCCCTTACCGCTTCTGTGCAGGAATGCGAGGTCGAGGCGTTGATTGATGCCCTTCTGCGCTGAACTGTTAGGAGTTATCCTTGTTATATAAATAAAAACTCTCCATAAGCATGAAAATAGAAAAGATAGAAAACAACAACAGCCGATGCCTGACATTTTTCTTCAGCGGTTGGGCAGCTTCTTCCATCCAGTTTCGGCATCTTCGCTCGGATTCGGCTGTTTGGATTGCATACGATTATAGAGATCTGCAACTGCCGCCGATTCCGGAAAACTATGCGGAAATCCATGTAGTAGCCTGGTCTCTTGGCGTCTGGGTCGCCTCTCAGGTGTTCCGGGATTCCCGGCTCGCGTCGGCGACAGCAATTAATGGAACGCCGTTTCCGAACCATGATCAATGGGGAATTCCCCGTGTTGTCTTTCAGGGAACTCTGGAAAAACTGGACGAAAAAAACTTCGCCCGTTTCTGTCGCCGAATGTGCGGCAGCAAGACGTTGGGGCAGCAATTTGAGGTCCTCGAAGAAGGCAGGATTCCGGAGTTGAAGGACGAACTTACTTTTATTAATCGCGAGCTGATTTCGCGCCCCGCAAACGAATCCTTCCCCTGGTCGCGTGCCCTCATCTCGCGGAATGATCACATTTTCCCCTTCGAGAATTTGAGAAACTATTGGTGCCACGCCGCCGTCCCCGTCGAGGAGTTAGACGCGCCCCACCACCCGTTCCATCTTTGGTCATCATGGGAGGAACTATGGATGCGTTGATGCTTCAACGGGCAAAATGTCGTTTCTCCCGTGCGACAGATACTTACGATAAGGCAGCTCAAGCCCAGCAACAAATTTGTCTCCACGCCACCCGCCTGCTTTCGCCGCACTTGGTTTCTTACCGGGAGAAAAACGGAATTTTTCAGTCGGCCTTGGAAATTGGTTGTGGCACAGGCGGATTTACGAAATACCTGCAGCGACTTTTGCCCGACGCCTGCTGGACAATCAACGACCTCTGCGAAGCCAACGCGCAATTGGCAGCCCAACGTTATGCCCCGCATCCGGTTTCTATCCAGGCGGGAGATGCTGAAAACGTTGATTGGCAAGGTCGTTACCAGCTCATCGCTTCCGCCTCTGTGGTTCAGTGGTTTCGCGAACCTCGTCTGTGGTTGGAGCGGATGGCTTCCCTGCAGGAACCGGGCGACTTGCTTTTCTTCACGAGCTTTTTACAGGGCACGCTTTCAGAAATTTATGAGCTGACAGGCAAGGGCCTTTCCTTTCCGCCGGAATCGGATTGGCTCGCTTGGTCGGCTTCTTCTTACCGTCCGCTACATGTCAGCAGCGAGACTATCTACCTCTATTTCAATTCGCCGGTTGATGTCCTCCGGCATCTCAAACATACCGGCGTTACGGCGACAGGAGGTGAGTTCTGGACTCGAAACCGCCTCGCTTCCTTCGTCGAAACATACCAGGAAAAATTTCAGACGACGGACGGAAAGGTCGTGCTTACCTTCGTTCCCGTCTATTTTCTTTTGGAAAGAATAAATCGTATATAATATTTAATTTCAGAATTTTATGAAGAAAAATGTTTGGTTCGTATCCGGTATCGATACGAATGTCGGCAAGACGTATGCGACTGGCCTTCTTGCCCGCGCTTTTGCCGAGAAAAAGGTGAACGTAATTACCCAGAAAATGATTCAAACCGGCTGCAAGGATTCGTCCGAAGACATTGATATGCACCGCCGTTTGCAGAATTTGTCCCCCCTCGACGAGGATGCCGAGCACCTGACGTGCCCGTATATCTTCTCTTACCCTTGCTCGCCGCACCTCGCGGCCGAGTTGGACCACCAAACCATTGACCCCGCGAAGATTACATCTGCGACGCGCCAGCTTCTGGAGCACCACGACCTGATTCTTCTCGAAGGCGCCGGCGGTCTGATGGTTCCCCTGACGCACGATTTGTTGACGATTGATTACATCCGCGCGCAAAACTATCCGCTTCTGCTGATTACTTCGGGAAAATTGGGCAGTCTGAATCATACGCTCTTATCCCTCTACGCTTGCCAGCGCGAAGGCATCGAAGTGAAAGCGCTTGTTTACAACCATTTCCCACACATCGACGACGTAATTGAGCAGGATTCCCTTTCCTACCTCCACCGTCATTTTCCGCACACCCCGATTATCGAGTTGGCCGAGCAGCAGGAAGAGGGAAACGGGTGCATCCTACCCGATATTTCCCCGCTGCTAAACGTGTTGGATGCATAAAAAGTATTTCCTTCAGCAATTTGAAGGATTACTTGATTCCCCTGAACGCCATCCCGAGCATATCCACGATATCCCCGGCAATCATCGCCTCCTGACTGTGCGTCTTCGCCGCCCAATCTCCCGCTGTTGCATGCATGAAAACGCCTGCAACAGCGGCTGTTTCCGGTTCATAACCTTGGGCAAGAAGTCCGAGTATGATGCCTGTCAAGACATCGCCACTGCCCGCTGTCGCCATCCCAGGATTCCCACATAAATTGAAATAGACGTTACCTTCAGAGGTACAAACCGCTGTATAAGCATCTTTTAGCACCACGCAAACCTGATGTTCCTTGGCAAAGTCCTTCGCCTTCATCAGACGTTCATAGCCCGAATGACTGTCGCCAGCCAGCCGGTCAAATTCGCGGGGGTGTGGCGTCAGCACGCTTCGGCGGGGAACTTTCTCCAGCAAATCCTTATTTGCCGCAATAATATTCAGAGCATCAGCGTCTAAGACAATAGGTCGAGAAACCCGCGAGAGGATATCGCCGAGTGCGACCGCCGTCTCCAGTCGCTGCCCAAGTCCCGGTCCGATGCCGACGCTCGTATAAGAAGCTAAATCTTTCACAGCAGTCAGAAAATCAGGATTTTCATCCACGTCCACCATAGCTTCGGGGAACGCCGTCTGCAAAACCATTTCGCCACAACGCGGTACATGGACGGTCAATAGTCCCGCCCCGCTGCGAAGACATGCACGGCCGCTCAGAATCGCCGCCCCCAGCTTGCCCCGGCTGCCGGCTATCATCAAGGCATGTCCATACGTCCCTTTGTGAGTGAACCTTGCGCGCGGAGGAAATACCATGTTCATATCTGCCTCTTCGACAATCCGGTAAGCCGCCGGAGTGTCGTCAATTATCTCCGGCAAGATATCGATGGAAAGCACGGTCCATTTGCCAACGAATCGGGCGTTTTCCGGGAAAAGAAAAGCCAATTTTGGAAAGTTGAAGGTATAAGTTTTATTGGCCTGAATGATTGTATCCGGCGTATTCTTGCGATTATCCTCGCCAAACAGCCCGGAAGGAACATCGATAGCCACCACTTCTGCCGGCGAACTGTTGATATACTTCACCAGCCCCGCAAAACCGCTCTCCAATGGCCGATTGAGGCCGGAGCCAAACAACCCGTCAATCACCACATCGCGTTCAGTCAGTTCGGGTGCATTAAATTCTTCTATAACTTCTGTAAACTCAATCTGCTCAATATTCAATAGCCGCCGTTTGTGCTCTTCACATTCCGGCGTAAGCTGTCTTTTCGTATTAAATAAATAGATGACAACGCGATAAGACTTATCACTCAACATTCGCGCGATAGCCAACGCGTCCGCTCCATTATTCCCCGGACCGGCAAATACAACGATGCGGCTTACTTGCTTATAATGCTTGGTAAATTCCTCAACAAATTTATATGCAGCTTCTTCCACCAAATCCGCGCCACTGATAGGCTTATGCTGTATGGTATATCGGTCGAGAACTTTGACCTGTTCGGTCGCAAATAATTTAATCATATCGGTAATCCTCCTATATTGCTTGTAAACTAAGGGACAAAGATAGAAAATATTTAGAAAACTTCTTCATTTTCTTCTTTTTCTACACAATATTTTAGACACATTCGCGTTATAGCATATAATTAAGGTAAGAAGAGCTATGCGGCCGCAATTTTTCCCTATACCTTTAATAATATAAGGCGAAGAAAAAATTTTTGATTTTTCTCAAAAATAATTTGGTGGTTCTAAAAAAACATAGTACTTTTACCGTCGAAAAAGAAAGAAACGAGTGATGCTTGTTTCGGCAGTTTTTGCGGAAGACGAAAACAGACGTTTTTTCTTCCTCCGGATTGCGAAAAAGTCGGAAACCTCGGTTTTCAGCCTTTGCGCAAACGGGAAAAATCGAAAACGGCCGTTTTTTTATTTTTTCCATAGGAAAGAAGAAAGAATCGGACGTTTCTATTAACAGCGGAATTGCCAATCTCCATTGCTAATCTATTTAAATAAAATGATATGAAGAAAAAAATCTTAACTTTGAGTTTGTCCCGTCTCGATAGCGGCGCTCATTTCAATTATTTAGAAGCAGTTTTAGCTCGTGTGAACAAGACTACGGAAGTGAAGACAGCCGTGGCCACGGAACTTGCAACATTAAAAACTGCATTCGACACTGAAAACAAGTTTTTAAAAGTATCCAAGAAGAATGTGATGACGGATTCTATCTCGCGGCACGACAAACTTCGCGGAGGCTTTTATACAAGTTACAAACGCATTGTCAAGAGCTATCTCGTTTTCGAGACTGGCGAGTATTTTGAAGCTGCGAAACCACTGTGGCAGCATATTATCGATTACGGCATTAAGACAAAAATGCAACTCGATAAGGAAACCGGTTTGCTGAGTAATTTTAACGAGGATTTAGAGACGAAATATTCGGAGAATATTGAGAAACTACATCTTACAATATTTACCTCACGGCTGAAGGAAGAAAACGAGGCCGTCAAAAAACTGCTGAAGGAGCGCGACGACGAAGACTCCGCGCGCGTCTTGGGCGGTTTGAAAAAGGCTCGGAAAGACGCGGATTTGGCTTACCGCGAACTAATCGAGTCGATCAATGCCTATGCCCGTTTTAATACGTCCGACGAGTTGACGAAGCTCATCGCAGAGATGAACCGTCATATCCGCCGTATGAAACAGCGTATCATCGACAAGGCCACGACAAAAGGAACGAATAGCAAACCTTCCAGCAAGCCTAACGATAAGCCTGTTACCGACAAACCGACAACCGGCGACGAGACCGAAACGTCCGACGAGGAGAAGCCCGATACGGGTAACGAAGATGCTTTCCCCAGCGTGGATGATTCTGATAACGAATCCGGTGGCGATACGTCCGGCGGGGAAGATTCAGGGGGCGATGGCTCAGATGACGACCGTCCCGTCGTAGATGATTCGGACGACGAAGATGGGCTTCCGGTGGTGCAATAACCACCGCAAGCGTTTTCGATTTGAACAATTTCAGCAGAAAGGAGAAAGTATGTTCACGACAACAATGACTGATAGCGAAGTATTGAACGCGGCGTACACGGACTACAAGGAAATGCGTGTGCGTGTGCAGCTTGCGTTCGAGCAATTTCGCCGAAATCTATATCTCAAACGCGGGCAGACACGTTCAATTCACTCCGTAATCGAAACGAAGAAGTTCCGCACCAAGGCCCGGAATGAGTGGAATATTATATTCCTGATGAACTCGTTTAGTAACATAACGTCCAGGATATTTGCAACCTGCCTCGTTTATGTCGCATTGCCGAGAGCAAACGGTACGGACTATATCTTTATTAATTTCAATTACGAGAAGTTTGCCATTGAGTGGGTTACAGCGCATTTCATTATGCGCTACAAGGAGAGATACTTAGACTACAAAAAGATAGATACGCAGGGAAAACTTCCAGTCGTTTACTACATGCTGCATAACCAAGATAGGACGCAGACCTATTATCATCCGGAAAACTGGACGGATGCAGACATGAAAGACCGACAGTTTCTTATTTCCAAGCAGGGGCTATCGGTGTTGAGAGTAACCAATAACGGGCAATTGCTCCAGTATGTTACTTTCCTGGATCAAGAGAATCTCTCTCGGTATAAGTCCATTGTCTATGAAGAACAACAACTTTTCAAGTTGATTATAGAAATTAGTGCCCTGTACCGCGAGGAGATAAAGACGAACAATACGCTGTTGATGCTCAACCGACGCTCCGCCTACAAGAAATTGCGGGAAACGAAGAACGTCGATAAGCTAATAGAGGGATTTGTCCATCGCCTTCTGCCGGCGAAACCGGAAGAATGGCCGCGATTTATCGAAAACTTTCACCAAGTTTACGACTATCTGATTCAGATGAGCAACGAGCTGGAAGAAAATTGGGACAAAGTCTTGAAGGAAGTTCAGCCGAAAAGCCTCTACGACAGATCGGTGCGACTATCTCCCAAAGAGCTGTTCAATAATTATTGGGCAGAATTAAATGAACACGGCCTATTGCCAGATTATTAACCCTATCAAAGACTAAGATTATGTTTACAACAACAATGAGCCTCGACGAGATGGTCGAAGAAGCCCGTCGAGACTATCGCGAAATATATTGGAGAGTAAAGATTGCCTACGATGAATTCTGCAAAAATTATCGGACTTATCGCGGCGAGAAGCGACGTATGATCCACTCGATGGTGGAAGAAAAGCAAGCGCGGACAAAACAGCACAATACGTGGAAAGTGTATTTCCGCTATCTGCTTGAAAAATCCGGGAAGGCGTTCACGATTGGGATCATATACATTCCCATTTATCGGGAAAGCGGGACGGATTATCTGTACATCAGTGTCTCGCGAAAGGAATTCCAGTTGAATATCATGTCCGCCCACTTCATGCAACGCTACAAGGAGAGGTATTTGGAGTACAACCATATCGATATCTCCGGACCGAACTTGATAACCTACTACATCTCTCACAATGTAGATAGGATGCCGACGTATTATATCCCCAAGGGCTGGTCGGAAGATGATATGAAAGAGCGTTGTTTTACAATCTCTTCGCAAGGATTGTCATTGGTTAAGTTCGAACATGATTACGTTTTGCACATCACGTTCCTTGATCAGGAAAACCTTAGCCGATATAAAGCCATGCGGTATGATGAGGAAAAACTCTGGAACCTGATAAAAGAACTGCAGGATGTCTGGGAAAAAAGGGAGCAAGGAGATGGAGAAGTCATACTTCTTGAAAAAGCCCTTTATCACAAAATACTTTCCAATCCGGACTCAAAGAAACTCTTCATGTCCTATGTCCGCCGGAGAAAAGTAGGTGAGACGCCGGAAGTACTGAAAGATTACATGAAGCGGGCACAGATAGCCTGGAAGGAGCTAGAAGATCGCGCTGCGCACTTTGAGAACGCATGGGAACATGCAGAACGCGACTTGCGCCCGAAGACATTTTGGGATAAAGACGACATCAAGATTTTGCGCGGATCCATAGAACTGTTGAAACGATTAAAATGACGGAGGATTGAAGAATGATAACGACGACGATGACACCGGAAGAGATATATGCGATTGCTTATCAAGATTTTCTGGAAATTCGCGTTAGTGCAGGAATCGCCTACGAACGCTTCAAAAAATCTCGGCGCGGCCTGAAGCCGGGAATAAGGCGCATGATTTACGCGGACGTAGAGGAGAGAAAAATCAAGACGAAGTCGCATAATGTCTGGACGCTGTATTTCAAAAACATCGGGACATTCAACGGGAGCACGAAGACGACAGAGATGGCCTACTTACCCTTGCACCGCGAGGTGGGGACAGACTATTTCATCATGTATCCTTGCAATCTCGACCGGAAGTTTGGTTTAGAATACTTCACCGCTCATTTTCTCCAACGCTACAAAGAGCGGTACTTGGATTACAATGGCATTACGATAAACAGAGGAAATATTGCCCTCGATTTCCTCTTGGCGAACATGCACAGGGAGAAGGTGCAGTACTTACCCAAAGGCTGGGAGGCCGAAGACTTGAAGGAAAAGTTCTTCTTCCATACTGATCAAGGTTTATCGTTGGTGAAAAAGACGCCGGGCTTGAACATGCGGACGTTCGTAACTTTTCTCGACCAGGAGAATCTTTCCCGCTATAAGGCACAGATTTACGAAGAGGAAACCGTTTTCCACCTCGTCAATTTTGCTGTCCAACACATGGAACCGACAACCGAAGAAGAATTTCTCAAGTTGAAAGCAGTCTGCGCCAAACTTGTATCGATACCAAACGGAGAGCAAATCTTCAAGCGCAAAATGCATCGCATGAGGGAGATTATGTTCGCAGACGTTTCTCTTAAGGAGGTCAATGAAATCGTAGAGGGAGTGTGGGAAGGTTGTCTCGATATGCATCGTGCGTTGCAGGAAGCGTGGAGCGAAGAACTCCGCAGCCGGCCGAAGCCAAAGAGTTTCCTGGATTTTTCAAACAGCAAAATTCCTGGATTGTTTGATTTGAAGCCACCGAAAGAAAGCTGATGGCTACTTGGTGAATTTCAGGAGTTCGTCGATGACGTCAGAATCGTAGCCTAATTCGCGCGCTTTTTCGAAATCTTTCGCTGCGGATTCGCGCTCGAATTGGGCGATTTTGACTTTTCCCCGAAGGACGTAGAGCGATGCAGTCGGCGTTGTTTCTGCAAAAAGACGAGAGATGTCAGCCATGGCCCGCGCATTTTTCCCCATCAAAAAATACAAGTCGGCGCGCTCCTCATACAGAATCCATTCGCGCGGCATCTCTTTGATGAGGTAGTTCAGGATACGCTCGCTGAAGTCGTAATTGCCGCGCAGCTTTTCGAGGATTGCGTGCCCGAGGCGGCCACGGACAGACTTCTCGTTTACTTCTAATATCCTGTCGAAATCCTGTTCCGCAGAAAGATAATTCTTTGTTTGCAAAAAGAGCATACCTCTGCTGAAGAGCGCCTCTTGGTCGTCGGGCTCGATGGAAAGGAGAACATTGTAGTCGTTTAGAGCCTTTTCGGTTTCCCCCATTTCCGAGTAGAGAGAAGCACGATTCTCAAGGATAGTAATGCTGCGCGGATGACGGCTGAGTGCTGCCGTATAGGAAAGCAATGCCTCCTGCAGTTTGCCTTGTCTTCGCTGGAGCGTGCCTAAGTTGCTGAGGAGCGCGAAATTCGTTGCATTTCCGGGCTCAAGACGCATGGCGCTTTTCAAGCATTCCTCGGCGGAGACAAGATCTCCCTTATCGATGTAATCACAGCTCTTTTCTACCCATTCTTGATAGGTCTGTGCAGATATTTGTATCGTAAAAAATAAAAAAGAAGTGAGGAGAGTAAACAAAACTTTCATTTGTGCTGTTTCATTTATAATTGTGCTGCAAAGCTACAGATTACCGCCGTTAGCCGAAAGCAGGAAACATTAAATCGTATAAACATTAAAGATTATTATAGTTTATGTTATTATTGAATGTCTTAGCATGGGAGGAAAAACTTCCTCAGATTTTAGATTCGCTCTTCGAGCATGGTGTTCAATTGGGATGGACGTTGCTAAAAGCCGCGCTGGTATTTGTCATCGGCCGTCTTCTGGTAGGTGCTATCAATCTTCTGGTGAGGAAAATCTTGGAGAAACGGAACATCGACCCGTCGGTTAAGAGTTTCGTCGGGAGTTTGGTTAATGTAGTACTTATTATTCTGTTGATTGTCTCGGTTGTCGGAGCTCTGGGCGTGCAGACAGCCTCGTTCGCGGCGTTGTTGGCTTCCGCCGGTGTCGCTATTGGTATGGCGCTGAGTGGGAACCTCTCGAACTTCGCGGGCGGTTTGATCATCTTGCTTCTCAAACCATATAAGGTAGGAGATTATATCGATGCCTTGACGGAGAGCGGTACCGTTCGTGAAATCCAAATCTTCCACACCGTCCTGACTACGGTGGACAACCGCGTCATCTATATCCCCAACGGCTCGTTGAGCAGCGGCATCGTGGTTAATTACAGCAAGCAGGATATCCGCCGTGTCGATTGGGTTTTCGGTGTCGAATACGGGTCGGACTTCGAGCACGTCAAGCAGGTGATTGAGTCCATCTTGGCTCAGGACAACCGCATCCTCCAGCAGCCTGCCGCCCCCTTCATCGGCTTGAAAGAATTGGCCGACAGCAGCGTAAATATCAGCGTCCGCGTCTGGGTCAAGAGTGAGGATTACTGGGATGTCTTCTTCGACATGAATAAAAAAGTTTATGCTACATTCAACGAGGTGGGCATCGGTTTCCCTTACCCCCAGCTCACCGTCCATCAAGCAAAGGATTGAGCATTTCGTGCCAGAAAGTCGCCCTTTCGTCCCCGAATCCCTTAGGTTTGGGAAGTTTTGGCGGCTTTTTCTACTTTCTATGATAAAAAACGCCTATCTTTGCCGTTGCAATAATAGGTTATTCAACTTTATTTTTCAATTATACTTTCACACTACTATTATTGTTAATATTGATGGTTTATTAAGAAAAGCCCGTTCCGAAAGGTTCGGGCTTTTTTCATATCGGCTACTTCCCCGGTCGGGAATAGTGCTTCCTGGCGAGAAAAAGCAGAAATCCCACCGGGGAAAGTGCTTCCTGGCGAAAAAACGCAAAAATCCCGCCGGGGAAAGTGCTTCCTGGCGAAAAAAAGCAAAAATCCCGTCGGGAAAAGTGCTTCCTGACGAGAAAAAGCAAAAATCCCGCCGGGGAAAGTGCTTCCTGACGAAAAAAAGCAAAATCCTGCCGCAGGAAAGTACTTCTTGGCGAAAAAACGCACTTTCCTGCTCCCCGACAGTTCGTTTAGGAGAGAAGAAGGGCTTTACTGCGCAGCAGAGGGCTCCGTCGCGAGGCAATATTCGTGGTACCGCTGCATGATTTCGCGGACATAGTTGAATGTCTCCGAACCTCGGAGGTAACCATGCTGGCAGACCGGGTCGTTGTAGTATTCCGGGTCGCTCTTGAGGCGGATGAAGTCGGCGACGTTGTGCTCCCACACGTCGGGATTTTTCCCATATTTCTCGGCGAGCCGCCGCGCGTCGTAAACATGCCCGATGCCGGCGTTGTAGGAGGCGAGAGTGAATTTGATAACCTCCTCGGGATTGGTTATCGAGGAAAAACCTTGGCGGAAACGGCGCAGACAGTCCACGCCGGTGCGGATACCCATGTCCGGGTCTTTCAGTTCGTGGGGCATGACTCCCAGCGCCTTGGCCGTATTGGGCATAATCCCCATCAACCCCTCGGCACCGGCCCAGGAGACGACTGTAGGGTCGAATTTCGACTCCTGATAGGAGATGGCGGCAAGGAGTCGCCAGTCCCAGTCGAGCAGATGGGCGTGTTTACGGAAAAGTTCGTCGTAAGGAGAGATGTGCCCTGCCGGGATAGTCGGCTGGGGGGCAGCGTTTTCCGTCTGCTTGCTCAGTTCGTAATAGCGTTTGGTGATGGCATTGAACGAACGCTTGCGGTTGGTGTCCGAAGCCCATTCGTTGATGGCCCGTGCCAGCTCGGGACTACTCTTTCGGACGACCCACGAGGAGCGCTGCATGAAGCTGATCTTCAGTTGGGTGTCGATGTTCCAATAGTAGGTGCGGTTGAGGCGGGCGACATTTTCGTCGCAGACCGTATAGGGGATTTCGCCTTTGGAAACCATCATGATGAGGTCTTCGCTGGTGATGGAATCGCTCTCGATGTAGTGGATGCGGAGTCCCCCGCCGAGTTCCTGGTCGAGGTTTTCCAGACGGCGGCCGTAGCGGGAATGTTGCTTGATGTAAATATCTTTGCCAACCATCTGGGTTACATCGGTCAGCAGGGAATCTTCCTTGTTGGCTCGTTGGACGAGGACTTGGCAACTCTGTTCCTCTTGCCCGCAGTAGAGGTACTTCTGTTTGTTGCGGTTGCTGATGAGGATAGGGTAAGCCACCACGTCGGCCTCACCCTCGTCGAGCATCCGGAGGAGGTCGGTGCCGTTCTGGGCTACCTTGATTTCCAACTTTAAGCCCTCGGAGCGGGCGAAGTCTTCAATCATATCGTATTCGTAGCCCATCGGCTGCATTTTGTATTGGAAATAAGTGGTGGAACTGTAGAGTGTTACCGCCGTCAGGATACCATCTGCCCGGATATCTGCCAAATCCTCGTGGGGATGCAGGGGCTGAGAGGCAGAACTCTCCGCCTGCTGCTGGCGTTGCCCGCAACTGAGGAGGATAAATAGGAAACAGATATAGAGGCAGATGGACTTCATGGCGATTATCTTCGTTCGAGTAACACGACGTTCTCAACGTGATGCGTATGAGGAAACATATCCACCGGCTGCACTTTCCGAACCTCGTACTTGGCATGGAGGAGGCCGAGGTCGCGAGCCTGTGTCGCCGGGTTACAGCTGACATAGACGATGCGCTGCGGCTCGGCGGCGAGGATGACGTTGATGACGTCGTCGTGCATACCGGCACGTGGAGGGTCGGTGATGATAACATCCGGCTTACCATGCTCTGCGATAAAGCTTTCGGTCAGGATGTCCTTCATGTCCCCGGCAAAGAAAAGGGTATTCTCGATGCCGTTCAGGGCAGAATTGACTTTGGCATCCTCGATAGCCTCTGGCACATATTCGATGCCCACCACCTTGCGGGCCTGGCGGGAGACGAAGTTGGCTATCGTTCCGGTGCCGGTGTAGAGGTCGTAAACCAGCTCGTTGCCAGTCAGACCGGCGAAGTCGCGTGCTACTTTATATAAGGTATATGCCTGCTCGCTGTTCGTCTGGTAGAACGACTTGGGGCCGACTTTGAAGCGCAGCCCTTCCATCTCCTCGATGATATGGTCTTTGCCCCGGAAGACAAGGACGTCCTGGTCGGTGATGGTGTCGTTGCATTTGCCATTGATGACGTACATCAGCGAGGTAATCTCGGGGAATTGAGCGGCTACATGCTCCAGCAACGCCTCGCGCCGTTCTTGGTCTTCGTGGAAGAAAACAACCACAACCATCAAGTCTCCCGTCGAGGCCGTGCGTATCATCAGCGTACGGATAAAGCCCTCTTGATTACGCAAGTCGAAGAACGGATAGCCCTCGTGCGTAAGGCAATACTCGCGGATACACTGCCGGATGCGGTTCGAGATGTCGTCCTGCAGCCAGCATTTGTGGATATCCAGCACCTTGTCGAACATCCCCGGGATATGGAAGCCCACGGCATTCATATTGTCGAAGGTCTCGCCGCTCTGTACCTGCTCCTCCGTCAGCCATTTCTTATTGGAAAACGTGAACTCCAACTTGTTGCGATAGAACTGCGTACGGGCGGAGCCGAGAATCGGCAAGACCTCGCCCAATGGCACCTTCCCGATGCGCGTCAAGTTGTCCACGACCTGTTTCTGCTTGTATTTCAATTGCTCCTCGTAGGGGAGATGTTGCCATTTGCAACCGCCGCACACGCCGAAGTGCTCGCAGAACGGCACGGCACGCTGCTCGGCATATTGGTGGAAGTGCACGGCTTTCCCCTCGGCATAGCTGTGCTTCTTGCGCGTCAGTTGGATGTCCACCACGTCGCCCGGAGCCACAAAGGGGACAAAGACGACCATCTCGTCCACTCGGGCGAGGGCTTTTCCCTCTGCCGCCACGTCTGTAATCGTTACCTTTTCCAGCAAAGGCAACTGTTTCTTCTTTCTTGCCAATGTTTTTCTTTGTTTTAAAATTCGGTTGCAAAGATACGGGGATTCGGGAGAGAAGTCAAATATGCGTACCTTAAATATCTAAATTTATGGGTGGCGTAAGGCGGTAAGCTACGGCATCCCTAAGCGGGTGATTACGTCTCGCATAAATGGAACCCCCATCTGTTACATTTTTGTCATATTGATAAATAATAGGCTGAAAAGCATAAGTGTAACCGTCCTGACGTGAAAAATTGGGATAGATTGCGCGAAAAAATGACATAACAAGGGGAAGGATTAACTTTCGATTCGGGATTGTTTGAAATACCTTCGCCAAGGTTTAAAAAGAATGAACAATGAATACAGAAAACAAAATGGTGATTGAGCACCAAAACGTAGAGAAAGTAGATATGGGAAAAGGCGTCGTACGCCAGGATTTCGCCATGGGCAAGAATCTGAACGTGCTGCATTGGAATATGGCAGACCAGAGTGAAGTCGGTATGCACACCCATCCGCAAGAGCAGTTCGGGTATGTTATCAAGGGCGGTTTCCTCCTGACGATAGGCGAAAAGACCTATACATTAAAAGAGGGGGACGCTTATCTGGTGCCGGCCGATGTACCGCATGGTTTCGTTGCCATAGGCGAGACGGAGGCAATCGATGTTTTCGCACCAGTAAAGACCGTTTTTCCTTGGGATAAGAAGTAGGTTTATTTATGAGGGGACTGGCTATTGCACGACTCTTTCTTTAAACTGGGATAAAGATAATAAGACAGCCTCATTATTTATAGTAAAATGAATACGGATTTAGCAAAAGAACAGGCTACGATTAGCCACGAAGCCATAGTGGTTGGCAAGGGTGGCTATGCTGTGAACTACGGACATCTGGATATCTCGGAGCCGGCAGGGAAGAATTATTTCGAATATCAACATGGAAATATTCCTAACCAGCCGGGTGTTGTCGTGAAGAACATAGCTATCTGCGCTCTGGCGGCCTTGGAAGATAATCCCGACCAGCCGGGGGCGAAGCGCTTGGCTTCCCATGCGACGTTGATTAACCGGGGTGTGATTGATATCCACTTCAATAAGATTTATGCCTTATATAAGGAACGGAAAGCTAAAAGCGACGACCCGGAGAATACGAACAACGATACGGTTCGCTGCTATGCTATGGCGGCCGGGACGGATTCGATGCTTATCAACGAGGGTACAATCAATGTCTATATGGACCAAGATATAGATGCTCAAGTCTCGCTCTACGGCTGTGCTATCTGGGCTAATGCCCGTTCTTTCATGCAGAACCGTGGCAAGATAAACATTATCGGTAATGGCTCGTGGCAAAGTTATATCCGAGGCATAGGCAGTATGGATAGTCATCTCCAAGTGATTAACGACGGAGAAATCACGGTGGACCTGAAGCGTGCCTATCAGACGCGGATACTTCATACGGCGGGGCAATATGGCTCGTTGCTGAACAATGGCATTATCCGCGTCAAGACGGGCGGACGGATTATGGTATTAGGCAGCCTTGCGGGAACGCGGATGATAAACAACGGGACGATAGAGGTGGTTTCGTTGGCTACCTTCCTCGAGAATAAAGTTTCCTATCATTACCAATTTGCCCCATTGGCTACGGCCATGTACGAACATTTCTTGCCGAACGACTTGCCAACATGCCCGACAGTCAATCGCGGGACGATAAATGTGCATCTGTTGGGAACGGAGGCTTCTGGTCCGAATGCGGTTGCCTTTGGCTTCTATTGCCATCAGGTCGGCTCGAAGGGAGAGACTCCGGTGCATCGGATGGAGAACGAAGGCATCATCGAGGTTACACAAGAAGGTCCGTGCCATTACCATACGGCGGAGGTAGGTGTGAATATGCAATCGGTTGGCGACTATCCGGTTCGCGTGAAGATAGGGACGTGGAAGACGAAGGCGCGCGACTTTGCCCAGACGCACGACTTGTTTATCTGCCGCAGCGCTAAGTTCGATTTGTCGGATATGCACCTTGAACTGATTCCTTCGGATGGCGTTTCAGATGCCCCAATCCGTCCTCGCGACTTGGTGTACCAGATAGAAACTTCAAAAGAAGCCGGGGAAACTTGTGAAGTTTACGAGGCAAACTTGGATAGGTAGTAACCTAAACTTAAAACTAAACTTTAGTTTTTAAAAACCAAGGTTTAGTTTTTAAAAACAAAGATTCAGTTTTTGAAAACTAAGACTTAGTTTTAAGAATTTGTCCCGGAGAAGGAAAGTTTGAAGGGAAATTAGACAACTATTTGTCGGAATAAATGGTTTTTTAATAGAGAACAAATATTGAGAATGATGGATATTTCAAATAAAAGCACGCTGACTTGCACGAACGAAAGTATTCGTGTAGGCGGTGGGGAATATGGTGTAAACCGTGGCCATATCGTGATTGATAAGCCCCAGATAGGCAATATCGCTGATATCCAGGAACAGGCAATCGCGGCAGGGCAGGTACTTAACGGACGGAACATCGCACTCTACGGCATGGCTGCTCTGGTGGACGATGCGGAGAATCCCGGTCGGCATCACTTGGCACCGAACGCTACGCTGATTAATGAAGGAGTGATTGAGATTCATCTGCGGGAGATGGTGGAAGCCTATAAGGAACAAATCAAGGCTACACCTGATGCAGAGAAAGGATTGTACCGCTTCATCAAGTGCTTTGCTATGGCGGCGGGAAAGGATTCGATGCTGATAAACGAAGGACTTATACGTATCTATTTCGACCAAGGTCTGGATTCCGATACTCCGGTCTATGGGGAAACCTTGTTGGCAGGAGAGGACTCGACGATTATTAATAACGGAGAGATTGAGTTGATTGGCGAAGGTTCGTACGCGACACAAGCACGGGCGATTGCGGTCCCAGCCAACAATATGACGATTATAAATAATGGTAAGATAACGCTGGATATGGAGCGGGCATCGACTGTTCGTATCTTGGCAACGACGGGTCTGGGAGGAGTAATCGCTAACTATGGTACTATCCGCGTGAAGTCGAGCGGGCGGATTATGACAATAGCTCGTTTTGCTAATACGCATATCTTGAACGAAGGTACGGTTGATATCGTTTCGAAGGCACGGTATATCGAACAGAAGGTTTCTTTCTTGTTCCAGTCTTATCCGTTGGCTTGCGCATTTTATGAACATTCGTTCCCGAATGCGACTCCAGTACCGCCTATTATTAATAAAGGTATAGTGAAAGTCCATCTGGAAGGAAGCGAGGAATCGACTCCACACGCCGTGGCTTTCGGCATATATAGTGAGATGGTAGGTCCGGAGAAGCAAGTACATCGGATGGAAAATACAGGGACGATTACCGTAACTAAGTCCGGACCGTACGATTTCCTTACGGCAGAAGTAGGAGCCAATGTGCAGTCGGCAAAAGATTTCCCATATCCGATAGAAATAGGGGAATGGCATACTACAGCGCGGAATTTTGCTCAAACGCGAGATCTATTCGTATGTAGAAGTGGAATCTTTGATTTCTCCCATGCGCATCTTTATCTCGAAGGAGATGGAAATACTATAAATGTTGAAGCGAAAGATATGGTTTATCAGGAGGAAAAAGCCAGTTTGCGTGGGGATACCTTCCAGATAGTCCATGCGGAAGGATTAGTAATTGATTAATATAATAATAGATAAAAGCAGGTCATCTGCATGTTTAATTTAATTTCTTTAGAAAGATTATGGCAAAGAAAGTTTTGATTATCGCAACCAATTATGGTTCTTGGGGCGAAGAATTGCAAGCTCCGTGGGATGCATGTAAGAAAGCTGGGTTTGAAGTAACATTGGCTACTCCGCAAGGAAAGAAACCGCTGCCTTTCGAAATCAGTGTGGACCCGGACTTTGTGGATGGTGTACAGAACATCAAAACCAATCCGAAGGAAGTTTGCGACCGTTGCAAGGAATTGGTTGATGGCGAAGAATGGGCACATCCGTTGAAGTTCTCTGAAGTAAATATGGCAGACTACGATGCCATTGCTTTGACTGGTGGACCGGGCGCTATGTTGGATATGTGCAACTGCTGGGAACTCCACAAGTTGATTATGGATGCCTATAAGAGTGGAAAGATTGTAGCAGCTTTGTGCTATGCTGTTTCTACTTTGGTATTCCTTCGTGATCCGGAAAATGATTACAAGTCTATCATTTATGGAAAGAAGATTTGTGCTCATCCTCGTGCTTGGGACTTCTATGGCCCGGGTATGGCAATGTCATACGACCTCTATGGTGCAACAGAAGATAATAAGGGTACAAACGTAATCACTCCGGGCTTCTTGTGGCCGATCGAAGACTTGGTGCGTGATGCTGTAGGTCCTAACGGAGCTTGCATCGCACGTATCAATGCTAACCGCGAAGACCCGCAGGTTTACTATGATCATCCGTTTATCACGGGTACATCTGTTGAATCATCTATCGCATACGGCGACATGATTGTAAAGGTGTTGAATTCTATTAAGTAATTTATTAATCGAAAGGTGGACCGAACGAAGGTTTGGTTCACCTTCCTTAAACGCGAATAAGAGGATGCCAGCAATAATTATTCATAGCATAGAGATGACGGATGAGCAAAAGAAAATCATTGCCGATAAGTTCATCTCAGCTTTCTCCGAAGTAAGCAATGTCCCGAAAGACCGCATTTATCTATTCTTTAATGGATATAACTTGAATGAAGCCGCTACGGGTGGAAAGTTGTTCTCCGAAAATCCCCCTATGAATGCGAAGGCCAAGTTCAACGAAGGGGAATGGGCAGGAAAAGAGAACACGAAATAAATCTTCATATTAATAATATAAGACTAAGACAATGGATGTAAATCAAACGATCGTAAAGGCACTCGAAGATATAGGCGTAAGCTATGTGTTTGGCGGAAGCGGACAAGTAAATGCTTCCATGCTGTTAGCTTTACGCGATTCAAAAAAGATTAAGACGGTTATTATCCGTAACGAGCAAGCTGCTTCTTTTATGGCTTGTGGCTATACCATGTTTAACCCGAGTAACCTCGGCGTATGTTTTGCTACGGGTGGACCTGGTGCGTTCAATCTGTTCTCGGGTTTGGCGGTTGCCTTATCAGACTCGTTGCCTATCCTTGCGATTACAGGATATACCTCGAAGAGTCAGCGAGGCAAGGGAGCATTGAATGAATCAACAGGTCTGAGTCGGACGCCAGATTCCCAAGCCATGTTCTCGGCTACTACCAAGAAGTCGTATATATTAGAGCGAGCAGAAGATACATGTGATATTCTGGAAGATGCCATCAATACGGCGTTTGAAGGCCGTCCTGGTCCGGTTCACATCCATATCCCTAAGGATGTAACAACCGCAGAAGTAACGAACTACCGTCCTATCAAAGTTAATATCAAGCCCGTTTCGGCTGATAAGGCTGCTCTCGAAAAGGCTGTGCAGATACTGACCGAGGGCATACGTCAAAAGAAGAAGATATTAGCTTTGATAGGATATGGTTGTATCCGAAGCCAATGTGCCGACGAATTGAAGCAATTGATAGAGACCTACAAACTTCCTTTCGTCCAGACGATGGATGCCAAGGGTTTCCTCCCCGAGAATCACCCGCTATGCTTGGGTGTTTATGGTACTTCCGGCGATGAGGCTGCCAATACCTACTTCAAGGATGCCGAGATTGTCTTGGCAATGGGCAACTCTTTCGCGCAGAATGCTACCTACGCCTTCCGCCCCACCTTATATGATGGGAAACAATTAATACATATCAATATCGACCCGGTAGAGATTGGCAAGGTCTATAAGGCTGACGCCCCCGTGGTCAGCGATATAAAACTGGCGCTCCAGGCAATGCTTCCCCTCTTGGAGGCTGCTCATTTGTCTGAGAATCCAGTTCCTGTATTGCCGAAAGGACGTTACTATGATGAGCCGGAGCACAAGGATGCCAAGCGTATCTTCCCCGGCGACATGGTTCGCCTCTTATCCGATAACCTTCCGGACAATGCGATCGTCATGGGGGATGCCGGTTCTCACATGTTGTGGGTGAGCAGCTATGCCCAACTGAACCGCAACCAGCGTTATCAGAACCCCGGTAGCTTCGGCCCGATGGCGAGCCACACGAACGGCTGTATCGGCGTCAAGTGCGCGAACCCGGACAAAACAGTAATAGCCTGCGTCGGTGATGGTTGTTACCAGATGGCTGGCTTCGAGCTGATGACGGCTGTGCAATACAATATACCTGTCATTTGGATTATCTTTGACAACAACGAGTTCAATATCATCAAGAAGTTCCTCCTGAACATGTACAACGACGAGGCCTTCATGACGTTCGACAACCCCGACTTTGTCCGTTACGCCGAGGCATGCGGCGCCAAGGGCTATCGGGTGGAACGGCTGGAAGACTTCGTCCCTGCCTTCAAGGAGGCTTTGAGTCTGGGCAAGCCCTGCCTCATCGACGTCTTGGTGGACAACGAGGTGTATCCTCCCTTCGATTTAGGTAGAGTATAAAAAGAGATGATGAAGATTGAAGGATATTCACGGATGCTGATACCGTCCATCCTGTCGGTATCGCTGCTAACGATTATGGCGCCCACGGCGGTCTCTCCCGCCTTGGCCGCTATCTGCGATGCGTTCCCAGGCATCAGCCAGACCCAGGCGAAGCTCGTCCTGACTCTCCCCACGCTGGTGATGATGCCTATTGGCCTCTTCTCCGCCCGTCTGACGGCGAGGATCGACAAGAAGAAACTCTTGCTATTGGGTATGAGCCTCTTCCTGGTCTTCGGCGTGGCGGGGGGCTTTGTGAGCGACTTCCGATTGCTCCTCGTGATGCGCCTCCTCTTCGGCCTTGGGCTAGGGATTATGACGCCGCTCTCCACGTCGCTCATCTTCGACTTTGCCCCCGACCCGGCCAAGCGGAGCAAGCTGCTGGGGATGCAGGGCGCCTCGAACCAACTGGGCGGCCTGGTCTTCATGATCCTCTCGGGTATCTTGGCGAACATCTCGTGGCGGTATTCGTTTCTGACCTATGCCTTCGTGCTCGTATCCATCATCCTTACCTTTATATATATGCCTTCCATGCCCCCGATGGAGCCGAAGAAACAAGCTCCCGGCGGGGACAAGCAGAAGCTAAACAAGAAGATATTCCTCCTCGCCTTCTTCGCCATGATGATATTTGCATGCTATTTTGTGATTAACACAGACTTGGCGCTCTTCATGGACGTAGAGGGAATAGGGGATGCCAAGCAGTGCGGCTACGCCCTTTCACTCATGCGTATCCCGGCCATTATCGCTGGCATCTCGCTGGCATGGATCATGCGCAACCTGAAGGACTGGACGATGCCCTTCGCCACGGTCATCATGGCTGCTGGTTATCTGGTGATTGCCTATGCCGATTCGTTTGCCGTGGTGATGGCGGGTTGCCTCATCGTAGGCTTGGGCGGCGGTTTTGCCCTGCCCCCCATCTCGCTCTACCTCCCGCGTATCGTAACGCCGAGGCAGCGCACGTTCGGGATAGCGATCATCATGTCGGTGGCACAGCTGGGGCAGTTCATCTCGCCGCTCTATACCAGTATGTTTGTCAGCGATGTGAATCCAGAAGCTTGCCGCCTCCGCTTTGTGGTCTCGGCCATCACGACGGTGGTGATAGGTTTCATGGTTTTAGGCTTTACCTATACGCTCCCGAAGAAGGCGCTCGAAGGGTAGGAGGATATACGCCGGTCGTATGCGATAATATACGATACCCGTATGTGGTAATATACGACATCCGTATGTGGTAATATACGTCGGTCGTATGCGGTAATAGACGCGACTCGTTTGCGGTCGCAGATGCCGGTCATCTACGAAAAGAATAATTATTCATATCTTAATAAAGAGGACAAATATGGAAAAAGGACTTAAGTTTTTTACTCCCTCAAGCAACATGCAGTTTGAGTTTACCGACTTGATAGCCGGCTATGTAAAGGAATTTGACAAGGAAACGGGAAGTTTCACGCTGACGACAAGCGACGGGCGTGAGTTCCGCGTTTACCTGACCGATACGACATACGCGCGCCTAATGCGCAACCTCGACGAGCCGTATCAGGACTGCACCGGCCTGATGCACCAGATGCTCGCACAGGACGGACGTATGGTCTTTGCCTTCGGTATCTTCTACCCGCAGCACGACGGGACGTTCCAGTTCGAGGCGAAGTCGCTCGACTTCCCCGAGAAGGAGCTGGGCAAGTACCGCTTCGAAGAATCGGGCTGGTGGCAGAAGCAGGCAAAGAGTATCTGCGACTTCTTTGTCAAGGCCCAGTTCGGTTCTACGGGCGACATCAATTATGAGAACTACCGTACGAACGTGAACCTCTCGGGCAAGGTGGACATCAACTCGTTCCGCCAGGAGACGGATACGATTTCGCGTATGATATATGGTATGGCGTCGGCCTTCATGATGACCGGCGAGGACCTCTTCCTCGAGGTGGCCGAGAAAGGCGTGCAGTATCTGCGCGACCACATGCGGTTCTACGATGTGGACGACAACATCGTCTATTGGTATCACGGCATTGACGTGCAGGGCGGACGGGAGACGAAGATATTCACGTCGGAGTTCGGCGACGATTACGATGCCATCCCGATGTACGAGCAAATCTATGCCCTTGCCGGCCCGGTGCAGACCTACCGCGTGAATGGCGACCCGGCTATCCTGCGGGATACGGAATTGACCATTGATCTATTCGACCGCTTCTTCAAGGACACCAAGGGGGAAGGCTACTATTCGCATATCGACCCCATCATGCTTAGCCCGCATAGCGAGAGCCTCGGGTCCAATAAGTCTCGCAAGAACTGGAACTCCGTAGGCGACCATGCTCCAGCCTACCTTATCAACCTCTATCTCGCTACGGGCCGTGAAGAATATCTGAAGTTCTTGGAATATACAGCAGATACGATTACGACGCACTTCCCCGACTACGAGAACTCTCCGTTTGTGAACGAACGCTTCATGGACGACTGGTCGCACGACCTGAAGTGGGGCTGGCAGCAAGACCGCGCCGTGGTTGGGCACAACCTGAAGATAGCATGGAACCTGATGCGTATCAACAGCGTATGCCCGAAGGCCTCTTATCAGGAGTTTGCGAAGAAGATTGCAGCCGTGATGCCGAAGGTCGGATTGGACGTACAACGTGGCGGTTGGTACGACGTGATGGAGCGCCGTTTGCACGAAGGACAGGAATACTATCGCTTTGCATGGCACGACCGCAAGGCTTGGTGGCAACAGGAGCAGGCTATTCTCGCCTACGAGATACTTTACGGTATATATAAAGACGCTGACTACCTGAAGTATGCACGTGAGTCGGCGGCCTTCTACAACACCTTCTTCCTCGACCACGAGGATGGGGCGGTTTACTTCAACGTCCTGAACAATGGTTTGCCATATCTGCTCGGTACGGAGCGAAAGAAGGGAAGCCACTCCATGAGTGCATACCATTCCGTAGAGTTGGCATATCTGGCAGCTACCTATACGAACCTGTTGAACACGCATAAGCCTATGACCTTCTACTTTAAGCCGCAAGCGAATGGCTTTGCAGACGGGGTTCTGCGTGTGCAGCCTGATATCTTGCCGGTCGGAAGTGTGAAGATAAAGGAAGTAACTATCGACGGGAAGGCATGGGACAAGTTCGATGCTGAAGGAATGACGGTGCAGTTGCCTGCCTTGAACTATCGTCCGAAGATTAAAGTAGTCGTAGAATCTAAATGATGAAAGGTGATGGTGAAAGAAATGTCAGTTCATAAAATAGGGGCGACCCTCGATGCCTCCACTTCCAACCGGGAGCAGGAGGCACTCGTTGCCCTGATGGATAAAGGGAAAGATGTGGCAATCGACTTGAGCGGATGCGACTATGTATCGAGTGCAGGTCTGCGTGTCCTGCTGTATTCATACAAGTTGGCTCGCTCCAAGGGGTTGCAGCTCTATCTGATTGGAGTACATGAGGAAGTGCGCGAAGTGATGCGCATGACCGGCTTCGAGAAGTTCTTTGCATACTATGATACGGTAGAAGACTGTACTCTTTGTTCATAATAAAGCTATAGTTTTATGCAGAGAATCGATATATTTCCGACCCACGAATATAAGGGTTTCAAGTTGCGTGCCGGCCGTCCGTATCCTTTCGGAGCGACGGTTATTGGGAACGCTGTGAACTTTTCCATCTACTCCCGCTATGCCACGGGTTGTACGTTGGTTTTGTTCCGCAATCACGCTAAGGAACCATTCGTGGAGATACCGTTCCGTAAGGAATTCAAGTTGGGGAATGTTTATTCCATGATGGTCTTCGACCTCGACTTTGAGGATATCGAATATGGCTATCGGATGGATGGACCTTACGACCCAGCACAAGGGCATCGTTTTGACAAGACGAAGATATTGCTCGATCCCTATGCAAAGCTGATAGCCGGCCGGGATGTCTGGGGGACACCGCCCGATTGGAATAGCATCTTCCAATACCGTTCGCGTATCGTGTATGATGACTTCGATTGGGAAGACGACCTACCGCTCGAAATCCCCATAGAAGATGTCGTTATCTATGAAATGCATGTCCGCAACTTTACGTGCCATGAGTCTTCTGGTGTGAAGCATCGGGGTACATTTGCTGGTATTATGGAGAAGATTCCTTACTTGAAGGACTTGGGCGTGAATTGTATAGAACTGATGCCTATCCACGAGTTCGATGAGTTTGAGAATAGCCGTCTTTCTCCGGTTACAGGAGAACCATTATATAATGTATGGGGCTATAGCAACGTGGGCTTCTTTGCTCCGAAGGCTGCATACGCGGCTACCGGATGTTTTGGAATGCAAGTGGACGAGTTGAAGAACCTCATTAAGCAGTTACATGCTAACGGTATGGAAGTCATGCTTGATGTTGTTTTCAATCATACGGCAGAAGGAAACGAGAACGGCCCGTATATCTCCTACCGTGGTATCGACAATAAGACGTATTATATGCTGACTCCTGATGGGTATTACTTTAACTTCAGTGGTTGTGGAAATACGTTGAATTGTAATAACCCGAATGTCCGCGATATGATTGTAGAAAGCCTCCGCTATTGGGTAACGGATTACCATGTGGATGGTTTCCGCTTCGACTTGGCTGCTATCCTTGGACGCGATCAGAATGGTTGTCCGATGTCGAATCCGCCTTTGTTGGAATCTTTGGCACATGACCCGATTCTAGGTAAGACGAAGCTGATTGCCGAGGCCTGGGATGCCGGTGGCCTGTACCAAGTTGGTTCTTTCCCTTCGTGGGGACGCTGGGCTGAGTGGAACGGGAAATACCGTGATGCTATCCGCCGTTTCTTGAAGGGCGATGAACGTGTGTTGGCTGATGTCAAGGAGCGTATTGCAGGCTCTCCAGACTTGTATGCCTCGCAGAATCGGGGAATCAAAGCGAGCGTGAATTTCATTACAGCGCATGATGGCTTTACCATGATGGACTTAGTTTCGTATAATGGTAAACACAACGAAGCCAATGGTGAGAACAATCGCGATGGTGAAGACAACAACAATAGTTGGAACTGTGGCTGGGAAGGCGAGACCTCCGACCCGGGCATCAACTTCCTTCGTCATAAGCAGATTAAGAATGCCATGACGCTTCTGATGGTAAGTCAGGGTGTGCCTATGATTCTCTCCGGAGACGAGATGGGAAATACACAGTTCGGCAACAACAATGCTTATTGCCAAGATAACGAAATCGGATGGCTGAACTGGAACAACTTGGAAAAGAACAGCGATATCCATCGTTTCTATAAGCAGATGATTGCTTTCCGCAAGGCTCATTCCGTTCTCCGCTTTGAATATCATTTGGGTTATTCTGATTATTTGAATACCGGCTATCCAGACATCTCATGGCATGGCGTAAAAGCTTGGGATCCGTCCTCTGGCTATAACAATCTGACGGCTGCTTTCATGTTGAACGGCCAGTACGCAAAGTGTGGCAATGCTACCGATGATTTCATCTACGTTGCCATGAATATGCATTGGGAGATGCACGGCTTTGAATTGCCTGTGTTGCCGGAAGGTAAGCATTGGTATGTATTCTCAAATACGGACGCGCCTGCTCCGCTGGATATTTGCGAGCCGGGCAGCGAGCCGATTATCGAGAATCAGCATGAGATATTGGTAGGACCGCGTTCTATCATGGTTTTAGTAGGAAAATAAACAATAAGTATTTATAGTTATGGAAAAAGATTTTAGCCTCTCTTTAGAGGGAACAACTCTGACCGTGAAGTTGGGGGAAACATTGGGTATCAACAACGCTCCGCTGTTGATGGAAGATTTGAATGCCTATCGGGGTAAAGGCGTGGATAAGGTTGTTTTCGATGCCTCCGATATGACTTATATATCCAGTAGTGGTATTCGTACGGTAATTTTCGCCAAACAGAAACTGGAGAAGAATCCCGTTATCGAATTCAAGAACTGCTGCGACGATGTCCGCAACGTGTTTAACATGACTGGTTTGCAAAACTATATCTCTTTCGTGTGATATGACAGTCCTGAGGTTTCAACCTATCCGGGGTAAGGCAGAGGAAATCATTAACGCTATCCTTCGTACGGAGGAAGTCGTTTCCCTGCCTGCCCAGGCATATACGATTCATCTGGTTGTTGAGGAAATCGTGCTGAACGTTATCGACTACGCTTATCCCGCCGGCGAAGAGAATGGCTATCTGGAAGTGCGTACCGACAAGGTCGGCAAGGTTTTCTCCATCGAGTTCCGCGACCATGGCATCCCGTTCAATCCTTTGGAGCAGGCTGCGCCGGATACGGATATGCCGCTGGAAGAGCGCAAAATCGGAGGTCTGGGTATCTTCTTGTGCAAGGAAATGATGGACGAATCAAGCTATCGCTACGAAAACGGAGAAAACATCTTATCATTTAAGCTTTATGGATCAGAAAAAGAATAAAATAGGTATATTGATCGAGAGCGATTTCTACGAGAACGAAATCTTCTACTACCAGCTTCGTTTCCCCGAAGAGGGTTACGAGGTGCATTTCCTCTCGCGCCTCTGGGGGAACCCGGGCATCACGTTCCAGGGACACGAGTTCCGTGCGCCTTTCTACTGCTCGGAAAGTTTCGAGGATATGACAGACGACGAACTGAACTCCTACGCGGCGTTCATCGTCCCCGCCGGCATGGTGGCCGACCGCTTGCGCTATACGGAGGACATCACGAAGCTGCCGCCTGCCTGCCAATTCTTGGAGCGCATCTTCTCTCGTAAGGATATTGTGAAGGGGGTCATCTGCCACGGCTTGTGGCTCTTCTCGCCTGTCGCTCATCTGGTGCGCGGACGGAAGATGACGGTGCACAACAATTTGCTTGGCGATGCCCGCAACTACGGCGTGGAATATGTCGATGAGGACTGCGTTATCGACGATGACTTGATTTCGGCACGCACCGGCGGCCATTGTAACTTGCTGGCCAAGGCGATACTGAATGCCATCAGCCATTCTACCCTGCCTTTTCATTAAGCGAGAAAGGAGATGATGATGAAGTTGCATCATATCGGATATACGACGGCCGACATCACTGCGACATCCGCCCGTTTCCGTTCCTTGGGTTACGAGCCGGGATCGGTGTTGAAGGAAGATGCCTTGCAGGTCGAGCTGTGTTATTTGCAGAAGGCGGGCGAGCCGACCATCGAGCTGGTGCGCCAGCATAATCCGGAGTCCTTGGAGGCAAACTTGCTCGCGTCGGAGGGCGTTATGCCTTACCACCTCTGCTACGAGGTCGCGGACATGGAGACATCCCTTCAGTCGCTGGAAGCCGAAGGTTATCGCCGTCTGTTCGACCCCGTCCCGGTCTCTGTCCTCGGTGGCAGTCGTATCTGCTACCTGCATCATTCCGCTCTCGGTTACCTCGAGTTGCTGGAAATACATCCTTAACCCCATCCTTTCCTTGGGGAAATGAAAGCCTCTGATTATCTCTCTTATGGAGGGGGATTGTCAGGGGCTTTGTCTATATTCCGTGAAGTTCTCCAGCTTTCTCAGCTTCCTCAAGGGGAATTGCACCAAGACCTGAATGCCTACCGCGAAAGGCTCTCCCTGCTGTAATTGTAGTATGTCCATTTTGTTTAAAAGAGTGGGCAAATATACGCACATATTCCGATTATGAAAAATAGAGCTTACGAAAAGAAATCACCTGCCCCGCCCAATCACCCTACTTTTGCGCCGTATTAAACAATCAATTATAAATATGGAGAAAAGATTTAAGACAAAGAATTGGTTGCAGTGGATGGGCGTCATCGGCTGCCTGTTATTCACATCCTGCAAGTCGTCGCCCGAGACGCAGATGCAAGCAGGAACTTATGAAACGATGAAGGTCGCTACCACCGATAAGGCACTAACCACAACCTACTCCGCCACCATCCATGGGCGGCAGGACATCGACATTTACCCCCAAGTAGCGGGCACCATCCAGGAGCTTTGCGTCTCCGAGGGCGAGAAGGTCCGCAAGGGACAAACGCTCTTCATCATCGACCAGGTGCCCTACAAGGCGGCGTTGAATACAGCCGTCGCCAATGTCAAGTCTGCCGCGCCTCCTGCATAGCAGGGCCCGGGCAACATCCTTATTCCGAGCACCTACGAGGACTGCATCGTCGTCCCGCAGGAAGCCACCGTCAAGCAGCAGGACAAGGTCTTGGTTTATAAAATGGTGGACGGCAAGGCCGTTTCCTCCCTCATCCAAGTCTCCAACATCGACGACGGGCGCGAGTATATCGTACTCAGCGGCCTCTCGGTAGGCGACGAGATTGTGGCCAAGGGAGCCGGCTTAATCCGGGAAGGGATGCAAGTGAAATAAACCTCCGCTGCCTTCTCCTCCGGGAAAAAGATACAGGAGCGGCGCGCGCCGCTTAGCCGACAGTCGCGGAGAAAGCGGCGCGCGGCTCTCCGGCTTGTCCTGAGTCCAGGAGAAAGCGGCGAGGCGCTCTCCTGCTTGCCGACAGTCGTGGAGAGAGCGGCGAGGCGGCTCTCTCGTATAAATACCCATTAGTAGCATAACAAGATTAACGATGAAACTCAGCTCCACGGCCACCAATACAGGCTCGGCCACCATCACCATTTACTTCAACCAAGGGACCGACCCGGATATGGCAGCCGTCAATGTGCAGAACCTCGAGGCGCCGACCGGCTCGTTGGGCGAAAGCTCTCCGAACGTCTTCCAATACACCATGAAGTACCACGGACGTTTGAAGGACATGACGGAGTTTAGCAATATGGTAGTGTCTCGAACTACAATTCGCTTCAATCTATACAGATCTATCCAGGTGAACGTCAATCCGGCCGAGGGGTACTCCTCTGGTCAAGCACAACAGGCCATCTGCCTCGAGTGAGGCCCACCGCTTGCCTCACCCGAGGCAGTCGGTTCGATGGGTTGCAATGTTCCTTTTATATTGGCTCGAAGGAGGCATACGATTTGCCTCGCCCGAGTGTAATTAAAAGGTTAAAGGATATGACAACGATTAAGATTAAGTTTAGGCCTTCATCGGTTGAAGGGAGGCCAGGGACGGTGTACTACCGGGTGTCACATCGGAGGTGCACCAAGTTGATAACTACGCATATACGTATGCTTCCATACCAATGGGAGTTGCTGCAGAAGAGCGTCAAGCAGGTGGTGGACAAGGAGTGGTGGTACTATACCAGGCGGCAGCTCGAAAGCGACCAGAATCTGCTCATGCAGGTAGTGAGGATGTTCGATGCACTTGGGACGGAGTATTCGGTCAATGACGTCATAAAGCAGTACTTCGAGGCGCGCAAGCAGATTCCCTTCTTCGAATTTATGGAAAGGCAAATAGCGGAGCTGCTCGAGAGCGGGCATCGGGGGACGGCGAGGGGATACAGGCGGTCGCTGAGCAGCTTTGCTACGTATCTAGGAAATAACGATATAGCATTCGGGATGATAGACGAGAGGCTGGTGATGGAATACAGTGATTGGTTGCTCCGCCGGGGAGTCGTGCGGAATACGGTGTCGTTCTACATGCGAAACCTGCGGTCGGTTTACAACAAGGCGGTGAAGCAGGGACTGGCGGTGCAAGCCTTTCCCTTCCAGCGAGTTTATACGGGCGTTGACCGGACGGCGAAGCGGGCGATTGACGAGAGGGCCATCGTGCGACTCGCCCAGATGCAGCTCCATGGCTCGGAAGAGCTGGCGCGAGACCTTTTCCTCTTTAGCTATTGTACACGCGGGATGTCCTTTGTCGATATGGCGTACCTGCGCAAGAGCGACATCCGCCGCGGGACGATTAGTTACACCCGCCGCAAGACGAAGCAGCGGCTCGTTGTTAAGGTCGAGCCGTGCATCGAGCGGATCTTGAAGAAATACTGCCGGGAAGGGTCGCCTTACGTTTTCCCCATCATCCGCTCGCACGACGCCTTTGCTGCTTACAAGGATTACCAGCGCGCGCTTTCTTATACTAACAGGTTGCTGAGGCATATCGGCGAGGCGATGGGTCTCCGGGTACCGCTGACAACCTACGTCGCGCGCCATAGCTGGGCGAACTCTGCGCGTAAGCACAAGGTGCCGCTGGACGTAATTAGTGCCGGGATGGGGCATACGTCCGAGCATACGACACGTATCTACCTTACGTCATTGGAGCGGGCGACGGTAGATGAGGCGAACTCCAGCATCGTAGCGTTGTTGGAGGAACGGCGGAGGCGTTAGCGGCGGATGAGGCTATCCCGTTCGATGACGTAGAGGCCGCTCGCCGTCTGCTTTACCCGCGAGGAGAGGGCATACGCGTCGTGGCAGAAGATGATGCGCTGGTGGCATTCGGCCGCTTCGCTCAGGATGCGGAGCTTGGCGTCGTAGGAGAGAGTCGGCGCGAGGTCGTAAGCCGAAATCCATTCGGGGGATACACTGGCGAGCAGCGGAATCACGTCTCCGGCTAAGACGAGCGTCTCCTCCGCGTCATGGATATAGGGCACAAGCTGGCCCGGCGTATGCCCGTCGGCGAGCCGCAATTCTATCTCAGGGCAGAGTGCAGTCGGAGCGTCGATAAGATGCAGGAGACCGGCTGCCTCGACCGCCTCCATATCTTCGCGGAAAAACGAAGCCTGCTCCAGCGGGTGCGCGTTGCGGAAGTTCTCCCACTGCCGGCGACTGACCCAGTGAGCAGCGCGTGGGAAGGCAACGGAGAGAGTCGAGCCGGAGGGATAGGTGCAGCCGGCGCAGTGATCGAAGTGGAGGTGCGTCAGGACGACGTCGGTAACCTCCTCCGGCGCCACGCCCCTATCCCGAAGGATATCCCGGAGGCAGTGCATGTCGAAGAAACGGTAGTAGGCGAGGCGCTGCAAGTGCTTATCCCCGGCGCCGGTGTCGATAAGGACTATCCGGTCGCCTACCTTTATAAATAGCGTGCGCATCGCGAGGATGCAGCCGTTATGCTCGTCTGAAGGGTAGCGACGACCCCAAGCCGTCTTCGGGATGGCACCGAACATAGCCCCGCCGTCAGCATAGAAGTAACCTGTGTCAATAAGCTGAATTTCCATATTGCATACATTTAAATTCGCACCAAAGGTACGAAGAGGAACGGATTTTTGGTAGAAAAGTAGTACTTTTGCGGCAAATATCAAACCATGCATAGAGTTCATTTAATATCAGTAACCGATTCCTTGATGCCCGAGATAGCCAAAGCTGTGCGGGAAAAGGGGTTCGAGGTCAGCGTCTCCGGCTGCGGCTTGTCGGCTGCGGATGTCCAGGCTTGGGAAGACCAAGGCTTTACGTGCTATGGCGACGGATGGTACCCCGAACGATTGACGAAAGACATACATGCCGTAGTCTTGGGTGCAACGGTAACTCAAGACAATCCCGAATATCTGCGGGCCAAAGAGTTGGGCTTGCTGCTCCAGTCAGTCCCCGAGTTCATCTACAACCGGACGAAGTCGAAGATACGCGTCGTGGTGGCCGGCTCACGCGGGAAGCGCACAATCCTCTCGATGATGGTGGCCGCGCTGAAGAAGCAGAAGCTGGCATTCGACTATGCCACGACAAGCGACGTTCCTTTGCTGGAAAACAAAGTTCACCTGAGCTACGAGTCCCGTATCGCCTTGATTGAAGGCGACGAGCATATCACCTCGCTCATGGAGAAGCGTTCGCAGCTGGAGTTCTACCGTCCCCATATCGCCGTGCTGACGAACCTGAAGTGGAACCTCGCTCCCGACCACGATACTCCGGAGGCGTACATGAGCACTTACCGCTTCTTCTCCACCTCGATAGAGCGGGAGGGAAAACTTATCTATTACGGGAAAGACCCGGTTATCAGCCAGTTGGTAGAGGAAATCCGAAGCGACATCACGGCTATTCCCTTCGACCAGCACGAGGTTACGGAGCACGACGGGCGGACTTTCCTGAAAACCCGCTACGGGGAATATCCCATCCAAGTGAAGGATACCTATTTCCTCATCAACCTCAATGCCGCGCGGATGGCCTGCCGGCAGTTGGGCGTGAAGGACGTGGACTTTTACAAGGCCGTATCCCAAATGTATAACCCGGAGTGAAGCATCATCATGTTAATAGCCCAGAAGAAACGTAAGGAGAATATCTCGGAATACTTGCTCTATATGTGGCAAGTCGAGGACTTGATACGCGCCAACCATTTTGACTCGGACGAGATTCGGCGCAACCTCGTGGACCGCTACGACCAGCCTGCCGCCGTCAAGGAAGAGATTGCCCGCTGGTACGAGGAACTGGCCGACATGATGCGCCAGGAGGGTGTCATGGAGCGGGGCCACATCCAGCTCAACAAGAACGTCATCATCGCGCTGACAGACTTGCACCTCCGCCTGCTGAAGTCCCCGAAGGAGATGATATACGGCTCTATGTATTACAAGACACTCCCCTACATCGTGCAGCTCCGCGCCAAGTCGGGCGGCGAGGACATCCCGGAAATCGAGACCTGCTTCACGGCAGTGTACGGTTACCTCGTCCTCCGGATGCAAGGCAAGGAGGTCTCGGCCGAGACCTTGGAGGCTATCAAGCAAATCAGCGCTTTCCTGGCCTTGCTCGCCGAGAAGTACAAGGACGACATGGAGGGGAAGTTAGATGAAGAGTGAAGAACAAAGATTGAAAAATTAGCAAGCAACACGAACAACCAATATGGCTCAATATTCAGAGGAAATAAGAAGAAGACGTACATTCGCAATCGTCAGTCATCCGGACGCCGGTAAGACTACGCTGACTGAGAAACTCTTGCTTTTCGGTGGTGCCATTCACGTGGCAGGTGCCGTGAAGTCGAATAAGATTAAAAAGACTGCAACATCAGACTGGATGGAAATCGAGAAGCAGCGCGGTATCTCCGTCGCTACCTCCGTCATGGCTTTCGACTATGCCGGACATAAGATTAATATCTTGGATACGCCCGGACACCAAGACTTTGCAGAGGATACGTTCCGCACCTTGACGGCCGTGGACAGCGTCATCATCGTTATCGACGTCGCCAAGGGTGTCGAGGCTCAGACCCGCAAACTGATGGAGGTCTGCCGTATGCGCAAGACTCCTGTCATCGTCTTTATCAACAAGATGGACCGCGACGGCAAAGACCCTTTCGACCTGCTGGACGAAATCGAGGAGGAATTGCACATCAACGTACGTCCGCTAAGCTGGCCCATCGACATGGGGCAGCGCTTCCGGGGTGTTTACAACATCTACGAGCAGAAATTGAATCTCTACACACCGAGCAAGCAGTACGTAACGGAGAATATCGAATTCAAGGATATACAGAGCCCCGAATTAGAGCAGTACATCGACCCCGCCCAAGCCGCCAAGCTCCGCGAGGACGTCGAGATGATCGAGGGTGTCTATCCGGAATTCGACGTAAACACATACCTCTCCGGCGACATCGCCCCCGTCTTCTTCGGCTCGGCGCTGAATAACTTCGGGGTAAAGGAGCTGCTCGATTGCTTCATCCGCATCGCTCCCTCTCCACGTCCCGTGCAGGCCGTAGAGCGTGTCGTGGATCCCGAGGAGGACGCCTTCACGGGCTTCGTCTTCAAGATTCACGCGAACATGGACCCGAACCACCGCAGCTGCATCGCCTTCGTCAAGGTCTGCTCCGGCAAGTTCGAAAGGAACGTGAATTACAAGCACGTCCGCTTCGGCAAGATGATGCGCTTCAGCAGCCCCACGGCGTTCATGGCGCAGAAGAAAGAAGTGGTCGATGAGGCGTACGCCGGCGACATCGTGGGTCTGCCCGACACCGGCAACTTCAAGATTGGCGATACCCTCACCTCGGGCGAGGAGCTCCACTTCAAGGGTCTCCCCAGCTTCTCCCCGGAAATGTTCAAATACATTGAGAACGCCGACCCGATGAAGGCCAAGCAGCTCAACAAGGGTATCGAGCAGTTGATGGACGAAGGTGTCGCCCAGCTCTTTATCAACCAGTTCAACGGCCGCAAGATTATCGGCACCGTCGGCCAGCTCCAGTTCGAGGTCATCCAGTACCGCCTCCTCCACGAATACGGCGCGCAGTGCCGCTGGGAGCCGCTCAGCCTCTACAAGGCCTGCTGGATAGAGAGCGACAACGCCGCCATGCTCGAAAACTTCAAGAAGCGCAAGGCGCAGTATATGGCCGTGGACAAGGAGGGCCGCGACGTCTATCTCGCCGACTCCGGCTACGTCCTCTCCATGGCGCAGCAGGACTTCCCCGACATTAAATTCCATTTCACTTCCGAATTCTGATGAAACAATTACTCCTTTCTGTCCTCGCCTGTCTCCTTGTTGCCTCGTGCCAGGAACAGGCGAGGTTTCAATATTTTGAATATAGCGGACGGCTTCACACGCCTTACCATATTAAATATGAATACAAAGAGCCGCTCGACGACGAAATCCGGGCCGAGCTCGACCGCTTCTACCATCTCTTCAACGCCTTCGACTCGACTTCGGTCGTCTCGCATATCAACCGCAACGAAGACCTCCGCGTCGCCGACTCGACCTTCGTCCACCTCTTCCACACGGCGCAAATGGTTGCCGAGCTGACCGACGGTGCCTACGACATCACCTGCGCCCCCCTCGTGAACCTCTGGGGCTTCGGCTTCGAGGACGGCGACTCCGTCGTTACCCAGCAGCATATCGACAGCGTGAAGCAATTTGTTGGATACCAAAAGATTCACCTCGCCGACGGGCGCATCGTGAAGGACGACCCGCGCGTCATGCTCAACTGCTCCTCGATAGCCGACGGGACAGTCTGCGACATGGTGGCCGACCGCTTCGACCGCCTTGGCATCCAGAACTATATGGTGGAATTCGGCGGCGAAATCGTGGCGAAGGGCATCAACCCGCGCGGCGAGCACTGGCGGCTGGGCATCAACCGTCCCGTGGACGATTCGACGGGCTTCAACCAGCAGCTGGAGACCATCATCCATCTCTATCCCAGCGGCATCGACCCCGCGAAGGTGAGCAACAACGGCCGGCGGGGCATGGCGACTTCGGGCAACTACCGCAATTTCTACGTGAAGGACGGCAAGAAGTACGCGCACACCATCGACCCGCGCGAGGGGCGCCCCGTCCAGCGCGATGTCTTGAGCGCGACCATCATCGCGCCCACCGGCGGACTGGCGGATGCCTGTGCCACGGCGTGCATGGTGCTCGGCACCGAGGGGGCCAAACTCCTGAAAGAGAAGTTGCCCATGATTGATTACTTCCTCATCTGCGGCGATTCGACGGGATATGTTACCGTGGAGTCGGCAGGGTTCGGGAAGTATAAAGTGAAGTAATTTACCCCAAATCTCTTTCCCTTTGGGTCAAAATAGTGAAGTTTTACCCCGGCGTTATCATGCATTGGGGTAAAATAGGTAAAGTTTACCCCGGCGTTATTCTGCGTCGGGGTAAAATATTTATATTTGCCCTTAATGTTATCGCGCGTTGGGTCAAAATATCGGAGATTTACCCCGGCGTTATTGCGCATTGGGGTAAAATAAGGCATCTTTACCCCGCCGTTATATCGCATTGGGGTAAAATAGGGCAAAAAAGAAGCGATGCACTATAACATCGCTTCTAAGACAGTCTTTTACAGCTGGCTGCGCCTGAGCAACCAATAATCGAGGATGGTCATTGCCGCCATGCTCTCGACGATGGGGACGGCGCGGGGCAAGACGCAGGGGTCGTGCCGGCCACGGGCGGTGAGGAGGGTCTCGTTGCCCTCGATATCAACGGTCGGCTGCTCGCGGAGGAGCGTCGCTACGGGCTTGAAAGCCACCCGGAAAACGATGTCCTCGCCGTTCGAGATGCCGCCCTGGATGCCGCCGGAGTGGTTCGTTCGCGTGCGTATCCGTCCGTTGTCGTTATAAAAAATGTCGTTGATTTCGGTTCCCCGATGGAGCGCGGCCGCAAAACCGTCGCCGTATTCGAAGCCCTTCACCGCATTGATACTCAGCATCGCCGCTCCGAGGGCCGCGTGCAGTTTGCCGAAGACCGGTTCGCCCAGTCCGACGGGCACGCCACGGATAACGCCGGTGATGACGCCGCCTACCGTGTCGCCCTCGCCCTTGACGCGGGCTACCAGCTCCTCCATTTGGGCTGAAACCGCCGGGTCGGGACAGCGGACGAGGCTCTCGTCCACCTGCTGCGGGTCGTATTCGGTGTAAGGCTTATCTACTGAAATATCACCTACTTGTGAAGTATAAGCCCAGAGCGAGATGCCGTGTTGCTGCAGAATCTGGCGGGCAATCGCCCCGGCTACGCAGCGCGAAATCGTCTCGCGGGCCGAGGAGCGCCCCCCTCCGCGCGGGTCGCGTATGCCGTATTTCGTCTGATACGTGAAGTCGGCGTGCGAAGGACGGAAGACGCGGAGCATATTGTTGTAGTCGGCGGAGTGCTGGTTGGTGTTCCAGACCACAAAACCGATGGGCGTGCCCGTCGTCTTTCCCTCGTAGATGCCGGAGAGGAATTGGACCTCGTCGCTCTCCTTGCGCGCCGTCGTCAGCCGCGATTGGCCGGGCCGCCGGCGGTTCAGTTCCTGCTGGATGCGCTCGAAATCGAGCTCGATACCAGCCGGGCAACCGTCGATGACGCCTCCGATGGCCGGACCGTGGGACTCACCGAAGCTGGTGAGCCTGAAGATGTTTCCGAAGGTATTCACGTTATGTTGTAAAATTGAAAATTGACAATTGAGAATTGACAATTGACAGTGGCGGACAAAAAATTGAGAATGGCGAACGAGTCTCTGGCTTAATTCTCCATTCTCAATTGTCCATTGTCAATTGACTTTTAGTGGCATCCGCCGCATCCGCTTCCGCATCCATGTCCCTCGTGCTCTCCGCAGCCCCCGCCGCAGTCGCCGCACCCGCAGCCGCACCCGCCGGCCGGAGCAGCGAAGGCGGCGATTTCCTCCGGTGTCGGTTCGTGCACGTCGATGACTTCGCCGGAGAAGTGCAGGGTTTCGCCCGCGAGCGGATGGTTGAAGTCCATCACGACCACGTCTTCTTTGACTTCGAGGACAGAGCCGTTCATGCGGTGGCCGTCGGCGTCCATCATCGGGACGGTGTTGCCCTCCTGAATCATTTCGGAGTCGAACTTGCCATCGACTTCGAAGATATGCTTCGGCAGGTCGAGGACGTGCTCTTCGTTGTACTCGCCGTAAGCGTCGGCCGGCGCGATGCTGAAGTTGAACTTCTGGCCCGGCTCAAGACCCATCAGTTCCTTTTCGAAGGCGGGAATCATCATTCCGGTGCCGTAGATGAACTTCAAGGGGACTTCGCGCGTAGCCTTTTCCATCAATTCGCGTTCTTCGCCTTCACCCACGTTGAGGTCGTAGATAACCGCAACGTATTTGTTGTCTGAAATCTTCATGTCTGAAATATAATTTATGAGTTAAATGATTGATTGACTTTTGTAGTTGATACTTATTTCTGCTTGACCGCCTCGGCGAGCCGCTGCATGGCGTCGAGGAGGATGCTGCGCGGGCAGCCGACATTGAGCCGCATGTGCCCTTCGCCCCCGGGACCGAAGATGGAGCCGTCGTTGAGCGCCAATCCTGCCTTGTCCTGGAAGAGGCTGACCAGCTCAGGCTGCGAGAGACCCATCTCCCGGCAGTCGAGCCACATCAGGAAGGAAGCCTGCGTCGGATAGACCTTGATGCCCGGGATATGCGCTTCGATATACTCCTGCACCACACGCATGTTCTCGATGATGTACATCCGGACCTGCTGGAGCCACTCGGCGCCGTAGGTATAGGCGGCAATCGTCGCCTCGTAAGCAAAGATGGTGCCTGCGTTGAACTCGCCCGCCTCCAGATAATCCTCGAAGAACTGCTTCCGGAGCTTGGCGTTGGGGATAATCGCGTAGGACGACACGATGCCCGCGATGTTGAACGTCTTGCTCGGCGCCATGAAGGTGATGCTGCAATCGGCAGCCTCCTGGGATACGGTGGCGAAGGGGTGATGCCCGGCCTGCGGGAAAGCCAGCTCCGCGTGTATCTCGTCCGAGAGCACGATAAGGCCGTGGCGATGGCAGATGTCCGCCAACCGCACGAGGGATTCCTTCTTCCAGACGATGCCGCCCGGATTGTGCGGGTTGGAGAGGATGAGCAGTTTACAGCGGTCGTCGATGATGGATTCGAGCTGGTCGAAATCCATCTCGTAGGTACCGTCCACCTCCTTCAGCGGGTTGAAAACCACCTCGCGGCGCATGGTGCTCGGCACGATGCGGAAAGGATGATAGACCGGCGGCTGGATAATCACCTTGTCGCCCGGATGCGTGAAGCACTGGACCGCGAAGCCGATACCCTTCACGATGCCGGGGATGTAGCTGAGCCACTCCTTCTCGATTTTCCAGTTGTATTTATAATTGACCCATTCGATGATGGCCCGGTAATACGCCTCGCTTGCGAAGGTGTAGCCGAAGACCGGATGCTCGCAACGCTTCTTCAGCGCGTCGATGATGAAGTCCGGCGTAGCGAAGTCCATGTCGGCAACCCAGAGGGGGGTGAGGTCGGCGTTTCCGAACGCCTCCTTCAAGCCGTCGTACTTCACGCAGTTGGTGCCGCGCCGGTTGATGATCTCGTCAAAGTTATATTGCTTCATGATAAGTTATTTAGTTATGAATTACGAGTTCCGAGTTATGAGTTCGCAATTCGGAACCCATAACTCGGAACTCATAACTTATAAAGTGATCGTTTCTTTCAGCGGCAGCTCGTCCGATGACCCTCCCGCCATGAATTCAAACTCGCCCGGCTCCAGCTTCCAGACGCCGTCGCCCTGGTAAAGCTCCAAGTCCTTCTTGTCCACGGTTAGCTCGACGATTTTCGTTGTCCCGGCCGGGATATGCTCGCGCTTGAAGGCTTTCAGCTCTTTCGCCGGAGTGCTGTGCGAAGCGACAACGTCCTTCACGTAAATCTGCACCACCTCGTCGCCATCGACCGCGCCCTTGTTCGATACCGACACCCGGATGCGGATATTGCTCTCGGTCGGAATCACTTCCATCTTGTCGTACGAGAAAGTCGTGTAGCTCAGACCGAAGCCGAAGGGATAGAGCGGCTTGGCATCGCCCTCGATATAGTCGCGGCGGTTGGCTCCCCGCTTCGGATTGTAGAACACGGGCAGCTGGCCTACGTTCTTCGGTACGGAAATCGCTAATCTTCCTGCCGGATTGTAGTCCCCAAAGAGTACATCGGCAATCGCGCTACCTCCCTCGCAACCGGGATACCAAGCGTCGAGGATAGCATCCGCCTTTGCTGCACAGTCGTTGATAACCAGCGGACGACCTTTGATTAAGACGACCACCAGCGGTTTTCCCGTCTCAGCCATCATCTCGAGCAACTCGTTCTGACGGCCAAGCAAATCCAAGGTGCAACGGTCGTTCCCTTCGCCACTGTCCATGTCGCTCAAGACATTCTTGCTTGCCTTGGCAGCACCGGTAGCTTCGAACTCGGCACTGAAATCGCGTGCACTCGAACCGCCGAGTACCAACACGATTGCGTCGCTCTTCTCGGCAGCCGCTTTTGCCTCTGCCATACCAGAAGCATCCATGTCGCGGATGGCGCAGCCTTTCGCGTAGTTCACCGTCGTGCCGGAGCCGACCGCCTGCTTGATGCCTTCCAAAACCGTGATGACGCTGCCCTCCGGCTGCGGAGCCGTGTAGTCGCCGAGCATATTGTAAGGCATATCAGCGTTCGGACCGATGACAGCTATCGAGCGAATATCTTTCTTTAAAGGTAAAGTCTGATTATCGTTCTTCAGGAGCGTGATAGACTGGCGGGCTACTTCGCGAGCCAAGTCGCGGTGTGCCTGCAATTCGGCTTTCGTCAGTTCCTCTTTCTCGTTGAGGAAGGGAGCGTCGAACAATTTCCACTGGAACTTCAAGGTGAGCAGCTTCCGCACGGCCTCGTCCAGCTGAGCCTCCGTAATCTTCCCCTCCTTCAGCAGTGCGGGAAGGTTCCGGTATGCCTGTCCACCCAAATCCGATTCGACACCGGCGTTGAAAGCAATCTCGGCCGCGTGCTTCCGGTTGGCAGCTACGCCGTGTCCCGTCATGCCGTCGATGGAGAACAAGTCGGAAACGACGAAACCTTTGAAGCCCCATGTATTTTTGAGTAAATCTGTAATCATCTCCTTGTTGCCCGTACACGGCACGCCGTCCACTTCATTATACGAAGTCATGAGGGATAACAACCCGGCTTCGACCACCTTGCGGAACGGCGGGAGGATTAACTCCTGCATCTCGTTCTCCCCGATATGTGCGCCGCCGCCATTGTGCCCGCCTTCTGTCCATCCGTAGGCTGTGAAATGCTTGACGGTCGAGATGATCGGATATTTTTCGTTGTTCTGCATTCCTTCGACCACCGCTTTCCCCAGTTCGCCAGCCAGGTACGTATCCTCGCCGAAGTTTTCTTCCACGCGAGACCAGCGCGGGTCGCGGGAGAGGTCGATCACCGGTCCGTAGCCGATATGCCCGCCCTGCTTGCGAACTTCAATCGCCTGAGCCTCGCCCAACTGACGTAGCAAGTCCGGATTCCAAGTCGAAGCCTGGCCTATCCCCGTCGGGAAAGACGTTGTCCCGATAGCCATGTGCCCATGCGGACATTCCTCGGCGAGGAACATCGGGATGCCCAGGCGCGTCTGCTCGATGCAATAGCGTTGCAGCATGTTGGTTGCCTCCACGGAATAGTGCGTGTTCAATCCGTTCTTCAAGGTTTTCTGCGTCCAAGGGTCGGCGCGCATGAAACCCCAGAGAGTCCCGGTCCCGTGTTCAACGACTACCTTTTTAGCCTCGTCGGTCAGCGTAATCTTGTCGCCCGTGCGCTGGTAGAGCGGCCAACCGAATTCGGCCAGCAGCTGCCCGGCTTTCTCTTCCGTCGTCATCTGGCGCAGCAAGTCGTCCACGCGTTTCTCAATCGGCTGCTCCGGGTCTTCATAGATATCCTTCTTTTGATTCTTGTTGAAGTCTATCCAACCCTTTTTGTATATATCCGCCGACTGGTTGCTTGCAGAAGCGACGGTTGCAAGTCCGAGGAAGGAACTTGCCAAAATAGTTATCACTTTCATATTGTCTTTTTCAGATTTAGATTGTTTGAAGGTGCCAAAGATACGGAGAAAGTCTGGAATAGGCGTTGAAAACGGAAAGAATTGCGTAATAAAATTAAAGATAAGGTAGTTAGGAGAATGTTGTATCGGAGTGAGGAAATCAGCCAACGGGAGGTAATCCGTCTGCGCGTTTTAATCTTGTTAAGATGCTTCGTCAAACCTCCCGTTGGGCTAAGGATTGTGCTAATATGATCTCTTATGCTTCTTTTTGAATGGTATTGGAGTTCTGATTATAGGCCTTCGCCACGCATTTCCACTCGCCATTCATCTTCATCAGAAGGAGATAGTCCGTGAAGTCGATGCGTTCGCCCCATTTCTCTTCCAGCACACGGACTACGGCGAGGGTTTCTTCCACATCCACCACGTCGATGCGTGCCTTGAAATCGTCGCCTGCACTGACTGTATCCACGTTCTTGTAGAACTGCTCAATGCTCCCATGTTCCAGTCGGCCATCCAAATAGCCGAACAACACGGCTTCATCGCTAAACAGTTCCTTGGCATATTTACTATTGCCTTCCGCTACGCTTTTCACAAACTTCATGGCAGCTTCTTCCACCGCTTTGTATTCTTCAATGCTTGCTCTCATAATAATTTGTTATTTAATGTGTTAATTATCTCTGCAAAGGTATGGGATAGTTGTCGGGCTCGCAAGTACCGAAAAATTATTCAGGTACTGAAAAATTATTCGGTATATCACCGCTTCCGGTAATTGTCCTTATCTTCGTGGCCTAATAATTTGATAACAACAATGCTATGTACGAAAGAAAAATACCCGTTGATTTGGATTGTCCCTTACGACTGACCATGAGCTTGATAGATTCTAAGTGGAAATCTTGTATCTTGGACGAATTGCGCCACAAACCGTTGCGCCCGAGTGAACTTCATAAACTCTTTCCCGGAGCCACGCCCCGCGTGCTTGACTTCCAGTTGAAAGAGATGGTGGAAGATGGCTTGGTGTCTAAAACCATCTATCCCGAATTGCCTCCCCGTTCGGAATATGCTATCACCCCGTTGGGAACGACGCTGATTCCGATTATTGACTCGATGATTGAATGGGGAAACCGGAATACCGAATTGTTTGAAAGGAAATACGGGAAAAAGAAATAATGGGCTATTGAGGTGTTTCCCCGGAGGCAAGGCAGTCCCACCGATATAAAAATCCATTTTAGTCCTTCCGAGCGACTTGGAGGCACCGCCGGGCGGGATACGAAGGCGGGGAAGCACCTTTTTCACGGATAAAAAGCGTACCTTTGCGGCGATTAAAGGGTATGTATATGAAAAGAAATGCTATGAATTGGTTGGGGCGCCCGTTCGTGGGTGTTTTCCTGTTATCGCTGATACTGGTCTTTGCGGTATCGTGCGACGAGAACAATGCCAGCTCGGAGGTGGGCGAATATATCCCCGAAGCTCCGGATTATACGGATGATACCATGTGGTTTACCCAAGAAAACGACGCGACAGGGCAGGGGGCAGACGTGTTCTACCTCGTCTCGACTTGGGAAGTGGACTGGGAGACGGAGGATGGCCGCGTGTGCCACTATGCAGACGTGCACAACCCCGAGCACCGGGCCGATATGGACAAAGAAATTAGCCGGATAGCCGGGTACATGGGTCTGGGCAACAATTTTTATTCGCCGTACTACCGGCATACAACCATTGAGGCTTGGGAAACGCAAAATGAGGATACGATAAGTCGCCGCTACCAACTGGCTTTCGAGGATGTGCGCTCGGCCTTTGAGACATTCCTGAAACAACGCGAACCGGAGCGGCCGTTCATCCTGGCGGGCTTCAGCCAGGGGGCGAAGTCGGTGGTGGAACTGCTGAAAGTCATGCCCGAAGAGCTGCATCGCTATCTGGTGGCAGCGTATGTCATGGGTTATCGGGTAACGCCGGAGGATGTGGCATCGACCCCGAATATCCAGGCGGCGCAGGACTCGACAGACCTTGGGGTTACGATTTGCTATAACTCGGTGTCCGACGTGCAGTATATCAAGCCGGTTGTCTGTGTCCCCTGCGCGATGTGCATCAATCCCGTGAACTGGCGGACGGATGCGACGCCGGCAACGCTGCAAGATACGATAACCGTAAGCGTTTCGCCGGAGCATCACGTCTTGGTGGTGAAAGGATTCAGCGGAGCGGGGTATCCGCCCATCCGGGGTTTTCTGAACGTAGGCGATTATCATGGGGCCGAGCCTTGGCTTTACGAAGAGTGCCTGCGGGAGAACATTCAGGCACGTATTCGGGCATATTATAATAGGTATAGGTAAAAGGCGTTTTGCGTTTGCGTTATAATTCGTACCTTTGTGCCGTAACAATAGTTTGTTTATCCCAATAAAATCAACAATATGATTCTATTTTTCAAATCCTCAACAAAAACCGTGCTGGCCGTAGAAGCCCAGCATGAGTTTTCTCCTGAAGATGTGCAGAAGTTGGTGTGGCTCTTTAGTGAAGCCCAGCCGGTGGAAGCCCAGACATTGGAAGGATGGTTTGTCGGTCCGCGCCGCGAGATGATAACGCCGTGGAGTACCAATGCGGTGGAAATAACACAGAACATGGGTCTGGACGGTATTTCCCGTATCGAAGAGTACTTCCCCGTCGCATCGGGCGAGGCGGAACACGACCCGATGTTGCAACGTATTTACAACGGATTGGACCAGTCCATCTTTACTATCGACAAGCAACCCGACCCCATCGTCTATATCGAAGACCTGGAGGCATACAACCAGCAGGAAGGGTTGGCCTTGAGCGCGGAAGAGATCGCTTACCTGAAGGAAGTGAGCGAGAAGCTGGGGCGTAAGCTGACGGATAGCGAGGTGTTCGGTTTCTCTCAGGTCAATTCCGAGCATTGCCGCCACAAGATTTTCGGTGGTACGTTTATTATCGATGGCGAGGAGAAGGAAAGCTCTCTCTTCGGCTTGATTAAGAAGACTTCGGCCGAGAATCCGAATAAGTTGGTTTCGGCATATAAAGATAATGTAGCCTTCAATGATGGTCCGGTAGTCGAGCAATTCGCCCCGGCAAGCGGTGAGAAACCTGATTTCTACCAGACAAAGGAAATCAAGACCGTGATATCTCTGAAGGCGGAAACACATAATTTCCCGACGACGGTGGAACCTTTCAACGGCGCGGCGACAGGTACGGGCGGTGAAATCCGCGACCGCTTGGGCGGTGGCAAGGCCTCTTTGCCTATCGCAGGGACGGCGGTTTACATGACAGCCTATCCGCGTACAGAAGGAGCCCGTGAATGGGAAAAGGTACTCGACCCGCGCCCGTGGCTCTATCAGACGCCGGAGCAGATTTTGATTAAGGCATCGAACGGAGCTTCAGACTTCGGAAACAAGTTTGGCCAGCCGCTGATTTGCGGTTCGTTGCTGACTTTCGAGCATGCCGAGAACGAAAAGAAGTATGCTTACGACAAAGTCATCATGTTGGCCGGTGGTGTCGGTTTTGCCAACAAGCGCGATGCCTTGAAGGGCGACCCGAAGCCGGGTGAAGACGTGGTAGTCTTGGGTGGTGATAACTACCGCATTGGTATGGGCGGTGGCGCAGTATCTTCGGTGAACACGGGACAATATACGAGCGGAATCGAGTTGAATGCCGTGCAGCGTGCCAATCCGGAAATGCAGAAGCGTGTGGCAAATGTCATTCGTACGATTGCGGAGTCTGACGACAATCCTATCGTCTCAATCCACGACCACGGAGCCGGCGGTCATTTGAATTGCCTCTCGGAATTGGTGGAAGCTACAGGCGGTCATATCGACATGAGCAAGCTCCCGATTGGCGACCCGACGTTATCAGCCAAGGAAATCATCGGCAACGAAAGTCAGGAGCGCATGGGTCTCTTGCTGCAAGAAAAAGACGTAGAGCGTGTGAAACGCATTGCCGACCGCGAACGTGCCCCGATGTATGTTGTCGGTGAGACGACGGACGACATGAAGTTTGTCTTCGAACAGGCAGACGGAGTGAAGCCCATCGATATCAAATTGGAATATATGTTCGGCAAACCGCCTCGCACCATCATGAAGGACCATACGGTTACGGAATCTTACCAGCCGGTGGTTTATAAGGAATCGGAATTGCATCACTATTTGGAAAATGTCTTGCAGTTGGAAGCTGTAGCCTGCAAGGACTGGCTGACCAACAAGGTGGACCGTTCGGTATCGGGACGTATCGCCCGCCAGCAGTGCCAAGGTGAGTTGCAGTTGCCGTTGAGCGACCTCGGTGCCGTTGCCTTGGATTATCGGGGCAAAGCTGGTATCGCAACTTCTATCGGACATGCTCCGCAGGTGGCGATGGTGGATCCGGCGGCAGGTTCGGTGATGGCGATTGCCGAGGCATTGACGAATATCGTGTTTGCCCCGCTTACGGATAAGTTGGCGAGCGTATCGTTGAGTGCAAACTGGATGTGGCCTTGCCGTAATGAGGGAGAAGATGCCCGCTTGTATAAGGCAGTGCAGGCCGCTTCGGACTTTGCGATAGCTTTAGGTATTAATATCCCGACCGGAAAAGACTCGTTGTCGATGACGCAGAAGTATGGCGACGACAAGGTGATTGCTCCGGGTACAGTGATTATCTCAGCCGGTGCGGAAGTGAGCGATGTCCGGAAGATTGTTTCTCCGGTCTTGGCGCATGAACGCAATTCTCACATTTATTATATAGACTTCTCGTTCGATACGTTGAAGCTGGGTGGTTCGGCCTTTGCTCAGACCTTGAACCGTTTGGGCAATGAGGTTCCGACGGTGAAGGATGCCGACTATTTTCGTCAGGCGTTCAATGCCGTTCAAGATGCTATCGAGCAAGGACTGATTTTGGCTGGGCATGATATTTCCGCCGGTGGTATGATTACCGCCCTGTTGGAAATGTGCTTTGCCAATGTGGAAGGTGGTCTGGAAGTAAACTTGGACAAGATTAAGGAAGAAGACATCGTGAAGATTCTCTTCGCTGAAAATCCGGGTATCTTGGTTCAGGTAAAAGACAAGAAGACCTTTGAAAAACTGATGCACGAAGCCGGAGTGGAATTCGCAGAGATTGCGAAACCGACGGACGAACGGCATATCTTGGTTTCCAAGGATGGTATCCAGTATCACTTCGGCATCGACTATATGCGTGATGTTTGGTATGAATCTTCCTATAAGTTGGATTGCAAGCAGAGTGGAGATACCTGCGCCGGCAACCGCTTTGAGAACTACAAGATGCAACCGCTCGAGTTTAAGTATCCGAAGAATTTCAGCGGGAAGTTGGCCGACTTGGGCTTAACCTTCGACCGTCAGGGCAAGAGTGGCATCCGGGCTGCGGTAATCCGTGAAAAGGGGTGCCAATGCGAACGCGAAACGTCTTATGCCCTCTATCTTGCCGGCTTCGACGTGAAGGATGTCCACATGACAGACTTGGCTTCGGGCCGCGAGACGTTGGAAGACGTGAACATGATTGTCTTCTGCGGTGGCTTCTCTAACTCCGACGTATTGGGTTCGGCCAAAGGTTGGGCTGCTGGTATCTTGTTCAACGAAAAGGCAAAGAAGGCCATCGACAACTTCTATGCCCGCAAAGATACGTTGAGCTTGGGTATCTGCAACGGTTGTCAGGTAATGGCTGAGTTAGGGGTTATCTATCCGGAACATGAGAAGAAGCATAAGATGTTGCACAACGATTCGCACAAGTTTGAATCGAACTTCATCACCTTGGAGATTCCGAAGAATCATTCCGTGATGTTCGGTTCGTTGAGCGGATGCAAGATTGGTGCTTGGGTAGCTCATGGCGAAGGTAAGTTTGGTTTCCCATACGAAGAAAAGGATTACCATATCATCGCGAAGTATAACTACGAAGGCTATCCTGCCAACCCGAACGGTTCGCCGTGGTCGGTAGCCGGCGTTTGCTCGCACGACGGCCGCCATCTGGCAATGATGCCTCACTTGGAACGCGCGATGTTCCCGTGGCAGTGTGGTTATTATCCGGCAGACCGAAAGGGAGACGAAGTAACTCCGTGGATCGAAGCATTTATAAATGCGCGTAAGTGGATTGAGAATGCGGTGAAATAGTATATATATTATTATAAATATGGAATGTAGAAAGGGTTGGACTTCGGGAGAAGTGCCAGCCCTTTCATTTATCAGACGAGAACAATATTTTTTTAGTTAAAATATTTGCCTGAAGGATTTAAACGAGAGAAATTTGCACCAAAATAGGCTTTTATGTGTTTAGGAACATCTGTAAATAAGGAGAAAATAGGGAACTTGATGGTTTATATTTTGAAGCATCAAGGTATTGTTTTTCATACCCAATTGATAAAGCTTCTATATTTGATAGATGAAACAGCCGTAAAGGATGATGGTATTCCTGTTACGTGGCTTGATTATAAGGCATGGCAGTTCGGGCCGGTTGCTCCGGAAACCTACTATATCAAATACCGACAAAGCGTTTTTGATAGTTTTGTCTCTTTATATGAGAATAATATCGGAGAAAATAAGTTGCTTTTGTTCCCAAAGATAGATTTTGATGATAGTGAGTTTAGCGACTATGAAATGGATATAATTGATGATGTATTGAAAGAATATGGGACAAAATCACCATCTCAGTTGGTAAATGTAACTCATGAGCCAGGCTCTTTATGGGATCAGACACGTTTACAGTATGGAATTGATTTTACCAAAACTAAGAAAACGGATATTAGCCTTGACTTTACGAAACTTATAAAAGATGATAACTTAAAGTTGATGAAATACCGCGAGGCTGAGGAAAATATGTGTTTTAGTAAAGAACTACAAAAGCATTGTTCGTAATGTTTACGCCGGGGAGTATATTGTTCGGAACGTTCCAATTAAAAGCGATAACAAAGCCTAAATATGCCACCGTTTTGTATAATGATGGGCTTAATTGTATCTTAACGACGTTTACTACTTCTGAAGAAAGGTCTGGTGTTCGATACCCTGTTCATGGGAAGAATCCACAAGAGGGAGAGCCTTTATCTTATGTGTTTAAGAAAGGAATAATTGTTGGAGAGTTATATAATAGCAATGGAGTTTCTATCCCTTTTTCTTTTCCTAAAGATACCGTTATTGTTCCTGATTATGGCGACCAATATACAACCCAACAAGCTTTCTTGGCAGAGGTCAAAGGTTTGATAAAATGTTGTGAATTATATCCAAAGGAATACGAGAACTTGATTTATACCTTGTATAAGAGCAAAAAGACCAAACGGAAATATAAACGAATCTTTGAGGAAATATTGAAGAATATCGTTTCATAACTCCTCCTTTCTACTCATCAACACCGCCCCCACCTCATAATTAAACAGATTCAGCACCTGGTTCACTTTGTCCAACCGGAGGGTCTGTTTCCCCTGCTCCAATTCGCGGACAAAGCGCAGTCCTACCCCCGATTTCTCGGACAGTTCGACCTGCGTCAAATTATATTGTTTGCGCATCGCCTTTACAAATTTAGATAATGTTGTCGGATTCATAATTTATACCCTTTGGGGTGCAAATATACACAATTATTGCCGTTTTACACCTAATAGGGTATAAAATGAGTGTTTGAGGGTACAAATATACCCTATCGGTGATATTTTATGTGTTTGTTCATAGGATAATCAAGTTTAGATAGCTTTGAGCTTAAATGCTGTATTGAAGTCTATGAGTTGTGGAGTGCCAATATGTTGTTTCCAAGCCTCTTCATCATGACTTACTAAAGATATTTCTTTTGCAGATGTTTCGATGAAGGTATCCGCTATCAATTCCAAGCTTTTTCGCTCTTCTGCTGTAAATGAATTCAAGTTTGGCTGTGAGTCAGATACTAATTTTGTTCCCGTTACGCCTGAATCAAATTCCACGATTTCTTGGCTGATGTCGTCAAAAAGACTATATGCCCTATCCCAGTGCAAAGGTACAGGCCCATATTTGATGGCTTTGTAAGACAATCCGCTAATCGCTTGACCATGTTGGCGGTAATGGTAAAAGTCTGCATAGAATAGCAGTTTATTCATTTTGGTATTGAATACGCCGCCGCATCTATGAATAAAATATAACAGAATCTGATGTAGTCTTTCCAGCGATAGGGGAGCAAACCCATTTGCACGGTTGCGATGGTTTGTTCCATAAATAAGAGGTAGGCGTACATCGTCTTGCTGTTGTTTGACCTCTTCTACCTTGGCAATGACTTTCGTATAATTTTTCTCTCCAAGTTGAATGTGCGAATTTTGTACAAATGTTTCGAAGATTATGGGATTCTGACAGGCTTTTAATATTTTACCGTTAGTCTCAGTCGGAACATATCCCTCTTCGTATTGGCGATATTGGTTATCGCCAAAGCCAAGGATAAGCGACATCTTCAATGCGGATAATCCGTAATTTTCTCGCATGGCAATGATTTCATCCACAAAAGGAATGGAATGAACGACTCTGTATTGGTTGTAAACCTGTGTGAGGTTGGCTTCATCCATTTCAGAGGTAGTGAACTGTTCATGGGTTTCATCGTCTTCGTAGAATTGGGCTATGTATGAGTATTTCTCTTTGCGGTATTCCAATTCTCGTTGTTCGTATTTTAATGTGGCGTGGCCACCTGTAAATGGGCTTATCATTGTTTATCTCCTTTCTTTTCTTTGGGTTTCTTTTCGGTTCTATGGGGATATTGCATCGGATGTTCTGCAATATGGAATGATATGCAGATGGTTGAACTGTTTGGAAAGCCTAATGAAATCTTGATGTATATTTCATGTTTGGCTACATCTTTCCCGAATACCCACATTTCGCCTATTTTATTCAAGGTATCGATTATTGGTCCTTCGCTATAATCTTCTACCGTGATTCTTTTAATAATCTTTGTCCTAGCTGATGGGGTATATCGAGTAATGCCAGCGTGGACAAATTTTTGCCTCTGTCATCACGATATACAATATCATATATTTCTAGTTTCTGATAGAACTGTCTTAAGAATTGTTCTACTTCTTCTTTGGATGCCATTCCATCTTCTTTTTTCGGAGCAAAGTTATATTGCTTATTTGAAAAATAAAAGATTTTTGCTGTAAATTCAACTTATTCGTGGAATAAATCCTCGCATTACCTTAATATAAAAAGACAACTGCCAATATGCGAATAGGGGCTTATCGTCGGATGCGTTTTTTATGTTGTTCTAATTAGATATGTAGGGGGAAGATTTTCAATGATTTATCGGGAAAACGCTGTCTATCTCTTACCCAGAGAGAGACAACAACGCCGCAAAGGTAGGCAAAATATTGGAACAGACAAGTTAATCTCCGAAAAAAATACATTTTTTTAAACGTGATGTTGACCAAATTTGGGCCTATTTCCTTTCAATCTTAATTTTCCCCCATTGATACATAGATGTTTATAAGTACTTGTCTCTCTCTGGGTAAGAGAAGGACAACTGAAATTCGAGGAAACTCCCTCTGTTTGAGCTTGAAATGATTTTTTTCTGTTGAGCAACAAATAGAGCGTTTTTCCCATAAAAATGGAGAGGTAAAATCTCCGAACTTTTTCCTACTATTATTAGAACTGGTTGAAAGATAGAGTTTTAATCTTTCTTGCAGGATTAGAGTTTGTGTCTTTTTTTTGATCAACAACGCAACCACATGGAAATCAACGCCAAGCAATGGTTTGTGATGCGCGACCTGAAACGTCCGAATGCGAAACTCCCGGCTTATAGACAACTGACGGAAATAGGCATGGAAGTTTTTACACCGATGCAGACGCGGAAGGTTGTGTGCCGGGGAAAGAGGATTGTAGAGGAAGTTCCTGTCCTCCACGACCTTCTGTTTGTTCACGAACTGAAATCGACCCTGGACAAGGTTGTTGAACAAACGGCGACCTTGCAATACCGTTATATCCACGGCGCTTACTGCAAGCCGATGACGGTGCCTGAAGCCGAAATGACCCGTTTCATCCATGCGGTAACCTCCACGGAATCTCCTCGTTATTACCTTCCCGGTGAATTGACTCCGCAGCAATGTGGCCGACAAGTCCGCATCATTAGTGGTCCGTTGTGTGGCTACGAGGGTCAGTTGCTTTCTATCCGGGGCTCGAAGGTGAAACGTCTGATCGTAAGACTTTCCGATGTCGTTGCGGCGGCAGTGGAGGTGAGACCGGAAGATATACAACTACTATAATTATTAATACGATGGTTTATCTCTTTTTGCTGGCAGGTTTCGTGGCTTCGGCACTCTTTGCCGTCCTGATAATCCCAAATATCCTGCTGATTTCCTATAAGCGGCGGCTGTTCGATATTCCCGATAGTCGCAAGGTGCACAAAGTACCCGTTCCCCGGCTCGGCGGTCTTTCTTTTCTGCCGGTCATCCTTATTTCATTTTGTTTGGTTACAGCCTTTTACTATTATTATATAGGTACGCCGCTGAATGGTTTCTCGGCGGAAAAGGTCTTGTGCGATTTCCTGTCCCTTATGGTCGGGAGTATGTTGCTCTACCTCGTGGGAGTGCGGGACGACCTAATCGGGGTTGGTTATCGTTATAAATTTATTGTCCAGATATTTGCAGCCATTCTTTTAATCTGGCCTGGCGGCTGGCTCAATTCCTTAGGTGGTTTATTAGGCATCCATGCCCTGCCAGCCCTCGTCGGTATGCCCCTCACGATTCTGGCGGTGGTTTACATCACAAACGCCATCAATCTGATAGACGGTATCGATGGTTTGGCATCCGGTCTAAGTTGCATAGCCTTAGTTGTTTTAGGCATCCTATACGCCATCAAAGGCGAGTACCTTTACGCGCTTTTGGCCTTCTCGACCCTCGGCGTTTTAGTCCCGTTCTGGTTCTACAATGTCTTCGGCAATGCCCAGCGCGGCCACAAACTTTTCATGGGTGATGCGGGCAGTTTGACCTTGGGCTACATCCTCAGTATGTTGGCTATCCATCTGAGCATCAAAGACCCGGCGGACACCGACCTCCGGAACCCGCAGATGGTAGTCGCTTTCTCAACCCTGATCGTTCCGATGTTCGACGTCGTCCGCGTCGTCCTGCATCGCCTCCGTAATAAAAAGAATCCCTTCTTGCCGGACAAGAACCATTTCCACCACAAGCTCTTAAGAACCGGAATGCGCGTCCGCATGGTAATGGTAACCATCCTCTGCGTCTCCCTCTTCTTCATTGGCCTGAATTGGCTGTTAGCCAGCCGGATGGATTTCACGGGAATCCTGATATTGGATGTGGTGCTGTGGACGGCAATGCAATTGGGAATCAATTATTTTATTAGGAAGAAAGAAAATGCAGCACACTAATATCATCCAAACAGAACCCTCCGGCCTTAGCCTTCAATCACTTCTTCAGAAAGAGATAAAAAACATCCTGAAGAAAGAAGTAGGGAATACTGATGCGATGTATCTGTATGGAACGGGAACCTATTGGGTAGCCTTTGAGAACTCGGCATATCAGTTGTGCCAGCAATGCGAAGAGGTCGAACTGACCCCCTTCTTTTTCGATGACTATCCTTTTCCGGTCTTGATGGCAAGTATATCCTATTTTGCATTGGAGGATAAGACAATAAGCGATAGAATGACATTAACTGTTCCCAAGTTAAACCAAAGGAGATATAACGTTTGGCATCGGAAGGTAATAAAACAATATGAAGATGTATTCCAATCATAGGAGGTGAGGCATCCTTGCCTCATGTAATAGGGAAATGTAGTGAGGGTGTATCAAAATAGGTAATGGGACGCAGAAAGACGCAGATTACGCAGATGGACGCAGATTTTTTTTGTTGATTTATAATTAAATAATCTGCGTGAATCAGCGTCGTCAGCGTCCGAAATATCTATTATGATACATCTTCCTCCTATTCAATTAAATACTAATAGAAATGGCTGCTAATCCCCAATATCAGATTGATGTGAAGTTGCAAGACAACACAGTGACGGTTAATGATTTGGATGATAAAATATTTGTTGTTCAATCACAAGGAACAGCGGATTTGGATCGCTTAGTGGATGAAATAAAGGAAATCAATTCCGGCCTGGAACAAGAAATCGTCCGGATGGTTCTGGCTTTGTGTAACCGGGCTATTGTCAAACTGATTCTTTCGGGATACCGTTTGAACACGGGTTTATTCATTCTCGAATTGGTTTGTAAGGGAGTAACTTATGATAAAGCCTGGCATCCGGGTGTAAATTCTTTGCAAATTAGGCTTAGACTCACGAAAGAGTTGCGTGAAGCACTGAATAACACAACTATCAACATTGTGGGGGAAAGCACGAGCGCAATGTCGGTAACTGGTGCCGAATCTGCCCTTGGAGTGGGATACCGTGTAAAGGCAGGTCGTGCATTCACATTGTATGGCAAGAATATCAAGGTAGTAGGTAACGCCCTCTCGGTTGGCATCACGCTGACAAATTCGGAAAATGTGGTAACGAAAATTGAAGCAGATTTAATAGTTCAAAACAGCCCTAAGAAACTCATCTTCATTATTCCGGAAGGAATGGCAGACGGGGAATACGAATTGAAAATCGTAACGCAATATTCATCAAGCAGTAGGCTGTTGAAGAAACCGCGTGCCGTTGTTCAAAGTCTTACGGTATGCGAATAATAGAGTCTTTGATAAATAATATATAAAAATGAAAGGTATAATACTGGCTGGAGGTTCAGGTACTCGTCTGTATCCCATAACAAAAGGCGTGAGTAAACAAATGCTCCCAGTTTTTGATAAACCAATGATTTATTATCCAATATCAACATTAATGTTGGCAGGAATTCGGGATATATTAATAATATCAACCCCTTATGATTTACCCGGTTTCCGCCGCCTCTTGGGTGACGGCTCGGACTTCGGCGTGCGCTTCGAATATGCGGAGCAGCCCTCGCCGGATGGACTGGCGCAGGCGTTCATCATCGGCGAGGAGTTCGTTGGGGATGATTCGGTGTGTCTGGTGCTGGGCGACAATATCTTCCACGGTGCCGGTTTCACGGGTATGTTGAAAGAGGCTGTCCGGATGGCGGAGGAAGAGAAGAAGGCGACGGTGTTCGGCTATTGGGTGAACGACCCGGAACGCTACGGCGTGGCGGAGTTCGACGCGGCGGGGAACTGCCTCTCGATAGAGGAGAAGCCGGCACATCCGAAGTCGAACTATGCGGTGGTGGGCCTTTATTTCTACCCGAACAAGGTGCTGGAGATAGCGAAGCACATCAAGCCGTCGGCACGCGGCGAGCTGGAAATCACGACGGTGAACCAGGAGTTCCTGCAAGCGGGCGAGCTGAAGGTGCAGACCTTGGGTCGCGGTTTTGCGTGGCTGGATACGGGGACGCACGATTCGCTGAGCGAGGCATCGACCTTTATCGAGGTCATCGAAAAGCGTCAGGGACTGAAGATTGCCTGCCTGGAGGGCATTGCTTACCGTCAGGGCTGGATTACGGCGGACAAGATGCGCGAGCTGGCGCAGCCGATGCTGAAGAACCAGTACGGGCAATACCTGCTCCAGGTGATAGACGAACTTAAAAAGAAGTGAGCATGAACGTAATAGAAACAACGATACCCGGCGTGGTGATTATCGAGCCGCGACTGTTTGAGGATGCGAGGGGCTATTTCTTCGAGTCGTTCTCGCAACGGGAATTTGAGGAGAAGGTTTGTCGGACGGTCTTCGTGCAGGACAACGAGAGCAAGTCGAGCTACGGCGTGCTGCGCGGACTGCATTTCCAGAAGCCGCCCTACGCGCAGAGCAAACTGGTGCGCGTGGTGAAGGGCGCGGTGCTGGACGTGGCGGTGGATATCCGCCGGGGCTCGCCGACCTTCGGGCAACACGTGGCGGTGGAACTGACGGGCGAGAACCATCGGCAGTTCTTCGTGCCGAGAGGCTTTGCGCATGGTTTTGCCGTCCTGACGGATGAGGTCGTCTTCCAATATAAGTGCGACAATTTTTATGCACCGGCATCGGAAGGGGCAATCGCCTGGAACGACCCGGATTTGGGCATTGACTGGCGCATACCGTCGGACAAAGTAATCTTGAGTGAAAAGGACAGGCACCATCCGGGACTGAAGGACTTGGAACTGGTGTTCGATTATTAATAAAGAAGAAGTTAAAGGAGTTAAAGAAGTTATCGCTTTGCTAAGGAGTTAAGCCGAATGTCATAACTAAAACTATTGGCTTTAACTTCTAAGCCGCAGTGCGGCTGCTAACTCTTATAACTTCTTTAACTTCAAAAAATAAGAACATGAATGTATTAGTAACAGGGGCGAACGGGCAATTGGGCCGGGAGATGCGGCTTGTGTCCCGTGATAGCAACAACCATTATATCTTCGCAGACGTGGAGGAGTTGGACATTACCAATCTGGATGCTGTCCGGAAAATGATGAAAGACAACAAGGTCGATATCGTCGTGAACTGCGCCGCCTACACGAACGTGGACAAGGCGGAGGACGACGAAGCGACAGCCCGGAGAATCAATCGGGATGCGGTGGAGAACCTAGCGGTTTCCTGTCGGGAAAACGGTGCAACGCTAATTCACGTCTCGACGGATTATGTATTTCCCGGTAACGGATGTATTCCATGCCGGGAAGATATGCCCGTCAGTCCGCAGGGCGTTTACGGGAAGACGAAGTTGGAAGGCGAGGAGGCCATCCAACGAGTTGGTTGCCCATACCTGATATTTCGCACGGCATGGCTCTATTCGGAATATGGCAATAACTTCGTGAAGACGATGCGCCGATTGACCAAGGAGAAGAACGAGCTGAACGTGGTGTTCGACCAGGTGGGAACACCGACGTATGCCTACGATTTGGCAGAAGCCATTTGTGAAATCATCGAACTTGAACAATACAAAGGGAACGAAGGGATTTACCATTATAGCAATGAAGGAGTCTGTTCGTGGTTTGACTTTGCCAAGGAAATCGCGGCGTTGAGTGGAAATGAATGCGATATCCGTCCATGTCATAGCGACGAGTTTCCGAGCAAGGTAAAACGTCCGCATTATTCGGTGTTGGATAAGACGAAGGTGAAGAAGACTTTCGCTCTGACGATCCCATATTGGAAGGACAGCCTGAAGGATTGTATAGATAGAATGAAGTTTGAAGATAGAGTTTACCAATTTTTTGACACTTTAAAAGCAACGAAAGAATGAATATAATCATTACCGGCGGTGCCGGTTTCATCGGAAGCCACGTGGTGCGCCTGTTCGTGAACAAATATCCGGAATACCATATAATTAATGTGGATAAACTGACGTATGCCGGAAACCTGGCGAATCTGAAGGACATAGAAGACAAGCCGAATTATACCTTTGTCAAGGCGGATATCTGCGACTTCGACAAGATGCGTGAACTGATGGCGCAGTACGCCGTGAATGGCATCATCCACCTTGCCGCCGAAAGCCATGTGGACCGCTCCATCAAAGACCCGTTCACGTTTGCCCGAACGAACGTGCTGGGTACGCTGAGCCTCCTGCAAGCCGCTAAAACCTACTGGGAAAACCTCCCGGAAGGTTACGAGGGCAAACGCTTTTACCATATCTCAACGGACGAGGTTTATGGCGCATTGCAATTTGACGGCACGCTGTTCACGGAACAAACAAAATACGACCCACACAGCCCGTATTCCGCAAGTAAAGCCAGCAGCGACCACTTCGTCCGCGCCTTCCACGACACGTACGGAATGCCGACCATCGTGACGAACTGCTCGAACAACTACGGCCCCTACCAGTTCCCCGAAAAACTGATACCGCTGTTCATCAACAACATCCGCCACCGCAAGCCCCTTCCGGTCTATGGCAAAGGCGAGAACGTGCGCGACTGGCTCTATGTGGAAGACCACGCCCGCGCCATCGACCTGATTTTCCATAAAGGCAAAGTGGCCGACACATACAACATCGGCGGCTTCAACGAATGGAAAAACATCGACCTGATAAAAGTCATCATCAAGACCGTGGACCGCCTGCTCGGCCATCCCGAAGGCTACTCCCTGGATTTAATCACCTACGTGACAGACCGCCAAGGCCATGACCTCCGCTACGCCATCGACTCCACGAAGCTGAAACGCGAGCTGGGCTGGGAACCGAGCCTGCAATTTGAGGAAGGCATTGAAAAGACGGTGAAATGGTATCTGGAGAATGAGGCTTGGCTGGAGAATGTGACGAGCGGGGAGTATCAGAGGTATTATGAGGGGATGTATAAAGATAGGTAGGATGAGATAAGAGCTTATGTACCTTTAATTTGCCTGTAAAAAGACTTAGTTTATTTCGTCGTTGTTGCATATAATAAGTCTTTGATTATAATTATATAATAAGCTTGGTAGAAGGTTGTCGTTATGAATACCTTTCTGCTTTGTGCGTTGAAAACTTGAGATTTAATAAACTGAATAATAACCTAAAAAACACACAATTATGGCAAATGAGATTAAATATCAGATTAATGTAGAAATTGCTGACAACACAGTCACAAAAGACAATCCAAACGACAAGATTTTTGTTGTAGTAAGTACCGGTTCGGCAGACAAGGAACGCATTGTTCAAGAAATGCACAAGTTAAATCCCGGCTTGGAAATCGAAACCTTGCGTCTTGTCCAAGACCTGCAAAACCGTGTCATGATAAACCTGATTATGGCAGGTATGAGTGTGAACAACGGATTGGTGGTGGCATCCCCCGGATGCAAGGGACTTGTCCATGGCTCGGCGTGGGATCCGAACTATAACAAGATTTACGTGAACTTCCAGCAAGGAAAAGAAATACGTGAGGCGATTTCAAAGGCGTTGATTAACGTAAGGGGTAAAAAAGTGGATTCTGTAATGATTTCCAGCAGTCTGGATGCAGCTACAAACCGTGAAGAATTTATGGCAACAGCAGGCAGTAACTTCACCTTGTACGGCAAAAACATCAAAATCGCGGGCGAAGACCCCTCTGTCGGCATCGTTCTGGTGGACGAGGACGGTACGGAAACCCAGATAAACGGTGGCTTAATCGGCGTAAACCAGCCCTCAAAATTAGTATTCTTTATTCCGGCAGACGTGGCGGACGGTGTTTATACCTTGCGTCTGACAACTCAATATGCCGGTTCCCAAATGTTAAAAACGCCCCGTGTAATGGAGCAAACCATTTATATCGGAGAAGTTACCCAACCCGATGAACCTGTTGGTGGTGGCGGAGATGAAGATGGTCCGGAAGTTCAGTGAGAAAATTCTTGACACAGTGTTATACATGGCCCTTGTATAGTACTATACACGATGCTTGCATAGCTCTATACAAGGTGCTTGTATAACACTATACATGATGCTTGGATAGTACTATACAAGGAGGTTAGAAAAATCAGATGCGTATGGAAGATAATAAAGATTCGATGGAAGAGGTTTGGCAGAAGCTGAAGGAGAAAGGCGTGCAGGAAGAAACCTTGGATGTGGTGAAGAGGGGGATTGAGAAGGCGGCGTTGGAAGAAGTAATGAAGGAGTATGAAATTGCTAATCATTGGGCACCAGAATTTGCTGGGAAATGGACGATAACCGTTTTGTAGAGGAACTCTGAGTGCAGACTACTAATAGAAAAATTAATATTGTTGTATCTTTAATAGATGATTATGAAACTAAGAGAAATAAAATGGAACAATCATCCTATTTTGGGAGATTTGCTACTGAATTTCCTTATAGATGATACTCCTTGTGATACAATTGTTATTGCAGGAGAAAATGGTACAGGTAAAACAACTATTCTAGAAACTCTTTATGGTTTTCTAAATCAAGGACCGATAACTCCATTTGAATATGTGGAATATCAGTTGGATAATGGGGAAATTTACAGGGCATATCCAATAGAAGGATCTAATGACAATTTTTTTAAAATAAAAAATTGTCAAACAGAAGTAAATACAAATATTCGTTCAGATAGACACAATTATCCTAATAATATTGAGACTAATGAGGAAGATCCTCGGCATTATGGATGTGCTTATACAAAGGCACGTGCAGATTATGAAACTCAATCGATTTCTTCTATATCTGGACTAACTGTAGATGATGATATTTATAAAGAAATAGGTGAGACTAAAGCAAATCGATTGAAACAGCTACTTATAGATGTTAGAACTCAAGATAATAATGAATTTGTAAAACAGAATATAGATACGGGTATTAATTATCCTGACTTTGCACCTAATTCAAAGTTCTATCGTTTTTCTTCTGCTTTTAATAAGTTCTTTAATAATGTATTAACATTTGATGGAGTAGATACTATTAATGGAGTACATGAAATCTTCTTTAAAAAGCACGATAAGAAAATAAGATTAGATGATTTAAGTACAGGTGAAAGTCAAATTGTATTTAGAGGAACCTATTTATTACAAAATGTTGGGAAACTAAACGGGAGTATCATATTTATTGATGAACCGGAAATTAGTATGCATCCATTATGGCAAGAAAAAATACTCTCTTATTATAAAGATATATTTACGAAAGCGGGAAAGCAAAATGCACAATTAATCGTTGCTACGCATTCACAAGGTGTAATTAGTGAAGCACTGAAAGATGATAAGGCTAAGGTTATTGTCTTAAAATGTGATAATAATGGAAAAATTGGATATAGTAGCATACAAACACCAGCTGCATTGAATTATGTTTTCGGTGCTGAAGTTAATTATCAAGCTTTTGGGCTTGCTTCTACAGATTATCATAATGCGTTGTACGGATATATTGAGGCTGAAGGATGGTTAAATGATTATAAGTTATATCAAAGAGAAACGGAAGATTATATTCAGCAGAAAAAAGATGGAACAGTTATGCCAGCTGTAAAGAAGTGTTTGTCTGAAAAATTGAGACACATGATACATCATCCTGAAAATAAGAATAATGATACTTATAAGCCAGAAGAGTTGGAAAAATCGATTGAGGATATGAGAAATTTTATATTAGGAAAAAGCTGATTTAGAGAAGTTAATTCTATATATATAATCCAATGTTTTATTTGTAATATATAAAATAAATGTCGTTTAAAAGCAAGATACTTTCATTAGTAAATTCATTTTATTCTTTAGAGAAACAGGCAAAGCGAGTTGGTGTGAACATGGGTAAAGATAATTTAGTTGCTTCCAAATTTTGGAGTTCAGAACCTTATCTTATTACAATTGGATCACACTGTCAAATAACGTCTGGAGTTAAAATTTTTACACATGGTGGTGGCGCTGCTGTTAGAAATAGATATCCGAATTTTGATTGTTTTGGGAAAGTCTCGATAGGAAATTATGTCTATATTGGAACAAATTCTCTTATTATGCCAGGTGTGAATATTAGTAATAATGTTTTAGTTGCAGCAGGAAGTGTTGTTTGTAATTCAGTACCTGCAGGGGTGGTTGTTGGAGGAAATCCAGCTCGTTTAATCGGAAAAATTGAAGATTATATAGAAAGAAATCTGGATTATAATTTAAATACGAAAGGATTATCTATGAAGGAAAAAGAGAAAGTATTGAAATCCTTAGATGAAAATAAATTTATCAAGAAGAAATATTTATGTTTTAGTGATAATTGAGCTTGATATGAAATTAAATCTTATACAAAAAGGTTTATTTTGGAATTCATTCGCTAGTATAACTAAATATGGTCTATCCTTTATAGCAATCATGGTTTTAGCTCGTATGCTAACTCCAGATGACTATGGTTTAATTGGTATTATAAGCATATTTATATCTTTAGCAGAGGTTGTAATTGATGCAGGATTGAGTGGAGCTTTAGTAAAAAAACAAAATGTTAAGGATATAGATTATTCTACACTAACTTTTTATAATCTTGGTGTTTCTGTGCTATTGTATCTGATTTACTTTATGATGGCATCTTGGATTGCTAAGTTTTATGATAGATTGATATTAACAGATCTTATACGTTTATATTCGATAGTAATATTAATTCATGCATTTGTTATAGCTCCGAGAACGATTTTAATAAAGCAACTTCGATTTAAACTGCTATCTATGATAAATTTGTTAAGTGGAGTTGTGGGATTGAGTGTTGCTATTATTTTGGCATATTGTGGATATGGCGTATATAGTTTGATATGGCAATATATTGTCACTGCGGTAATATCTTCTGTCTTAATTTATAAATATTCTTATTATAGGATTAAGTGGGGATTTTCAGTTTCCTCTTTTAAAGAACAGTTTTCTTTTGGTATAAATACAACATTGGCAACATCTTTGAAAACATTTCAGGAAAATATTTATAGTAATATAGTTGCAAAATATTCGTCTATAACTCAAGCCGGGTATTATACACAAGCAGATAAATTAACAAAAGTATTGATAGGATTCTTCTTTAATATGATTGATACGACCTTTTTCCCTATATTGTCTCAAGAGAAGAATCACAATCAATTTTGTGATAGAGTGAAAAGCGTTAATTTAAAGATGGGAATAGCAATTATTTTAGCTTTTGGCTTAACTTATAGTGTTAGCGAAGAATTAATTTTAATTTTGTTGGGAGAAAAGTGGATAGAGGTGAAGTGGACATTGAAAATGTTATTGCTTGTTGGTTTATGTATAAGTGCGAGTAATTTGAATCGCAATGTGTTGAAAAGTTTGGGGGTTACTTTTTCTATTTTGAAATCAGAATTCTATATATTTATTCTTGGGGTTCTGTTGCTTTTGTTTACTGTTTCTTATGGATATGAATGGATTGTATTAGGATATTTACTGTGTTCAATAGTAAGATTCTTTTATTTTGCTTACTTGTCAGGTAGACAAATAGGATATACAATTAAAGAACAATTGCTTGGTTATTTACCTGTATTAACTGTTGTAGTAATATCTCAGTTCTTGATTTGTGATATTCAATCGTCAAATGTTGTGATTTCTTTAGTAGTGAAAACTTTAATATATATGATATTTGTTGGAGTATCTCTTTTTGCTCTGAAAATAGTTAAAATAAATAACTAAATAATTTAGTGGTTGTTGTCTTTAAGAGTAGAATTGTTAAGGAAGAATTTAGTATATAGAAAAAATATGCAATAGTTAGATTTTCTTTTAAATAAATAGAAAGAGGTATATAAAATGAATAAGAATGTGATATACACCTGCGTAACAGGAGAATATGATGCTTTGTTGCAGCCTAAATGTATGTTTGACGGTTTTGATTATATTTGTTTTTCAAATGATTTTCATGAACAGAAAATAGGAGTTTGGGAAATTCGTCCGATTCCATTCCAATGTAAGGATAAAAATCGTCTCTCACGTTTTGTGAAGTTAAATCCACATATTGCATTACCTGAATATGATTATAGTCTGTGGATTGATGCTAATTTATGTATTTTGACGAATGGTCTAGAGAAAAAAATGAGGTTGTTTATTGAAGATAATGTGTTGATGGCATCTGTATTTCATCCCAAATACGATTGTATCTATAGAGATGCTATTCAGTGTATAAAAGATGGTCGGGATACCTATTTTTCAATTAAACGGCAAATAGATTTTCTACATTCACAAAACTATCCATATCATAATGGTTTATATGAAAATAATCTTATATTCCGAAAGCATAATGAAGTTTGCATAAAGCAAATATCAGAAAAATGGTGGGATCTTTATATAAGATATTCTAAACGTGACCAATTAAGTTTATGTTATGTATTATGGTTATATAAATTTACTCCTGTTGCATTTTTTCAGAAGGGTATAACGACTCATAATACTGATTGTATATGTAGAATTTCGCATAATAAAAGAAAAAAGTATCGACGTATGAGGTCTTTTGGATTGAGAATGATTAATCGTTTGTTGGATACTTTCTTCCCTGTAAAATAACGAATTGATATGTTGTTCTATTCAATAGTTTTCTTCGTAATATTAATGCTGTTATATATAGGGAAACGATATCCTTTTGTTGAAAGAATAGGGATATTTGTACTTCTTTTTTTATCTGTATGTCGTTTTGATATTGGAAATGATTATGATAATTATTGTTATTTGATAGACTACTCAATTTTTCTACTAAAGGATGCAGATATAAGATCTTTATTTTATGTATCTTCATTTTTTGGCCTTGAGCCTTTCTTTGAATTATTATGTGTTATCTTTGGCGATTTTCAATATCATTTTGTATATGTATTTGCTGTTTATTCCATCTTGACTATATTGATTTGGTATAAATTATTGCGTGATATAAATGGAGTTTTCGAGGGGTTTTTTCTTATAATAACTATGTCTTATTTGTTTATGTCATTTGATCAAATTAGACAAGTTCTTGCAGTTACTTTGTTTGTGTTTTCATATAAATATATAAAGCAGCAAAATTGGAGAAAATATTTAGGCGTTATATTGCTTGCTTTTTGTGTTCATTATTCGATTTTGCTGGTGGCAATTTCTTATTTTTTTCTTAATAAAAAGCCGTATATTAAACTGTATTTGTGTGTAATATTATTGTTGTATATAGGGTTTAGGCTTAATTTTTGGCATCAATTTAGAAGTTCTTTATTTTCTCTAGTTGGAATATATTCTGATTACTCACAGAATGACCGACAACTATTATCTGGGAGTTTTAATTCTGGATTAGCTTTTTTATTTCAAATATTGTTTTATAGCTATTTGATGATAGTTTTAAGAAAAAAGTATCCATTATTGGCAAATTCATTATTTATTGGTGTCTCTTTGTTGTTGTTTTCATCTGGAAATTTGAATATAAATAGAATTGCATATTATTTTACTTTTTCTTCTATAATGGCTTTTCCCCTTTATCTAAAACAGGAGTATAAGAAGATAAGAGTGTATTCTCTGCTATTCCTTATGATAATATATAGTGGGCGTTGTATCTATACTGGAATATCGGGTTGTGTTCCCTACGATTATATTGGAAGTGAGAATTTTAAGATGCTGAATTTTAGGATACGTGAATATCGATTAGAAAATATATAGAATAAGTTCTTTTGCATGAAAAACTTATTATAGCATCTAATGAGTATTGGATTTTATTAGGTAATTCATAGGTAGTGAAATCAATAAGATTTTGATTATAATTAATATGTTAAATTCCTGCAAAGAGAAGATTCGTAAATGTTTGATTTATGCAATAGAAATTATGTATAGGAAATGGTTGCTGTGATTGTTGTTCTATATTATTCAAAAAAAGCGAATTACAACAGTTTATTTGGAAAATCGGATATTTGCTTAATTCTGATTGATAACACGCCGGAGAGAGTATTGAGTATTTCTGGTGGAAATGTTTATTATATCCCGTTGAAAAGGAATCGAGGAATAGCCGCAGCTCAGAATATTGGAATTCAGAAAGCTATAGAGAAGTGCTGTTCGCATATTGTATTTTTTGATCAAGATAGTGTAATAGAGTTGAATTACATTAGTGATATTGTAGCGCAATATGAACATGTGGAGGCTTGTATTGGAAATCTGTTTTTGTTAGGTCCTACTGTATTTAATGGAAGGACTGGAGCAGAATATAAGTCTGTTATACATAAGGATAGGGTACTGTTTGCTGAATTTATCCCGCGTCAAGTCATAATCAGTTCGGGAAGTTGTGTTAGTATAACTAAAATTTTGAATGTAGGTTGTTTACGAGAGAGATTATTTATAGACTATGTAGATTTTGAGTGGTGTTGGCGAGCTAATAGAATGGGGCTTGTTTCGGGTATTACTCCGAGTGTAAAATTACGGCACTTTGTTGGGCAAAAAGAGTTTAAGATATTTGGACAATTGGTGATTATATCATCACCATTTAGATATTTTTATCAATATAGAAATTATTTATGGCTGTTGCGTAAGAAATATGTTCCTTTTCGGTGGAAAGTAAATACAGGTATTAAATTTATTTTGCGAATTATTTATTTCCCTTTCTGTATAAAAAATTGGCAACAGATAGAATGCAATATGTGGAAGGGAATTTGGTATGGTTTGTTTAAATATAAAGGGTTATGATTGGTGCAATAGTTGTTTTATATAATCCTGACTTCACTATAACGAAAAATGCTCTTAAAGCTTTAACGATTCAAGTAGATAAGACTTGTATTATAGATAATTCTTTCTTGGATCATTCGGAGGAGTTGAGAGAGTTCCAAAATATAGAGTATATATCATTAGGTAAGAATATCGGAATTGCTGCAGCACAGAATATCGGAATTGACTATTTTATTAAACATGATTACGATTTTGTTATATTTAGCGATCAGGATAGTGTGATTTCTTTTGATTTAATATCTTCTTTGCTTGAAGCTTATAATAAACTTTCCTTGAAGTATAGTGTTGCTGCTGTGGGTCCACTGCCTATAAATAGAAAAAATGCTATGCCATATTTATATAAAGCAAATGTCATAAGTAAAAATGAAGAAGATGATACTTTTTATTATACTATGCATAGCATTATCTCTTCTTGCTCATTAGTTCCCGTTTCAAATTTTAAAGAAGTGGGTTTAATGCGTGAAGATTTATTTATTGATTTTGTTGAACAAGATTGGTGCTGGCGAGCGAGATACTTTTATCAGAAATATATTTTTCTTCTTCCTCATATTACGGTACAACATGAATTGGGAAGATCAGTGAAGATATTAAATTTATTTAATGTAAATATATCTTCTCCATTTAGAATATATTATCAGATAAGAAATTTATTATGGTTATCACGTTTACCGTATGTACCTAAGTATTGGAAAAAAATGAATAAGCGAAAATTATTTTTTAAAATAATTTATTATTCCATTGTTCCAAGTCAAAGGTGGTCATATCTAAAGAATATAGTGAAAGGATTGAGAGATGGATTAAATGGTAAATTACAGCTTGATTGTGAATATGAATATAAAAAAGTTGATTAAAAATCAATCCTTTCGGCATCGATTGTTACGATTATTTTCGTGGATTCCTGATAGGGTTATGCTCTCATTGCAATATTATTTGATTTTACATCGATGGCCGAATATGAAACAGGCAAAACGCTTTACTGAGAAAATACAATGTTATAAAGCGTTTTATCGAAATCCCAAAATGTTGAATTGTGTAGATAAATATAAAGTAAGAAAGTATGTGGAAGAAAAGTTAGGTACAACTAAATATTTAAATACCCTTTATCAGGTTTGTGATCGAGCTGATGATATAGACTTTGACTCGTTGCCTAATCAGTTTGTTATTAAAACTACAGACGGAGGAAATGGTGATAATGTGTTGATTTGTAGAAATAAGTTTACCTTAGATATTGCATCTACTATTCAAAAGATAAATTCTTGGCGAAATAAAAAATATTATTCTGTTTCGAGAGAATGGGCTTATGTAGGAGCTAAGCAATCGAAAGTGATTATAGAGAAGTATTTGGAGAGTCCGGAGAATGCCGATGATTCTATTGATGATTATAAATTTCTGTGTTATAATGGAAAGTTTCGTTTCCTATGGGTTGATAAAAATAGATATTCTAATCACTGTCGTGGCTTTTGGAATGAAAACTTGTGTTTTTTAGAAAATGTTAAAAGCGATCATCCTACATTTAAGAAAGCTCCTGATTTGCCAGGTAATATTAGAGAGATGATAGATGTTGCAGAAAGGCTATCGGAGGATTTTCCATTTGCTCGTGTAGATATGTACAATATTCAAGGTCAAATCTTGTTCGGTGAAATTACTTTTTACCCATGGAGTGGTTATGTTCAATACTATCCGGATTCCTTTGATTATGAGTTAGGCAAATATTTTACTTTATACTAATATAAATAATATATGTTTGGGTAAACGTACCCTATATAATATTGATTTGAGAGATTAACAATGACTATTTCTGTATTGATCTCCGTTTACAAGTCGGAGAATCCAATGTATTTAAACAGGGCATTAAAAAGCGTATGGGATGAACAAACGCGTAAGCCTGATGAGATTATATTAATAGAGGATGGTCCATTGGGAAATGATTTATCTGCAGTTATTGAAAAATGGAAGATGTGTTTGGGTAGTAGTATTTTTGTAATACTATCCAACAATGTTAATATGGGTCTTACTAAATCTTTGAATAAAGGTATTGAGTATGTTCACTCTGAATATGTTGCAAGAATGGATAGTGATGATATTTCAGATCCATTACGTTTTGAAAAGCAAGTAGCCTATCTTGAAAAACATCCTGAAGTAGATGTGGTGGGCGGAGCTTTGCAAGAGTTTAATGAAGCAAATGATTGTTTAAATATTCGGCATTATCCACAGACTCCTGAAGAGAGTAGGAACTATATATTGAAAGCTTCTCCGTTGGCTCATCCTACTGTGATGATTCGTCGTCGAGTTTTTGACTCTGGCATTCGTTACAATGAGAAATATCGAACTTGTCAGGATGTGGCATTATGGTTTGAATTGATAGCTAAAGGGTATAAGATTGCCAATATTCCGGATATAACTATTTATTTTCGGAGAGATGATTCTGTATTTTCTCGCAGAAAATCAAAGAAGAATATCTGGAATGAATTCCGAATCTATATGTGTGGAATTTATTCATTGCAAGGTTTATTTACTTGGAAATACATCTATCCTATATCCCGGTTAGTTTTTCGTTTGATGCCAGCGTTTATTATCAAGTGGGTTTATGGGAGTAAGTTGAGAAAAGGTTTATTACAATAAAAAGCAATAATATGAAACTCCTCCTCACCGGCTCCGCCGGTTTTATCGCCTCCTTCGTCGCCCTCCGTCTCTTGGAGCGCGGGGATGAAGTCGTGGGCTTGGATAATCTGAATGATTATTATGATGTGAATCTGAAATTTAGTCGTTTGCAAGAGGCGGGTATCGATAGGGAACAGGTGGATTGGTATCGGCTGGTACAGAGCAAGCGGTTTCCGAATTATCGGTTTATCCGGATGAATTTGGAGGATAAGCAGGCGATGAAGATGCTGTTTGCCAATGAGCGGTTCGACCGGGTGTGCAATCTGGCTGCGCAGGCCGGGGTAAGGTATTCGATAACAAATCCGTATGCATACGTGGAGTCGAATGTCGATGGCTTTGTAAATGTGCTGGAGGGTTGTCGGCACTATGGTGTTGAGCATCTGGTGTATGCGAGTTCGAGCAGCGTGTATGGGCTGAATGCGGATGTGCCGTTTTCGGAATCGAGCAGCATTGCGCATCCGGTGAGCCTCTATGCGGCATCGAAGAAATCGAATGAGTTGATGGCGCACGCATACAGCCATTTGTACGGAATACCCTCGACAGGTCTGCGCTTCTTCACAGTTTACGGCCCGTGGGGAAGACCGGATATGAGCCCGTTTTTGTTCACCGACGCGATTCTTCGGGGCAAACCTATCAAGGTTTTTAACAACGGGGATATGCTGCGCGACTTCACGTATATCGATGATATTGTGGAAGGTGTGATTCGTGTAATCGACAAGATAGCTGAGCCGGATGCGACATGGAATGCCGAGCATCCGAATCCTGCAACATCGAGCGCACCCTACCGAGTATATAACATCGGAAACTCACACCCCGTTCGCCTGATGGACTTTATCCGAGCCATCGAAGAAGCCTGCGGTCGGGAGGCAGAGAAGATATATCTGCCGATGCAGCCCGGCGATGTCTATCAGACGAATGCTGATACGACGCTGTTGCAAAAAGAGTTCGGCTATAAGCCGTCGAAAGATATTCGCGAAGGGGCGAGGGAGACGGTGGAGTGGTATCGGAAGTTTTATGGGCTTTAGATAGAGATTGCAGAAAAGTTTCCTTACCTTTGCCTTCAAATCTATGAGTTATGAGTACATTAGAACTGAATACATACAAATTGGAACTCCTTCGTCAGATTATGAATGAGTTTAATACCGAAGCATCTCTGCGCAGACTTGCCGCAGTTTGCTGTTTGATTCATCAGGAAGAAGAACAACAATTGCCTGCAATGCCGGCGGATTTGTTGTGTCAATTGATGGATAATGCGGCAAAGCAAGATGCCGAGGGTTTATATATGACTGATGAGCAATTGGAAAAGGAAATGCAGACATGGTAATCCACTGGACATCGCAAGCTATTAAAAGCTTGGAGGATATATATCATTTCTATTTGCCGGAAACGGGACGAACCAAAGCTTTAGCTATAGTATCAGAACTGCGGGAGGCGACGAAATATTTACTTATTTTTCCAGAAATGGGAGCAATAGAATATGTTGAAGGAAAGCCTACCGCTTATCGTTATTTGGTCAAAAATCATTGTAAGATTTATTATGCAGTTCAGGCTACCTGTATCCAGATAGCCTTTGTGTGGGATACCCGCCGTAATCCTCGGCATTTATCCCGTTATTTGAAACAATAATTATCAATAACATATGAACATAGCAATCGTTGGCACCGGCTACGTCGGCCTGGTGTCGGGCACGTGTTTTGCCGAAATGGGTGTAAACGTAACGTGCGTGGATGTGAACGAAGAGAAGATTCGGAGTTTACAGGATGGGAAGGTTCCGATTTATGAGCCGGGGCTGGATGAGATGGTACTCCGTAACCAACGCGAAGGGCGGCTGCATTTTACGACGGACTTGACTTCGTGTCTGGATGATGTCGAGGTGGTTTTCAGTGCGGTGGGTACGCCGCCGGACGAAGATGGGAGCGCGGACTTGCACTATGTGCTGGAGGTCGCGCGGACGGTTGGCCAGAATATGAATAAGTACTTGGTACTGGTTACGAAATCAACGGTTCCGGTTGGGACGGCGAAAAAGGTGAAGGCGGCTATCCAAGAGGAACTGGACAAGCGCGGGGTGGACATACCCTTCGATGTGGCTTCCAATCCGGAGTTCCTGAAGGAAGGCGCAGCAATAAAGGACTTTATGAGTCCGGACCGCGTGGTGGTCGGCGTGGAATCGGACAGGGCAAAGGAACTGATGACGCGCCTCTATCGTCCTTTCCTGCTGAACAATTTCCGCGTGATATTCACCGATATCCCTTCGGCAGAGATGATTAAGTATGCGGCAAACTCGATGCTTGCCACCCGCATATCCTTTATGAACGACATCGCAAACCTCTGCGAATTGGTCGGCGCGGACGTGAACATGGTTCGCAAAGGCATCGGTTCAGATACGCGCATCGGCAGCAAGTTCCTCTATCCGGGTTGCGGATACGGAGGCAGTTGCTTTCCCAAGGATGTAAAGGCGCTGATAAAGACGGCGGAAAAGAGCGGATACGAGATGCGGGTCTTGAAGGCCGTCGAAGAGGTGAACGAGCATCAAAAGACGGTCTTATTCGAGAAACTGCAGAAGCATTATCCTTCTTTGTCTGGGAAAACGATAGCTCTTTGGGGCTTGGCCTTCAAGCCGGAGACCGACGATATGCGCGAAGCCACTTCCTTAGTAATGATTGATTTGCTGACGAAGGCCGGGGCAACGGTCAAGGTCTATGACCCCGTGGCGATGGAAGAATGCCGTCGTAGGGTAGGAGACAAGGTCTTGTATGCCCAAGACATGTACGACGCCATTATCGATGCCGATGCTTTGTTGCTATTAACCGAGTGGAAGCAGTTCCGTCTGCCCAGCTGGAAAGTCCTCTTGCGGGTAATGAAAGCCCCACTGATATTGGACGGGCGGAATATTTATGATGCACAGGAATTGGAAGAGATGGGATTTGTCTATGAATGTATAGGCAAGTAGCCGAGCGGAAAACTAAGCGAAAGACGCAAGAAAACGTAGGTTTCGTTGGACGATACCTATGTTTTCCTGCGTCTTTTTTATTTACCAAGGTTCCTTCGAGAAATCTTTCGGGAATACGAAACGATTATCGATGCGTCCGCCTTTCGTCCGAACCCAAGATTCGATGCTCCGTTCGCCTTCCGTCAGTTCGATGATGCGGGCACCATTGCCCCACGGAACATCGCAATAGACCGTCTTCCCGCCGGTATATCTTCCGTAGCCCAAGAGGATACCTTTCCAAGGAACGACATAATCATTGACATGGTCGTGTCCGGCAAAGATACCCATCACGTCGCCAGCTTCGAGCATTGCCGTAAATAAGCCGGAGTTGATTTTCGGTCCGCAGGCTTCTTCCTTGCGAACGCCAATCAGGAGCGCATCTTCATCGCGCGCCGCTTGGTTGTATTCCGGGAGCGGAATATGGAAGAACGCCAAGGCTGGCAGCGGGTTGCCCCCGTTCCTTTTCTTGAATTCCGCGCTGCATTGGCGATACCATTCGATTTGGTCTGCCTTCATCCAATCATAGCCATCGACCGTCTTTTCCATCGGAGAATAGGAGAGGCTATCGAAGTGGTAGAGCAGGAAGGCATCCTTTTGCCCGTTGCTACTCCGGACAGGCAGGATGAAGTTGGAGACGCCGCTCAGACCTTCTACCGTGCCGGTCAGGTTGCCGGGCATATCTTTGATAAGTTCGAATATCTCCTTACGGCTCAAGTCTTGCTCGTCATCATGGTTGCCAAACGTGAAGGCAAAGGGGATGTTGCGCGAGATGGCAGGCTCGAAGGCCCGTTCGTAGCAAGTCTTCGCCGGCTTGTCGAAAGCCACGTCGCCGGTATAGACCACGAAGTCCGGCTTTTCTGCCTCTAGCACTTCATTCATTCGTTCGGCGGCAGCCTCCGATGCCGGATTCCCCGGCTTCCAATGCACGTCGGTGAATTGGACAATCTTGAACTTGCCGTCGGCCCGGAATTTCAGTTTCCCGGCATTCTTCTTATACGCCTCGCTTTCGAGATAAGATGCAGGGATAGTAGCCGGGGCTGAAGCTGCATTTGCCGCATTTGCCGCCGAACCTCCCAATATTGACATCGGAATAAGGCTGGCCGATGTCTGTAAAAATTCTTTTCTATTCATATTTTATTCAGTTGTAATTTTTTTGAAATCTAGTCTGCTTTTGGATTTAAATATCTCATAGCTTGTTTATGGGACAAAGATAAATTCTTTTTCCGAGAAAAGCATCCATCTCGGTTCGTAAGTTTTCCCCAGCGCCGGACTGGGAGGATGGAGCGGCGGGAGGCGGTTCCTTGTCGGGCGAAAGGTTGTCAGAGCCTGCGGCTCTAGCGACCTTTCGCCCGACGAGTAGCCAGAGCCTGCGGCTCTAGCGACCTTTTTCCCGACGAGTAACCAGAGCCTGCGGCTCTAGCAACCTTTTTCCCGACGAGTAGCCAGAGCCTGCGGCTCTAGCGGCATTTTTTCCGACGAGTAGCTAGAGCCGCAGGCTCTGGGAACTTTTCTGGAGATTTGGAGGAAAGAAAAAAACGGGAAGGACGGCTTAAATCTTCCCTATTATCTCTTGCTTGCTGGAAAATAATATGTACATTTGCGACGCGATTTTGCTATGTCGAGTTTACAAAATTATGAGCGGAAATATACATCATGCCGGGGTAGTTGAGCGGGTAGAATCGGGCATTGTCTATGTCCGGATTGTCCAGCAATCGGCTTGTGCGGCCTGTCATGCGAAGGCTATGTGCAACGCCTCCGAGAGCAAAGAGAAAATCATCGAGGTCGAAGACCACTCGGGTGCTTACGAAGTCGGGGAGCAGGTTACGGTGTGGGGGCAGACGTCCTTGGGGATGCAGGCTGTGCTCTTGGCATTTGTCGTTCCGTTGTTCATCATTCTTGTAGCTTTGATAGCCGGTACGGAATTGCGCTGGAGCGAGACTGCGACGGGATTATCCGGTTTGCTTCTGCTCGTGCCCTATTATTATATAATGTATAGGATGCGGGGGCGGCTGAAGAAACGGTTTGTGTTTAGGTTGGCGAAAATTTAATGATAAAGAGTCATGATTATAATTGCTATTATTACATTAGGAATTATTGGTGCTGCAGGCGCGGCGCTTCTCTACGTTACTTCCAAGAAGTTCGAGGTAGTAGAAGACCCGCGCATTGCGCAAGTGCAGAGTGTACTGCCGGGGGCGAACTGCGGAGGTTGCGGTTATCCCGGTTGTTCGGGTTTTGCGAGTGCCTGTGTCAAGGCGACCTCGCTCGATGGGATGTTGTGCCCGGTAGGAGGCGCGCCGGTGATGGCGAAGGTTGCCTCTATCCTGGGAATGGAAGCTGAAGCGGCAGAGCCGAAGATTGCGGTAGTCCGTTGTAACGGGACGTGCCAGGCTCGTCCACGGACGAATGTCTATGACGGGACGAAGAGTTGCGCCATTGCTTCGACCTTGTATGGCGGAGAGACAGGTTGCTCTTTCGGATGCTTGGGCTATGGCGATTGCGTGAAGGCTTGCTCGTTCGATGCTATCCACATTAATCCGCAAACCGGACTGCCGGAGGTCGATGAAGACAGATGTACCTCATGCGGAGCTTGCGTCAAGGCTTGTCCGAAGAACATCATCGAGTTGCGGAAGAAAGGGCCGAAGTCGCGCCGCATCTTCGTTAGTTGCGTGAACAAAGACAAAGGGGCTGTTGCTCGCAAGGCCTGCTCGAATGCTTGTATCGGGTGCGGCAAATGCGCGAAAGAATGTCCGTTCGGCGCTATCACGGTCGAGAACAATGTAGCGTATATCGACTTTACCAAGTGCCGGATGTGCCGCAAGTGCGTAGCTGTTTGCCCGACGGGAGCAATCCATGAGTTGAACTTCCCTCCCAGAAAGGAAGCACCTGCTGCTCCGAAACCTGCCGCTGCTCCGAAACCGACTCCAGTTGCTCCGGAAACATCTAAACCTGCGACGGCGGTAACTCCGAAGCCGGAAGCCACAACCCAAGCAGCTCCGGCCGCAGAACCTGAGAACAAGAAAGCAAATGAATAAATTAAAAAGCTAAAATATGAGGACATTTCGAATCGGGGGTATTCATCCACCCGAAAATAAATTGTCTGCCGGCAAAAAGATAACCGCACTGGCTGCGCCCAAACAAGTAATCATTCCGTTGAGCCAACATATCGGTGCTCCCGCGCAGGCTGTAGTGAAGAAAGGCGATATGGTGAAGGTGGGTACGTTGCTTGCTAAGGTGGGCGGATTTGTATCGGCAAATATTCATTCGTCTGTTTCAGGAAAAGTAAACAAGATAGACAATGCAATTGACGCCAGCGGCTATCGGCGTCCGGCTGTGTTCATCGATGTCGAAGGCGATGAATGGGAAGAAACCATTGACCGTTCGGAAACGCTGGTGAAGGAATGCAACCTTTCGGCCAAAGAGATTATTGACAAGATTGCTGCAGCTGGCGTAGTCGGTATGGGTGGTGCCACCTTCCCGACACAAGTGAAGCTGATGCCGCCTCCAGGAAGCAAAGCGGAAATCGTCATCGTCAATGCCGTGGAATGCGAACCGTATCTGACGGCAGACCATTCGTTGATGCTGGCAAAGGGTGAGCAGATACTTGTCGGCGTTACCATTCTGATGAAGGCTGTTGGTGTCAATAGAGCCGTGATTGGAATTGAGAATAACAAACCGGATGCTATTGCCCACATGCAGAAACTGGCGGCTCAATATCCCGGCGTAGAGATTATGCCGCTCAAGGTAAAATACCCGCAAGGAGGCGAGAAGCAATTGATAGATGCCGTTATCGGAAAGCAAGTGAAAAGTGGCGCATTACCTATTTCCGCAGGAGCTATTGTGCAGAATGTCGGGACAGTATATGCCGTTTACGAAGCTGTCCAGAAGAACAAACCGTTGTTCGAACGTGTGGTAACGGTAACTGGCAAAGCGGTGAAAGAACCCTCCAATTTCTTGGTTCGTATGGGTACACCTATCAGCGTCTTGATAGAAGCTGCTGGTGGTATGCCGGAGAATACCGGGAAAATTATCGGCGGCGGTCCGATGATGGGTAAAGCATTGATAAGTGCAGAAGTGCCGGTGTGCAAAGGAAGTTCAGGTATTCTTTTGATGACGAAAGAAGAATCTGTCCGCAAGCCGATGCACGATTGCATTCGTTGTGCGAAGTGTGTAAGTGCCTGCCCGATGGGATTGAATCCGGCTTTCTTGATGAAGGCTACGGTTTATCAGAATTGGGAAATGGCGGAGAAAGAAAATATTCAAGATTGTATCGAGTGTGGTTCGTGCAGCTATACTTGCCCGGCATATCGTCCGTTGCTGGATAATATCCGAGTGGGAAAGGCCAAGGTGATGGGCATCATTCGTGCGAGAAAGAAATAAAGACAGATAGTATATGGAAAATAGTTTGTATATCTCGCCGTCGCCCCATATTCACGGAGGCGACAGCATTAGCAAAAATATGTATGGGGTACTGATTGCCCTTGTGCCGGCATTCTTGGTATCTCTTTACTTCTTTGGATTAGGAGCCTTGATTGTAACGGCAACGTCGGTGGTGGCGTGCGTATTGTTCGAGTACCTGATCCAGAAGTTCCTGATGAAGAAAGAACCAACCATTTGCGATGGTTCTGCAGCTTTGACGGGTGTCTTGCTGGCCTTCAATTTGCCCTCCAACTTGCCAATCTGGATTATCTTGATTGGTGCATTGGCGGCGATTGGTATCGGTAAGATGTCATTTGGCGGTTTGGGTAATAACATATTCAATCCGGCGTTGGTCGGTCGTGTATTCTTATTGATATCCTTCCCGGCTCAGATGACGACCTGGCCGCTTGTAGATGCCTTGAACGCATTCCCGATGACTTATACGGATGCCGAGACCGGAGCAACGGTGCTTTCTTTGATGAATGAAGGGGCTTTGACTCAATTACCCTCTTATACTGATATGTTTTTAGGGTGTAAAGGCGGTAGTTTGGGTGAAGTAAGTGCGATAGCCTTGTTGCTTGGCTTTGCCTTCATGTTGTGGAAGAAGATAATCACTTGGCATATTCCGGTTGCTGTCATTGTAACGGTATTTGTATTTACAGGAATTATGCATCTGGTGAATCCTGCACAGTATGCAAGCCCGCTTATTCATATTCTGTCAGGCGGTTTGTTGTTAGGAGCAATCTTTATGGCAACGGACTATGTTACTTCTCCGATGACGAAGAATGGTATGTTGATTTATGGAGTGGGCATCGGTTTGCTGACTTCAATCATACGTCTCTTCGGCTCCTATCCGGAAGGTATGTCATTCGCCATTTTGATTATGAATGCATTGACTCCGTTGATTAATACCTATGTTAAACCCAATCATTTTGGAGGGAAGTAAGATGGAAAAGTTGAAATCTACATTACCGAATATGCTTCTGTCTTTGACCGTGATTTGTATCGTAGCTAGTGCGGTGTTGGCAAGTGTAAATCAATTGACCGCCGGACCAATTGCTGCAAGTAAGGCTGCGAGCTTGGAGGCTGCCGTCAAGGAGGTTGTCCCTGAGTTTGATAACAAACCGACGGAAGAAGCTTATATGGCTGCAACGAGCGATGGCGATTCGTTGAAAATTTATCCGGCTAAAAAAGACGGAGAATTGGTTGGTGTTGCTGTCGAAAGTAGTACGCAGAAAGGCTTTAGCGGCGAAATAAAAGTGGTTGTGGGCTTTGATGTCGAAGGTAAGTTGTTGAATTATTCCGTTCAGCAGCATTCCGAGACTCCGGGCTTGGGTTCGAAAATGCAAGAATGGTTCCGAACCGATAAAAATAATCAGTCGGTTATTGGCCGTACACTTACTGCTGATGGTTTGAAGGTAACAAAAGATGGTGGCGATGTGGACGCAATCACGGCTGCCACGATTTCAAGCCGCGCTTTCTTGGATGCCATAAATCGGGCTTACAGCGCCTATAAAAGTGCCGATATGATAAGTGCTGCGACATCAAATAATAATGAGAAAGGAGGAAACGACCATGAATAATAACTTGATAAAAGTCTTTTTGAATGGACTGATTAAAGAGAATCCGACCTTCGTGTTGCTGTTGGGTATGTGTCCGACATTGGGTACGACTTCTTCAGCTTTGAATGGCATGAGTATGGGATTGGCTACTATGTTTGTCTTGATTTGTTCCAATGCAGCCATTTCTGCGTTGAAGAATCTGATTCCGGATATGGTGCGTATTCCTTGTTTTATTGTGGTCATTGCTACTTTCGTAACGGTAGTACAGATGGCAATGGAGGCTTACGTCCCGGCTCTGTATGCAAGTTTGGGTTTGTTTATCCCCTTGATTGTGGTGAATTGTATTGTGCTTGGACGTGCCGAGGCTTTTGCTGCAAAGAACAGCGTTATCTCTTCTGCTTTTGATGGTCTGGGGATAGGTTTAGGATTTACCTTGGGCTTGACTTGCTTGGGTGCTGTTCGCGAATTGCTGGGCACGGGAAAGTTGTTTGGCTTGACATTGATGCCTGACAGTTATGGCTCATTGGTATTTGTTTTAGCTCCTGGTGGTTTCATTGCGCTGGGGTATTTGATTGCTATTGTAAATAAAATGAAGAAGTAATAGGTTATGGAATACATTTTAATATTTATCACGGCGGTCTTTGTCAATAATGTCGTACTATCTCAATTCTTGGGAATTTGTCCGTTCCTGGGCGTTTCTAAGAAAGTCGAGACGGCAATGGGTATGGGTGCGGCTGTAACCTTTGTATTGGCATTGTCAACTATTGTAACTTTCTTGATTCAAAAGTATGTCTTGGATGCTTTTGGGTTAGGTTTTATGCAGACCATCAGTTTTATTTTGGTTATCGCTGCTTTGGTGCAGATGGTTGAAATCATTTTGAAGAAGGTTTCTCCGGCTTTGTATCAGGCGTTAGGTGTATTTTTGCCTTTGATTACCACGAACTGCTGTGTGTTAGGTGTGGCTATTTTGGTAATCCAGAAAGATTATAATTTGTTGGAATCTGTCGTTTATGCTATTTCAACTGCATTGGGTTTTGCTTTAGCATTGGTGATTTTCGCAGGTATTCGCGAACAGCTTGCCATGACGAATGTTCCGAATGGGATGAAGGGAACACCGATCGCTTTGGTAACAGCCGGTTTGTTGGCTATGGCATTTATGGGATTCTCTGGAATTGGTGCATAAAATTGTAAATCATAAGTTGTGAGTTATGGGATAGGGGCTAAAAGCTCGTTCCCATAGCTCGCAGCTTTTAATCTTATTATATATCATGAAAGAAAAGATTTTAGTAGCAGGTGGAACTGGATATATCGGTTCTCATACCACTGTCGAGTTGCAGAATGCGGGATATGAGGTGGTTATTATCGATGATTTGTCTAATTCAAACATCGAGGTTCTGGATGGTATTGAAAGAATAACGGGGAAACGTCCTGCCTTTATTCAACTCGATTTGAAAGATCTGGAAGGTACTCGCAATGCGTTGAAAGCACATCCGGATATTCAAGGGGTTATTTTGTTTGCGGCGAGCAAAGCTGTCGGTGAGTCTGTGAAAATGCCTTTGAAATATTATCGGAATAATATTACGACATTAATTAATATCTTGGAGTTGATGCCTGAGTTCGGAATGAAGGGTATCGTGTTCTCTTCTTCATGTACAGTATATGGCCAGCCGGATGCTCAATATTTGCCAGTTACGGAAGAAGCTCCGATAAAGCCGGCTCTGTCTCCTTATGGAAATACGAAACAGATTAACGAAGAAATTATCCAGGATACGATTCATGCGGGTGCTCCATTTAAGAGTATTATTTTACGCTATTTTAATCCGATAGGTGCGCATCCTACTGCAGAGATTGGTGAGTTGCCGAATGGAGTTCCTCAGAATTTGATTCCTTATTTGACGCAGACGGCAATGGGGATTCGGAAGGAACTGAGTGTTTTTGGCGATGACTATAATACGCCTGATGGCTCTTGCATTCGCGATTATATTAATATTGTAGATTTGGCCAAAGCTCATGTGATTGCTATGGATCGCATGTTGCAGAATAAATCTGAAGAGAAAGTTGAGATTTTTAATTTAGGCACAGGGCAAGGTGTGTCTGTGCTGGAGTTGTTGCATACTTTCGAAAAGGCTACAGGCGTGAAGGTGCCTTATAAAATAGTTGGACGCCGTGAGGGGGATATCGAAAAGGTTTGGGCTAATCCTGCAAAGGCAAACAAGGTTTTGGGCTGGAAGGCTGAGGAATCTTTGGCTGATACGTTAAAATCGGCTTGGAATTGGCAAGTCCGTTTGAGAGAAAGAGGCATTCAATAAATATGAATCCAAGCGCACTGGAATCGTACTTTTACGTGTAAAAGTGCAAAACCAGCGTGCTTGAAAGCAAGATTTACGCGTAAAAGTGGTTTCCAAGCGTGCTGGAATCGTACTTTTACGTATAAAAGTGAAAAACCAGCGCGCTTGAAAGCAAGATTTACGCGTAAAAGTGGTTTCCAAGCACGCTTGAAACGTACTTTTACGTGTAAAAATGCAAAACCAGCGCGCTTGAATGTAATATTTACACTTAAAAGTGGCTTCCAAGCGTGCTTGAAACTTACTTTTACGTGTAAAAGTGAAAAACCAGCGTGCTTGGAAACAATATTTATACGTAAAAGTAGGTTTCAAGCGTACTGATTTCTCACTTTTAATATTAAGAGTGAGATTCCAGTATGCTTGTTTTATTGATAAATAGGGAAATATAATTAAAATGCCGCTTGGGTGGCAAAATGAATAGGAAAATCTAAGCCTTTAGACGGGAAAAAGGGTATTCCGAACCGATATATATAGTATTCTGCTCCCCTGAAGAATGAACATGCTTTTTAGAGCGATTGAAAACAGGGCTGGAAATGAGCATGAAATAATTTTCCTTGCAAATTTCTTCCCTAAATATTTTGTCAGAATAAAAATACTCTCTACCTTTGCACCCGCAATCGAGAGAGATGCGGTGCTAAAGATGCTGAAGAGGGGATTCTAAGAATCGACGATAGGTGAGGTTAGAGAGTCTAAGCGAAATCTGAAAATAGAGGAAGAGAAAAAAACTCTGGCGAAAATTTGGAGGATAAACAAAAAACTCCGTATCTTTGCGCCACGTTTTCGAAAAAAACGATAGTGAGATCTTTGAGAGAATTACATATATCACACCAGTAGTACAAGACGAGGAAGAGACCGTCGAGACGAAGGTGCAGTAAAAACGGATCTTGGGCTAAAGAGATTAAAAAACAATTTATAACAACGAAGAGTTTGATCCTGGCTCAGGATGAACGCTAGCGACAGGCTTAACACATGCAAGTCGAGGGGCAGCAC
>CALUZV010000017.1 GCA_944325345.1 uncultured Parabacteroides sp.
CCAATTGACCGACTGATTTGAGATCTGAAGATGCTTATAACATTATTCTTGAATCAATTCAAAACAGTTTCTTATATATTACCTAAATCTATTCTCTCCTCTCAAAACAACCTCCTCAAATCCATCAACAGGAAATCCTCCGCACTGATACCACCATCACCCACAATAAACGCCGCCTGCGGATTGAATAGTTTACGGAACTTATCCAGTCCTTCCGTCCGTTTCTCTGCATTGCTTTTCACCTCGATGGCAACCACCGAACCTTTCTTACGCAAAACAAAATCGACTTCATCATCCCGTTCACGCCAATAAAATACCTCAAAACGATGCACGAAGGCCTGACTTACCAGATAGGCACCGATACCAGACTCAAAGATGCGTCCCCATGCCTTGCGGTTGAGTATGGCCTGTTCAAAGGTCAACGGGCTATACACCATCTTCAACGCATTGTTATAAACTTGCAACTTGGGAATGCTGGCACGCCTCCTTGCCATATCTATGCTGAACTTCTGGAGTCCACAAAGCAAGCCGCTCTCGTCCAACAGATTGATGTACCCAGCCAATGTCACTGTATTTCCGGCATCTTGAAGCGAACCTAACATCTTGTTCAATGAAAGCAATTCGCCCGAATAAGCTGCTCCCAGCTCAAAGGTCTGCCGAAGCAAAGCTGGTTTGCTTATGGGCGTATCCATCAGAATGTCCTTATTGATGGTCGCTTCGATAATGGCCGACTGAATGTATTGGCTGAAGCGGTCTTCATCACCAATCAAGGTTGCCGCACCGGGATAGCCTCCGTAAAACATATATTGGTCAAGCGAGAAGCCGAAGCACTCTTTCATTTCCTGATAGCTCCAATGGCTCATGCGTATTTCCTCGAATCGCCCGGCAAGGGATTCGGACAAGCCTTTTTCCAATAACACGCGACTGCTCCCCAAAAGCAATACCTTAATATCGCGGTCATGGAACGTATCATCGTCCCACTCCTTTTTCACTACCTCACTCCAGTTGGCAATCTTCTGTATCTCATCAATTACAAGAATAACGCTTCCCCAGCCTTTGCTCTCCTTCAAGCTGCGCACAGCCGCCCAACAATCAGAAATCCATGCATTGTTCGTAGCCGGAACATTGTCGGCAGAAAAGAACTGGTAAGGCATATCCAAATCTTTCAGCACTTGTTTGACCACCGTTGATTTCCCTATCTGGCGGGCACCCATAACGACTTGAATGAACCTGCGAGGTTCTTTCAAGCGTTCTGTAATCAACTGATATTCTGCTCGTTTATACATACTATTACATTTTACTCAATGCGATGAAAACTTTTACTCACAGCAAAAGTAACAAATTTATTTGAGTAATAATCATAGATTTACAAGAAAAACATTATCTTTGTGGAAGTAATCAAGCGTTCTGTAACATATACGGTGAAATCCTTTGTCTATCAATGTTTTGTACATGGCAGAGGATATTTCACAAAAAGACTGAAAAAAGGCGGTACAAGACCATGAGCGAAAGCCATTGAATGTAAACACCTTACACTTTCTTTTCGACTTCGTTCAATTGTCAGAATACGACTTGTACCTTTTAAAATGAATAGCCGCTGATATTCAATGATGTATGCCTGATGCATCGGAAAATAGTATAATACAAACACTTTATCTATCGTTATTCCACTTCCAGATAATTCCAACCAATATGAGCGAACTCCGAAAAATCCCCAACGTCGGCGAAACGACCGAACAAGACTTGATAGCGATGGGCTATACCACCATCGAATCCCTGAAAGGCAAGAGCGCAGACGAACTGTATGCCGAAGAATGCGCCTTGCGCGGATGCACCCTCGACCGTTGCCAACTTTACCTGTATCGTGCCGTCGAGTATTTTGTGAATACAGAAAATCCCGACCCGATGAAATGCCATTGGTGGCATTGGAAAGACGAATATGTCGAGGTGTCGCCTTGCGGAGCAATCTGCGTGGAGTGCGGTCTGTTTCCCTTGCAATGCGCCGGATGTCGGAAGATTAAAGGGAAAGTCTTTTGGCTGCAATATACGGGCGATGACTGCTGCCGTGTGTATGATTGCTGCGTGAACAAGAAGCATCAGCATAATTGCGGCAAGTGTACGGAGCTTCCTTGCTCCCGTTTCTTGAAAGACCCGACTATCTCTGATGAGGAAAACGCCGCCAATCTGAAAAAGATGCTGGATAATTTGAGCAAGGCTGATAAATGACTTGCCCACGTCAAAATTTCTTCCTGCCTTTCACCCATCATCAACATCTCCAGCACCCCGCTCGGATGCAAGCCAGCCTCAGGTCTAACCTGAGATATAGGCCACTTCTGGGATGTGCAAGACATAAAACACCAGCGTCAAGTGGATAAAAAGCACGCGCGTCCGCTTTATTCCCGAAACTTTTCGGAGCAAATTCTGCGGGTTATTGAGAAAAGAAAACTTAGGAGAAGAACATTTAATTCTATTCCTCCTCAGAAAAGAACTCATTGGCTAACATGGAACGCAACTCTTCATAAGCCTTCCCAATGGTTTCATCAGGTGTCAATTCTGCCTCACAATTATTATTTACCTGATTGGGCATTTGATTCTCTTCTTGCTTGCCCGCAGTCTGCCATAAGTTGTATGAATCATAATGTTCCAATGTCTTCATATTGACAATCGAGGGATTGGTTGTCAATAATTTCGCACCTTCATTTGTTATCATATATGTTGCCCTCGACTTAGAAGCTATCAATCCAGCTTTCTTGAGAGTGCACGAAAAAACTTCGCTCTCATAGTTGCCTTTACTTACTTCCATTAGAGTAATAATCATGGATTTACAAAAATATTTTCTCCATTTTTCTGTACCGTTCCGTTTTTATTGTATTTTTGCCTTCAACTATACAAGTTCGGGGATTGCTACATCGCCGACGAAGTCTCACACAAAAGATATTAACGAATTAATAGCCATAGAAATATTATGAAATCTGGTTATAAAGAAATAGGCTTTGGTAAACAAACCATTGCTAAAGTATTTGAAGAATGGTACACTGTTCCATCCTATCAGAGACACTATGTCTGGGAAAGCGATAATGTCAATGACATGTTAGAAGACTTTGCCGCCAACTACATAGAGCATGATAACGAAGAATATTTCCTTGGTTCGTATATCATTCAAAGTAAAGACAAAAACAATGATTTGTTAGATGGGCAACAACGCATTACAACCCTCTTCTTGCTTTTTGCATTTTTAAGAGATTATGAGAAGTCGTCGGAAGATGTTAAAGAAAATTGCGAAACTCTCATTTTCCAGAAGGCTAACAAGATTAGGCATATAGAAGAGCGTATTCGCCTGTCTTACGAAATCAGAGGCAATGTAAAGAAATTCATAGAGGAATACTTGATGATTCCGGGAAGCATTGCTGAACATTGGTCAGAAATAGTAAAGAGGGCTAACGATAAAAGGGAAAGTACGTCTATTCAACGGATGTGTAATGCACTTATATGTTATAAAGAATACTTTTCAGAACATCTTGATATTGATTTGGATGCTTTTTTAGGATTCATCCTTAACAATGTTGTTATGATATATATATCTGCAAACTCATTGGAAGACGCTTTCAGATTGTTCTCTGTAATGAACGACCGTGGTCAGAAATTGAGTAATGCCGACATTCTAAAATCATCCAATCTTGAAAAGATCGATGATGATAGGGATAAGAACAACTATGCCCGCGAATGGGAGAACATGCAAGAAGATCTCGGAAACGATTTTGACCGTTTCTTGGCATACGTCAGAACCATGTTCCTGAAAAAACGCCAGAAAATGAACTTGCTTGATGAATATGACAAGCTAATATTCAAGACGGGTTTGATAAAGCAAGGTAAGGAGTTCTTTAATTATGTATTCAAGGCATACGAAGACTACAACAAACTGATAAACTTGAATGATAATGATGATGCAGAATATTGCACTTTGATTCGCATACTTATTAACTGTATGCCTTCAACGGATTGGATTCCTGTAGTGCTTTCGTATGGCAGGAAGTATGGAAGCAATGGACTTTTGGCATTCACCTTGAAGGTTGCTTGTAAAAATATCGCAGATGCGGTATGTGGAAAGGCTCCTTCTCATCGCAGCGATAATCTCAACAATATCATCAACTTGATAGATGAATCTACCGATTATCAAAATGTATTGAATGCCTCAAACTATTACTCTTTCGACGAAAATGTTTTTATGGCAAATGTTCAATCTGAGGTATATGGACGTAGGTACACCTATGCCTTGTTGATGTTGTTGGAGTATAAGTATAAAGATAAGTCTGAATGGAGAGAGTTTGGTACAATTTCCATAGAACACATATTACCCCAGAAACCCAACGCAAACAGTCAATGGGTAAGAGACTTCAACGAAGAGCAGAGAAACTATTACACTCATCGAATTGGGAACCTGTGTCTTATTGGTCGTAGAAAGAATTCTTCTTTGGGAAATCTGGACTATCAAGAAAAATTGAAAAGATATTTTGAAAAGAACATCGGCTCTTTCGCACATACCCAAAGGATATATAAGAATTATCCAACGGAATGGACTCCTGCAACGGTTGAAGAGAATCAACAACGGGTCATCAATGACATAAAGGAAATTTTCGGCATTCAAAACTTTTGTTCATTTTCTGAGCCGGCGAAATTATCTGTCGAATTCACAAACACCCCCAAATATATAGGTTCTTCATACATGGCCCAACAAAAAACGCTATATGCCAATGCATACGAACGCTGGACTGCCGAAGATGACCAGAAACTATTATTTCTCTATTCACAAGGAAAGAACATATCTGAACTCATGCAAATCTTCTGCAGAAACAAAGGGGCTATTAAGTCAAGAATTTCAAAACTAACAGGAGATTTATAAAAAAACAAAACCACCCGACCAACACACGCAATATTGATAGAATGATTTTTAATTGTGTAAAAAAAATACTGTTCCTCCACGGCTTCTTCGCCTCAGGCCATTGCATACCTGCCCAAACGTTAAAACAAGCTTTTGCAAACAAAGCGGAAGTCTTCACGCCCGACCTACCTCTCCATCCTCGCGAAGCATTGGCCTTCATTACGAACTTTTGCGAATGTGAACACCCCGATGTATTGGTAGGCAACAGCAACGGTGCTTTTTTGGCACAAATTGTGGCGTCGCGTTTGAGAATACCAGCTTTATTGGGAAATCCTTATCTGGAAATGACCCGTTTCCTCTCTGAACGCATCGGACCGCATGAATACAAATCCCCACGAACAGACGGTCGGCAACATTTTGTAATCGACCAACCATTAATAGAAGAATTTGCAGATGTACAAGCCCATCAATGGGACGACTACAGACCGGAACTAAGCGACTTTATCTGGGGTTTATTTGGAAAGAACGACCATTTGGCCCATTTCGAGCCGCAGTTCCTGCAGCACTATACACACGCTTATCATTTTCCTGGTGCACATACGCCTACAGCGGAAGAAGTACGAGTGTATTATGTGCCGTTGGTGGAAAAACTCATACGCTTATGATCGTATCAATATTCTTCCTACGAATTATCACAACCTATCATTTGTCCCATTCAATTACCCTTGCCGATAGATATTTATACAGGTTGCAACAAAATTGGGAACGGTGATTCTTGATTACTCTGCAAACTGAAACGCTTCCAGAGACGCCGTCCCTGAATACTCTGCAAACTGAAACACTTCCAGGGACGCCGTCCCTGAATACTCTGCAAACTGAAACACTCCCAGGGACGCCGTCCCTGAATACTCTGCAAACTGAAACACTCCCAGGGACGCTGTCCCTGAATACTCTGCAAACTGAAACGCTTTCAGGGACGCCGTTCCCGAAAACTCTGCAGACTAAAAAAACTTTTGCTTATGCAAGGATATGGCATATTCCAATGCTAATTTTGCACTCACTTATAAAAAACATCAGCAATTATGACACTAAAAGAATTAATTACGCAGGTCAGCTTTGATAACCTATTGCCCTATTTAAAAACGTTGATAGTAGAAAACGAAAGCAGTCTGTATGCCTTTCGCGAAGCATACGACCGTTTGCGGTTGATGGAACCTGCACCAAATTTCGTAGGAGAAATTCATGTGGAATGGCATCAGGGAATTTTGGAGGAAGATGACAAATGGATTGGCGTTTCCCCTATGCATAATACAAGTTGGGAAGAAGATTTAGCGAAAGAAATTGTAGTCGAGAAGGATATACAACTTTCTACGGAAGAACTTGCGGCACATTGCTTATGGGAAATCACATTCTATGGCTTTTCACCCAAAGAGATAGAAACGCATTTTGACAGAATGTTCAATCGCATAAAACCTCAAAACAAATATGATATAGCATTAGAGAAACTGGAAGAAAGCATCTGGAAACATGAAATTCCACGAAAATATCGGAGTTGCGACCAAGGTTTACGCCTCATAAATGGCGAGTATTTCACAAAACACAGGTTTCACTTCAAAGAGGGGAACAAAACAAAACGGAAACGTAAATATCGCCAAGAACTCAGAAAAGCATATTTAAAAAAGATGAGCAAACGAACCGAGATAATGGAATCGCTCCTTGGCCCGAACAGTAGCTTTGTACATTCGGACATAGATTTCTTGTGGAAAGCAAAGCAAGGCTTGGAATATACATACATCTCGGTTACCAACGAGGCTGACAAGCGCCTTTCGTATATACGAGAATCCATGGAAAAATACCAACAATTGGATTTAAGTGCATACGACAATGCCATTGTTTGCATCCAAGTTTCATCCCTATATCCCTTAAAAGAGAAAGACATAGAAAACTTTAAAGCATCAATCAAGTCGCACTTAACGTACAACGACATACGTTTTGGAACGATCACAACAGATAGTGATAGGCCGGAAGTCAAAGTCAGAGTCTTACTTAACAAACTGACAGAATAAAAAATATCAGCAGCCTGCATTTGTCTGAATTATCTTGTTTGTTTCCAAAAGATTTTGTTTACCTTTGTGGGCGAACAAATACTGAAAAATAACGAAACAGACATAGAACATTAAAGACATATTACATAACTTGCTGACAATTATTTGATTCGGTTAAATCTGGTAAATTTACAAATGAAATCAAGAATATTGTCGAAGCATAGTTTGTACCCCACAAGGGCGCAGGCTGCTTTCCCCTTATTCTGATTTCAGGCTTACCAGAGCCCAACCGAATGGATAAGAAAGAAAGGTGGTGCTGTGTCCTTTCTTCTTTTCTAGATGCTAATCTTAAAATCATAGCCGTGGATGCCGAAAGACGATAGGAGTAGGCAAAAACTATAATCAAATTATATCAAATATTATGGCAAATGTTTGGAAAGTTGGCTCACGTTGGAGCGATAATGGTTCAAAAGAATCTTCTATTATTAGTATTTTTAGAAGAAACAATGTTGTTTTTGTAGGACAAGAAGATAGACGTATCGCTTTTCGTGATAGTGTAAAACAAGGTGATTATATAGCAATTGCTGATGGCTATACGATTGTTGCAGTTGCAAAGGCTATATCAAATCCGACTTGTATCACAAAGTTAGATATAAAAGTATCTAAAGATGAAGCAAAATGGTTTAATCCAAAAGATTGCGAGCCGGATGAAGTATATGCAGTAAAAGTTAAGATAGTAGATTTAGATGAAACCAATTATCTATATTACGAAAAGAGAACATCTTTTTGCCGAATTTACCAGTGTGCTGATGAAATTGTAGACTTATATGAAAACAGCAATAAAAGATTTAAGATAAAGTCTAATACATATACTTTGATGGCTAATAAAGGCAATCAACAAGAACAAATTCATCAAATATTAGACGGGAAAACACATTATGTAGTTCCTATATATCAAAGAGAATATTCTTGGAATGAAGATCAACTATCCCATTTAATTAATGACATATTTACAGGCTATTGGGGAATTAACAAAGATATCAAAGAGCAAGAACCGATTTTTATCGGGACAATGCAATTATCTGAAAAGAAATTTATTAGCAAAAATGAATATGAGCAAGAAATTATAGATGGGCAGCAACGTTTATCAACATTCTTGGTCTTGCTGAAAACTTTACAAATACTTTATCCACAAAGCGAAAGGCTACAAAATATTAAACTAAATTGGTTAGAAACTCGTGTAAACAATGGTGAGCAAGATAAATATTTACAAGAATTTATTGACACAAATATAATAGAAGAGAAAGAAAAAGAATTGAATCCTTATAAACGTAATGCTTGCATAATAAAGAATCTAATTCAACAGAACACAGAGGGTGTGTATGATAATAAAGAATTATCAATAAACAACTTTGTTGATTATTTATGTTCTCAAGTCTATTTTATAGTTATTGAAACATACGCAGGATTATCTAAGACATTACAAATTTTCAACGCAATCAATACAACAGGGTTGGATTTGAATGGTGGAGATTTGTTTAAAATTAGAATGTATGAATACCTTCGAGATAAGTGTAACCAAGATGAAGGTGTATTTCAAGAAATCGGAGCACTTTATCAAAGGATAGATACATTGAATAAAGAGCAAGGTAGGGAAGTTTTGAATATTCATAATGTCTTGTCTACGTATAAATATGTATTGATAGCTAAATATGATTTGCCAAATGCATTATTCCTATTAGCAACGGATACATTCTATGATAGGTTGTTTGATTCTTTGTTGGGTGTGCAGAAATGGGAATCATTTACAAACTTAGGTAATCTAAAGTTGGATTTGGTAGAATTGAATGACGCTATTGATGCTCGTTATGATTGGGAGGTCAATCATAATAAAAATATTACGACTGAAAATATGTTTGCTTTAAATTCTATTAGATGGTCTCGCTATTCCAGATATACAAACGTCGTTTATTTGTTCCTTTATAAGTATGAAAAAGATCTCAATCGCTTCGGGAAAGTATATCAGATATTACATTTATTAAATAGATTATTCTTTATCTATAGTGTTTACTATGCAAGAACTGTTTATGAGATTCACAATTTTATGTTTGGAATCTATAAAAAGATAGAGAACGATACTTTTGAAAATGTAATTGCGGATATAAAGAAAAAGATAAATGATTCTAAATGGATGATGGCAAAAGATGGGATACTGAATGGATATATTGCTGATAATGCTAAAAAGAAAAATTTAATCTGTTTACTATCAGCTTATCTTGATGAAGTTGTAGCAGGAAAAGATAGAAAAGAAATACATAAGGTTTTATTCGACACTTGGTTTGATATTGAACATATTCATGCGAATGCAGACGAAGTAATTTCGATAGATGATGATACATTGCAAAATAGCATTGGTAATTTGGTGATGCTGGAAGGAGATATAAACCGTTCCATCAGTAACAAACCATTTAGCGAAAAGAAAAAGCAATATCAAAAGAGTCAATATGCTTCGGTACAACAAATTGCACAACACGATAAATGGGATACAGAAGAAGCAGAAAGACGAAGAGACGAAGAAGTTAAAAAAATCATGAATTATTTATATGACATTTAACACACTATAAACAGCCTAGTACTTTTCTAATAGTACTGCAATCTTTCCGGCACAGAACTCTAATAGTACTAGAGTTCTGTGCCTTTTCTTGATTCCTATATTCATAAAATAAATATAATAAACGATCAATCGTTCTTATACAAGTCATACATATCAGATATCCATTCTTTCATTGTTTTCCTTAAAGATGTCGGAGAAATAACTTCAATCATAGCACCAACATGAAGCAACCTCATGATAAAGTCATAAGTAGGGGCTAAAAAGAGCTCAAAATCTGCATATTCCCCGTTATCTTCTAACAATTTTTGGCTGCGATGTAATGGAAGGGATTTTAAATATGGAATGTGGTCATGATAAGCCCTGATAATTATACGCTGTGGCTCGATATTCTCGTCAGCTACAATTCCGTAATAATTAAAAAAGTATTCTGAGGCGGAAAAATCTTTCGGAAGTTTGAATGTATCAGCTGTCATTTCCAAATCCTCTATACGGTCAAGTCCGTAAATCCTGTAATCATCATAATGGATATTGTGAGCTAGAACATACCAACGATTTTCAAACAACTTTACACAATAAGGCTCAATAAGAGACTGGTGGCTTTTAGACTTACTAAACCTGCAATAAGTGATTCTCACGACATGGTTTTCTCTCATCGCTTCAAGTAATCTCATTAAGTGATTGCGGGCAGACGGAACTTGGCTAACGAGAATCCGGTCTTTTAGTGAAAGGTTCTCACTGATAAGATTACTTACAGCAAATGAGTCAAGCATCCATTTTTTCAGTTCATCCTCAGCTATATCTTCCGGATTCTCTATATAATATAGATAACCGCCCGCCCTTTGGCAAGAGATGATTATCCCGAACTGAGTAAAAATCGCATCTTTCCATCGATTGAACGTAGTTCGGCTCAAAGGCCTGAAATCACTTAGATCCTTATTGCGCTCCCAACGGTCAGAAATTTCTTCAAACGAGATCTTTCCTGCTTTACGGATAGTATCTATCAACCATGTATATTTTTGAAGTTGTAGCATAATCATTTCTATTGATTGCCGTAAAGTTAATAAAAACTTGCAGGATCCTATAGAGTATCATAAAAATAGTTCAAATACGACTTTTTTCAACTTGTACCGACAAATGATACACCTGGACCGTATCTTTGTGCCATAATCCTAAAAGTAACATACAGATGGAGCAGTTTATTGGCAATAAGAAAACTAAAGTAAGAATTCGAGTTAAAAATGTACTCGAGGCATTCGAACATATCGTTGAATTGGCTAAAGATAGCAATCTCAGCACGGATTATTTTGACAAGGCTTCGGCCTATATCAGATACGCCTCACGTAAATTAACCTTATCTCCGATGCAGACGGTTTTGTTAGCACTCTTTGTAGACCGAAGCGAAGACTATTCCATCCGGATTTCGGAAATCGCATCTTATATAGGATGTAGAACAACCAAAATCCTACAGCTTTCTTCGGAAATCGACGTGCTGGAAGATAAATATTATTTACGTGCATCTCGTTCGCGCGACAGACTTTCCTATCGTGTGCCAAGCGACGTGCTGAAAGCTTTAAAGCACAATCAACCATACGTTCATACGTCAGAGCCGATAACAGATCTCCCAACCTTTTTTGACCGGTTCAAGGATCTGATAGAAGAAAAAGATAATAATGAGACGACACATGATGCGCTTTTACAGAAAACAGAAGAACATCTAACTGAAATTAAGGACTCCCATTTTGTATGTTCGCTGAAAAAGTTTAATCTTAATGAAGAAGACAGGTTGCTGTTCATCTTCATGGCGCATCTATTTGTGGAGAACCACGATGACCGCATTGGCTTTGGAGACATAGATAACCTGTATGATAATGATAGAATCCCCAGTTGGTGCAAAAACGAACTTCGGGGACATACTTCAGTATTGTTTGAACTCAATTTGATTGAGAATGTAAATGAGGATGGAATGGCACGTTCTGATTGCTTCAAATTAACCGAATATGCCAAGTCTGATTTGCTTTCAGAATTAGATTTAAACATCAAAGCCAAATCAGACCGCGACCTAATAAGATCCAATTCACTCCCGGAGAAACAGTTAATTTACAACACAACGGAAAGAAGCCAAATAGCAGAGCTTTCATTCATCCTTTCAGCCGAGCGTTTTTATGAAATTCAATCGCGGCTTCGCGATGCCGGAATGCGGACAGGATTCTGTAGCCTTTTCTATGGCTCGCCTGGTACAGGAAAAACCGAAACGGTATATCAGATAGCACGAGCAACAGGACGCGACATCTTGCGCGTAGATGTAGATAAAATAAAAAGTTGCTGGGTTGGAGAAAGTGAACAAAACATGAAGAAGTTGTTTGACAGATACCGTAACATCTGTAAAGATTCAACGCTTGCACCAATCCTTCTGTTTAATGAAGCGGATGCTATTCTCGGCGTGCGCATGGAAGGGGCTACCCATGCCGTAGATAAAATGGAAAATTCAATACAAAATATCATCCTTCAAGAAATGGAATCACTCGAAGGTATCATGATTGCTACGACAAACCTCACAAGCAATCTCGACAAGGCTTTTGAACGTCGCTTTCTATACAAAATTCAGTTCAATCGTCCTACAATTGAGGCCCGTATTCAAATCTGGAAAGCCATGTTACCTTCATTGACAGAAAACGAGACCCACATTCTTGCTTCCCAATTTGACCTTTCCGGGGGAGAAATCGAGAACATTACCCGGAAATACACCGTCAAAGCCATTTTATCGGGGCAAGATGCTATCAGCCTATCAACAATCATTGAGCTCTGTCATAACGAGCGCATTTCCAATTCTTCTCGGACGAAAGTAGGGTTCCATCCAGTACTTCCCAAATAGTACTGCAATCCTCCCGGCACAGTACTCGAGTACTGTCCGCTTAGTATTCTGCCCAATAGGGACAGGGGAAAGATGGCTCCTTCCAATTTATCGGCATAGCCAATTCATGCTCCAGCAAAAACTGATTTCCGGAGTTCTTATCATTGTAGCTTTCATATTCAACGGCATAGATATGATTTTCCCATCCCCATATATCCCCATCATATTCTTGTGCAAAATAAACTGCATACATGGTACCACTTAGAATAGGACATTGAGTCACAATAACAGGCTGAGATAAAACCACTTGCATTCTACAACGAGCTACCAATCGCCTTGGATTTGCCTTTACACCAAATGGCTGCTCGGAAAGGATCAACCCTCCCTTTTTAATAATTTCTTCCTGCAATGATTTATTTTCCTTTGGATGTGTGATATCCAAGCCGGAAGCGACAATGGCTATTATTTTTCCTCCGGCATCGAGACAGCCACGATGTGCATAAGTATCACAACCTAAAGCTAACCCGCTTACTATAACATGTCCATCTGAAGCAAACTTATGAGCTAAATGATAAGCCGCCTTTAATCCTTCTGCATCAGCTCGACGAGCCCCAATAATCGTAATGCAATCTTCACGATAAATAAGCGATTTATCTCCTAATAAATGAATTAGAACCGGTGCATCGTATCCTAAATTTTGAGCAAAATGCTTTGGGTAATCCTCTGCATAATAATGTATAGTATGGATACCACATTCCTTCTGTTTACTCAATAGCATCTTAGCCTTCTCATATACATTCTCTGATTGAGCAACTATTTCATCTATCTTATCTATCTGCTGTCCCACCAAAGAATATATTTCCCGATGCGTATAGCCTAATAACTGCAAACATAAAAATTTCTCTAACATAATTCAAAACATTTAGTCAGCACAGAGCGAAAACACATGTCGCTGATGCCAATATTAATTCAATTCAACTCACATAATCACGCAACAAAGTTATGCAAGCCATTATGAAAAATTGCAGCATAGCCTCACTTTATTTGCATAACAAATACTTTTTTTTCATTTTTTTCAAAGCTGTGCCATGATTTGGCTCAACATCGTCCCATCTTTGCATCAAATTAATAATCATTGAAAAGACAAACAAAATGGCTCGAGTATTAGAATATTAATACTCATTTAACTGGAGGGATAAATGAAACGAAATAGATATCGAGAACAGAAAAAGGATAAAAGGAGAAATTTTCCCGAACCGGAAATGTGGGGATTGTATCATACAATTTCTGCTTGGATTGCTCCTCGCTTGGAAGAATTTCTCAAATTCTATGCTCCATTGGCTACGCCTGGAAATTTAGCAGATGAGTATGGCGATGAAAGAGGGAACTTAGAATGGCGACGCATTTTACGTAAGATGAAATATTCGTTTGAATGTCTTTCCGCTTATACAGGTTATCGTCCGGAAGACGATCAAGCCAAGATACAAGAAGGATTGGAACTATTTGTAAAATATTTTCGTTGCTTGTGGTATTGATTTACCCTTATGCTTCGATTTAGCACAACCAACTCATAATTTTGCATCATAATAAAAACCCAAAGATATGAAACTTGCAGAAGCACTCAGCCTACGAGCTGATTTATTAAAGTCAATCGCACAATTAAAGTCGCGTTTAAAAGAATGTTCAAAGGTACAGGAAGGAGATGAACCCTCGGAAAATCCAGACGAAGTATTAGTCCTGTTGGAAAAGAAGTTTCCCGAATTAGAAGATCTGATTTATCGGATTAATTATACGAATATGCACATAAAAGTGAATAACATGAATCTTACGCAGATGATAGCCAAGAAAGATGTGCTTACTTTACGAATTTCTGCTTTACGAGAAGTTTTGCATTATGTAGTAGAACGTGAAAATCGTTTTACCCGTAATGAAATAAAATTTATTCGCTATTTAGATGTAGCAAAATTGAGAAAACAGATAGATTCTTTAGCTCAAGAATTACGATTGTTGGATATGCATATACAATCTGCAAATTGGAGTGCTAATTTGCATTAAATTATAAGTGTGTCGTTTTTTATAGGGTGAATACATATTTGTGAGTCCATTGAATTGGAACACTAAAGACTCATGGCTTTTAGAATGAAAGCGAGCAGGGAATCGTGCAAATTCAGTAAAACGTATAATTGTATTTAGCATTCGGCTCTATGATGAGTAAATTATCAATTACTACCGCTGTATTAACTATAATAAACGAAGGGTGGGTTTGGGGATTTTTGTATAATTTCAAAACAGAATCAGATGTATAAAAAAGATATACTCAAACGAATAACAGAGTATCACGACGTGAAAATTTTCACGGAAAATATTGAGGAGACAGCTTTAATGCAATTAGAAACATTATTGTCAATTGGAGCTTTTAGTGAATGCAAGATTCGAATTATGCCTGATGTTCATGCAGGAGCTGGCTGTGTGATTGGCTTCACGGGAGATTTAGGAGACAAAGTAATCCCAAATATCGTGGGTGTCGATATTGGTTGCGGAATATTCGTTCAACCCTTTTCTCTCCAAAAGGCTATAGATTTCCATGCGCTGAACGAGTTCATTTTACAGGCTATCCCGTCCGGCCGGAATTACCGTACAGAAAAATATAGCCCACTTCCTCACAAATATATGGAATCGTATAGCGAAGCCAAGAATATAATTAAAGAATTGCGTTGTTATCGTGAATTGCAAGAGACTAAACGCCTCCATAAAGCCATAAGTTCTTTAGGTGGAGGAAATCATTTCATTGAATTGGATAAAGATAAGGACGGTTTGTTCTATTTGGTTGTCCATACCGGAAGCCGCAACTTAGGAAAGCAAGTCGCACAGATTTACCAGAAACTTGCCATAAAATGTCAATCTGGCTGGGCTGAATTAATGGAAAAGCAAAAGAAGATGATTGCAGAATATAAACAAGCTGGACGAAAATCTGAATTACAAGAGGCAATAAGAAATTTGCATAATTCATTTAAAATGTACAAACCTGCAATTCCATCTGAATTATCTTATTTGGAAGGTGATTTCCGGGAAGATTATTTGCATGATATGCGACTTTGCCAACAATGGGCCAAACTAAATCGCCGAGTGATAGTGGGCTTGATTATGGACTATCTGACCAGCCAAGGTGCTGTCGCCATGGACAAAACAGAATATCAAACACTATCCTTTGAAAGTGTACATAATTACATAAGCGACAATAATCTGATCCGCAAAGGTGCCATTTCTGCACAGATCGGAGAAAAATGCATCATTCCGTTGAATATGAGAGATGGTTCATTAATTTGCATTGGAAAAGGAAATGCGGACTGGAATTATTCGGCACCACATGGGGCCGGACGTATCATGAGCCGGAGTCAAGCTTTCGAACAAATCCAAATGGATGATTATATTCATTCTATGGATGGTATTTACAGTGAAAGCATCGTGGAAGAAACAAAGGATGAATCCCCTATGGCTTATAAACCAAAAGAGGAGATCATTCGAAATATTCAGGATACTGTAACAGTCGTTAATCACATCCATCCTATTTATAACTTTAAAGCTGCAGAATAAAAATATGAAACCTACAGTTGTCATAGGAGATGTACATGGTTTAGATACTTGGAAGCAAGTCGTAGAAAAACATCCAAACTGCAGGATTGTGTTTTTAGGCGACTATTTAGACCCACAAGAATATTTGTCTCATGCCTATTTGCTCCGAAATTTGCAAGATATCATAACCCTAAGGAAGCAACACCCAGATGAAGTCATCCTCTTGTTGGGGAATCATGACTTGCACTATTTCTGCACAGATATTGTTGTAAGTTCTCGCTTTGACTTCGCGATTGGAGAAAAGGCCTCACGTCTATTTTTAGAGAACATCTCATTATTCCAATATGCGTATCAGGACGGCAACTATCTATTTACCCATGCAGGAGTCGCACAGAATTGGTTTATAACAGATTTTAAAGGAGATATCTGCACGCCTATTGCACAGCAACTAAATCATCCTACGGATTCCCAAATACCCGCTTTATGCCAATTAGGACATTTGAGAGGTGGTAATAAGAATACAATAGGTGGCATATTTTGGGCAGATATAGAAGAACTAACAGATCCCTTACATGGCTTTACGCAGATAGTGGGACATAACCGAGTAAAAGAAATAACAGAATACAACGGAACGCACAACAACAAAATTATCTTTTGCGACTGTTTATGGAATAATAATTATCTCTATTTAGAATAATAATTCTCCCATATATCCGTTCTTATGACTATAACTACAATTAACAAGACGAATAATTATGGCTAAAGATTTATTCAATAAATACATCTGGTTAGTAGATACGATTTACCGTACCCAAGAAATTTCATTCGATGAAATTAACGAACGATGGATGCGTACGGATATGAGTAACGGGAAAAAACTTCCATTACGCACGTTCCACAATTGGCGAGATGCTATTGAACAAATATTTGATATCAATATCGAATGCAATAGACATAATGGTTATTCTTATTACATTGAAAACACAGACGACATTAAAGAAGGTAGCTTACGTAGTTGGCTACTCAATACATTTGCCGTCAATAATCTAATCAATGAAAGCCATCATTTGAAAGATCGTATCCTTTTTGAAAATATTCCTTCCGGACAACAATTCCTTTCTCCGATTATAGAAGCCATGCGCGACAGCTTCAAAATAGAATTGATACACCAGAGCTATTGGTATGATAAACCAAATACTTATACAGTACGACCTTATTGTCTAAAAATTTTCAAACAACGGTGGTATGTCATTGGATTCTGCGAAGAACGTAGTGCCATTCGTATATTTTCTTTGGACAGAATAAAAGAGTTTCATACATTAAAAACGAAATTTACTTATCCAAAAGATTTCAATCCTACGGCATATTTTATGAATTGTTTCGGAATTATTACGGATGATTCAAAAACTCAAATCATTCGAATCAAAGTCTATGACATGCATTGTCAATATGTTCGGGCACTTCCATTACACCATACCCAGCAAGAAGTAGAGACTACAAAAGCTTATGCCATCTTTGAATATTATCTAAAACCTACGTTCGACTTCAAACAAGAGATTCTTTCCAGAGGTGCGGATGTAGAAGTCCTTTCTCCGCTATCTTTTAGGGAAGAAATCATGGAAAGTATTCAAGAAATGGCCTCTCATTATCGAATATAATTTTAAATAATCGGAACTTTATCTTTCACACACAGCATTAAAGATGCTACATTGTCGATTTGCAAAAACAAAACCACCCTACCACCACCCACAATATCGATAGGATGGTTTTGCTTGCATAGCTTCCTCATCCGACAAATCCAAAATTCCTTTGGAAACTTGTCGTTGCCTTTCTTTTCTACCGGCTCACACTATATTCCCCTGCCGTATATTCCTTAGCTTCTGTTTCACCGGGAAGAGTAACAGAGGCCGTACAGCCTTCGGGTATCGTGAAGTTCCAGATCCATTTGTCGCCTTCGTATTTCCAGGAGCTCTTGATACATCCGGCTGCGGAATGATAAACGGCATCGACATGACCGAGGCGTTTGTCGGGGATGGGTTTCATAATGATGTGCTTGAATCCCGGATTTGCGGTATCAGAAGCAATTCCTGCGATGCTTTCCCAAATCCATTCGCAAACGACACCGTAAGCATAATGGTTAAAGCTGTTCATGCCTCTCGGTCCCATTCCGCTTTCTATCATATAGCTATTCCAGCGTTCCCATATCGTGGTTGCTCCGTTGTCGATAGAATAAAGCCAACTCGGATTCTTTCGCTGGAGCAAGAGATTCCACGCGATGTCTGCCATTCCGTTTTCCGTGAGGGTCGGCATTAGGATTGAGGTACCCAGGAATCCGGTTTGCAGGCAATTATCGTGTTCCTCGAAGTTCTTTCTCAGACGGGCTATCATATTTTCTTTTGCCTTGCCATCCCAGATGTCGTTCTTCAGGGCGAACAACGCCGGAGTCTGCATGGTATTCAGGATTTCAGTCTTGAACAGTCCTTCGGGTGTAAAGAATTTTTCCTTTATATATGCTTTGGCATCTGCCACCATCTTTTCATACCGGGATGCATCTCGTCCTGTCGCAACAGCCATATCACGCATCATTCCTGCATCAATAACCCAATACGAAGCACTCAGATAATTCCAATAATCCACCGCTTCGGGCAGCGGTCCGTTTTTGCTGAACGCTCCGCCTCCGCAGCTTTCAAGCGGTTCATAACTTAACCAGTCTGCCCATTGGTAATTCCCATTCTCCTTTATCAAGGTTACATGGTCGTATTTCGTATCATTGATATGCGTCATGAATTTATCCATCGCCTCCCAGCATTGGTCAATAATTTGGGTATCGCCGAATTGTTTCCAAATCGTCCATGGAACAATGATTCCGGCATCTGCCCATCCTAAACGCATCATATCGTTCCCATATTGACTAAGAGGCGCGACCCCCGGAAATCCTCCGGTCTCACTCTGGGTATCTATCATGTCTCGCATCCACTTATGGAAGAACGTGGTGGTATTCGCAAAGAACGAACCGGTCTCAGTAAATACCTGCGTATCTGCCGTCCATCCCAACCTTTCGTTTCGCTGCGGACAATCTGTCGGCACGGAAAGATAATTGGAGCGTTGTCCCCACAGGGTATTGGATATTAATTTGTTCACCATTTCATTTCCTGTGGTGATGGTGCCGATTTCCATTTCTTTGGAGATAGAGGTAACGGGGATTGATTCTATCTTTTTAATCTGTACCTCGTCAGAAGCCGTGATGGAAACAAAACGGTATCCAAAGAAGGTACACCTCGGACGATAGACTGTATCCGTGTGCGCAAAGGTATAGCTCAACTTCATCCCGCTCTCCGGAATCCGAAGATTCAACCTATGCACGCTGCCTTCCGGCCCGTCCATCCCGCGACTCTTGGCTCCGTTGCCGTCATTCAGAAGTTCTGCTGGGAGGCATTCCAAGACTGTACCTTCCTTTGACTTAAATATGAAGGAAGGAACCCCTGCGCAGTTCTGACCGAAATCGACCACCAGTTTTTCCCCCGGTTTCACGCTCATCGGCTCTCCAGCCTTATATTCTTTCTTGACGATTATCTTCCCGAATGCTTCGTCGCTCTCACCCGTAACGCCTTCCCAAACGTAGGCTTTCACGGGAGCCAAGGCCAGGTCTTCTCGGAAATAAATCTCGGCTCCGTCCGAAGGAACCAACTCGCCTTTAAATTCGTCATTCACTTCCGGAGCAGAAAGTTTATCCGGTGTCTCGTAGCCGGGAAGTATCCGAGCGTCATATTCTTCTCCGTCGAAGATGGCGGCATGAGTTACCGGTCCCGCAATACCTGCCTTCCAATTTTGCGTATCTGTCCCGAACAATTCTTTGCTCCCGTCCGCATACGTCAGTTCGAGCACGCCGCGAAACGCACATTTCTTGCCAATCATCCCGATGTGATAGGCCGGAGTAACAATCTTGTCGCCCCACCACCCCGGCGTAACTTGTGCCGAAAGGACATTCTCCGCCTCGGCATCCGTATTCAGCGCGGCAGTGATGTCGTAGGTGAAAGACAATTTCGTTTTGCCATAATGAGTAAATCCGGGCTTCAGGATTTCGTCCCCGATTAACGTTCCATTCACATAGATGTCGTACACGCCAAGGGCAGAAGTCATCCACCGTGCACGGCTCACCTTTTGGGTATTCTTCACCGTCGAAACAAACCAACTGGCTCCATCCGCCGCTCTCGCCCCGTCAAAAACAGTGTCCGTTACGACCGGTGCATCTACCACCGAAATCCATGTCGAGGAATCCCAAGCCTGATTGTCCAGCGCGTCTGTCCGACAAATCTCATGTTTCGTCTGTTTCGCGCAGCAAGAAAGCGCGAAGAGTATCCCTATTGCCAGCACATTAGAGATAGTTTTTTTGAAGAGTCTAAGTTTCATGATATTATATGATTTATGAATAATGTAAGTTCGTCCCGCAAATATAGAATATTTCTTTCAGAATAACGATATTTTTGCTTACTATATGACGAACTGACACATTCTCACCATGTCTTCAAAGATTCTCCTTCACGATCTTCTTCACCGGCAGCACCAACCGCTCTATCAGCCTCATGTCGGCGGTTACGATTTCCGCCGTGGCCTTCATCTCTTGGGCGATGGGCAGGGTGATGCCGTAATTGGTGGTTAATTGGTTGGGGAAAGTGATTTCGACTAAGTAATTATCGCCGGAAGGGACTAAGGATATGGTTGAAACGCGGCCTTCTACCGTCCCGAACTCCTCGTCGGGATAGTTGGTGAAACGGACTATCACCCGCTGCCCTACTTTGACCTTTCCCGAACGGCTGACCGGCAGTTGTGCCTTCCCAATCAGTTTTTCCCGTCCTTGGGGAACGATGGAGCAGACTTCTTCCTCGGCTTGCAGGAATTGGTTTTCACTCCAATAGGTTGTAAAGGTGGCTTTGCCGGCAATGGGGGCTATCAGGCAATAATTGACCTTCCAACTCTGGATGGCAGCAAGGGTTTCCTCCGCCGCTGTCCGTATATTCTGCTGCCATTCGTTGTTTTTCTCGCGTTGTTCCAGTTCCAAATCCAGCAGGGTTTCTTCCAATTCGCCGATTTGGATGCGTTGGCTTTCCAGGGCTGCGTATGCGGACTCCAATTCGTAATGGCTCTGCAGCAAAGTGGTTCGTGCGGTCTCGTGTTCGTAGGTGGCGATGACTTTTTGGACATATAAGAGGGAGTCGCGGGCATATTGGCGAGCGGCAATGCTGTCTTGCGCCGCCACGACGCTTTGCTGGCGTTGCAAACGGTGGTAATAGGCTTTGTGCCGTCCTATTTGTTGGCGGATGGAGGTTATTTTCTTCGGGTAATAGGATAATTCTTGTTCATTCTGATAGTCGTGCAGGGCAGAGAGCAAGGCGGAATAGGCGGACTGGATTTCGCCCAAGGCCAATTCCTTTCCTTTTAATAATAGGTGGTTCACCAACGTGTCAGGCGTAAGTTTGTTCTCCCCGCGCAACTGTTTTTCCAACCAAAGCACATCTCCGGTCTCTGCGGGATTCTCTATCACGGCCAACAGGGTTCCTTCGCCGACGATTTCTCCGTCCTTTACGCCGAGATAGCTAATTTTCCCGGCAGTCCGCGATACCAATCGGGCGACTGGTTCCCGGCTGGTCAAAGTCATCTCTGTGGTCAGTACATCGGGGTATCGGAAGAAGCAACTGCCTATCAACAGGAGTACGATGACGCCAAAAAGGAGTGTGATTCCCCAGCGGACAATCCACGAGGGTATCATGCCCATCACTTCCTGCACTTCTTCGCTGCGGAGTTCGATATTGTCGTTCGTTTCTTCTGCCATACGTGCCTCAATTTCCTAATTCCAATTGGTTTTTGACTAATTGATAATAGATTCCTCTTCTCGCGGTCAGTGTTTCGTGGTTTCCTTCTTCGGCTATCCTTCCTTTATCGATGACAATGATTTTGTCGGCATCGCGGACGGTACTCAGGCGGTGGGCTACGACTACCACGGTTCTTCCTTTGTAAAAATGGCGCAGTTGTTCCATGATTTCTTTCTCGTTGTTCGCATCCAGGGCGTTGGTGGCTTCGTCCAGAAAGATGAAATCGGGATTCTTATAAACGGCGCGGGCTATCAGGATGCGTTGCCGCTGTCCCTGGCTCACGCCGTTGCCTTCCATTCCTATTTTGGTGTTGTATCCTAAGGGCAACCCTTCTATAAAGTCGCGGATATTGGCAACTGTCGCTGCATGATGCAATTTTTCCTTGTCGATACATTCCGCACCGACGGCAATGTTCCGTGCAATGCTGTCGGAGAAGATAAAGCCGTCTTGCATGACGCATCCCGTGTGTTTGCGCCAAGTATGGGGATTGAGATTTTGCAAATCCAGCTCTCCGACACGGATTTTCCCTTTGTTTGGGGCATAAAATCCCAGCAGTAGTTTGATGAGGGTGGTTTTTCCGCTTCCGCTCGCGCCGACAATGGCGGTTACCTTTCGTTCGGGGATGGTCAGGTTGATGTGTTCTAAAATGTAGTCTCTGTCTGCCCCGTCGTAGTTGAAGCTGAGGTCTTCGATGCTTAGGCTATGGTTTTCCGGCACTTCGTTTACCTTTTCCGCCAAGGTTTGTTCTTCGTCTTCTTTCTGGTGGATTTCTCCTAATCGTTCCAGACTGATTTTCGCGTCTTGGAAGGCTCGCGAGAAGCTGATGAATTGTTCTATCGGCGAACTGAGTTGTCCTACGATATAGGTCAGGGACATCATCATACCCAAGGTCATTTCCCCGCTCACCACAGCGCGTGCCGCCAGGAAAGATATTAATATATTAGTGGTCTGATTGAAAAATACCGAGCCTACTTGCTGGTATTGCTCCACGGCGAGGCTTTTCAGACTTATCTTGAATAGTTTCACCTGTATGCGTTCCCATTGCCACCGCTTCTCGGTCTCGCAGTTGTTTAGTTTGATCTCTTGCATCCCTGTGATGAGTTGGAACAGGTTGCTTTGTTCCCCGGCGGCTTGGGCGAAGCGTTTGATGTCGAGTTCGCGGCGGTATTTCATAAAGGCTAAGACCCAGGCGACGTACAGTCCGTTGCCCACGAGGAAGAGGGCTAATATCTGCATGTCGTAATACCCTAAGACGAAGCCGAAGACAATGAAATTGACGAACGAAAAGAGGGTATTCACCGACGACCCGGTCATAAATGTTTCTATCCGGTCGTGGTCTCCTATCCGTTGCATGATGTCGCCTACCATCTTCGTATCGAAGAAGTGCAGGGGCAACCGCATCAGCTTGGCAAGGAAGTCGGATATCAGCGCGATGTTGATGCGTGTGTTTACATGCAGCAATATCCAGCTGCGGATGAAGTCCACGGATAGCTTGGCGGCAAATATCAGCAGTTGGGAAACTAACACCAGCGTGATGAAGTTCAAATTGCTGTCCCGGACGCCCACATCCACCAGACTTTGCGTCAGGAACGGCAAGATGAGTTGCAACAGACTGGCGGTTATCATCCCCAGCACCAGCTGCACCAGTTCCCGCTTGTAGGGCTTCACATAGCGGAAGAAATACGACAGGTTCCGCTTTCTTTTCTCGCCTTCCTCCGCTCGTTCATAAAATTCCGGCCCCGGTTCGAGCAGCAACACCGTCCCCGTATCCTCTCCCTCCACTTTCGTACTATACCAACAGCGCGTAAATTCCTTTTCCTCGTAAACCACCTTCCCCGCTCCCGGGTCGGCAATATAAAACCGGTCTTTGCGGATGCGGTAACAAACGACGAAATGATTCTGGTTCCAATGCAAGATGCAAGGCAACGGCACATCTTCCTTCAACTGCCTGAGCGTAATCCGCACTCCCGATGTCCGAAACCCTATCGCCTCTGCCGCCTCGCTTATCCCCAGCATCGACACGCCTTCCCGCGTGATAAAGGCTTTATCCCGCAAGGTTTGCAGGCTGTACGTGCGGCCGTAGTGCTTGGCTATCATGCGGAGGCAGGTGGGGCCGCAGTCCATAGAGTCGAGTTGGTGATAATAAGGGAATTTAGCGAACTTCATAAACAATCAAACAGTTCTTTCATGTGCTGACAATATAAATCCATTGTATAATTAGCCAAATATATTCTCCTACTGCTATAATCTTGAGGGTCAAACAAAGCCAATTCCAATTTTTCAACCACTTCATCTATAGGTATAATCGTTTCTCGCTCCGTATATTGCAAATGGACTTTATACGGACTGTCTGCAATCATTTCATTCAATCCGGTGGTATCTGTTGCAATTAATGGTATATCGTGCATCAACATTTCGATTGCCACATAACTGCATTGTTCATGCATTGATAACATAATACCGGCATCAGCTATTTGATAAAGTTGATAGATTAAACTTCGCTCCAATCGTCCAGCAAAAGCAATCTTGTTCCAGAATCCTTTACATGCTTGCATACAGGTTTCCATTTCATTTCCTTCTCCAACAATTAGCAAACGACATTCAGGATGTTTAACTACCAATTTCTTGAATGCTTCTATTGTGGCTGGTACTCCTTTCATGGAATCTATACGTCCCACATAAAGGATCAATTTTTCATCAGGGGCATACGAAAAACTACTTTTCAAAGCAGCTTTTTCTTCTTTACTCATTACTTGATAAGCATCAGGCAACGCATTATAGATCAAATTCAATTTGTTTGGTGTCATATTATAATAAGTTTGCAAGACACGAGATGTATCTTTCGAAAGAGAGATTATTTTATCTACAACAGAGAAAATCCTACTCTCAATCTCAAAATCTTTAAGTATAGAGAGTTCTTGGCTGCAAATTTCCACTTTGTGGTTCACTACATTAGAAAAATATTTCTCATTCCCGTTCAGATAGAAAGACCACAAATTAATATGCAGAATATATAAAACCGTGATGGAAGGATTAAATTCCTTTATCCGTTCCATCAAGTCAATATGATTGGGGAAATTGAATATAAAAACAGAATCCTCATTCATATTAATAGTCGTCCTCATTAACATAAAGACTGAAAGCATATATTTATGGACGGAAGATTTACTTTTACATGCCGGATAATAGTGGGTTACAATATTTTTTTCCTCAGAGAATGTGTAAAATTCTTTTTCTGAATCTAATATAAGGATATGTAAGCAATATTCACGTTCCAAAGAACACAAATACCTAAAATTCTCCACATAGGAACCTATTCCATAATGAGAATTTCTTGCACTTGAAGCTACTATATATAGATTCTTCATACTTAATGCATATCTTTACACAAATCTGTTTTTCCTATAACTAACTCATAGTTGCTAATTGAGGGACATAAATAACGATTTACACAAGATTGGCATTTAGGAAAAGCATCTCTTGATTGTAGCCATGTTTCTTCACTATTCATCTCATTATAGACGAGTTCAGCAAGTAGATGTTCCTTTATATTCCCTAATCTGCTACGATTCACATTTGCATACACATCTCCATTGGGATAAATATACAGTTTTCCATAAAAGTTTTCGTTGAGAACTTGCCGTCTATAAATGCTTTTCTTTGTAATAGGAGCTTCTAACAAATCGTACAAACTCATATAAACATAATCTTCGAAAAACTTCAAATTATCTCCAGTATAGAATGGCAGAATCTGTAGATTATTCATAGTTTCCATATTAGAAATAACAGATAAGTCTTTTTCTGAAGATACTGGCATCAACCAGGAAATAGAGTCATCGGAATATTTATCTTTCTTAGCAATAATTTCTTTCAATTCGGCAACAGAATGTATATATATGTTCAATTTCGAATTCCGTTCCTTCAAATATGGAATCAAAAAATCGACAGAAGTCTGATATGGCATATAAATATACGCATGAAATGGATAAGCCGAAAGATTATTCCATACATACATAAAATTCTTGCATGAAGCAAAATTATTTCCAACGACAAAATTCACTCGTTGCAATCCCGCAGCCTCCAATCGCTTCAAAATTTCAGCATAATCTTTTTCGTCTAAGTTCGGTGAATCAACAGATGTAAAACAAGTACAATGATTGAATTGCTTATAATATTGATTACAATAAGTGCATCCTCTATCACATTCTGAAGACATATAGAATGTTACTTCCGAAAGATTGCGAAGTATAGATTCTCCTAAAGAACGTCCATTTTCTTTACGAATCGTATTTATATCATTATATATACGCAACCTCGGTCTAAAAATAAAAGGTTTCTTCTGTGTAGAATCAAGACGTACAATATCACCAGAGAAAGATTCTCTAATCTCATGGTACCACGCACAAAATTCTTTATCATGCAATGTTTCGGCTGATAATTCCACGGAATATCCATTACTCACATCTTGCAACTTAGACAATATTTCTCGGATAACTAAATTATCTGTTTTAATATAAGCTGCATTTAAAGTATTATAGACTAAAGAACTCTTTTCCGTTTCGAATATAAAACAATAGGGCTCTAAATAAAATAATATCTTTTCCATATTCTAATATACTGATAAATCTTCCAAAATTCGTTTATATATCCACGGTGTATTTTCAAAGAAAGACAACATTTCCCCCATATAAGCTGAAGCCTTCGTGTATGGAAGGAATCGATCACAATACTCTTCCCCGTTTTCTTTCTTCTTCAAATAGAATACACACAAGCCACAATTCTTCCACAGAACACACTGACTACATCTTTTTATGATTTTCTTATATTTATTCGCATAAAAATTAGAGACATATTCAAAATCTATATCAACCTTTTCTTCTGTAACAGTACCCAAAGAAAATAATTGCCCTACACGCTCACAGGGTAATATTTTCCCATTTACTGTTAAGAATATTTTGCGACTAAATGGTTGGCATGTACCAGTCGGAACATAAGGTAGATTATCTTCTTCAAACAAATCAGGATAGGCAGTGTAAGTATCCGACAAGAAAGCAGATAAGAAAGAATTATATAGCGTAATCTTACTATCTGCTAACAACATATCACTATCTATATCCTCACATGAAGAATAATCCCGTTCGACAAACACTTCAGTCATAAACATTTTCTTAAATTCTTCTTCCTTTTCTTTAGCTACGCCATTTGTATTCAGAAGAGCTACATTTGGTACTTTCCCAAATGTAGTTTGTATATAATCAATAACTTCTTCTGATGAATTTCGATTATGTAAAACTGAATTAAATCTCACATTAGATTCAAAAAATTCTGGATATGTCTCTTGTAGTAGCTTTACATTTTTCACAACAACATCAAAAGTTTCCTTATCATTTTTAAGTACCCGATAACTATTATTCTTTCTATTTCCATCCAAACTTATTAATAATGAAAAATCTTTTTCAACTAAGTAATCCATACATTCTTTCAATAAGTAGGCATTAGTTGTCATATTATATCGGAATGTAATAGTAGGTAAATTTAATGACTCCAAGTAGTCTATAGTCTCTCGGATTAGCTTCATATTTGTTAATGGTTCTCCTCCATAAAAACTTACCGTAATCGTATTGTTATAAGAAATATTATACGGAGAATTCCACAAATCTTTCAGATAATCAATGAATGACTTTACTACATTAAAAGACAATTTCTTGTTATGCCGTTCATCATAGTTATCGTACAAATCTCGATATCCACAATATTTGCAGGCCATATTGCAACCATCAGTAACTTCAATGACAAACGATCGCAAATTGGCTAAATTATATAAGATAGACTGACTCGGATAAGTATCCGTAAAATCGTGCTTCACTGTATCAAAAAATCCCTTTTCTTCTAAGAATTTCGATTTACGTGCATAATAATCATCAGAAGATTCCTTCAATGTGGATGAATCTATTGCAATTTCAAAATCCTTAGGGAGATAAACAAACTCCTTATAGTTTTTTGAATATGCATAAACGCTTCTATTACTACTGTTACATAAAATTTTATTCATCGTTGTATTCTTTATTTCAATTTTCCTATCATAATTACATTGCAGTCCTCTTTTCCATCATAAATTAGAGCTTCCAACTTCTTCAGCTCGTCCTTCTCCGACGGAGATAATTTTGTCCTATCCATCTTTTCGATACATTCTTTTAGTTTACTTCCAAATACATTAATAAGGAAATAACCATCTCGACTTTGACATAATGAGGTGTACCAATCCATGAATATACCTGAAGGCAATCGGATTCCATCAAATACGCACCCTTTCAATGTCCGTTTATCTACTAATATTTTTGTCGATTTCAGTTTTTCCTCAGACACGCCGTATGTGCTCATTGACGTTTCCACTACAAAATAGCTTCGCAGTTCGTGTATAAACCGCTGGTCTTCCATATTCTTTATAGCAAATTGTGGAGACAACCTATTTTCTTCCGGGATATAGTAGCAGAAAAAGTCCATGACTGTATGTGGATTTTTTCGGTCTGCATGGCTCCAATATAGTCCCTCATTTATATCATCTGAATACGGATCATAAAAATATCCATCATTACAAATTAGATCTAAATCGTATGCTCCCGCGTTTCGTTTACCGAAATCCGTATCAAAGCCTCTCACATCATAATCTCTGGATGTCAGTTCTTGAATAACATTCCCATTTAAATCGATTACCTGTAAGAATGGTTCATGTTGCGGGCCTGAAGATGATGTTACATATATATAGTTTTTCTCTGCGTCAAGATAAAAATTTCGATTCACAAATGTTTGTAAAGGTATATTTGATAAATAATTTCCTTCCAAATCATATACAAATATTTTCTTTTGCAATGTAGGCAGTATATAAATTTTATTATGCTTCTCATCAATTTGCGCACAACTTACCATTCCGTATTCTCCAGGACCTTGTCCATACCCGCCAATGTCCCGCAAATATTTCCCATCACTTCTCCGGAATAATTTAAAAGGATAATATTGATAAAAATGTACTCCAATGTAATTTTCTGATATAACAATCGGAGAGTATTGTCCTTCTAAAAATGCCTCTTCGTTATCATTGTCCAATTTCACAAGTTCATAATCCGAGGCTATTGCGGAATAAGGAATCTCTGTTACGTGCTGCTTTCTAACTCGGTTATAATCGCAAACAATCGCGCTATCTCCATCAATGACTACCTTTTCGCAAACGACATCGAGATGTGCATCAAAAAAATCAGTTTCTTGCTTCGATTCAACACTACAAGCACTTAACAATAAAACAAATATTACATATACATATATCATAATACTAACCTTCTTTTATCAAATAAGATTAGTGTCAAAAGCTTACAAACACTAAGTTCGCTTCACTCCTGACACTAATTTCTATTTAAGATTTACATCAGGATTTAGAGTAGAATGGCTGTTCATCAACTCGCAAATGAACCACTGCCATAGCCACCTCCATCTGAGATACCATCTGAATGCTTGTCATTTCCGATTCTTTCTGCTGTACCAAAGTCATTACAATGACAGATACAACAATTTTCACCACCTTTTAAGCAATTAAGCTCTCTCGTACTCAACTCTTGTTCACTAAGCTTATTCAGCTTTAAACTTTTTACGTTTTTCATGTCTTTAATTTTTTGATTGTCAATAATGAGTTAATAAAAAATTTCGAGTAATTAACACTCATATAAAGAAGTCAATATATCATAAGTGTCTTCTGAAAGACATATAACATTATCTGCTATACTATATGCATATTTTTCTTTTAAATATTTTACATATATACTTTTATCTTTCTCGGACGACAAGTCCCCTGCACCTCCTTTCTGTATTATAGTTTAAATTAATTAACTCTTGATCCAATTTTATCTTATTATTATAATATAAATCTCATCCATTGCTTGTATTCTCTATTTCAATTTTCCTATCATAATCACATTGCAGTCCTCTTTTCCGTCATAGATTAGAGCTTCCAACTTCTTCAGCTCTTCCTCTTCTGATGGGGATAACTTTGTCCTATCCATTTTCTCTATGGATTCTTTCAAACTACTTCCAAATATATTAAGAAGGAAATATCCATCTCGGCATTGATGCAATGATTCATACCAATTCATCAATATACCTGAAGGTAGTCGGATTCCATCAAATATACAGCCTTTCAGTGTTCGCTTATCTACTAATATTTTTGTTGATTTCAACTCTTCCTCGGGCACACCGTATGTATTCATTGTTGTTTCTATTACAAAATGATTTCGTAGTTCATATATTAACCGCTCGTCTTCCATATTTTTTATAGCAAATTGCGGAGACAACCGATTTTCTTCCGGCATATAATAACAAAAAAAGTCCATGACTGTATGCGGGTTTTTCCGATCAGCTTCGGTTGCCCTATAGATTCCTTTATTTACATCCACAGCAGAATTCGGATTATAAAAAAAGCCATCTTTACAAATTAGGTCTAAACTATATGCACCAGCATTACATCTTCCACAATCGATTTGAAATCCTCTTATGTCATATTCTCTGGATGTCAGTTCTTGAATAACATTTCCATTTAAATCTAACATCTGCAAAAATGCTTCATGGCGCGGACCAAGAGATGATGCTACATACAAATGCTTTTTCTCTGTGTCAAGATAAAAATTTACATTCGTCAGATTTTGTAAAGGAATATCCGATAGGTATTTCCCTTCTAAATCATATATTAGTATTTTCTTCTGCAATGAAGGAAGTATATATATTCTGTTATGTTTTTCATCAATTTGTGCACACCGAACCATGCTATATTCTCCAGGCCCTTGCCCATATCCGCCAATGTCTCGCAAATATTTTCCATCGCTCCTCCGGAACAATTTAAAAGGATAAAATTCATAACAATATACTCCAATGTAATTTTCTGATATAGCTATCGGAGAGTAATCTGCACCTAAAAATGCATCTTCGTTATCATTATCTAATTTCACAAGTTCATAATCCGAGGCTATTGCGGAATAAGGAATCTCTGTTACGTGCTGTTTTTTGACGAGGTTATAATCGCAAACAATCGCTCTATCACCATCAATAACTATTTTTTCACAAACAACATCCAGATGTTCATCGAAAGAGTCTGGCGCTTGCTTCGATTCACCACCACAAGAACTTAAAGACAACACTAATATTAAAATAATATATATCATAATAATAATACAATTACATCAAAAAGATTAGTGCCAAAAGCTTACAAAAATTAGATTTTATTTATTCGCTTACTTTTGACACTAATTTTGTATCATATCTAATCAATTACAAATTAGATCATCCAAAAGAACCATTTCCATAGCCCCCTGTATCAGCATTACCATGTGCATTATCATAATTACCTTGATCTATAGCTGTATTCTTACCACAATTGCAGATGCAACAATTCTCACCACCTTTTAAGCAATTAAGCTCTCTCGTACTTAATTCTTGTTCACTAAGCTTATTCAGCTTCAAACTTCTTACATTTTTCATCTCTTCAATTTTTTAATTATTAATAATAAGTTACTATAAAACTTCGAGCGATCAACGCTCATAGAAAGAAGTCAATATATCACAAGTGTCTTTTGAAAGACATATAACATTATCTGCTATACTATATGCATATTTTTCTTCTAAATATTTTACATATATACTTTTATCTTTCTCGGACAACAAGTCCCCTGCACCTCCTTTCTGTATTATAGTTTGATAATGCTTTATATCTGATTTAAATCTCCATTCTTGATAATGAACTACAAAATATATCAAAGAATTTGGATAATTACTTTTCACCCATTTCATCAAATCAACATGTTGCGAATAACTAAAAATAAAATATTTATCACTACTCGCTATAATATTTTTCTTCAAAATAAAACAGATATGTCTATAATATTCTGACGATATAATTTTTCTCTTATTCAACGGGATATAAACATACCGACAGTTTCCAGACTTTTCCACCTTATACTCCTCATCCAAAGCACATAAAACAAATACACATAGTTCAACCTCTCTATTTCCAGCAAAAACAGATTGTAGTTGCCTTATATAAGAACCTATTCCATATATAGAAGCACGACTATGTTCATCGAATATGTAGATATGATGCTTCATTTCAATAATAAATTCAGTCCATATCCTGCATACCCATTTCTCAGCCCTAACGTTAAGCGCAAGATATCATCATCTACCATGTTCACATTGAGAATATTCTGCAAGACATCTTTCCCCTCATCATCTATGTTCATTTTAGCCCATTCACTCAAATAAGTCGAATCAAAAGGCAATTTTGCAGATTCTTTACGCGGACTCTTCAACCTCATCCGAATGTAGCAAGAAATACCCTCCAGCCCCGTATCAAAAGACAAATCCTTAATCCTCCGCAAATCGCGCTCCATGATTTTTTCGTCCAATTCACTCAAGATTTCGTCCGAATCCCCTTCCATAAAATGATTTTGAATCAAGTATTCGATTCCCCAACCAATTCCACATAAACCGGTTCTCATGTTGATTGGCAGTTCATCCGAAATATTCTCAATCACTTCACCCAAAAGTTCATCTGCAAAATCTTCATAAACAGAACAGCCCGTGTAACGAGCATAATGAGCAAAAAACAATACGATGCCCATCTTCCCATAATATAGCCCAATATCATCCATCGCAGATGTCTGGATAATTAGATGGTTAGCTATACGTTCCAACAATATATCGTCTTCCTTCTTGCTCATTATGCTATGCCATTAAAGGTTTTACTCCCAAATGAAGGAACAAGTATATTTGCCCCATTCATCCGATACCATTACCCAGACTTCATCCCCTGAAGCGACTACATTCTCTAAGGAAATTCCGACAGAAGGCTCATCAATAGACATAGCTTCTTCATAGATTATAGCAGAACCCGTCCCTATACATATATTAATATCGGACAGGAATGTTACACGCTCTATATATAAGGTAGAGCCATCCAGATAGAGTTGAACCGGACTTTCAGCAATGGAACGTTCATCGCCATCTGGCCAATCTTCATCTACAGATTTTCCAGCTTCAGCTGAAATAGCCATCGTAAAAATCGCCTGCATCAACAGCAAGCATAAACTAATTAAAGTTACCTTGTTTCTCATGTTCTATGTTTTTCTTTTATTAGATGTGGTAAAAGTAGGGCAAAAACTTCGACACGCAAGTTTTCAAATGTTGTTTTTTGCCATTAAATCAAATACCTATTCTACAAGCATTTACTATAAATCCAATTCTTTTCATGTTGATTCTTGGAAGAAAAAAATTAAGGCAGCACACAAAAAATGCCCCCAAAAGAGTTTCCTCAAGCACTCTTTTGGGGGCATACCCTAAAACCATTCAGCCTTTCAAGTCCGAATCAACCGCCGCTCATTGCACAACCGGCCGGTCGTCATCTTCCGAAGGCTTTTCATCTTCACCTGGCGTTTCTTCCGTCGGTGTTTCGTCTTCGCCACCCGGCGTTTCCGGTTCTTCCGTTTCGCCGTCTTCGCTGCTGTCATGCGGTCCGCGCTTGTTAAAGTCTTCGCGGGAAGCGTCGTAGAGCTTGATGATATCAAGGACGAAAGTAGAAGCCTCTTCACTCGGGAAGAGAAGGCTGGCAGCATTCGCATAATCGTTCATGTTGTTGATGACTTCCTCTATCTCAGCCGTCAGTTGTTCCGTAGAAACCTTTTCAACCTTAGCCTTTTGTTTATCTTCCCGCCTCTTGGCCAAAGCCTCGTATTGGTCGTTCAGATTTTTCAATTCGCCGAGCGGATTCGTTAATCCAAGTGTCTCGACTTGCTCCGAAAACTCCTCCTTCTGCGTATCATAGAGCAAACCGGTAATATCAGCAGTCCTCTGACCTACAGTACGGTAAGCGATGTTCTTATACGGACGGATTTCCGTCTCCATCGCCTTGGCAGCCTCCCGTTCGGCAGCCAACGGTAGAGCGTCGCCATTTAAAATCCGGTTTACTACATACTTGGCGACCCGGATACGGTCTTCGTCAAGCTGCCTCAACTGAGCGGTTTCCACACTGGCGGTCGATTGTTTGTTCCGATCGACCATCTGCTCAAAAACCGCGTCGAATTGTGCCAGCAACTCAGCCGGGATGTGCAAAACCGGAATTCCCTCACCCGACTCGTTCTGGACGGAAGGCTGATCCGGATTCGAACTCGACGTGGGACGGGGCAGAGCGGCATTGTAGCGGATTAAAAACTTAGTCCTTTCAGACTTATCCCAATTAGTGATAAAAATAATAGGGATCAACACATTGCGTGCCATGTTACCTCCTTCTTTTTTTAATTCAACTTAAACAAATCTATTTACTACAACACCAAAAGCAGCAAACAAGTTCACTGAAATTCAACTTTTAATAGAAAAAAGTGCTTCCAAGCGTGCTGGAATCGTACTTTTATCCGTAAAAGTAGCTTCCAAGCACGCTGGAATTGCACTTTTACACGTAAAAGTACTTTCCAAGCACGCTGGAAATGTATTTCCAACACTTAAAACGCCTTTCCAAGCACGCTGGAATTGCACTTTTACGCGTAAAAGTACTTTCCAAGCACGCTGGAAATGTATTTCCAACACTTAAAACGCCTTTCCAAGCGCGCTGGAAGCTACTTTTACGCGTAAAAGTAGCTTCCAAGCACGCTTGGAAATATATTCTATCGGCGAGATTAAAAATCCTTGCAAACTTTCGCCACATCCACTTTCCCATCCAAGTGCATACGTTTCCGGATTTCAATTTTCCGACGGCTGACCGTCTTCGAATCGACCATCAACATAATCCCAATCTCCCTAATGGGAAATCCCACCTTGAAAAGACAACAGTATTGAATATCGCAATCGTTTAAGTCCGGATAGGCAGTTTTCAAACGCTTCGTGAAATTATCAAACATAATATCCATTGTCAAGAAAATCTCCGGCCACTGCTCCTTTTCGATATAAGTCGGATGTTGCTTCAATTGGAATAATAAAATCGACTCACGAATTTTCGGTTCCTCCTTACAGGTCTTTTCGAGTTGGTATTTCTTTTTCCTTTCTTGAATTTCTTGTTCTAATCTTTTGTCTTTAGCTTGCAAATGCGCTATTTCCGTTTTCAAATCATTTAGCTGTTGCCTTAATATTTCATTCTCTGCCATAGACGAAGCAATTAAAGAATTTGCTTGAGCTTCTTTCTTCCGAATCTCTTCTCTGTTAAATGTGCGCTCCCATTCAAGTTTTTGGATAACATCCAACGCAAGACGTTTTAAAAGGACTTGCTTTTGTAAATGATTATAGTAAATTATACATAGGCAAACAAAAAGAGCAATAATGAGCAAAGAAATTACCACATAGATATAATGATTCAAGCGGAAGCCATCGAAATGTTCTTGAATTGATTCCGCCTTATGCTGTAGAGGCAAAGCAATTATTTCTTTTTCCTTGGAATTTTCCTCGATAGAATCTCGACAAGCAAAATACAAACCCACATATCTTAAAGCCTCATTACAATTTCCATTCCGTTCTTCCAGCAAATACAACTGACGCAATGAGCCTCTCCGTGTATATGGGTTTTCCGAAAGCACTGACTTTAGCAAATAATCTCGCGATAAATTATCTTCCCCCATTCCAAAATAAAACTCAGCCCTATTCAAATCAATCTGAGTTTGGCTTCTTCGCCTATACTTAGCAGGAATCGAATCCATTTTTTGAAAACAACTTTCTGCTAAATCCCAATCGCACATACAAATTGCGACGGCTGCCTGTTCATTTAAAATACCAGCTAAAGCTGTAAAATGCTCCGTTTCCCGTAATAACCGGACAGCACTATCATAATACAAGACCGCACTATCCCACTTTTCCTTTAAAGAATAAGCACGCCCGACATAAGATTCAGCATAAGCAATAGACAAATCATTTTTTGACAATTTAGCATATCCCAACGACCTCTTATAAAGATTTAACGTCGAATCCGTCAGATGCAGATGCCCATAAATGCGCGCCAAGTGCGAAGTCGTCAAGTAGAGCAAGCGATAGTCGTCCGTCTCGCGCCCTATATGTTCCGCCTCCAAATAGTATTGCACCGCTTGATCTGGCCTGCCCAATTCCGACGCCACGCGACCGGAAGTATAGAGCGCCGTAGCATATTTCAAAGCTGGCCCATGCTCGCGATAATAGCTGGTAGCCAAGCAGATAAGCGAATCCGAAGTATGTTCGCGGTAACTCTTATCCCGAGCCTGCGTAAGTAGCAAACACCACTCAGCATATTCATTTTCAGGATAGTTTTCAGGATTGGCGACTGTGTCGAGCATCAAAAAGGCACTGTCAGGATGGGATACGAGGAGACTGTCCGCCTTTTCCAGGAGCGGACGGATGGATTGCGGTTGCTGGCACGCAAGAGCAGCAAACAACAATAATATATAAAGAATTAAGTTCTTCATTGATTAATAGCTTTTGGTCGCAAATGTATAGAAAAATCCCTCACCGCGATAATGCAAAGGGTTAAAACCCCATAGATGAGGGAGGTCATTCAAGACCCGGCAATGAATTGCCGGGCTAAACATATTTTATTATCAATCAATTAGGATGTTTAGCCCGGCATTTCAATGCCGGGATTGGATGACCTACACCTGACACGGGTTTTAACCCATTACCAGCCTTCGATTATGGTTTTCCGGATATGCTGGGGTTAAAAAACCGGAGAGAAGAGGGATTCACATGAACCCGGCAATGAATTGCCGGGCTAAACATATTTATATGAAACAATTCGGATGTTTAGCCCGGCATTTCAATGCCGGGATTAGATGAACCTACACCTGACACGAGTTTTAACCCACTACCAGCCTTCGATTATGGTTTTCCGGATATGCTGGGGTTAAAAAACCGAAGAGAAGAGGGATTCACATGAACCCGGCAATGAATTGCCGGGCTAAACATATTTTATTATCAATCAATTCGGATGTTTAGCCCGGCATTTCAATGCCGGGATTAGAAGACCAACCCTTGACACGGGTTTTAACCCACGGTATGATATCAAAATAAAATTTTTTCCTACTTTTGCACCAACGAATTCCCTGTGCCACGGCACCGCGAGTTCGCTGTATTTTATAGCTATATTCATACCGTATATGAAACGATTATTGATTTTTGACTTAGACGGCACGCTGCTAAACACCATCGCCGACTTGGCGGCAAGCACGAACTACGCGCTGCAAAAGCATGGTTTCCCGACGCACGAGCTGCACGAGTACAATTATTTCGTCGGCAACGGCATCAACAAGCTCTTCGAACGGGCCTTGCCCGAGGGGGAGAAGACGGAGGAGAATATCCGGAAGGTGCGCGAAGTCTTCCTCGTACATTATAATATACACAATGCGGATTTGAGCCGGCCTTATCCCGGCATTCCGGAATTGTTGGCGGCTTTGCAGGAAAAAGGCATCGCGTTGGCTGTCGCCTCGAACAAATATCAGGCGGGGGCGGAGAAGTTGATTGCGCATTTCTTCCCCAATATCCGCTTTGTGGCAGTCTTCGGACAGCGCGAAGGTGTGCCGACGAAGCCTGACCCGGCGGTTGTTGAGGAAATTATTGCCCGGACAGATGTCAAGGCGAAGGATGTCTTGTATATCGGGGATTCCAACGTGGATATGCAAACGGCTGCGAACAGTGGCGTGGATGCTTGCGGCGTGGCTTGGGGATTCAGGCCGGTCAGCGAGTTGGAACAGTACAAGCCCCGGTTCATCGCCCACGAAGCAAAGGACATTTTGAGATTCGCCTTGTCGGAAGAAGGCGCGTGAGGAAAACGGGGGAAGGCAAGCAAAAAAAATGATGAATGAAAAACAGGGGATTGACTCCCGAGTCCTCATCCATCATTTTTACAGTGCACTGAATTGAATCAGTCTTCAATACCCAACAGAGCGTTGATTTCTTTCCGCTTGTCTAAGTCGGTGAAATACGTTTCAACGACTTGGTAGAGGTCGAAACCGCTTGTTGAACCCGCAGCGAGACCCAGCTTATTGGCCATGTCTTTTACTGCATTGTGAATCACTTGTCTGTCCAATAAATGGAGCTCTTCCTTATGAATAAAAGCTTTGCTTTCCATAATGTATTACGTTATTAAAAAGTTTAATTCTGTTGTTACAAATATTGACAAAAAGTCTCGAATAAACAAACATCTTGGCCCTTTATTTTTGCAGTTTTTTTGCCGGGCATCCATATCGTGCTTATTATCTATGTGTTGAAGCACGAAATATTTTTTCGGAAGAAACGGGATTGTAACGCATCTTACACGCCCTTGCAACAAAAAAGGCGGAATTTTGAGCCAAAAAACGAAGAAGAACATCATGCATCTAAGGAAACATTATCGCACGGTCGTCCTCTCGGATATCCATCTGGGAAGCTCCCATTCCAAGATGGAGGAAGTCTGCCGCTTCCTCAAATCCGTCAATTGCGACCAATTGATTCTGAACGGCGACATCATCGACGGCTGGTGCCTCCAGCGAAACAGCGCAAAAAAATGGCTGCCTGCCTATACGTCGTTTATCAAAATCCTGATGAAAATGATGGAAAACTGCGGCACGGAGATTATCTACGTGCGCGGCAACCATGACGATTTCCTCGACCACATTGCGCCCATCAGCCTGGGAAACATCCGGGTCGTCAAAGAATATGTGCTGGAACGCGAAGGGACGCGTTACTTCGTTACGCATGGAGATATTTTCGACCGGGTAACGTCGCACATGACTTGGCTGGCGCATCTGGGTGATTATGGCTACACCTTCCTCCTTTGGTTCAATGGCTGGTACAACCGTTACCGCGCGTTCCGGGGCAAACCCTATTATTCGCTTTCGCAACGCATCAAGCAGAAGGTGAAAAGCGCGGTCTCGTACATCTCGGACTTCGAGCGCACGCTTTCCGATTTTGCCCAGACGCGGAGATACGACGGCGTCATCTGCGGACATATTCACCATCCGGCGGACACGTATTATGGCAACGTGCACTACCTCAACTCCGGCGATTGGGTCGAGACCATGTCGGCTCTGGCTGAAGACGAAGACGGGGAATGGAGCATTCTATTCTATAACGAAGTCGAGATTCCGGAGACGAAACAAGATATGCAACTTCTTTCAACCGTTCAATCTGCCTCATGAAATATCTCTTTATCGTACAAGGTGAAGGTCGAGGACACCTCACGCAATGCATCGCTTTGGAAGAAATCCTGCGGAACAACGGACACGAAGTCGTGGAAATCCTTGTGGGGAAAAGCAACGCCCGCAGCCTTCCTGAATTCTTCGGGCGGAGTGTGCACGCTCCGGTCGGCCGCTTCGAAAGTCCGAACTTCTTGCCGACGGCCTCCAACAAGCGCGACAATATCATGCGGAGCGTCGCCTACAATCTGGCAAAAGTCCCGACCTTCTGGCGGAGCATCCGCTATATCCGCCAACGCATCCGGGAGACTGAGGCGGATGTAGTCATCAATTTCTACGAATTGCTGACGGGATTCGCCTATGCCTTCTACCCGATTACGGTGCCGCAGATTTGCATCGGACACCAATATCTCTTTCTCCATCGGGATTTCGACTTGCCCCGGAGACTGAAGGCGAAGATTCTAATGCTGAACTTCTTCTCGCGGCTGACCAGTTTCGGAGCCTACAAACGCCTCGCGCTTTCCTTCAAGCAATTGGACGAAGACAAGAAGCAGCATATCTGTGTCATTCCTCCTTTGTTGCGAAAAGAAGTATTCCGCCAGCAAACTACGCCGGGCGACTATATCCACGGATATATGGTGAATGCCGGATTCGGCGAGAACGTGATGGAATGGCACAAGCGCAATCCGTCCGTCCCGCTCCGCTTCTTCTGGGACCGCAAAGGCGAGGAACGCATCAAGCGGATTGACGATACGCTGTCGTTCTACCAGCTCGACGATACGGAATTCCTCCGCCAGATGAGCGGCTGCAAAGCGTATGCCAGCACAGCAGGATTCGAGTCAATTTGCGAAGCCATGTATTTGGGCAAACCAATCCTGATGGTTCCCGCCCACATCGAGCAGGACTGCAATGCCTACGACGCAGCAGCCAATGGCGCAGGCATCGTCTCGAACGACTTCAATCTGGATCGTTTGGTGGAATTTGCCGGGCAATATCGACCCAATCCGGATTTCCGGACTTGGGTGCAAAAGGCTCCTTACATTATAATAAATAATATCCCGTCAGTCGCCTTTTGCAACGAAAAAGGGCGATTGGCGACCTATTTGCAGATAATTCGTGAGAAAAAGGCGAAATTGTATCGATATATCCAAATAATATGCATACTTTTACCCCTGATCTACCGAAATACTCCATGCTAACATAAAAACACATGATATATGAAAATTAAGAATAACAAGACGTATTTGCCTCGGGATATCAGTTGGATGTTCTTCAACCGGAGAATCCTGCAGGAAGCCAGCCGGGAAAATGTGCCCTTATTAGAACGGATCAGCTTCTTGGGCATCTATTCCAACAACCTCGACGAGTTTTTCCGCGTCCGTGTCGCCACGCTGAACCGCATCGCCGAATGCGAGGACAAGGAGGCACGGAAGAACAAGGCGGAAGCGCTCGAAATCCTGAAAGAGATAAATAAGTTGAACTCGCTCTATTCGAAGGAATTTGAAAAAGTGAGCGCAGAGATTACGGCGAAACTGCGCGATGAGAATATCTATCTGCTGAAAGATACGGAGCTGGACGACGAACAACGCCGCTTCATCCGTTCCTTCTATATTCAGAATCTTTATGGCCGCGTCATTCCGGTCTGGTATTCGGCTATCAAACAACTGAGCATCGAAAACGACGAGAATATTTACCTCGCTGTCCGGATGTATAAGAAAAACAGCAAACGGAAAGTGGCGGAATATGCTTTCCTTGAGTTGCCGGTCAGCATCTGCGGCCGCTTCGTCCGCCTGCCGGACAAAGACGGGAAGAGTTTCCTGATGTATCTGGATGATGTCATCCGCTGCTGCTTGCCGCTGATTTTCTCCGGACAAGATTATACGAACTTCGAGGCGTTCTCGTTCAAGTTTACCCGCGATGCCGAGATGGAAATCGACAACGACTTGCGCAACGGTGTCTTGCAGAAGATATCGAAGGGCGTGAAGAGCCGCCGCCGGGGGACGCCGCTCCGCGTGGTCTATGACTCGACGATGCCCAAGGGATTGCTGAACCAAGTGCTCTCGACGCTCGACTTGGACAAGTTGGATACCGTTCTTGCCGGAGGCCGCTATCATAATCACAAGGACTTTATGAAGTTCCCCGACTGCGGACGGAAGGATTTGAAATATCCGGCATGGCCGCCTATCCTGAAGAGAGAACTGTCGAAGCCGGAAAGCATCTTGCAGCTCATCCGCCAGAAAGATCGCTTCATCCACGTGCCTTACCACAGCTTCGACTCTTATATCCGCGTCTTGCAGGAAGCCGCCGTCAGCAAAGAGGTGAAATCCATCAAGACGACGCTCTACCGCTTGGCGAAAGATTCCAAAGTGGTGAAAGCGCTCATCGGCGCGGCACGCAACGGGAAGAAAGTTACGGTTGTCATCGAACTCTTGGCGCGTTTCGACGAAGCCTCCAACATCGACTGGTCGAAGAAGATGCAAGACGCCGGCATCCACGTAGTGTTCGGGGTAGAAGGCTTGAAAGTCCATTCGAAGATTACGCTTATCGGCATGAAGTCCGGCTCCGATATTGCTTGCATCAGCACGGGCAACTTCCACGAAGGGAATGCACGGATGTACACCGACTATATGCTGATGACGGCTTCCCGACCGATTGTCCGCGACGTCAATGCGGTCTTCAACTTCATCGAACGTCCTTATTCCATGATACGTTTCAAAGAACTCTTGGTTTCGCCGAACGAGATGAAGAACAAGTTTATCCGCCTCATCAACGACGAAATCCGCAATAAGGAAGCCGGCAAGCCTGCCTACATCCGTATCAAAATCAACCATATCACTGACATCGATATGGTCAAGAAGCTCTACGAGGCGGCCGAACACGGCGTGCCCATCGACCTTTTGGTGCGCGGCAACTGTTCGCTCTTCACCGACTTGCCCGAGTTGAACAAGAACATCCGCATCGTCGGCATCATCGACCGCTATCTGGAGCATTCGCGAATCTTCATCTTTGCCGCCGGCGGCGAGGAAAAGGTGTTCATCGGTTCAGCAGATTGGATGCCGCGCAACCTGGACAACCGCATCGAGGTCGTTACTCCGGTCTATGCCCCGGACATCAAGGAAGACCTGAAGAAGGTGGTCGAACTCGGACTGAACGATACGATGCAAGCCCGCATCGTGGACGGAACGGGGACGAACGACATCCAAGAAATCACGGAAGAGAAACCGGTATTACGCTCACAAGAAGAATTATATAAACACTATTTAAATAAGGAATAAAAGTTATGGCTATAAAGAATTACGCGGCTATCGACATCGGTTCGAACGCCGTCCGCTTGCTTATCAAGCGTGTTTCCCCCGGCTATAAGGACGGGATAGACAAACTGTCGAAGGTGCTGCTCCTGCGTGTGCCTCTCAGACTGGGTTTCGATGTGTTCGGCGAAGGCAAAATCTCCCCTGAAAAGGCCGACCGGATGCGCCGGCTGATGAAGGCTTACCGCCAGCTGATGAAAATCTACGGCGTGGAGCATTACCGTGCCTGCGCCACTTCTGCCATGCGCGATGCCGTAAACGGAATGGACATCATCAAGATGATCAAGAAAGAGACGGGCATCAAAATCGAAATCATCGACGGACAGGAAGAAGCCCAAATCGTCTATAACAACCACTTGGAATGCCAGGAAGACCGCAACGGCAACTACATGTACGTCGATGTGGGCGGTGGCAGCACGGAGATAAACCTGTTGGTCAATGGCCAACTAACCTACTCCAAGTCGTTCAACATCGGCACCGTGCGTATCCTCACCGGCGGCGTTACCGAGGCGGCCTGGCAACAGATGCGCGACGAAATCGCCACGCATACGAAGGAGTACCCCGTCATTAACATCATCGGTTCGGGCGGCAACATCAACAAGCTCTACCGCCTCATCGAGAAGAAAGACAAGAAGCGCAAGCGCATCCCCGTCGCCTCCTTGCAGCAAATCTACGACCGGCTTAAAATCCTCACGCCCGAGGCTCGTATGGACGAGTTCAACCTCAAGCCCGACCGCGCCGACGTTATCGTCCCCGCCTCCGAAATCTTCCTCTGCATCGCCGAGAAGATTCACGCCGAGTATATCTATGTGCCCGAAATCGGCCTCTCCGACGGTATCATCGACAAGATGTATGCGGAAGACAAGATGAGGGAACAATACAAGAAACTTTAGGAGGTGAGAAGGGAGAACACATGTAAGAACTTCTTCCTCCGGTAGATGATGGCACCTATTCCTTTTTCAAAAGTCAATAAGCATTGGAATAGCATCATGCCATTAACGAAAAAAGCCCTGCTTCCCAGCGGGCTTTTTTTCGTTTAAAATCATCTTATATGCTTACTAAAATTAGCGCCGGCTTTGGTCTCGCGATTATACTAATAGTGTTACGTTTATTTTGACACTGCAAAGATACGGCGGGACACAAGCTTCCACAATACCTATTTATTGGTAAATATGCTATTGCCAATACCTATTTGTTGCGATTTCTCTCAACATCCATCCACGATTATATCTTGAGAGAAATATCTGTGACTCAACATCTAATCACACTTGGATGTTGGGCCATTTTCCGCCTGACTCTGTTTCCGTGCATACGCAAACCCCCAAATACCTACATCTCGGTATCTGTACCCGATTTTTACCTAAAAGTGGGTATTGTGCCCCGTCGAATAGCCCTCTACCTTTGCACAAAAATTAAAACAGCAGATGAAAAGAATAACTAAATTATTGTTATTGACGCTATGCGCCTCTGCCCCGGCGATGGCGCAAGAAGAGGACAGCAGGATGACTGCCGCCGAACGTTCGGAGGCCATCTATGCCTCTGGCTATGATCGATTCCGCGTGGGCGGATATGGCGAAATACTGGCCAACTTCATGGACTACGGCATCAACCGTTTCCAACGCCCGCAGGGGAACGACAAGGATCACCGCATCGCGGTTTCGATTCCCCGTTTTATCGTCGCATTCGACTATAAGTTCAATTCCCGATGGATATTGGGCGCCGAGATTGAGTTCGAGGCGGGCGGCACGGGGACGGCCTACGAGTTGGAGAATACCGAGAACGGCGAATACGAGACGGAAGTAGAGAAGGGTGGCGAAGTAGCCCTGGAGCAGTTCCACATCACGCGCCTGATTCATCCTGCCTTCAACGTCCGCGCCGGGCATCTGATTGTCCCGGTTGGCCTGACCAACGAGCACCACGAGCCAATTAACTTCTTCGGCACTTCCCGGCCGGAAGGAGAGACGACCATCATTCCCTCAACCTGGCACGAGACCGGCATTGAGTTCTTCGGTACGTTCGGGCGAGACTACACGCGCTTCAACTATCAGGCGCAGGTTGTCGCCGGACTGAATGCCAACGGCTTCGACCGCAATACGTGGGTGGCCAGCGGGAAGCAGGGCATCTTCGAGACCGACAACTTCACCTCGCCTGCTTACGTTGCCCGACTGAATTACCTCGGTGTCCCGGGACTGAAGGTCGGCGGTTCGTTCTACTATTGCCACAACACGGGAGCCAACTCTGATAAGCCGGACACATACAAGAACATAGGCGATATTCCCTTGCGTATCTACACGGCTGACGTGCAGTATAAGAACAAATATGTAACGGCACGCGCCAACTTGATATACGGGAACTTGGGCAACAGCATCCAACTGAGCAACGCCAATGGCAAGCTCTCCGGCCTCTCGCCCTACAGCCGCGTAACGCCGATAGCCAAACATGCCGTCAGCTGCGGCGGGGAAGTCGGCCTCAACCTTCGTTCTCTCTGCCGGGACAATGAGAAAGTGCCGGTCATCTATCCTTTCGTCCGCTACGAATATTACAATCCGCAGGAAGACGTCTTGAGCCCCAACACGGCGGAACTCCGCAACAAAGTCAGCATGTGGACAGCGGGAGCCAACTGGTTTGCCCTGCCGAATCTGGTAGTCAAGGCAGACTATACGACGCGCAAGATTGGCGGCGGCGACTTCAACAGCGAAAACGAATTCAGCCTCGCCGTTGCCTATATCGGCTGGTTCTGGAGCAAATAAAACAATATGTTCAACTAATAATAATAAATGTATTCATAATGAAAAAGAAAAATTACTTTTACGCAGCAGCCTTAGCGCTGGGATTGACATTCACAATGGGCGCTTGCTCGGACGAAGACGACCCGACACCAAATCCGGGTGGCGGCGACGAACCAGAACAGCAAGACCCGTATAATTTGGATTACACAGCCGACAACGCTTCGGCCTGGGGCAACTACATGTACAACGTAGCCATGCTGCTCGACCAGGACTCCAAAGACTTGTACAGCTATTGGAACGAAGATTACGAAGGGAAAGGCCCGTATGCCACGCTTTTTAAGGAACAGACCGGCGGCGCATATAGCAGTGCTCTGGCTTGCATCCAAGAGATGGTAGAAAGCGGAATGTGGAACATTGCCAACGAAGTGGGCGACGCCAAAATCAAAGACCCTTGGGAGAAATACACCAGCGGCGACACGGAAGGCGGTCTCTACGCCGTGGAATCGTGGTATAGCTGGCATTCCCGCGACGACTACACGAACAACATCTTCTCCATCCGCAACACTTACTACGGACGCATCGACGACAACGATGTGGACAAGGTGGATGGCAACCTGAATGCATACGCCTCGTACACGGACTTCGACGATGCGGGAGATATCGCCGAGAACTCCCTTTCCAATCTGATCGCCTCTGTCAATCCGGAGCTGGACGAGAAAATCAAGACCCTGATTTTCGAATCTGCCAAGGCGATCCAGGCTATTCCCCAGCCTTTCCGCAACAATATCGACAGCGAGGAATCCGTAGCCGCCATGGATAAATGCATGGAGTTGGCCAGCTGCCTGCTGGACGAGCTGCATCCGTATGTAACGGAAGAATTTGCCGATTCGAAATATGATGCCCAGCTGGATGCCGTAGCCGAACAGTTTGTCGATGCCGTCGTCCTGCCGACTTACCAAAATTTGCGGGATAAAAACACAGCCCTGCTCGAAGCCGTAAACGCGTTCCGCGAAAGTCCGAGCGACGCGACGTTCGAAGCAGCCTGCGACGCCTGGATCACGGCCCGCGAACCGTGGGAAAAGAGCGAAGCCTTCCTGATTGGCCCGGTTGCCAACAAAGGTTTGGACCCGAACATGGATAGCTGGCCACTCGACCAAGCGGGTATCGTCCAGGTGCTGAACTCGCAGAACTGGGATGCGATGGAATGGACGGGCGACTTCAATGAAGAGGATGAAGCCATCGGTGCCGCGCAGAGCGTCCGGGGATATCACACGCTGGAATACCTGCTGTTCAAGGATGGACAGCCTCGGACGGTGAATAATGACTAAAAAATAGCCGATAAAACGCGATTGTAGGGCTACAAAAGCCTCACCGACTAGGCGGGCAGCTGATTGTAGGCCTACAATTGCCTCAGCAACTAGTGGGGCGACCGATTGTAGGGCTACAATTGCCCCAACGACTAGGCGGGCAGCCAATTGTAGGGCTACAATTGCTCCGGCGACTTGTCGGGCGACCTTTCGTAGGCCTACAATCACGTTTTCTGCTGTCCCAAGGAAGGAAAGGACAAGGATTATTCGAAAACAACTAACGATTAAAACAAGGACAATGAGAAGAATCTATTTATGGGCATCCTCGCTCGCTTTCATCTTCGGCATGGCAGCCTGCGAGGAAGACGACAAGATGGACATGGATACGATGACCGTCCCGAATGGCTATGCGCTCTCGGCCGGGACTTCGACCATCTTCCTCAACTCGTCGATAGCCTACGACACGGAAGCTGATTGGGTTACGGGAGCGAACTCCACCCGTTTCAACAACGGCGACGGGCTTTACGACGATGTCCGCACCAGCGCCAACAACGAAGGCGGCGGATTGGGTCCGGTCTATGCCGGCTATTCGTGCGGCAGTTGCCACCGGAATGCCGGACGGACAAAACCGACGTTGTGGGAGAATGGCGGCTCCGGGAACTATGGTTTCTCGTCGATGCTGATTTATATCACGCGGCGCAACGGGTCGTTTTTCCGCGACTACGGGCGTGTGCTCCACGACCAGGCGATATACGGGGTCGAACCGGAGGGAAAGCTCTCCGTTACATACGACTACCAGACCTTCTCCTTCCCAGACGGGGAGACCTATGAACTATGCAAGCCGAATTACACCATCACGGAATGGTACAAGGACAGCATCGCTCCTGAAGACCTATTCTGCACCGTCCGCATCCCGCTCCGCCACGTCGGCATGGGACAAATGATGGCTATCGACCGGCGCGAGATTGAAGCGTTGGCGGCAAAGAGTAATTATCCGGAGTACGGCATCAGCGGCCGCGTAAATTACATTACTGAGAAGGGAATAACTGGCGTCGGCCTGTCGGGAAACAAGGCGCAGCATCTGGACCTGACCGTCGAGCTCGGATTCTCCAGCGACATGGGCGTTACCAACAGCCGCTACCCGGAGGAGATATGTGAAGGGCAAGCCCAGGTGAACCAAGGGAGCATGATGGGCCTGTCCTATGACCAACTGGATATCTCCACCGAAGATATGGAGGATGTCGATCTCTACATGCAGAGTCTGGGCGTCCCGGCAAGGCGAAACGTGAACGACCCGCAGGTAATACGCGGGGAACAGAAGTTCTACGAGGCGAAATGCCACCTCTGCCACGTTACCACGCTCCATACGCAGCCGGGCGGCTCCGTCTTGCTCAATGGGACGCGGCTCCCGTGGCTGGGCGGGCAGACAATCCATCCTTATTCCGATTTCCTGCTGCACGACATGGGCTCCGAGATTATGGGCGTCGGCCTGAATGATAATTATGTCAGTGGCATGGCGATGGGCAACGAATGGCGCACAACTCCGCTGTGGGGCATCGGACTCCAGGAGAAGGTGAACGGCCATACTTATTTCCTCCACGACGGACGCGCCCGGAACCTCATCGAGGCTATCATGTGGCACGGAGGCGAAGGCGAGGCTTCGAAAAACCTCTTTAAGAACATGACGAAGGAAGACCGCGACGCCATCATCGCCTTTTTAAATTCTTTATAAATGCTATATACGAACTTTCTAAATATTCGAGAAATGAAACAATTTATGATTCTGCTGGCGGCCCTTTTGCTCTTGCCAATCACTGCCAGCGCACAATACGAAGAAGATACGGAAAACGGCGTCGTTTCCCTCGCCGGAAAAGAAGGGTTTTCCATTGCCACAAAGAAGGGCGACTTTGTTTTCAAGCCTTACCTGCTTGTCCAAGCCAGCGCCAACGTGAACTACTACGATGACGAGGGATTGGACCCTGCCTATAACCAGGACAACGTCCACAACACCGGCTTCGCCATTCCCTATGCCATCCTCGGCTTCACAGGGAAGGCTTTCGACCGGCTCACCTTCAACCTTTCTATCAATGCGGCGGGAAGCGGCGGGAACATCCTGCAACAAGCCTGGTTCGACCTGAAGCTAAAGGAAAGCTTCGCTATCCGGGTTGGAAAGTTCAAAACGCCCTTTTCCCATGCCTACCTGACGACTTTGGGCGAGACTTTGATGCCGACTCTGCCTGTCTCCCTAACTTCTGCCGTCATTTTGCCTTATTCCCTCAACGCCGTAACGCCGAATATCGGTCTGGGCTTCGACCTCGGCGTGGAAGTTCACGGATTAGTCCGCGACAAATTCGGATACGAGGTGGGAATTTTCAACGGAACGGGTAGCTCAGTCAATACGGCCGGGAAAACACTTAGCGACGACTGGCACATCCCTTCTCTGCTCTACGCCGGCCGTGTTACCTATATGCCGAAGGGCATCATGCCTTCGAACCAGGGTGATCCGCGCCGATTGCACGAGGACAAACTATTGTTCGGTCTCTCTACCTCGTTGAACGTAGAAAGCGAGAGCGAGAGCACTAACGACTTCCGTGCCGGTGCAGAATTTGCGATGCTGAAGAATCGTCTTTACCTCGGCGCCGAACTCTATTTCATGAATGTGGGCTTCACCAAACGCCAAAAGATAGATAAACACTACAACTATCTGGGCGGATACGTCCAAGGCGGATATTTCCTGACTCCGAAATGGCAGCTCACGGCGAGATATGACTTTTTCAACCGTAATGGCCTGGACGATGCGGGCTTTTTGAATATGCCTGCTGTCGGCTTCAACTACTTTATCTCCAATTTCAACTTGAAGCTACAGGCTATGTACCAGTTCATCGGCCGTACCGGACATGAAACGCAGCTCGACCGCGACAACGACGACTTGGGGTTGGCGATGCACTCCGGCACCATCCTCCTTCAATACACTTTCTAATCGGAAATGATGAAAAGAAAAATTTTTTCCTCTATATTTGTCGGGCTTGCGCTGGGTGCGCTCCCGTTTCTCCAGCTTTCGTGTGATGATGGGAGAATTTTTGATGAAAATGTCCACGTCGAACGGGAAGGTGGGACGGTAAAACTCCGGGGCCGGATTTCCGGAATCGATTCCTGGCCGGGCGGCTACAGCATCGTCTTGGCGGGATTCGAGGGGGACAATGCGTACGCCCAAACCGCCGTGGGGATTGCTCCCGAGGCCGATGGGACGGTCGAAATGGTGTTGTCGGGCATTCCCTCGGGGGTCTCCGATATTGAAATCTGTGCGATAAACAAGCTTCGCAAGCGAATTGCTTCATTTTACCGGATAGATTATTCGGAGCAGGCGGATACTGTCTATCTCGAGGCTGGAGATATCGACGCGGGCATGTACCGTGCCATCCAGACCTATATCTTCGACCGCTCGTGTGTTACCTGCCACGGTGGGAGCACGGAGGCGGCTGCCGGCCTCTACCTGACCGACGACAAGAGCTATTCGTCGCTGGTCGGGGTCGTTGCCGACCGTAGCGACGAGGATTTGTTCCTGGTCGAGCCGGGAAATTCGGCGGAAAGTTTTCTACGCATCGTGCTCCATGAGGATGTTGTCCGGTACAACCATACCAATATCATCACGTCGGGCAACGAGCTTGATTTGATTGACGACTGGATTGATCACGGTGCGCTTCAATAACATTTAAATTATCAGTACATGAACTACATAGAAAAAGAATACAAAGATTTCTCCATCAAAGCCCAGATCTCGAATTTCTCCGTCGAGGACGGGATAACGGAATACCAGGTCATGCTCGCCGTTACCGACCCCATGCTGAGCTTTGCCGAGCAGTTCCTCAACCTCCAGAAGGCGTATTCGGAGGTTGTCCGCACCTTGTTGCTCCCCGATTCCGTCGCGGTATTCCGGCGTTACTTCCTGAGCGATGCGGCAAACCAGACAGACAGCGTGATGGCCTGGGAATGCGAACAAAGCCTCTGTGCCTTATCTGTCGTGGAGCAGGCGCCGATGAATGGCACGAAAATCGCGATGTGGACCTACCTGCAGACGTCCGTTACCGCCTCTTTGCACCAGAACGGGATGCTCGAGGTCTCCCATAGCGCCTATTCGCACTTGTGGACGGGCTGCACCTTCAACAAAGCCGCCAATTCGGAGTATCAGACTCGCCTCATCCTCAACGATTACATCTTGCAGCTCACGGAGCGGGGTTGCAAGCTCTCCGAAAACTGCGTAAGGACTTGGTTCTTCGTCCAAAACGTGGATGTAAACTACGCGGGGGTGGTAAAAGCACGCAAGGAGGTCTTCGCCACGCAGAATCTGACGGAGAAAACCCACTACATCGCCAGCACGGGCATCGAGGGAAGGCACGCCTCGCCCCAAGTCCTGGTGGAAATGGATGCTTACTCCGTGAAGGGCCTCGTACCGGGCCAGATACAGTATCTTTACGGTCGTTCGCACCTCAACCCGACCTACGAATACGGTGTTACTTTCGAACGGGGCACGGCCGTTACCTATGGCGACCGAAAGCACGTGTTCATCTCCGGTACGGCGAGCATAAACAATAAAGGGGAAATTCTCCATCCCGGCGATATCCGAAAACAAGCTGACAGGATGCTCGAGAACGTCTCCGTCCTCCTCAACGAGGCGGGGGCCGGTTTCGGCGACATAGCCATGGCGATAATTTATCTTCGGGACACGGCCGACGCGCAACTTGTCCGCCACCTCATCGACGAACGTTTCCCGGGGCTGCCGCATCTCGTCGTCCACGCGCCGGTCTGTCGTCCGGGCTGGCTCATCGAGATGGAGTGTTTTGCCATCCTTCCGGCTTCAGAACCGCAATATTACCCTCTATAAGTAATCCGACGCGGATGACAGGCCCTATCCTGCCCCATCCGCGTCCTTTTTTTGTCTATAAAAAACAATAAAACCCGGAATATTTTCCTTATCCGCAAGAAATGATGACTGAAAATGCTATACCTTTGGTGCCTCATTCTTTTACTCATAGCATAAAACGAAAAAGGCACATGTACAAACAAGGATTTTACAAAGAAACGGACAGAATGATCGACCTTATCGCCGATAATTACCCGATGCTGCTGGTTACAAACCGTTTCGGCATCAACCTCGGCTTCGGCGACAAAACCATCGGCGAAGTCTGCCGGATGAACGGCGTCGATGCCTTCACGTTCATTACCTTAGTCAATTTCCTCTCCGAAGAGACGTCGGTACTGTCCGAGGTGGTTTGCTCCAAGCTCTCGATCGAGACTTTGGTCATGTACCTGCATAATGCCCACGATTATTTCCTGAATTTCAGGCTTCCCCATATCCGTCGCAAGCTGATAGACGCGATAAGCGATTGTCCCGAGGACGTCGCCTTCGTGATTCGCCGGTATTTCGACGAGTACGCGGCGGAAGTTGACAAGCACATGAATTACGAAGAAAGAACGGTCTTCACCTACGTCCAATCGCTGCTCAACGGAAAGAAAGACCCTAAGTACAATATCTCTATTTTCCGAAAGCATCACGACCAGATTGAAATGAAGATTACGGAGTTGAAAAACATCCTTATCCGCTTCTACCCCGGCAAGAGTTCGCACTTGCTGAATAGCGTCCTGTTCGATATCTTCACGACAGAGGAAGATTTGGCCTCGCACACGCGTGTCGAGGATTTCCTTTTCATCCCAACGGTTCTCGCCTTCGAGAAAACTTTAGCCTAAACGTATTATCATGGTTGCTTATTTGAAAATCGCCATTGCAGAGACGTCGATAATGCTGCGCTGCGGTCTGGAAAATATGCTGAAGCATCTTCCGGGTTTGCACATCCAAATAATTGACATCGGACATAATGACATTCTCCTCGAGGCGCTGAAATTGCATAAGCCGGACATATTGATTATTAACCCGCTCATGCCCGGCTTCGCCAACACGTCGGTAGGCCAGCTGCGCGACGAGACCGGTCTGCTACAGCTGAAATGCATCGCGCTCCTCGCCGCCATCGTCCCCGACGAGCTTGTCAAACAATTTGACGACTATATTTCTCTTTATCACGATTTCGACGAAATCAAACAGAAGCTCGAGGCCCTCCTCCACGCTCCGGACGAAGAAGAACCGGACGAGGACGAAACCCAGAACCTCAGCTCGCGGGAAAAAGAGATTGTCATCTGCGTCGTCAAGGGCATGACGAACCGCGAGATAGCTGACCGCCTCTGCATCTCCGCGCATACGGTCATTACGCACCGCCGCAACATCGCCCGAAAGTTGCAAATCCATACGGCCAGTGGTCTCACCATCTACGCCATCGTTAATAAGCTGGTCGAACTGAGCGAAATTTCGGTGAAAAGCGAAGAATAATCTGTTCCCATTCCATATTTTATTTATTTTTACTAAAACGCTCTCGGAAAATTCGGATCCGAGGGCGTTTTTTTTGTCCTTTTTTCGGCCGATTGCGTACCTTTTTCGATACCTTCGCGAGGAAAAGTGCAAAAAGTGGGAAAAGTTGCTCGAAGGTTTCCTAGAGTTAAAATCCATAGTTGGATTTCTTAATAACGGTTTCCTAGAGTTAAATCCGTTAAGATCTCGAGCCGCGAAGGTTTCCTAGCGTTAAATCCCACCTTGAAAAAGTCCGTCAACCTTTCTTAGAGTTAAAATACATACTTGTTCCAGCACGCTCACCGTGGTAACGGAGAAAAACCAACTTTATCCTACCCTGTCGCGGCGGTAAAACCCCATTTTCACCCCAGAATTATACCCTTTCGGGCGTAACAAGGAAAGTGCTTGCCCGTCCGACTCCAAAATCGACGTAACGGAGCGGGTACGGAAAAGGACAAAAACTTCTCTTCCGTATCGGACAAGAGAAGAAAAAAGCCATCTTCCTCCGCTCAAAATCGGCCGACAGCGGCAAAAATCCAAATGTAAATTTATGTTTTCAGAAAAGTAAATATAATCGAATTACTGTATTTTTATCTTAATACAGAAGAGAAAGGCAAAACAAAGGCCGCCGACGGCGCGACGTCCGCCATCCCTCGCGGGGCAGCTCCGTCGCAGCGCCATCGGCGGCCACGTTCCTTATTCTAATAACGATGTGTGGTTTCCAAAAATCAGCCTTCCTCGTGTAGGGCATCGGCCGGACGTAGCGTCGCCGCTTGCCATGCGGGATAGGCTATCCCGAGGAGGATAGTCAGGGCAAGCACCAGCCACGATATCAAAACGTCGGTAAGGAAGCGCGTGAGGCTCTGGGGCATGACCTCCGTCGAGACAATATCCCCATAGAGCAGGTTGGCGCAGACCAATATTGCCGGGACAGCCGCCAGCGTCAGCAGGATAAGTCCTTCAAGGAAGCAAAATCGGAAAATCCCGCCGCGCGAGGAGCCAAGCGCCATTCGCAGCCCGAGTTCGGAGCGACGCCGACTTATCCGAAACCAGAAGGTGCCGATGATAGCCAGGAAAATGTTTGCCAAGAGGAAACCGCCGACGGTGCTGATCAGGCGGGCTGTGTTCGCTGCGTTATGGTTGCGGAGGAAGTCGCGGCGGATATCGTCATAGGGGACGATGCTGGAAATCTGGAAATTCCCGGCCTGTAACTCGGCTTTCGTCCGCTGGAAGAAGCGGTTGGCAAATCCGGAGAGGTTTACGTTGGGGCGGATGCGGAAGGCAATCTGCAAACCGCCCAAATCGGACTCGGTGAAGCCTTGGGATATGGATGTATTGAGGTCTAAATAATCGAAGTAGCCCCAAGGATAGCGCGTATTGTACTTATCATTCCGGATCGACTCGGAGACGGCGATGATATTGCTCTTGAGGGTATCGGCACCATAGTAGAGAGCTTCGCCGACGACATTCTGGCGTCCGTAGATGGCCTCTGCCAGGTTTTCACCGATTATCCAACCGTCTTGCGTCAGTTTCTGCTCCAGATTTTCGGTATCGCCCGTGTTCGCGTCCGTGATATGGAAGACACGGAAATATCCGGGAGAAACTCGATAGCCACGGCATTGAAACCACTCTGTCGTATCGCGTTGGAAGCCGCTCGTATAACTCGAATTTGTATATGGCATCGATAGATAGGCATACGCAACTGCTTCTACCTCCGGCTGGGCCGACAGGCGGTCGATGATATGCTGGAAATTGCGCAACGGCTCCGGACTGCCCTCGTCATATTTTATAAACGACTCGGCATCCGGCGAGGTAATTGAGAGCTGTGCTGAATAGACGCGATCGGTCTCGAAGCCGACCGGTTCGTGCGTCAATACGGCCTGACAGATAAAGTAGTCGGCCATGAGCCAAACCACGACAAAGGTAACAAACAATTCTGTAAGGATCCAAAGGTTGGATCGGAATTGAGAACGAATTATTTTGAAAATATGACGTATCATAAGCGATTCTATTTATTTTTCAGACTTGTTCAACGACCAAATGATGTTTTTATGCACGGCGTGCCATACGGGAATAATTGCCGAGAGCAAATTAAGCAGCAGGCAGGCTAGGAAAGCGATGAGGAAGATTTTCCAGTCGAGTAGCGCGGCGGGCGAGAGCCAAACATCAATTCCCACCACAAAAATGATGCTGTCTCCGACCAACAAGATGTTACGGAGCAGATACACCCAAAGGTACGATAGCAATAAGCCGATAACGCCGCTCGGGAGCATCAGGACAAGATTTTCGATAAAAATCTGCCAGAAAACCGTGGTACGCGGGGCTCCAAACGCCAGTCGGACACCGATTTCTTCCTTACGCTGCTGCATTTCGGAGCTATTAAGCCCGGAGATGTTCAGGGCAGGAATTAGGAAGAAGAGGAAGAGGACGGTCCAGAGGTAGATATAGGTGTTTTCCTCGTCCATGTCTAGGAGTTTGAACTGGCTGAGATGGATACCGTTGCGAAGCTCGACGTGCCCGTCGCGCAAGGTGCGATTATAGCTTTGCACATAGCGTTCGACCTCGGACTGGAGCGTTGCGAAGTCATCCGTCGAGTTGAGGAGGAAGAGAAGATTCAATTCGCCGGTAGCAGCCAAGTCTTCGCGTTGGTCATTGTCCATAATTAAGCTCAGACTTGTATAGGGGACCCAGACATCCCCGAAAGCATCCAGAGAAATCGGGGATACATCCGCAACGACTCCGCAAATCACGTAAGGGACACCACTCAGGAAGACGTTTTCTCCGACAACATCATTTCGGCTAAAAATCGTACGCGCAATTGTTTCGCTGACGACGATTTGGCGGCGGGCGTTATAGACATCGGCTTCGCTGAAAGGCTTCCCCTCCAGAAAACGGAAACGGAAAACTTCCCAGAAGCCGGAATTGCAAGCCTTCAGGTTCACTTTGGGTACGTTTTCATGCGCTTGGGCACGGAGGTAGAAGTTGCCCGTACCGAGATTGAAGTATGGGCTGGTGTAGATGGCCACAGCTTCTGGAGTTTTGAGATTTTGGGAAAGTTCCGTGGCCAGGCGGGGCCCGCACATGGAATTTAGGGTGCCTCTCTCATTATATATATATATGAAACGCTCTCCAAGTAAACCGAGCGGCTGCGGTTCACCGCCGGCGCGATGTCGGCAGTCTGGATATGGTAGGTAACCGCCAATAGCATGATCATGGAGATAGCCAAACCGCTCCCGACGATATAAATAACCGAGAAGAAGCGATTTTGTTGCATCAACTGCCAGGATTGCTTAAAATATAACTTGATGTTCATGGCAAATAATTCTGATTTTTCGGTAATGAATATATTTCTTCATTCACTATTCTCAATTTCATCAAGACACTTGGCGGCCGTCGAAGAACTGGACTGTTCGCGAGGTTTCTTTTGCCTGCTGCTCGTTGTGCGTAACCATGACGATCGTACGGCCATCCTCGCGGTTGAGCTTGTGGAGAATCTCCATTACCTCGGCGCCCATCTTCGAGTCTAGGTTTCCCGTCGGCTCGTCGGCCAGGATAATGTCCGGATTTCCGATGATAGCCCGGGCGATAGCGACGCGCTGGCACTGACCACCCGATAATTGCGTCGGGAAGTGGCGCATACGGTGCGACAAGCCCACTTTCTCGATAACGGAGAGCGCCAGCTCGCGGCGTTGCTTGGCAGAGACGTGCGGGCGGTACAGGAGGGGCAGCTCGACATTATCGATGATATTCAAGGAATTTATCAGGTGGAACGATTGGAAAACGAAGCCTAACTTCTGGTTTCGGAAGGCGGCGAGCTGCGTATCCGACATATTGGCGGTGTTGACGCCGTCGATTTCCACTGTCCCGCGCGTAGGGAGGTCGAGGAGGCCGATGATATTGAGCAAAGTCGATTTTCCACAGCCGGAGGGGCCCATGATGCTGAGGAATTCGCCCTTTTCGACGGTGAGATTTACATTTTCGAGAGCGACAGTCTCGATTTCGTCAGTACGATAGATCTTTTCGATTTGATTTAATGTAATCATAATGGTATGAAGTTTTAATTGTTATAATTCGAGGAAAATAAAAAAGTTATTCGTAATGGAGCGTTTCGGCAGGATTCATTCGGGCAATTTTCCGCGCCGGAAAACTGATGCCTACTAAAATCATCGCGCTTAGCAAGACGTACGAGCCTATCACGGGGAAGACGAAGCGCCACCAGGTATAATCAAGCCTGTATGTATCCGGCAAGTCAGCGAGCAGCATGTTTCCGATAAAGATAAGCGTTAGCGGGAGAGTGAGCGCCAGCAGGACAAGTCCTTCGAGGTAAAGTTGGAGCTGTAGCGACTGTTTCGAAGCCCCTAACGCCGCCCGCAGGCCGATTTCGGCGCGACGCGACTGCGTTCGGAGCCAGAAAGTGCCGATGATGCCGAAGAAAATGTTCACCAACATGAAAACGACCAGGGCCGTCTTCTTTTTCTGATTGTCCATCCGCCCTTTCAGCATATCTGTCTTGTATTTATTTAAAGGCGTATAAGAGGATACATAAATATTGTCGGAGGAAAGACGGGCACTGTTTTTTTGCAGAAAATCCGCCATCGCCGAAGGCTGGAAATTCGGACGCATCCGGACTAAGAAGTCGAACGCCGTTGGCAAGAACGAATTATTCTCGCACAGGTCGAGGAATTCTTTGTCGTTGCGCCAGAGGACGTAGTACACGGGTTCGGCACGTTCGAAATCTGTTCTTCGGCGAGGTTTCGTAACCGAAATAATCTTTCGCGGGATTGACGCGTCGCCTCCGAAGTTACCATACTTCGCTTCCCGGCCGACAGCGGAAACCCCGGGAAAGAGTTTCTCGGCAAGCGTTTGGGAAATGATGAACTCACCCGGATTGCGAACGGCCTCTTCATAGACCGGCCGGCCTTCGGGTGTCTGGATATGTAAAACTTGGAAATATTCCGGCATGACATAGAACACCTGACATAAATCGGGGGATGTCGTCGTATCATCGGCTGCAAGCAAGCAAGACCAGCTGGTAGTCCACGTATAAGGCACGGCAGACACAGAAATGCTCGCGGCTTCCACCTCCGGGCACTGGCGGACGTTCTCAACCAGCTGAAGAAAGTCTTCTGCGGTCTTCCGGTAGTTTAAACTGTCTGACGACATCGCTTCGTCGGCGACGGAGAGATGAAAGGAGTAAACAGACTCGACATCGACCCCCATCGGCTGCCTCTGCGTATAAACATCGACGAGCAGGGAGTCGCTGATGGCCCAAAGCAGGCAAGAGGCAAGAAGCAACTCGAGGAAAATAAAGATATTTAGTTTCCGTTGATTATAAATGATTTTAAAGATATGACGCAACATAATTAAACTGGATTTTAAGATTTCACTTATTGGTTTCTTCGTGATTCTTTAGGGCTTCGACGATCTCCTTCCGAGAAATCCGCCATGCAGGTATTCCCGCCGAGAGCAAGTTTAAAATCAAGCTGAAAAGCAAGGCCACGATAAAAGCAGACGGGCGGACGAGCATAGAGAGGCTTAACGACGTGTTCGAGCTTTCCAGCAAAAAATCCTTGCAAATCGGCAGGGCGACCAGCGACAAAACCAGCCCGACGAAGCCGCCCAGCAGCGTGGTAACTCCGTTTTCGCAAAGAACTTGTCCGATTATATCCCGATTCGTTGCGCCGAAAGCTTTTCGGACGCCGATCTCGGCTTGCCGCTTCTGAATGGACGATTGCGTAACGCCTAACAGATTTAATGCAGGCATTATGATGAGGAAGAGGAGTAACGCGCCGGTTTCGAGCCAATAATCTTTCCATTCGACATAGCTCTGGCCGGACGAACCCCGTAATTTCTCCCAGCGGGTTACCGGATTGCGATTAAAGTCCACCTGATAGTCGCGCTTGGTGGTATTGTATTGGTTTACCTTTGCCAAGAACTCTTCACGGATGGATTCGAAGTCGGAAGCATCCTTCGCGAGGATGACAGCCGATAATAGTCCCCGGATATTCTCATAATCGGCTTCTTGCCGCATGACGGCGGGGATACTGGTGTACGGAACCCACGCCATCGCGTATGCCGTCGAAGCCGCCTTCGACACGTCCTTGACAACGCCGCAAATGCGGTAGGCAACCCGGTTGAGCAAAATTTCCTGCCCGACAACGGCTGTCGAACCGAAAAAACGGCGCGCCAAGGTTTCCGAGAGGACAACTTGCTTCAATCCGGCGTCGAAATCGGCCTCCGAGAACGAATTACCTTCGATGAAGCGGAAAGAGAATACCTTCCAGAAGTTACTATCGACCTCTTTGACGGGATAGGCATCGAACATCATCCGCGCGGGCAAGGAAAAGGCGAAATCCTCGCTGCAATAGAGCGACACGGTTTCCGGCGTCTCCAAGGAGTAGAAACAAGCCTTGGCAGTCTCTACCGACATATTTCCATTGCTCTCGCGCTGGTGGTTATTGCCTACGACGTGGGTGCCACCGCCGTCGAGGTAGAGCATACGGTCCCTTTTGTCCTCCGGATAAAAATTCACCAACTGGATTTGCATCACCAAGACGACAATCATAACCATCATGATGGAGATAGCTGTTCCCAAAACGGAGATGCAGCTAACCAGCCGATTCTCCTGAATAATTTGAATAGCTTGCTTTAAATACTGTTTCAACATCTCTATTTTATTTTCAATTTGTTCTTGCTCTTATATGATTCCATGTCCGAAACGACGACCTCGTCGCCGGGACGGAGTCCACTAACTACTTCCACGAGCTCGAAGTTACTCTCTCCGAGGCGAACCCGCTGCTTCCGCAGCTCTTCTCCCTGCTTCACGAACAGTTCATATTCCCCGGGGCCTATGTAATAGCTGCCATTGGCGATGCGCAGGACGGAATCCTTCACGGCAGTCATCACATAGACGTCTGTCTTCAAACCGGAGCGCAGACGCGGATGATTATCCTCCGCCAACTGTACGGTGAAGGAGATAACCCCGTTTTTCGAGAGCGGCGTTACATCGCTGACCGTCCCTTGGAGTTTTTCGTTCCCGATTTTGACCGTCGCCCGGCTTCCGGCCGCGACTCGGTCGCCATACGTGTCGGCAATCTCGCCTTCGACCTTGAAATGGGATAAATCCGAGACGATAGCCACCTGTTCGCCCTTGGCGACACGTGCTCCGATATCGTTATTCACGTAAGTCAGTATCGCGGTGCGCGGCGCGCGGATTTGTGCGTCTTCCAGCGTCCGCCGGGTCTCCGCCAGTTCTTTCCGGAAGATTTCGAGCTCTAACTGCTTGACGCGGAAATCGGCCTCCGCCGTAGCCTGTTCGTTGAGGTACTTTTGCTCATCTTCTTCGAGTTTCAGGCGGCTCACGTTGTAATCCAGTTCGACTTGCAGGACCTTGTCGGCAGTCCCCGCGCCGAGGCTGTCGAGGTAGCGTTCGTTGCGGAGTTCGACGGACTTACGGTTCAGTTCCATGCGTGATACCTTGAGTTGCATCTCCATCTCCGAGAGCTTGCTGCGATTCTGGATGCGCAGCTGCTCCAGTTGCAGTTCCTTCATCTTTTCCTCGTCGAGCTGCTTCTGGTAATCGGTTTCCGCCGTCTGCAGGTCGAGCCGGAGGATGGGCGTGCCGAGGCTTACCGAATCCCCGCCTTTCTTATACACCTCCAGGATTTTCGAGTCGATGGGCGAATTGACAATCTCTTCGAAGGCCGGGACCACCTTCCCCGAGGCACTCACGGAGACATCTATCGTCCCCGTATCGACCGTCGAAAAGGTCAGCTCGTCCGCCCGCACCGCCGACTGCATAAACTTAAATATACCACTCACTACGAGGGCGGCCACTACGACACCGCCTCCCCACTTCATCCAACGTTTCCGTTGTTCTTTCTGTCGTATTTCTTTCGATATTTCTCTGTCCATAATCTGAAATTTTCCGGAGAAAACACAAAAGCCGTGCCAAAAACCCAACCGTTTGATACATAGCCCCTGCCCGACGCCAAGTGTCCGATATCGAACACTTCACTGTCCGCTTTTTGATAGAACGGACAAAAAAAACTACCTTTGCGCCCAAATATAACTCAAAAACATACGCATCATGCAGAAACCATCCATACCCAAAGGTACGCGCGACTTCTCGCCCGAAGAAATGGCGAAGCGCAACTACATCTTCAACACCATCCGCGAAGTTTACCACCTCTATGGTTTTCAACAGATTGAAACTCCCGCGATGGAGAATCTTTCCACCCTCATGGGCAAATACGGCGAAGAAGGAGACAAACTCCTCTTCAAAATCCTCAACTCCGGCGACTGCTTTGCCGGCATGACGTGTGAAGAGCTTGCAGAGATGAATCCTACCAAGTTCGCTGCCAAGGCGTGCGAAAAAGGCCTGCGTTACGACCTCACCGTCCCCTTTGCCCGCTTCGTCGTCCAACATCGCAACGAAATCAGTTTTCCCTTCAAGAGATACCAGATTCAACCCGTCTGGCGCGCCGACCGCCCGCAAAAAGGACGTTACCGCGAGTTCTATCAGTGCGATGGCGACGTCGTAGGCTCGAACTCGCTCATCAACGAGGTGGAACTCATCCAAATCATGGACGAAGTGTTCCGCCGCTTCGGCATCCGTGTCTGCATCAAGATGAATAATCGTAAAATCCTCGCAGGCATCGCGGAAATCATCGGGGAGGCTGATAAGTTGGTGGATATCACCGTCGCTATCGATAAGTTGGACAAAATCGGGCTGGATAATGTGAACGCCGAGCTCCGCGACAAGGGCCTCAGCGAGGAAGCCATCGCGAAGCTGCAGCCGGTCATCCTCCTCAGCGGGACAAACGAGGAAAAGCTCGCCGCGCTCCGTCCTATCCTCAGCGGCTCTACGGGTATGAAAGGTATTGAGGAACTGGAATTTATTTTTGACAAAATCAAGAATATCCCCCTCACGGCCGAATTGGAACTGGACCTCACGCTGGCGCGCGGCCTGAATTACTACACGGGCGCCATCTTCGAGGTCAAGGCGTTGGATGTCCAAATCGGGAGCATCACCGGAGGCGGTCGCTACGACAACCTGACGGGCGTCTTCGGCCTCGAGGGTGTTTCCGGCGTCGGTATCTCGTTTGGCGCTGATAGAATCTACGACGTGCTGAACCAGTTGGATTTATACCCCAAAGACGCGCTGCAGACGACCCAGCTGCTGTTCGTGAACTTCGGTCCGACGGAAGAATCCTACCTCCTGCCGCTCATCGCGAAGGTTCGCGCCGCCGGCATCCGCACCGAGCTGTACCCCGAGGCGGCGAAGATGAAGAAACAGATGTCTTACGCCGATACGAAGCGGATTCCGTTCGTCGCCCTTGTCGGGGAAAACGAAATCAAGGAAAACAAGATTAATCTGAAGAATATGCTGACGGGCGAGCAGTGCCTCGTCTCGCTCGACGAATTGCTGGAAAAGTTCCGGTAAAAAATGCTGAAAAGATAGACGCGGATGGCGCGGACGACACGGATTCACTCCAATCCGCGTTTTCCGCGTCATCCGCGTCTTATTTTTTTCCGTCAACAGGTCTTCCTGAAAAAAGGAAGGGCTGGAAACGCCGTCAACAGCACTTCCTGAAAAAAGGAAGCCCTGGAAACGCCTACGACAGCACTTCCTGAAAAAAGGAAGCCCTGAAAACGCCTACGACGGCACTTCCTGAAAAAAGGAAGGCCTGTCGTAGATAAAAAGAAGCCTTACCAGGCATTGCGGACGGGGCGGAAGGGGTATTCGCCATTTATCTTGTCGGCGTAATATCCGTCATAGCCAAACTGGAAGTTCACGCCCCAACCAAAGGTCGATGCATACGTGGACGACGACCAATAGAAGCCCAAAGGCTTGGTGATGGTGTCGGGGAAGAGATTTTTGTGGAACCAGACGCCGTCGGTGTAATTCAGGTCGATCAGCGTGGCGAGTTCACGGATATTGGGCATCCGCCAGTCGTCGTAGCCACCCAGACGCAGTTCGTCGCAGTAGCGCAAGGCATCTTCGAGGCCGAGCTGCCCGCTTTCGTCTTGCTTCCACATCAGGCCGGTAAGCAGGTCTGTAACCGTGCCATCGCCGTTGTCCCGCCACTGGACTTTCTCGCACAGTCCGAATTTCGGAGCAAATCCGCCCCGGACGGCACGGACACGGAAACGCGTATCCCGATTATAGCAAATAGCACATCCATAGCCGAAATAAATGCCCCAATATAAAGAGGAATCAGGCATATAGGGCTGCGATGACCAGTAGAAAGCCGGGGCAGTGTCGGGGAAGAGCGCGGTGTCGATGGCCGGGATTCGGTCGGTATAATTCACGATGGAGCGCAGTTCTTGGAGGTTTGGCAAGCGCCAATCCGTGAAACCGTTGTAGGACGAACGGTTCAGTTCGGCGATATACGCCTGCGCCTCCTGAAGCGTAAAGAGGCGGTCGCGGTTGTTGAAGGCATCCGCCTCATCCGACTTTATTTCCCACATCAAACCCGTATTTTCGTCGCGCACCACGTCGGAATCCGCCAGCGACTCCTTGGCGAAGCGGAACGGATGGATTTTGAAGCAACCGTCCTGGCCAAACAGCTTCTCCCCGCGCGAGGGGCGGCTGATTTCCTGTCCGGCAATATTATAGCAAGCATCTTGCCCCGATTCAGAGAGACGGAAGGTTCCCTTTTCAGACTCTTTGATGGAACGCACGGCACGGAAGAGCAACGGCGTCTGTTTGCTGGCGTAATAGCCGTCGTAACCATAATTGAAATTCGTTACCCAGGCGTAATTCCCTTCGTAAGATGTACTTGAGAGATAGTGGAGGAGCGGAGGCGTCAGACCGTCAATCGGGAAGAATTTTTGGAAATACCACCAGCCACCGTCGCGGTTCAGATTCAGAATCGTATTCAACTCCTTGATGTTCGGGAGCCGCCAGTCGGTGTATCCCCCTAACGTCATCTGCTTGCAAGCCTCCAAAGCCTCGAAGAAGGTCATCCGCTCATTATCTCCCTGTTGCCACATGAGGCCGGTAACTTTGTCGGTAACAGTACCGTCTCCGTTGTCCGTGAACCGTTCGTCGGACATGACACCGAACAAAGGTTCATAACCGCCGCACACGGCAACCACTTTGCGCCGACTTGCTTTGCTAATGGCCGTCGCGCTACCCAATCCGCTGAAGATACACCAGCCGAAGACAGGTTGCATCTGATAGGTCAGCGAGGTCCAGTATAAGTCGCTGCCCAAGTTCGGGAAATAGGTCGTATCTACGGCAGGCTCCGTCCGTCCATAGTCCATGATGGAGCGCAGTTCGTCCTTGTTAGGGATACGCCAATCGTTCCGGCCTCCCCAATGCAAATCATTGAGGCGAGCGACGTAGAGAGATTGGGCTTCTTCCCAGGTGTAGCTCAAGCCCGCGTAGTTAGGAGCCTCCGGGTCGAGGGACTTTACTTCCCATATCAAACCCGTATTCAAATCCTTCGTCAGGCAATGCCCCGTCTGCGGCGTGGCTGCCTCAGGAAGTTCGTGCCCCTCCGCGTCCAATTTGACGAAAACCATCGGATGGCGCAAATGGAAACCGTTCTCGCCGGACAAAGAATCCGTGGCAGCAGGGAAACAGACATGACCTTGGCGGTCGTAACAATTTACTTGCCCTGTATCAGGAAATTTAAACTTATCCATGGCATTCCTCCTCAATTTTCTTGTTTGCTGAATGTTTTTCCGTCGGCACTCGTCTGGATAGACAAGGTGTTGGAAGTTACGCTCTCCAGATTCTTCGGGAGCGTCTCCCAGAAGGCGATATCGGTCATGTTTTTACGAGGCTTACGGTTTTTCCACAGCTCCTCGCTTTCCGGATAGCCGATCGGCATGATGGCGATAGGCTCTATATATTCCGGAAGTCCATAAAGCGCTTTGATTTTGTCCGGATCGAAAAAGCTAAGGCAGGCGGCGCCCAAACCCAGGTTAGTTGCTTCCAGCCAGATAGCATAAATGGCGATACCCAGATCTACATCCCCGAAGTCCCGCCCGTCAGAGGGACGCTTCCAGGACACATTCTTATCTTCGAGCAACACAATGGCACTCGGAGCTTTTGCCAGCCAGGGCAACTTATAAGCGGTAGCCAAGGCCTGGATATTTTCAGGCTCGCTAATAATCAGGAAGAACCACGGCTGCTTATCGACGGCGGAAGGCGCAATGCGCGCAGCCTCTACAATTTGTTCCAGTTTCTCTTTCTCTACTGAACGTTGGGCAAACTTGCGGATAGAGCAACGTTTGCGTATCAAATCATCATACTCCATATTATATATTCATTTATATTTTAGCAATTCAAAACCATCAAACCATAGCCCATTCAGAATGTCTTGCTTACACTCAGCCAGCCCGTATGCACCTGCTGATATTCGCCCAAATTGCCGCGATAGGCTAAAGAGAAGTCCACTCCTTGGGGCAACAGCAGCGTCGCGCCCGCTCCAAACACGCCCAATACGGCATCTTCCTTTAAATTTCCAGGCAACTGTATGCCATCGAAGCTCATCCGCAAATCCGTGGCAGCAAGTCGTCCGCGCAGCCCTCCTTCCACATGGAAACGATATCCCAGTCCGTCCGTCGCCTTCTTCTCGTTAATCCAGCGTGCTGTGGCCTTGGCGTAAAGCGCATTATAGCTATCGGTCATTTCTATATGGTAACGAGCCAGTTCGTAGCTTCCGATATACCAATCTATGTCCGGATTCATGCTCATGTGCATACCATCCAAACCGCCTTCGGCTTCGATGCGGTTGTGCTCCCCTAATCGGAAAGCATAGCCATACACCATCGATAAATAGGCGCCATCCGTACCGGCATCTGCCGAAGCCTCCAGCGCAGTGCCTTCCACGGCATAGCGAGTGGTTCCGCCCGAGAGGTAAGCACTGGCTTGTCCCCGCAAATAAGAATGATCGTTGGGATTATAGGTAATATGGAAACCCAATACTCCATTATCCGTTTTTCCCTTCGCCGCATACATGCCATGGCTGGCATCGCCACGGGCATATATTGCATGGAAACCGAAGCGCAACTTTTCATCAATCGTATATTCACTGCCGGCCAAAACGCCCCACAGATTGACATCCATGCCTCTATCCACCTTCTCATGCCCGAACAAGGGTGTGGCAAAGACATTCCAACCCGTATTTCCCAGCAAGTTGCGTCCGACCTGTTCTGCTTCCACATAGCCCAGCAAGCTACGAGCCGTCGTGAGATTACTCAACACGGACGTAGCGAGCATACGCTCTGCCGACTCCGGATTGTCCGTTACCGTCAGGCTCGCCGTCGTATTCCCGGCTTCATTTTTTTCGATATTGACATCTACGAATTCGGGAAGCTCTGCCACGATTTTCATCTGGTCGAAACCGACTACTTGCCCGTCGCCTTCCGTCGTTACGATAGCATCTTGGGAGATACTGTAGGCCTGCCCCCATTTATAATCTTCATCCGGGCGCAACATCAGCGTCGCATCCGAGAGGTCGAGCACGCCCTTCTCGCCCACCTGAAATAAATTATGGCTGAAGTTCCGCAGGCTCGTCGCCCAACGCTCTACTTTCACTTCCATCTGTCCGGTCAGCGCTTGCCCTTCCGCATTGATGTAATAGTTAGATACGCCCAATTCAAAAGCACCCCCGTTGCCGGAGACCTTCACAACGCCCGTATTATCCACCACGCTGGAATAATTCTCATTCTCCGTGCTATTATTGGAGAAACGTATGCCAGTAGCCAGATTATCGTCATTGCCTTCCACAACAATCAGGCCGCTGTTGCTGGCATAGCCCCCATCGCCCAGCAGCCACATCCCGTAGGCATTGGCCGCGGGCGAGTTGGGTGCTAAGGCATTGCCCAAACACCTTACTCTGAGGTCGCCCGTATTAATCAGCGTATTTCCATTGTTTTCCACTGCGTTCATGCCAGCTCTCATGCCATAGAGCTGCGCGGCACAGGCTACATCAACCTGTCCGTTATTGATGATGGTATTCCCGTAGGAGCCGCCACCTATGCCGCCGCACATCCGGCCATTCTCCGCGTAAATCTCCACATAACCGTTGTTTATTACTGTGGAACCATAGGACACCGACATCCCATGAGGCCCGGCGTGGATGTCGCTCGGGTCGGTACGGACAATAATGTCTCCGTTGTTGATGGTCGTGCAGTCTCCACCACTATTGTAAATGGCGTAAATGTAGTTGGGCAGACCGTTAGGCGAAGGTTTGGCCGGGATGTCCAGCTCAATCCGGTTGTTATTGATCATGGTCAGATTTTTGAACGGCTTGCCGTCCGGTTTCCCTTCGCTCGTAAAGGTGTGCCCGTCCATACCGAGGATATGCCATCCGTTTTCTTCGTAGATGATGGAATGGCTTATATCAATCAACCCATTGTTTATAAGCGTCTCCCCGTCGTGGGTCGGCAGAAGATTCGAATTAATCTGTGCTGTGGCGTAAGGAGCAACGCCAGCCAACAGCAATATTGCAATACGTTTCATCGGTCGTCTCGTTTTTTTAATTTTTTCTTTCAACTCCGGCACCATGAACAGCTCCCACCATGCACTCCGCCTGCTTTTCTCTCTTCATCCAAGGAAATAGCTTGGCCGGTGAAAAGATGTCGAGCATCTCCATATCCTAAATTGTATTAATGTTTGCTGCAAAGATAAAAGACTTCCCGTAAATAGAAAAGAATTGTATAATTCTATTTGTGCCATTTAACAAAATAAGAGGGAGGGAAAAAATGAAATACGTCGTATCTGACTGCCAAAAGCGCCTGCCATGTCCTACGACAGCACTTTTTTTTGAAAAAATCGCCCGTCGTACCCTACGACAGCACTTTTTTTTGAAAAAATCGCCCGTCGTACCCTACGACAGCACTTCCTGAAAAAAAGAAGCCCTGTCGTACCCTACGACAGCACTTCCTAGAAAAAGGAAGGCCTGTCGTACCCTACGACGGCACTTCCTGGAAAAAGGAAGCCCCGTCGTAGATTTGGACGGGGCTTCTCGTTTTACTTATTTAACGCTTGGTCGATATCTGCGATAATATCTTCCACATTTTCGATACCCACCGAGAGGCGCATCAAATCCGGAGCGATGCCCGCCTCGCGGAGCTGTTCGTCGGTCAGCTGCCGGTGCGTATGGCTCGCCGGGTGCAAGATGCAGGTGCGCGCGTCGGCGACATGGGTAACGATGGCGACGAGCTTCAGGTTGTCCATGAAGCGGATGGCGACGTCGCGTCCGCCCTTCAGCCCGAAGGAAAGCACGCCGCACGAGCCGTTGGGCAGGTACTTCTGCGCCAAATCGTAGTACTTGTTGCTCTTCAAGCCGGGGTAATTCACCCAAGCGACCTTGTCGTTCGCCTCGAGCCACTCGGCCACGCGCTGGGCGTTCTGGCAATGGCGCGGGACGCGGAGGTGGAGCGATTCCAGACCGAGATTGAGCAGGAAGGCGTTCATCGGCGCCTGGATGGAGCCGAGGTCGCGCATCAACTGGCTCGTCGCCTTCGTGATAAAGGCTAATTTCCCGAACGCCTTGGTATATGTCAGGCCGTGGTAGGATTCGTCGGGCTGGCAGAGGCCGGGGAATTTCTCGGCGTGTGCGTCCCAGTCGAAGTTGCCACTATCCACGATGCAGCCGCCGACGCAGCAGGCGTGTCCGTCCATATATTTTGTGGTAGAATGCGTTACGATGTCCGCGCCCCACTCGATAGGGCGGCAGTTGATGGGCGTGGCAAAGGTATTATCTACTACCAAAGGTACGCCATGACGATGGGCGATACGGGCAAACTTCTCGACATCCAGCACCATCACGCCCGGATTCGAGAGCATCTCGCCGAACATCATCTTGGTGTTGGGGCGGAAAGCCTTGTCTATTTCTTCTTCGGATGCATCCTGGTCGATGAAGGTGCATTCGACGCCCATTTTCTTCATCGTAACGGCGAAGAGGTTGAACGTGCCGCCGTAGATGCTGGTGGCGCTGACGATATGGTCGCCTGCCTCGCAGATGTTGAAGGCAGTGAAAAAGTTGGCAGCCTGTCCGGAAGACGTAAGCATTGCGGCCACGCCCCCCTCGAGCGCGGCGATTTTGGCGGCCACCGCGTCGTTAGTCGGATTTTGTAAACGAGTATAGAAGTAACCACTGTCTTTCAGGTCGAAAAGACGGGCCATTTGTTCGCTCGTGTCATACTTGAACGTTGTACTTTGATAGATAGGCAAGACACGCGGCTCGCCGTTCTTCGGTTCCCAGCCTGCCTGTACGCAGAGGGTTTCCGGTCTCCAATTTTTTTCCATTGTACTTATATATTAATGTAGTCGGTCAAATTCGTTGTCAGAAATATTAGCGGATGAAAAGCAGCTCGCGGTATTTCGGGAGCGGCCACATCTGGTTGTCCACCATCAGTTCCAAGTCGTCGATATGGCTGCGGATGTCCTCGAGGTAAGGAGCGACGGTATCGTGGTAGGCGATAGCCCGCGAACGGAGGTCCGCGATGCGGTTAGCCTTTTTCCGCGCCTCGACCATCTCGTCCACCATGCGGGTAACGGCGTTGATGTGCCCGGCAATCTTGCGAACCAGACGGCGGGGCTCGTCGGACAATCCGGCGTACTCCCCGGGGCCAAATGTCTCTTTCAACTTCGTAATGTTCTCCAGCAGGACAGATTGGTAGCGGATGACGACGGGGATGATATGGTTGAGCGAAAGGTCGCCCAAGACACGGGCTTCGATCTGTACCTTTTTAATATAAATCTCCCACTTCACCTCGTTGCGAGCCTCCAATTCCTTTTTACTCAAGACACCGGTCGCTTCGAACATACGGATGACGTCGGGCTTCAAATAAGCGTCGTATTGCAGGGGAACGCTGTTTTCGCAGTCCAGACCACGGCGACGCGCTTCCATCTCCCATTCATGGCTGTATCCATTCCCGTCGAATCGGATAGGCTTGGATTCTTTGATGTAAGCTTTCAATACTTCGTAGATAGCTTGCTCTTTGCTCTTGCCCGAAGCGCGTAGCTCCTCGACATCGGCCTTAAATTGACGTAACTGATACGCAACCGCCGAGTTCAACGCCAACATAGCCGCGCCGCAGTTGGCAGAAGAACCAAGGGCACGGAATTCGAAGCGGTTACCCGTAAAGGCGAAGGGCGATGTGCGGTTTCTATCCGTATTGTCCAACAGCAGCTCCGGAATCTGGCCGAAGCCCAAGTGGAGACGTTTTTTGTCGTCCACTTCGATAGCATCTTCTATCGAGCTGTTTTCAAACTTATCCAGAATCTCGGAGATTTGAGAGCCGAGGAAAGTAGAGATGATGGCTGGCGGGGCCTCGTTCGCACCCAGACGATGGGCGTTCGTGGCGGAAGCAATGCTTGCCTTCAGCACCGCATTGTATTTGTAAACCGCCATGATAGCATTGACGATGAAAGTAATAAAGCGGAGATTATCTTCGCGGTTCTTACCCGGCGAGAAGAGGTTGATGCCCGTATCCGTACCCATCGACCAGTTGCAATGCTTGCCCGAACCGTTGATGTCCTTGAAAGGCTTCTCGTGCAGGAGGACGCGGAAATTGTGGTGGCGGGCGACGCGTTTCATCACCGACATGAGCAATTGGTTGTGGTCATTTGCCAAATTACACTCCTCGTAAATCGGGGCCAACTCGAATTGGTTGGGGGCGACCTCGTTGTGGCGCGTCTTCACCGGGATACCCAATTTATAGCATTCCACCTCCAAGTCTTTCATAAATTCCTGGACGCGTGAAGGGATGGCGCCGAAGTAGTGGTCGTCGAGCTGTTGGTTCTTCGCACTCTCGTGGCCAAGTAGTGTACGCTCGGTCAGCGAGAGATCCGGACGGGCGGAATACAAATCTTCATCGACAAGGAAATATTCCTGCTCCCAGCCGAGGTAAGAAATGATTTTATGCACATCCTCGTTGAAATACAGGCAAACATCCTTCGCCGCCTTGGTCAAAGCCTCGATAGAACGGATGAGCGGCGTCTTGTAATCCAAAGCTTCGCCCGTGTAGGCAATAAATATGGTTGGGATACACAACGTATCGTCAATAATGAAAGCCGGCGACGACGGGTCCCACGCCGAATAGCCGCGAGCCTCGAACGTGTTGCGCAGGCCACCGTTGGGGAAACTGGAGGCATCCGGTTCCTGTTGCACCAAGAGCTTGCCGCTAAATTCTTCAATCATACCGCCGTTGCCATCGTGCTCGACGAAGGCATCGTGCTTTTCGGCGGTGCCGTCGGTCAAGGGCTGGAACCAGTGCGTGTAATGCGTTACACCCTTTTCCAGCGCCCACATCCGCATACCCGCAGCCACGAGGTTGGCTATTTCGCGGTCGATAGGCGTGCCGCTGTCGATGGCCTGGGTAAGAGCCTTGTAGGTCTCCTTGGAGAGATACTTTTGCATCGCCTTCCGGTTAAATACGTTTTCACCGAAATATTCCGATACTTTCTGATGGGGGGTTGCAGCCTCTACAGCTTTTCGGTTGGAAGCTTTTTCTACTGCATTGAAGCGCGAAATTGACATATATTTCCGTTTTATATTTTACACTGCTGCAAAGGTACGGCATTTTTTCTTATGGCGGGAAAGTTGGAAATCACTTTCTCAATAATTCAGAAAGTTGATGGAGCAAATCATTCAAGGCAACGGTGATAAATCGGAGAAATGGAGTTCCTATCGTCATTCGTTCTTTTACCCTGCAAAAAGCATATTAGTTTACTATCAAATAATAGATTATAGGATAAATAGTGGTAATTGTGGTAACACAATGATGACTTCTGAGTCCAAAAGTGGTAATTGTGTTAACGCAATTACCACTTTTAGATTCAAAACCAGTAATTGTCGTAACACAATTACCACTTTTGGATTTTAGGACATGATTGTGCGTATATGAACAAGGAAGTTTCCTCCGAGCCTGTTTAAATTTTAGTCAGCAACAGTCTTATTCGAGGCGAAGGGGCATAGGCCATGTTTAGCCAAATCACTTTCTCAGGAATTCAGAAAATTGGATGAACAAATCATTTAAGCCAACGGTAATAAATGGATTACACAATAGCCATATTCAGCACATAGATTAACTCTTGCCATTCTTTATGTTTGCGCGAAAATATATAATTCTTCAGTTGTAGAAGCCATAAAATAGGCTCCACCTGGTTGTAGATTCAATTCAGTATCTGAAGCGAATTTCTCAAATATTGTAGCAACTTCATCGAAAAGAATCTTGCCCTCTGGAATGATACCAGTAGAAAAGCATTCTGGTTTAATTGTATACCATGCAAATCTACGACGGAGTGCAAAATCCACTACAGCAATACTCCGATCCGCAGTATTCATGGTTGCTATCACATGTAGATTTCTCGGAATCTGAGATATGCTTCTTTCTCCCTCCTGAATGGAATGAGGCGAAGATATTCGTTTAGGCTCAAAAAGATAAAAGACAGGACCTAAAACATTTGCGAGATTCGCCCGATTGATTTCGTCTATAATCAAGAGTGTTTTATCTTGTGGATTTTCTGATGCATACTTTATCGCTTCGCAAAGTTCTCCATACTTCAGTTCATATTCTACTTTTTCACTTTCTACCTTTGGAAATATGCCATAGACAAAATCAGAGAAAGTAGTTTCGGCATGAAACTGTGTAAAAAACACCTTATCGTATGCTTCCGCTATCTTTTCTGCAGTTTAAGAAATAATCTTCTCTGCCAGGCATTGCCGCAATTTCGAAAGCCCTCCGAACCGACTCCAATAGACATTACATACTTATCTTCTTCATTACCTGCAGGGAAAAACACTAAAGAAAAATCAGAATAGGGCCCACTCGTTGCTTCTATAGGATTAATAAAAGCCATTCGATGCGAGTGCCGGGGCTCACTCGACGTGGATGCAAACAAAAAGAGCCGTCCCCTCTTCGGGAACAGCTCTCTTCTTTCTAAAACGGCGGCTACCTACTCTCCCACTGTTACGCAGTACCATCGGC
>CALUZV010000018.1 GCA_944325345.1 uncultured Parabacteroides sp.
AAAGGCATTTACCCATTGACTTTATTAATAGACAATTCGATGCGCAATGGAATAATACGACTTGCCACGCCGACATCGGACGATGAAGGCGAAGAAGAACATGTAGTGATTGACTCACCCAAATTTGAATATGCATGATGGAACAGCAAAAGGAACGGACGTGGCATTTGGTGCGTAATAATAATGGAGAATGGATTTGTAGCGAACAGGTTGTGTATCTTGAGGATTTCTCTGCAATGATATATGCCTTACGGGCTAAAAAATATGGCTTGTCTCTGTCGCCTCAAACCGATTATGCAGGTGAAAAATGGTACTACAAACATGAAGTAGAAGCCGTAACAGTCGCAATGGAGGCTGATCAGCAAGAGACAAAGCCGCGGAAATTGAAAATAACTCCGATAAAGCGGGAATTCAGCGAAAATGAAATAAATGATATAGTCATGAACATGTTCAAACCTAACACAAGCGGCAGTTTTGATGCCCTGAACGAAGAATTCCGCCTATGGCGAGAATTAGAGAATAACTCTCCCCAATGGTGGAAGAACATTTTGGCAGATGAAGAACTTTATGTGGAAATCCGTAAGGACAATTATGCCAACGTATATTATTATGGAGGTAATGTTGCTTTGGTGCAATGGACTGGCGGGAAAATTACAGCAGAGACGCATCGGAAGTATTTGGGGGAATCCGATGAAACTGATATGTATCAAGATTGCACAGATATGCTTCAAAGCAAAGAGGGTTTAGAGTTCATAAAGGAAAGAATCCGTGAAGTATATCACAAGCTTCCTCAAAAAAAAGAGGCAGACGAACATAACAAGGTATATATATCCAACGAGAAATGGATACAAGGAGAACTAAAATTGCGTTTCCCCAAACGCTATGTCGATTCTGAATTCGCCTATCGGGTAAGCGATACAGAACTCATCCGTTTTGACTTGGTTGAATTAAGAGGGAAAGAATTGGTGTTTATTGAGTTAAAACTGATAACCGATCCCCGTTTGAGAAGCAAGAACAAGGAGCCTGAAATCATTGAACAGATGACAAAATACAGTGATTTTATCTGTGGACATGCAGAAACGCTGAAGAATTATTATGCCAAGTTATTGCGGATAAAAAAACGGATAGGCCTATGGGATGGTGAAAGCGAAATAGAACATATCGCCTTAAAGCCTATATTGTTGATAGTAAATACTTACAAAGGCGAGCTTTCCAAAGGAAGGAAAGAACGCAAAAACGCCATAGAGGGGCTGAATGAAAATACATTGTTTGAAACCGTTATCGTAGATTATCCGGACTTATGCAAATAACCATTCACCGTGCCACACAGATAGGTGGACAGATTACCCGCATATCGACACCCCAAGCAAGCATCATCATTGATTTGGGACATAATCTACCCAATCACGCGGAAGATGAAGATGCTTATGACGATGACTGTGCGATAGCTGGAATTACGGAAGGTTGTTCTGCCATACTCTATACGCATTACCATGGCGACCATATCGGATTGTTCCACCACGTGCCAGATAACCTACCGCAATACATTGGTGAGGTCGCCAAACAAGTGGTTTGCAGGAAATACAAGCAATTAAGTTTTCTGCGTGAGTTGTCCCAGCAACAAAAATATCGTCATGCCTTAACTGTGGCTTCCGGGATGCATACGTTTCACGAGAACCAAAAATTACGTTTCGGAGACATTGTGGTTACCCCCTATTTTGTCAGCCATTCTGCCTACGATGCCTATATGTTCCTGATAGAAGCGGAGGGGAAACGCATTCTGCACACGGGCGATTTCCGTGGACATGGTTATCTTAGTAAGGGCTTGATACTCACGATTCAAAAGTATATTGGTCAAGTGGATGTGTTAATTGTAGAAGGAACCATGCTTGCCCGAAAGGATGAAACCATCCTGACCGAAAGTGTATTGTCACAAAAAGCCGCCGAACTGATAAAAGAGCATAAGTATGTATTTGTTCATTGTTCGTCAATGGATATGGAGCGGCTGGCAAGTTTCAAGAATGCTACTCGAAGCATGTTTCCCAAACGTCCTTTACTGGCCGATGAATACCAGAAGGACATCCTTGCTTTATTTTCTGAAACAGCGGGAAAGAAATCGCCTTGTTTTGATTTTGGCAAGATATATACTTATTCGGAAAAGAATCCTAAGCTGAAAGCATGGATGCAGGAAAAAGGATTTACTATGTTTATACGGGCGAGTGCTTCATTCAACAGACTATTGGATTTGATTTTGCCAATGCTGCCTGTAGAAGGAAAGCCTCTCCTTATTTATTCCATGTGGGATGGGTACATTAACAGGGATGACACAAGAAATGAAGATTATGTATACTTGCAAAAACGATTTGCAGAAGTGGTGCAACTTCATACCAGCGGACATGCCACGGCAGATACGTTGCGTCGTGTCTGCGAGTTGACCAACCCTCGGCTTGCCATTCTTCCCATCCACAGAGATAAAGGAACAGATTTATCTTCTATTGGCATTCCTTCCCAACTGCAAGAGAGAATTGTAACTACAAGTTGTAAGTTAAGCAACGATATAAACATCGAATTTCTTTGAGCATGGGGCTAATCAGTTTTGGTACGCCTGAAACACAAACTTGCTACCATAGAAAAACAATGCCCCGACCTTGGAGTAACTCTTAAGTCTTTGGGCAACTCAAAGGACAGCTTGCTGCTGCTTTTGGAACAAACGGGGTGTCCAGAGGGGTGCAACCCCGCTGGTTCATTGGGGCATTTTTAGCATTAGCGTCAACGGTGCGTGAAGAAAACGCCCTAATGAGCTATGGCTTTTTGTTCCCCAAAAGCCTGCGGCGGTGTCGGCGGCTTTCGGATGCCTTTCTTTTTTCGCCAGTAATGAGGGCTTTCCCTTGTCGGTCGGCAGGATGGAAGTCCGTCCGACCAGCCTGCGGATGGCGGTGTTTACCCCTGCCATTTCCCCAGCGGACTTGTTGAGGGGTGAAAAAGCGTTGAACTGTTGAAATTGACATATAACATCTTGATATATTGCAAAATATGCTCTAAACAATCTCTCAACAAAAGCGTGCAGCCCAACAAACGGAGGCGAAAAGAAAAGGCAAGGCTGATGGTGTGTACCGTTGCTTCTTCTTTTCATCAGCCGTTGTGTGTTGTTGGCGGTCTGTTGAGGTTGCATATTCTTATATACCAATACTTTATTACCTTTATTCAACAATTCAACAGAATATCAAAGCCTTTCCAGCAGTTTTTTCGTAACAGTATAGTATCTGCCCACGCTTCTTCGGGTCTGATAACGGTCATTGCCTCCATATTGGTAAGCGGTGTAGGTAAGACCGTTGGGCGCAGGTGTCAGCTTCCAGCACTCCTGCACCACCTTCCGTACCTGCGACTTCTCCACCTTGACTTGCGAGCAGACCAGCAAGGGAATGATGTCGTTCAGGCAAAAAGACACAGTTTCCACCTCCATCTTCGCCATGATGTCAAGCAGCAGTTCAGCCATTTCTATCTCCAGTCTGTTGCGGTTGCTTCGGATTATCTTCCGCAGGGCATCCGTTTCCAGCAGCTTCGGGTTGAACCACATACGGCTTTCCTTCCCGGTGGATAGCTGTCTGTGTTGTAGGAAATGCAGGAAAGCGGGTATCTCCGCTTTCAACTTTTGCAGGAAGTCGGTATCGTCATTCTGTAACGGCACAATCTTCCGCACCCAATAGCGTGTTTCCCCTGCGTCGATGATGACGGGCAGGTACTCGTTGTTGGAGCAAAGCACGAACTTGGCGAAGAAGCCTATCTCGTCACGGTCTTTGCCTTTCGCCTCCACCTTGTAGGATAGCGTGGTGCTGAGGTTCTTCAACCGTTCGCTGTCCTCACGGCGGTTTAATAACACCTCGTCCACCATAATGAGCAGCTTGCCAGCCCAGTCGGAGTTGAACTGGCTGCGGAAGTCCTCGTTGGTGTTGAACGTCACGTTATTTTGGAAGATGGCTTTCAGGAAGTTCAGGAACGTGCTTTTTCCCGTGTTCCTCTCTTCGGATACGAGCAGGAGGATGGGCAGCTTTTGAACGGGATAGAGGTAGAGCAATTGTAAATAGTCCATACCCAACCCGTACTGTTCGCCGAAGATGTGTTCCACCAACGAGCGGATGCAGGGGAACTCCCCTTGTTCGGGAATATGGCTTATCGGCTCGTAGAGGTTTAAGAACTTGCCGACTACGGGTTGGTAGCCCACATGGTCGGGTACGGTGCAGAAGCCGTCATACTTGGGGATACCCGCCATGTAGTCCTTGCCGTAGTCCTGCCGCAAGGTCTCGGAGTTCCATGCGATGCGTTTCCTCACATAGCCGCCGTCAATTCGGGGCTGGTCCACAATCTTGTAGAGCGTGGTGCCTACTCGGATAAATTCTTCTTTTTTCTCCATGTTTTTAATACAGATTTAGTGCCGCCAACATATTGTCGGCAAGCGGATTAAACATGGGTGCAAAGCTACGGCAGGACGGCTAAAACATTGATACGTAAAACGATGCAGAACGGCGCAAAAGAACCCGACGGATGAGAAAATGCAGCAGGATGGGCAATGTCAGCCTTAAAATGGCGAAAAGAAAAAGCCCGAAAAAGCCAAAATGCACTTCTTCGGGCAAATGGGTTGCCGCAGATATTCGTTGGCAAACGGATATGCCGGTTTATAGGTTTACTGATGCCATGACATCAGTATATCAGGTTAAATCGTTCATAAACAAGCTGTAAAAGTTTCCAAAGCGCACAATCTAACATCTGCATGAGGGTCTGTTTCCCATTGAAACCAACAATACTTGCCTTTCTTTTCGCAAGCATAGCCTTTCCAGCAGGGCATTGCGTACACTTGCCGCACTCGGTGTATCAATTCGGAAAACCAGTGCCACGACCATTGGCAATGCGTACACGTCCGTAAAGTAGCCGTTGGGCAGCTTGACGTGCCTTTCCACCTCGCAAGGTATCAACACTCCGCTCTTGTACACGGCTCGTATGGCGGCACGGAGTGTCTGGGCGATTACATCGAAAAGTTCCACCAATTCCATTTCGCTCATCCATACGCTGGCTGCATCGGACGGTACGACAACCCTGCCGTACTCGTCCATCGTGATTGTTGTCCGTTTCATATTCCTGCCACTTTGATGTCGCCAAATGACTTGCTCAACTGGTTGCCGAATGCCGTCAGGTCGTTGTCCAGCTTTTGTGTGGTTATCTTCGCATAGATTTGGGTCGTCTTGATGTTGGTGTGACCCAAAACACGGCTTACGCTCTCTATCGGCATACCCTTGCAGAGAGCCAGGGTTGCGAATCCATGTCTTGAGCAATGGAAGCTAATCGACTTATTTACACCACATTCCAGTATCATTTTCTTCAACGGCTTGCAGATAGACCAATAGTTCAAATTTGGGAAAACGAGGTTGTTTTCTTGGTACGGTCGGTAACGCTCGATTATCTGCAAGGGGATGTCCAGCAACTTCACTTGGAACGGTACGCCCGTCTTGTGCCGTTTGGAAACAATCCACTTCTCTCCGTTCACCTCCACGATGCGGTCGGTGGTCAGTTCCTTGATGTCCACGAAAGAAAGGGCGGTAAAACTCGCAAACACGAACAGGTCACGGATGTATGCCAGCTTCGGGTCTGTGAACTCGTGCGTCATTACCGCCTTTAACTCGTCCTCCGTCAGAAACTCACGCTCCTTGACGTTAGGGCTGATGTGGAACTGCGCAAACGGGTTTCTCGGTATCAGCCCGTTGAAGTGCGCACGCATCACCACGCCTTTCAGCCACATGCACTTTTCCCATATTGTACCGTTGCGCAATCCCGCTTCCGTGGAGAGATAGACCGCAAACTCCTTGATGAAGTCGGGCGTAAGCTCCAGCATCGACATGTCGCTGCGTTTGTAGAACGACTTAATGAACGCCGCCACATAGTTCCTTGCCACTACCCTTGATTGATAGGTCGCCAGTTTCCTGTCCTTGCCGACACGTTTCTTGAACACCTCGTTCTCACGGTCGAAGGCTTTTAGCAGCGTTTCATACTCGCCGCCGATACCTTGATAGGCGTTGCGCACCATCTCTGCCGTCACAAACGCCTCACGGTCGGATATACGCTGGTAGTGCTTGATGATTTGCGCCTTGATGTTGTCGAGCGCAAGGTTCGTTTCCCTTGCCTCCACGCTCTTGCCTTTGGCACGGTTTCCCTTTGCGTCCCATAATGTCTTTGGGATGCTTCGCTTGCAACTGAACTGCGCCACCGTTCCGTTGATTGTAACCCGTCCCATGATGGGAACAATTCCGTTCTTCTCCTTGCTGCCGTTCGCATAGAACAGCACGCGAAATGTACTTCTTGTCATACTCGTTCTTTTTTGTTGCAAAACTATAAATCAACGAGTTAAACCTTGGCAAGCAAACCTACGCAGAGCGGCGCAAACGAAACGGTGACTGTTAAATCTGCACATTCATCGGGTAATGAATAGGAAACCGTTCTTCTTCTTCAATCCGCTTAGAAACGGTTTTCACCCCTCTTTCCAACTTCCGTGATTTTCTCCTAACTACTTAATTCACAGATTATATTGCGTTAATCTGCTGAATTTCGGAGGTTTTTCCATAGATTTTCTGTATCTTTGCCCGCAGAATTTTTCAATACATAAACAAAAGATGAAGAAGAAATGGATGGCAGCCGCCCTCGCGCTCCTCGCGCTGACGGCTTGCGACAAGATGACGACAGACCTCGAAGGGAAGTGGCAACTGAAAGAGATAGAGGCCGGTGGCGTGCGGACGGCGGTCGATACCGTCTGGTACAATTTCCAGACTTCGCTCTTCATGTACCAGCTCTACGAGCCGGCGACGGAGGAGTATAAAGTCTCTTACGGACTGAGCTATTACGACGAGGGCGAGGAGATCCGGCTGGAGCTGAACAACGACGCGCTCTTGCCCCGAACCGACTGGGAATCACGCATCCGCACGTTCACGATAGAGAAAGTGAGCCGGAAAGAACTGGTGCTGAAAGGCGACGGGAAGACGTATTATTTTGACAAGTTCTGATTCTCTTTTACCAGAACTTGTTTTGAGCCGGGTTGTATTCGAATCCGGCTTTTTGCATTTCTTGGGTGAGCGCTCGTTTGTCGATGTCCAAGTCATCGCAGAGGGCGTCGAGCGAAGGGTAGAAGTCGCGGAGCTTCATGTTGATGAGGCTGAGGAGCATCATGGGGTCCTTGGGGAGTTCCATCTTGTTAATTGACAATTGAGAATTGACAATTGACAATGGGGTTTCCCCTTTAATTGTCAATTGTCAATTGTTAATTATTAATTGCCTTTATTCGCCTTTGATAGCTGCGATACCCGGCAGAATCTTGCCTTCGATAGCCTCGAGCAAAGCACCACCACCTGTTGAGATGTAAGAAACCTTGTCGGCCATACCGAACTTGTTGATGCAAGCTACAGAGTCGCCACCACCGATCAACGAGAAGGCACCGTTAGCCGTAGCTTCAGCGATAGCCTCGGCGATAGCGCGAGAGCCGCCCGTGAAGTTGTCGAACTCGAATACACCTGCCGGACCGTTCCAAAGGATAGTCTTAGCGCCCTTGATAGCTTCGGCGAATGCCTTGCGGCTTTCAGGACCAGCGTCCAAGCCTTCCCAACCGTCGGGGATGTTGTTGGCAGGGCAAACCTGTGTGTGAGCGTCGTTCTTGAAGTCGTCGGCAGCGATGCAGTCTGTGCCGAGAACCAAGTTTACGCCTTTAGCCTTAGCCTTTTCGATGATTTCGAGCGCGAGGTCGAGCTTGTCATCTTCGCAGATAGACTTGCCGATGTGTCCGCCCTGAGCCTTGGCAAATGTGAATGTCATACCGCCGCAGAGAATCAAGTTGTCCACCTTGTCCATCAAGTTCTCGATGATACCAATCTTCGTAGAAACCTTCGAGCCACCCATGATAGCTGTGAACGGACGCTTGATGTTGCTCAATACGTTATCAACGGCCTGAACTTCCTTCTCCATCAGATAGCCCAGCATCTTGTGGTCAGCGTCGAAGTAATCAGCGATAACGGCCGTGGAAGCGTGTTTGCGGTGAGCCGTACCGAAGGCGTCGTTTACGTAGCAATCAGCGTAAGAAGCCAATGTCTTGGCGAATTCCTTCTGGCGAGCCTTCATCTCCTTCTTGGCAGCCTCGTAGTTAGGATCATCCTTTTCGATGCCAACCGGCTTGCCTTCCTCTTCAGGATAGAAGCGGAGGTTTTCGAGCAAGAGGACTTCACCCGGCTTCAGCGCAGCAGCCTGTTCGCCAGCCTTGGCGCAGTCAGGAGCGAACTGAACGGGAACGCCGAGCTTTTCAGAAACAGCATCCACGATCTGGCTGAGGGAGAACTTCGCGTTCACCTTGCCTTTGGGCTTGCCCATGTGCGACATGATGATTAAGCTACCGCCGTCGGCGAGGATCTTCTTCAGCGTCGGAAGAGCGCCACGGATACGCGTGTCGTCAGTGATTTTACCATTTTCGTCCAGGGGCACGTTGAAGTCCACGCGGACGATTGCCTTCTTACCGGCAAAGTTGAATTTGTCAATTGTTTGCATAACCTTTATATTTTAAAGTCTTAAGAATAATGTGCAATGCGTTTATGTGCCGCAAACTTACACAAAATATTTCATATCCCAACGGCTTTTTGAAAATTATTCCGTCAGCTTGAACCTCAGCCTGAGCCTTCCCTCTTGATAATCGTAAGTAAGCATCTTGAAATGCCCGATTTCGGCCGTGTTCTCGACGTGCGCCCCGATGCAGGCACAAGCGTCGTAATCGCCGATGCGGACGATGCGGAGCGTCTCGCTGGCGTCGGCGGGGAGCTTGCTCAGATCGACAATGGCGGCCGCCTCGTCGCGCGGCATGAACTCAATAGTTACGGGCAGGTGGCGGTCGATGACCTCGTTCACGCGCCGCTCGATTTCCTGCATCATCTCGGCCGAGGGCTCTTCCGCCAGCTCGTAGTCGCACTTGCTCTTTTTCCGTTCGATATGCGCATTCTTCGAGCGCGGGCAACCGAACATGCGGACCATCGTCTGGTTCAAAATATGTTCCGCCGTATGCATCGGCGGATATTCAGCTTTGTTATGTTCGTTCAATTCCATATTATATCTTGTTTGCGGCGCAAAGATATTTAAATTGGATGAAGAAATAAGGAATGGAGCGCGAAGAATCTCCATTCCTTAGTCATAAAATAATAAAAAAACCGAACCTTTTCCTCCCAACCCTTGTTCCCATGATATAGTGTTTTTCATGGTATTAGAATTAAGTTAGGTTAAGATTGTCCGTCTGGTTCGCGAGAATAGGACGGTCTTTTTACGCACACGCCGTAACCCCCAGCGACGTCCCTATGGCCGTCAAGATGGTTATCAACGTTTGGATGATGATTTTCCAGATTTCCTTCTTGTAGCTCATGATGATAAAGGAATTATGAATTAAAAAAAACTATTCCGACCCGCAATGCAATGGAGGGTCATAAATAGCCGTAGGTTTCAACCTACGGTACAAATACGGAATCACCGCACCCTGAGCACCGTAGGTTAAAACCTACGGCTATTTATGAGCTCGCGTGCCCGCGAGCTCGGAATTGTCCATTGTGAATTGTCCATTCACTGTACCACCGGCCCGTCTTCCCCGCCTTCTTCTTCCTCGCCCGTCTCGTCCTCGTCCGTGCCATCATCGTAGGCCGACATCTCGGAGAGGCGGCAACGCTTGCGCAGCTCGGCGTTCGACCACGTCTTGGTGTTGCGGACGTTGAGTTTGACACCTTCGATGAGCGACGGGTCCCAGCCCTGCTGCGTCGCAGCGGTCTTGCCCGTCAGCCCGACAGAGAAGAGGCCCAGCTCGCCGAGGCGTACCGACTTACCGTCGAGGACAAGTTCCTGGAGGCAGTCGAGCATATCGGTCAGCACCCCATGGATGACGCCTCGCGAGAAAGGCGAATTGTGGTCAGACATGTGGGACACGAAGTCCTCGAAATCCATCGAACGGTCCTGAACCGCCTTCGCGTAATACGTCGGCGCCCCGTCCGGCTCCTGCGGATTCTTCCGCGAGATGATTTTGTACTTGATAGTTCCTTTTGAAGTAGTTGCCATAATGTTTAAATTAAAAAATTAATAAATACGAATTGTTTTGATTCCATCCCTAATCCTATCTCTAACCCTATCCCCCCTTCGGGGGACTTCCCCTTCGCAGGGGAAGAGTTCAGATAGTATTAATTGCCCCATCGATTACAAGGGCAAAGGTACGCCCACTCCCGCGTGTAGCCAAAAACGGAAGGGGGCTAAGGTGCAAAAATCTGTTAAGGGAAAATGAAAAGGATGTTAAGGGTATGGAAAGCGTATGTTTGCGAGGGGGAAAGAGTATGTTTTATGTCCATTGTCCATCTGACAGTTCTGACAGCTGACAATTATTTTTTTTCGTCTCCCCCTTTTCCCCGCGCCCCCGCCCGCGTTGTCGTAAGACAAGATAATATAATAATAATATAATAATAAATAATATATAATATATATATATATAGGGGGGGGGAGCGCACTCTCCCGAAAAATAACTGTCAGCTGTCAGAACTGTAAGATTTTTTTTGTGAACTCAGGAATAATACCTATCTTTGTACATGAATCAAACTTTGTTGAAAATGAAACCATTATACATATATAGACCATTGATTTACCGAGAACGGAGGACGCTGAAAGAGTTCTTGGACGAAAACCCTGTGTGGAAAAAGTTGCTCGATTTTTACAAGAGCGAACACACTTTTATAGCCCCCAATCCTCTTGGAACGTTAAACGAAGCGCGCTATTTGGCCGTAAAAGCGATGTTAGTGGGGCCGGAAGAGGCGCCTTTTGACTCAACCTATACCTCCTTGGACGGACACCTCTGTGTGGCGATAGCTTATGCCCTCCTACGCTCCAAAGGGCAGGCCTCGCAGCGCGTCAGGGAGTGGTTCAGCAAGTTCCTGCTCGACGAGGATAAACAGTTGTATATCCGGATGTTGAATAGTGGACTGCTCTCCTTGAAAGACACCTATATCGACCTTAGTCCCAAGCCCGAAAGCCCTGAAAAAATCACGCGCGAGCTTATGTGGTGGAAGGAAGTAACCGATGGCTGGGACGAGGCGGAAATCGCGAGAATCGTCCAATTGTGGCCGTTTTTTGAGCGAAAAGCGATAAAAAATATCATTTCGGAGGCGGCAGAGCGCGATAAGGCGATGCATTCAGATGAAGAAATAAGCGCGAAGAAAAAAGAGCCGGCGGAATCTCCCTCCTCGAAATATCTACCCGTTACAGCCTTCCTCGACTACGTGGAGAAGAAATTCGGAGCCGATCGGAACGCCGATGCCCGGGTGGTCAAGGAAGTGCTGATAGCCCTCTATCGCGATAGCCTGTCGAGCGAGGAGTTCGAGCGGGTGGACAATTTAGGGAGGAAGCCACCCTATGGCGGTTCCACGACGGTCCATACTGGCGGCGGGGCGGCGATTATCAATTCGGAGCTGAAGGATTCGAAATTTCATTCCAATTGACAATTACATACCCCTACCCCCCTGCGGGGGACTCCCCCTAACTTAGGGGGAGAATTTAGATAGCATAATTCATAATTCTCAATTTATAATTTATAAATATATGAGCGACACAATCAACAACATCAACACCGGAGGCGGCCCAGTCATCCAAGGCGGCACCTTCTTTGGCGCTACGTTTGTAGCCAAACAGTATGTGAACTCAATTGACAATGGACAATTGACAATTAACAATGAAGAATTGGAGGAAAGCAAACAATTGTCAATTGTCAATTCTCAATTGTCAATTGAAAAAGAGCAACGAATCCCCGAGGAACTGACTACGCCCGAGGCCCGCGAAGTGCTCTCGAAGCTCCATAAGGCGGGGCTGCTGGACGAACGATGGCAGCCCGTCGGCTTGTCGTATGCCGATATGGGGACATTGGCCGGATATGTAGCCGACAAATTATGTATTCAGACGCCATGGAAAACCTTCGGCTGCCTGTGGCAGAAAAAGCCCGATGCCCTACGCTCGGGCATGAATAGAGGTACGACACAAAACAAAACCGACTTATTGTTAGACCGTATAAAAAAGGCACTTAGATAGTACCGTAGTAGTACGGGCGTACTAAGTGGCGTACTCAATTCCCTTATATTCTTAACCTACCTTTGCTCCTGTAATCAATAAAAAAGTATCACAATGGAAAAGACAGTTTTTATTCGGGAGCAACTTCCTCTCATTTCTCGCCCCTACACGGCGAGCGACGGTACACAGAAAGTATTTCATTCGCGTGGCTTCATCCTCAGCGATGGTGTGGACGAGTTCTATGCCGAGATGGTCGGCGATATGGCACGCGACGCGCAACCCTTCGAGATGAATATTTGGCACCGCGTACAGGGCTATATCAAGCAACGGCAGTGGCAAGACAAGAATGGGCAGACGCGGTATGAAAATCAAATCGTCATTACCAAGATGGTATAATCGATTGATAATAGATAATGGACAATTCCGACCTTGCGGGTACGCAAGGTCATAAATAGCTAAACATGATTCATAACTCATAACTCTTTTTTCTTATGTATATCACACTACAACTCAGCGACGCCCTCTACGAGCGTCTCCTGTCATCGCAGAAGCGAATCGAAGGCTCTATCGCCTTGACCTCTCCGACGGAGGGGAACTTCAACCCCTATCGGATGAACAAACAGAAATCGAACAAGTACGTCAAGTTGAAACACGGGCGGGTCTCGGTGAACGACGACAGTGTATGCCTCACGCTGCGCATCAACCTCGACGAGACGAATGTCAATCCCTCCGAGGCTATGGCCAGCGATTGTTGGGAGGCGACAGACTTTGTGCGCAAGGCAACTCATAATCCATAATTCATAACTTATAACTCATGAAGAAGTACAGATTCGATATGTTTTCCAGCGTCAGAAGCTCGTTAGCCGAACATTGTATCCGCGAGCTCTTTTGGAAAACGGCCGACTCGAAGCAAGTCGGCGATATTCTTGCCTCGATAGAGGACATGCGAGAGAAATGCTACCGAGGCGAAGTCTCGAAGGAAGATTTGGCGACCTATCGCGCGGAACAGAAGAAGCTGCTGCCCGTCTTCACCTTCCACGCGACGTTCAAGAACGGGCGGCGACGGAATGCCGAGGCTATCCCCAGCGGCCTTTCGATGTACGACATCGACCATATCCCCGACCCGGTGGGCTACTACGAGATGTTTGTCAAAGACAGAATAGAGGAGTTGGGGATCGTCTTGGCCCATAAGACACCCTCGGGCGAAGGCCTCCGCCTTGTCTTCATCATCCCCCAAGGGATGAATCTGGCGGAAGCACAAAAGTGGATGTCCGAACAATTGGGCGACGCGAACTACGACCAGAGCGTGAAGGACTTGGCACGGTGCTCGTTTGCGGTGCCGAGGGACTACATTCTTTATATTGATGAAGAAAAACTTTTTTCAATGGACAATTCAATTGACAATGGACAATTGACAATTAACAATGAAGAATTGGAGGAAAGCAAACAATTGTCAATTGTCAATTCTCCATTGTCAATTAAGGGACAGAAGGGGAAGGTTCTTCCTAACCCCGGCGTTGAAACGCCGGGCTATGCATCTGATTCGGGGATGAAGTTTAAGGGATTGTCTTATTCCGACATCATCGCCGAGTGGTTCCGCCAAATGGGTGGTGAGCCGGTCGAGGGCGAACGCAACGACAAGCTCCATCGCTTGGCTGCGCATCTGCGCTACATCACGGACAATAATGAAGCGTTGCTCCTTCAGGTCATGCCCCGCTATGGTTTGTCGGAGGAAGAGATGAAGGGGCTGATACATTCGGCTTGCCTGGCGAAATGGTATTCGATGCCGCGCGTACTAAAGGAAATCATTGATAAATTGACAATTGATAATGGACAATTGACAATTAATTCTCCATCGTCCTCCCTTAATTGTCAATTGTCAATTGCCAATTGCCAATTGCCAGAAATGCCCAAGCGCCTCCCGGCCTTGATAAAGCTCTTGATTAGCCGCACGCCGGCCATCTATCAGCCAGCCGTGGCCCATGCCGTTTTCCCCTCGTTGGCTTGCCATTTGTTTCAGGTCTCTTTCCCCTATATTGACAATGTGCTGCACGAGGCGACGCTGATGTGCGTCCTTATGGCTCCCACAGGGGCAGGCAAGAGTTGTATCGTCGAGCCCATCAATCACATACTGGCTCCTATCCGCGAGCGCGACCGCGAAAACCTCGAACGCGAACGGACATGGAAGCGCGAAGTGAGCCTGAAGGGGGCGAACAAAGACAAGCGTGCGCGCCCCGAGGGGTTGATTATCCAAGAGATAGATGCTGATATGACGCAGCCAGCCTTCTTGACACGCATGAAGGAAGCCGAGGGGCATTTCCTCTACACGATGATGAACGAGATTGAACTCTTTGACGCCCTCAAGGGGAGCGGCAAGCGCGGCCAACAGTTTCAAATCATGTGTCTCGCCTTCGACCTGGGGCTCTACGGGCAGACGCGTGTGGGGACGATAAGTGTAACCGAGCGAGTGCCCGTGCGCTTCAATTGGAATGCCTCGACGACGCTTCAAAAAGGGCGGCAATACTTCGCCCGTGTCTTGACCGATGGGCCTATCTCGCGCATCAACTTCTGCACGCTGCCCGAACGGGAGATAGGAGCAGACATCCCTGTCTATGGGACGTATGATGAGCGTTTTGACAGAGAGCTCCGCATTTATCTCGACAATCTGGCGAATGCTCGTGGCGTCATCGCCTGTCATGAGGCCATCCGATTGGCCAAGAAGCTCTGTGCCGAGTGCGCGGATTATGCTTGCTTGTCGCAAGACAGGGTCTATGAGAACCTCTCGTTCCGTGCTATCGTCATTGCCTATCTGAAGGCTTGTGTCCTCTATGTAGCCAATGGTTGCCGATGGGAGCGGGGCATTGAGAGCTTTATCCGCTGGAGTTTGCGCTACGACCTGTGGTGCAAGATGACCTTCTTTGGCGATGACATCCGACGCGAGATGGAGAAAGACACTGATGTTGCGACGAGGAAACGTGGCCCTAACTCCCTGCTGGCCCTCCTCCCTGACGAGTTCTCCTACCAAGATGCAGTACGCATACGGCAGTCTAAGGGGTTGGACGAGAAAGGGACGAAGGGAATGCTCTACCAATGGGTGCATCGCAAATATCTGACAGTTCTGACAGATGACAGATATAAAAAGGCTTAATCAATGGACAATTAACAATTGACAATGGACAATTGTTCGCGCTTCTCTTTAATTGTCCATTGTCAATTATCAATTATCAATTAAAAATTTTTAATATGGAATTCCTTTTACAACGTACTGAAAAGCATAAAGACTACACCATAGGATGCCTCTTCGCAGGCAATGAGTTGATATGTAATACCTTGGAGCCTACTTGGAGGGACATCGGGCTGGGCCGCAAGGGACGGAAAGTCCCTGGCCGCACGGCCATCCCCGAGGGGCGCTACCCCGTGGTCATCACCTATAGCCCGAAGTTCGCGGCTTGGCTCCCCTTGCTCCTCCATGTCCCTGGCTTCGAGGGGATACGCATCCATGCAGGAAATAGCGTCGAGGACACGGCAGGTTGCATCCTCGTCGGCGAGAACCTGAAGCCCGGCCGGCTCTTTAGCTCCAAACTTTTTCTCTATCGGGTGAAGAAGAAGATTGTGGAGGCGAAGGAAAGAGGGGAAGGGGTTTGGATAGTTATCAAATGATTATGCATAGCCCCGCACTTCAATGCCGGGGATAAAAGGGAGAGGTTCTTCCTAACCCCGGCGTTGAAACGCCGGGCTATGCATCCCTACGGCTTATACTTGGAGCGCGTCAAAACATCCTGCGCATCCCCGCTCTCCATCAATTGCTTCGCCGTGCAACGCGTCTCTGCAACAAACTTTTGGATGATTCTGAAGCCTACCCATGCGCCGATATTGCCCGGCGTGGCGTCTGAGAGGAAGGTGCAGGGGCGGTTCTCGAAGTATTTTTGCGTCGTGGTGATGTCGGGCGTATAGAGGTGCTTGCGGCTCACGATGGTCTTCCAAAGCATCTTCTCGTTCGCGTAGCACCAGCGGGCGGCCTCTTCGTTATACCCCAAAAGGCTTTCGATAGGGCGGTCGGGGAGGCAGAGGGAGAGGATATAATAGATTTTGCCGCTGTATATCATGCGGTCGAGCAGGACATTCTCGCGCCCCTCGAAGGGAAATTCGCTCATCAGCCAGCCCAGCAGGTAATCCACCGAGGCGAAGTCGCGCGTCATCTTTGCCCGCTCATAATCAGGGAAAAATTGGCGGTAGAGCGGATAATCCTCGCCCAAATATTTGTCTATCGAGAGGGAAAGCGCGCTGTCGGAGACTAATATGTTCTGATTGAAGCCCGATACGTGCATATAGAGCGTAGGGACGATGCGCTCGGGGAAGATGCTCTCGAGAAAGGCAAAAGCCTGTCCCATTGCCTTTTCGATGTCGGAAGTAGAGTCGAAACTATTGATGGCGTCGCGATATAGGCTACGGAGCGTAGGTTCGCCGTAATAGTTTGTCAGGCGGGGAAAGAACTCCTCTTGCTCAGGCGATTGGACGTTGAGGATGCCCTTGCCCGTGAGTTCCAGCATCGGGCGATAGGAAGACCTCAGAGAATCCAGCGCCGCGCTGTCGGCAGGATGCTCCAGCCAACGCAATAAGGTGCGGTCGAAGCGATTAATCTGTAAAGGCTCAGCGTTTTGAAATGCCATCGCATTATCCGTCTGGCTATTGCACGAAAAGAGACAAAGGAGCAAGCAAGCCCCGAGATATAGCATTTTATTCCACCACATAATGTATATTTCTGAGAAGTAAACATAATCTTTCGGGGGTAAAAGTATAATCTTCGGATTAATTATGGAAATGAAAAGGACGATTTTTAGCATTTCTTTTTACCTTTGCCCACCTAAAGAACAAACGTATGAAGAGTTGGATAAGGATGCTTCTTGGTTTACAGCTTCTTTGCTGCTTGTCGGCTTGTATGGGAAGTGATGGAATGTTGGTTCGCTTTGGTTCGCAGGCAGGAGTCGTCCGCCTGGATGATGGCAAACAGATTGTATTGCGCAATGGCATGAGGATTTTGGCGCCGCAATTAGATACGTTGCAGATAGGAGAGGGAGATTGCTGTCTTGTCGATTTCCAATTGAACTATGATAACCAACCGGATAGCTTGCAGAATATTTGGCACGCCGATTGGCTGACGTACCGGCCGGTGGATTTGAATGCATTGGGGACATTGGTGCCTGATGATACAATGACGACTCGTGCGGACGAACATTTCCTTCGTTTCTCCATTGCCAAGGGAGGATGCGTGGAAGGGCGTATGTTCCTTTATTTGGAATACAATAGCCATTATTCTTCGCAGGTCGATGAGTTTATGATGCTGTGCGACCCCGACCCCTCAGAGCGGCATCCGGCGGCCGACGATAGCGCGCGGTTGGTACATCAGTTGTACTTGCGTTCGTTTGGTCCGATAGCCGAGGGGGATTCGGTTGTGGAGTCGCTGGTGTTGCCCGAGGCATTCTTGATAGAGGAGTTGCTGGAGCGTGCTTCGTCGGCAGGGGAAGATACGCTGCATTTTCAGATTACCTATCCGACAGGATTTAATGCGGATAGCTCTCGTTATAATTGGGGCGTTTCGGAGGTATTCTCCGTTCCGCTTTCAGATAGCGAAGGAGAATAAAATAGGTTTCGATAATTAAGTGTAATATTATATGTATAAGGAAATATTCAAATGGACAGCGGCTGTCATAACCCAGCCGTCGAAAGCATGGAAAATGTTAGTGGCTAAGGAGCGAAAAGAGGCAGAGCTTCGGGACGAAGAGGCGGATGACCCATTCCAGACGGAGTATCTCTATCCTTTCATCGGCTTATTGACTATCGCCGCCTTTCTGAGCCTTTTCACCCATAAGGAATTCATTCTCGAGCAAGCATTGAAGTCGTCGATAATTACCTGCGTCTCTTCCTTTGGCGGTTATTATGTGGCGGCGTATGTCTTAAACGAAATAGGGAAGAGTTGGTTTAGTTTCGAGAAGAACTTGAAGCTGTGGCAGCACTTCGTCGGTTATTCCTCGGCGCTGATGTTTACGTTGAACATCGTCTGGATGCTCTTGCCGGATGTCTTTTTCCTGTATATCTTCATCCTTTATACCTTCTATATTGTCTGGGAAGGCGCGACGATTTATTTTTCTGTCGGCGATGCTCAGCGGATGAAGTTTACGACGATTTCTACTTTGCTGATAATCGCGACGCCTCATATAATCAACAAATTTTTATTGCTCTTGATGCCGGGCTTAAGATATTAATAAAGAAATAGTATGATGAAAGAGAAAATGAAAGCGGATGTGGTGATAAAGAACAAGCGCGCTACATTCGACTATGAATTGCTGGATACCTTTACTGCCGGGATAGTCCTCACGGGTACCGAGATTAAGTCCATCCGCCTGGGGAAAGCCAGCCTGGTTGATACGTTCTGCCTCGTCGATAAGGGGGAACTTTGGGTGAAAAACATGTACATCGCCGAGTATTTCTACGGGACTTACAACAACCATGCGGCCCGTCGCGACCGTAAGCTTCTGCTCACCAAGAAGGAGTTGCGTAAAATCTCCTCAGCCGTCCGTACTTCCGGCTTTACCATTATCCCTACGAAATTGTTTATCAACGACCGGGGCCTTGCCAAAGTGGTCATCGCCATCGCTCGGGGAAAGAAGGAATATGATAAAAGAGACTCGATTCGCGAACGGGACGACCGTCGGGAAATGGATCGTGCCTTTAAACGCTAATTTTCACACTTGACTCATTGATTCCCATGAAGAAAATCGATTTCCTCAATGCCCTCCGCTCCCGTATCTTGATCTTAGACGGCGGAATGGGTACTATGATACAGCGTCTCGGCCTCTCCGAGGCTGATTACCGTGGCGACCGCTTCCGTAGCGTCCCCGGCGAACTCAAGGGCAACAACGACTTACTCAGCATCTCGCGCCCGGACGTTATCCGCGACATCCACCGACAGTATCTCGAGGCCGGCGCTGATATCTTCACCACAAACACATTCAACTCCACGGCTATCTCGCAGGAGGACTACGGGACGCAGGCTTTCGTCCGCGAGATGAACCTTGCCTCCGCCCGTCTCGCCCGCGAAGAGGCCGACCGCTTCATGTCCGCGCATCCGCAGCGAACGATATTCGTCGCGGGCTCGCTTGGGCCGACGAATAAAACTGCGTCGATGAGTCCGGACGTCAGTGATCCGGCTTTCCGCGCTGTTACTTATCGTCAGCTCTACGATGCTTACACCGAGCAGATTGCCGCGCTCATCGAGGGCGGTGTCGATATCCTTTTGTTCGAAACCGTATTCGACACGCTGAATGCCAAGGCGGGTCTGGACGCTGCCGTCTCTTACATGGAGGCACATGGGCTCAATTTGCCTATCATGCTCTCCCTCACGCTCTCATCGCAGGGCGGCCGCACCTTCTCGGGGCAGACGCTCGAGGCTTTCGTGGCGTCCGTCAGCCATGCTCCGCTCGTGAGCATCGGTCTGAATTGCTCTTTCGGGGCCGAGGATATGAAGTCCCATCTCGCTGAGCTTGCACGAATTGCTCCGTTTTATATCAGCGCCTACCCTAACGCGGGTCTCCCCAATTCGTTTGGCGAGTACGACGAAACGCCGGAAAAGATGGCGGCTCACGTGAAGGCCTTCATTGACGAGGGGCTGGTCAATATCATCGGCGGATGCTGCGGAACGACCCCCGGGCATATCTCCCTGTTCCCGGATCTTGTAAGAAACGCTAAGCCGCACATCCCCCCGAAGCCGAAGAGTGTACTCTTTTTGTCCGGGCTGGATGTTCTGGAGGTAAATCCTGAAAGAAACTTCGTAAATATAGGAGAAAGATGCAATGTCGCCGGCTCTCGAAGATTTCTCCGTTTGGTCCGAGAGCGTCGCTGGGAAGAAACGCTTCAAATCGCGCGGAACCAAGTCGAATCCGGCGCGCAACTGCTCGATGTAAACATGGACGACGGTCTGCTCGACGCGCGACAGGAGCTGCGCACTTTCCTTAACCTCGTCGCGGCCGAACCCGACATTGCTCGCGTCCCGATTATGATCGATTCTTCCAAGTGGGAGGTTATCGAAGAGGGACTGATGTGCGTCCAGGGCAAGAGCGTCGTAAATTCCATCTCGCTCAAGGAAGGTGAGGAGGAGTTTCTGTATCGGGCGCGCCGGATTCAACGCATGGGTGCCGCCGTCGTCGTCATGGCATTCGACGAGAAGGGGCAGGCGGACAGCTACGAACGCAAGATAGAAGTCTGCAGCCGCGCGTACCGCCTCTTGACGGAAAGGCTGAACTTCAACCCACAAGATATTATCTTCGACCCGAACGTGCTGGCCATCGCCACCGGGATAGAGGAGCACAACGCCTACGGGCTGGACTTCATCCGTGCGGTGCGCTGGATAAAGGCGAACCTTCCTGGCACCCATGTCAGCGGCGGCATCAGCAACCTTTCGTTCTCTTTCCGGGGAAACAATTACCTGCGCGAGGCGATGCACGCCGTGTTCCTCTATCATGCCATCCGTGCCGGTCTGGATATGGGCATCGTGAATCCTGCCGCCTCCGTGCAGTATGACGATATAGACCCGTCGCTCCGCACCTTGCTCGAGGACGTTATCCTTGCCCGCCGTCCCGAGGCTGCCGACGAACTCATCGCTTTTGCCCAAAACATGCACGAGGAGGAGAAGAGCGGCGGAGAAACGCATCAGGAGGCTTGGCGCGAACTCCCGCTTCCCGAGCGATTGGAACAGGCTTTAATTAAAGGTAACGGCGATTACCTGGAGCAGGATATTTCCGAGGCGCTCCAGACCTATTCCCGTGCGGTGGACATTATCGACGGTCCGCTCATGGGCGGAATGAATAAGGTCGGCAATCTTTTCGGTTCGGGGAAAATGTTTCTCCCGCAGGTCGTGAAAACCGCACGTACGATGAAGAAGGCCGTAGCACTTCTCCAGCCTGCTATCGAGGCGCAAAATAGCGTCGCGGGCGGGAAAACGGCAGGGAAAATCGTGTTTGCTACCGTCAAGGGCGATGTCCATGATATCGGAAAGAATATCGTTTCTATCGTGCTGGCGTGCAACAATTACGACGTGGTGGATTTAGGCGTTATGGTGCCGGCGGAGCGTATCGTCAAGGCGGCTATAGACGAAGCGCCTGATTTCGTCTGCCTCTCCGGTTTGATTACGCCGTCGCTCGAGGAGATGGTGCATGTCGTCAGCGAGATGCAACGCGCCGGGCTGCGGATTCCGGTGATGGTCGGCGGGGCTACGACCTCGAAGCTCCATACCGCGCTTAAAATTGCTCCGCACTACGATGCTCCCGTTATCCACGTCTCTGATGCTTCGCAGAATCCCCTGATTGCGGCGAAGTTCCAGAATCCGGAGACGCGCGCCAAGTTCGTCGCCGAGCTGGAGGCGGAATATGCAGCCTTGCGGCAGTCCGTCGCGGAGAAGCATATCGAATATGTCCCATTGGCTGAGGCTCGTGCGCATCGGAAAGAGATAGATTGGTCGGCGTATCATCCCGTCGCTCCCCGGAAACAGGGTGTGGAATGTCTGCCCCATATCCCGGTGGAGGATGTGATACCTTATATTAATTGGACGTATTTCTTCCGCGCGTGGAAACTCGTTGGCCGCTTCGACGAAATCACCCGTATCCACGGCTGCGACGCTTGCCGCGCTTCGTGGTTGGCTGGTTTCCCGGAGGCGGAACGTCCGAAAGCTGCCGAGGCAATGCAGCTCTACAAGGATGCGCTTCGTCTCCTGGACCGCCTGAAGGAAAGCGGAGCCGAGTTTTGTAAGGCCGTTTATGGTATATTCCCTGCTTATGCAGAGGGAGATACGCTCCATGTAGCGGATGTCGAGATTCCGCTCCTGCGGCAACAGGCGAAACGGGAAGATGGCGTTTACAAGTCGCTCGCCGATTTCGTCATGCCGCGCTCAGTGGGTGCGACCGATTTCGTGGGTGCTTTCCTGGTTACCGGTGGCGCCGGAGCGGAGTATTTGAAGGAGAAATTTGAGCGCGAAGGCGATTCTTATCATGCTATCCTTCTGCAGACTTTGACCGACCGCCTCGCGGAGGCGACTTCGGAATATCTGCATGAGCGCGTGCGCCGCGAGTTCTGGGGATACGCTCCCGACGAATCGCTTGCGACGGATGAGTTGCTCCACGGGAAATATGCCGGTATCCGGCCTGCCGTCGGATATCCCGCGCTGCCCGATCAACGCATAAACTTCCTGTTGGACCGCCTCTTGGATTTTTCGCAGATTGGCATTACCCTGACGGAGAACGGCGCGATGAGCCCGACGGCTTCCGTCAGCGGGTTCTACATCGCCCACCCGGAGAGCGACTATTTCCTGGTTGGAGCGCTGGACGACGACCAGATTAGCGACTATGCCGCACGGCGTGGCGCGAGTCCGGATGAAATAAGGAAGCTTCTCGGAAAGAATCTTCTTTCCTAAGCTTATGTATTTATATGTTAGTGTGAAGGTTGAGCGGGGGATTTTATTCCCCGCTCATATCCTCAAAATCGAAGAATCAAAGAAATAAAATCTTGCTAAGAGAAATATTCTAAAGAAAATCAGCTACATATTATGGTAAAAATGATTTAAGGCTTTTCTGGACTATTTTCGCATTCGGTACGAATAGCGGGAGAGGGGAGAGCCGGGGATTGGATTGCGGGCAAATGTGTATATGTTAAAAAAGAATAATCTCGTAAAAAATTCTGGATGGAAATAGTAGGTGTCTTAAAAGATGTGCTTACCTTTGCATCGGTAATAACAACTAAATATTAAATATTAATTATGTACAATTTCTAAACAAACCGATTATGGAAGGTATAGACAAAATTGACATCACGCACATGAATAATGGTGCGCATTTTATTTACATGTCGAACATTCTGGAACGCGCAGAGGAGACGGAAACGATTAGTTCGAAAATGGCTGATCAGATTGCGGCGCTGAAAGCGGCTCTCGCTACAGAGAATCTCTATCTGAAAGTCTCGCAAAAGAGTCTTCTGACGGATGAAATAACCGTCGCCGACGCGGATCGGGGTAAGTACTATAATAGTTTTAAGCAAACTATTAAGGGATTGATGAAAAGTCCTGATCCTGTAGTTGCAAAGTCGGCGAAAGTCATTAATCAGAATTTGATTGATTACGCCTTGAACCCGAAGATGCAGCTCGACAAACAGACCGGTCTTCTGGTGAATATGGTCGAGGATTGGGAAGGTAAGCTCGCTAACGATATTACCAATACGCACACTGAGGCGTATGTGGCTGCTATCAAAAAGGCGAATGAGGAGGTTCGGACGCTGATGTCTCAACGTACTGACGAGCGGAAAAAGATTCCCGTCTCGGCGCTGAAAACCGCGCGCAAGGGCACGGATGCTGCGTATCGAAACTTGATTAAATATACGAACGCCCACATCTTGCTGGAGGGTTTGACGGATTACGAGGACTTCATCTCCTTTATAAATAAGGAGATCGAGCGATACAAGCAGGAGGTCTTGAAACAAAAGACGTCCGGCACGAAGAAGCCCGGAAGCACGACACCTCCTGTTTCAGACAGGCCCGTGGGCGATGATGACAAGGAAGAGGAAGATGGCCAGCCGTCCGTCAGCGATGACGAGGAAGAAGGCCTTCCACCTGTGCAATAATGATGGTTTTTCTCAATAATGTATGCCGGAGGGAGCGTTGCGAACTTCGGCATCTTTTATGTTATGAATGATTGTGTGTTTGCCCCCAGATATAGAGTGAAAGATGGAGGAAGAGAATAAGTTGCGCCGAGTCCTGGCGCTGATGATTTGCGTCCTGGCAATGTGTATCGCTATGTTTTACCTGCCGGACAAAGTATTTGATTACCCGATTAAAAAAGTTGATTTACTGTCCGACCTTCGGGCCAATGTGCAGGAACTGACGCTCGACTCGCTACGGCGACAGCTCGAGTTGCAGGCACACGCAGACAGCCTGGAGGTGGATTCCGTCGCTCTGCGCGATTCCATCCGGAAGGAGATTGGATTGGATTCGGTCATGCTCGCCCTGCGCGATTCCCTGTACCGGGTTATTGCATTTGTGGAAGGAGCCGATTCCACGGGGTCGCATATTGAGGACTATTCGCTGGGGCATATCGGGTTACAGAAATTCTTTGCCGCCCTTGGCGCAAGAGATACGCTCGAGCGCCCGGTTTATGTGGCATTCCTCGGCGATTCGTTTATCGAGGGCGACATCCTCGTGGCAGATTTCCGCTCGGCGATGCAGCAAGCCTTCGGAGGCGGCGGTATCGGCTTTGTGCCCATCACCTCGGTCGCCGCGCAATACCGGCCGACGGTAAAGCAGAGCGCGGAAGGTTGGAAAACCTGGTCGATGATGACAGATCATAGCCAAGCCTATACGCTTTCGGGTCTATTGTTTGAACCCGAAGGAGACAGCGCGCGGGTTACGCTCCGCACCACGGAACGCTATCCCGAGTCCGAAACGGTTTCATCCTTTAAATTTTATTATCAGCGGAACAAAGAGACGGAGATGCGCTGGTCGGCGGATGGCGGTATCTCCTCGGAAATGGTCATGCTCCCACCAACGGATAGCGTGAGCTGCTACGCGCGGCAAGGAAACTTCCAGGAGATAGACCTGCAATTTACCCGCGCGAAGGAAAATCTGCTTGCCCTCGGAGTCGCGCTGGAAAGCGATACAGGTGTGATAGTCGATAATTATTCGTTGCGCGGAAGCTCCGGCTCAATTCTGCATCGGTTGGATTCGGTGCAGTCCCGCGCTTTGAACGCGCAACGCCCCTACGACTTGGTTATCCTGCAATACGGACTGAATGTAGCCAGCGACAGCGTGTTGAGCTACGGATGGTATGGTAGGCAGATGGAGGAAAGCATCAAGCAAGTGCGCCGCTGCTTCCCGACGGCCGACGTACTGCTGTTGAGCGTATCCGACCGAAGCAGGCAGATTGGCGGAAAGTTCGAGACCATGCCCGCCGTCCTTGCGCTACTCCACGCACAGAGGCAGACAGCCCGGAGAATGGGTATTCCCTTCTGGAATCTATTCGGCGCGATGGGGGGCGAGAATAGTATGGTTAAGTTTGTAGAAAAAAACTGGGCGAGCAAGGATTATACCCATCTGGGATTCCCCGGCGGAAAGGCGCTCGCCGATAGTTTGTTTAACGCCCTAATGAGAGAGAAGACGTTCTATGATGAAGCAGCTCAAGCAGGTTATTAAGCAGGTGCTCGCGGCCTTGGTAGCGATGACCTTCACGACGTTGTGGGCACAGCAGGTCATCAAGATACCCCGCTTGGTACGGATGCATACGGCGACGGATAGCAGCCGGGTGGAAAGAGACACGATCCCGCTACCGCTCAGTTTGCCCGGAATGCTCATAGAAGGGCGCGACACCCTTTCGGCAAAAGGCAATCTGGAGGTATTTTTCAGCGGACTCGATTCGCTGAGAGCTGGAAAAGATACAGTCCTGAACATTGTCCATCTTGGAGATTCCCATATCCAGGCAGGCTATTACTCGGGCGAGATGATGCATCTCCTCCATGCCGCCTTCGGAAATGCCGGGAGAGGATGGATAGCCCCACTGAAACTAAGCCGAAGCAACGAAGCGCCGGACTATTTCATTAAATCCGTAATCCGAAGTTGGAACGTAGGGCGAATAACCCAACGGGAATCACGGCGGCGGGCACCGGTCGGACTTGGGGGATTCGGGATTCAAAGCATATCCCCCTCGATAAACTTTGATGTCATCATAACCCCGAAGAACGGAGCCGGGTACGAGTTTAACGAAGCCATTCTTTATCGCGGAGCGCGGTCGATGCCCATGCTTCCCGCCGGGGAAAACAAGCAAGCGGTTGAGACATTCCTATCCGATACAGTGCTGACAGAAGGCGTGATAGCGGATACATTCCGGATAACTATGCCCGTAGATACTTTGCAGCTCCAGAGCACACGGCGAAAGCAAGGGACAGACCGACTGCTGCCGGCATCGACATTTCGGAATGTGTATTATGGCTTTTCTCTGAAGAACGGGGAGCCCGGAATCTTGTACCATGCCGTCGGAATCAATGGCGCGATGTATGTCAATTATACCGATTCCGCTTATATCGCGCAACTGGCTCTGCTAAAGCCGGATTTATTGATAGTTTCCATGGGAACGAATGAGACATTCGGGCGACGATTCGGCGCGGAAGAGTTTGCGATGCAAGTCAAAGCGTTTCTGAGCCTCGTGAAGGCGCAGATGCCACAGGCAGCAATCCTTTTGACAACGCCGCCGGAGTGCTATAAACGGGTAACAGTGAATAAGAAGAGAGTATTTCAGCGCAATACAAATACCGAAAAGGCAGCAGAAACGCTTGTCCGCGTCGCTAAGGAGGAAGGCATCGCATGTTGGGATCTTTTCTCCGCGACAGGCGGGAAGAACTCCTGCAGGAAATGGCTGCATGATAACTTATTGAGGCGAGACCGCATCCATTTCACGCAGGCCGGATACGAAGAGCAGGCGACGTTGCTGTTTCGCGCATTAATGAACGAATATAATAGGACAAATGGAAAATAATGCATTCTTGGGAGATTTGGCATGGGACAAACTTCCCGCAATCTTACAATATGACCCATCGGCACCGATGCTGTTTAGCAGCGGGCTGTTTTTCTTTCTCTTTATAGGGTTTCTACTCATCTACATACCGCTGCGGAAGCACACGCTGGCGAGGATAATTTACGTAACCCTATTTTCACTCTACTTTTATTATAAGAGCAGTGGGCTGTATTTCGGGCTGCTGGTCTTTACAGCCACGTCGGACTTCATCATAGCGCAGCTGATGAGCAGGACGGAGAAGCCGATTGGGAGGAAGATGTGGGTAACGCTCAGTCTTTGCGTGAATTTAGGCATGTTGGCCTACTTTAAATATACGAATTTCCTGCTGGATATCGGGACATCGTTTCTGCATTCCGTCGGGGTGTGGTTCAATTACGCACCTTGGGCGGAGCTGCCAAAGACAGAGATGGAGATATTCCTGCCAGTCGGGATATCCTTCTTTACATTCCAGAGCATTAGCTATATAATAGATGTTTACCGCGGGAGGATAGAACCGCTTGGGAGATGGATCGACTATGTGTTCTACGTTTCATTTTTTCCACAGCTGGTAGCCGGGCCTATAGTCCGCGCTCGCGATTTCATACCGCAGATATACAAGAACCCGAGCGTGTCAAAGGCGGAGTTTGGCGAGGGGCTGTTTCTTATTCTCTGCGGATTGCTGAAGAAGTGCGTGATATCCGACTATATAAGCTTGAATTTCGTGGATCGTGTCTTTGATGCGCCGCTGCTCTACACTGGGGTGGAGAACTTGCTCGCGGTATATGGATATACGCTCCAGATATACTGCGACTTTTCCGGATATTCCGATATGGCGATAGGGTTAGCCTTGCTGCTTGGATATAGATTCAATCTTAACTTCGATTCACCCTATCAATCTGCGACGATAACCGAATTTTGGCGCCGTTGGCATATTTCACTCTCCAGCTGGCTGAAGGACTACCTCTACATATCCCTGGAAGGTAACCGCAAAGGGAAGCTGCGCACCTACGTGAATCTGATGATTACCATGTTACTCGGGGGGCTTTGGCATGGAGCCTCGGTAAGTTTCATCCTTTGGGGGGCACTGCACGGCGTAGCCTTGGCAATTCATAAGGCCGTGATGTCTGCATTCCCGAGCTTCAAGCAGATGGGGAAGGATATGGTTCCTTGGCGCCGCTTTTTGGGGACAATTTTCACGTTTCATTTGGTGGCTTTCGGTTGGATCATGTTTCGTGCCGATAGTATGGAGAAAGTGCGGAATATTCTTTCACAGATTGTCGGGAATTTCCATCCGGAAGTATTCGGGCAGTTTATTGTTGGCTACAAGACGGTGTTTGTCCTCATGATTGTCGGCTATCTTGCGCACTATATCCCTCGTGCCTGGGAGCGACGCATACAACAGGTGGTTACTTCGTCGCCTCTCCTCTTGCAAGCCGCACTGCTCGCGGTGGCAATATTTATCGTCATCCAATTTAAGAGCGCGGGTGTGCAGCCCTTCATCTATTTCCAATTTTGATTCAAGAAAGTGGAAATCTAAGCATTTTTGTATAATAAAATTCCCCGATATCCGTTATACAGTTGTTGAACATCTAAAACAGAATGCCTATGAGTAAATTTTCTACCCAATGTATGACAAACAATGATGTAGCGGATAGCCGGGAAGTATTATTTCAAGAGGATAAATATACTTTTCCTCGCAAGGAAACATTAGCTTTCTTGAAACAATTTGCCCGTGTTTACCGAGTTGAATCCAAGCTGAATGTCGGCTTATCCGGATTGATATTGAATTGATGGAGGCAGCTAAGTGGGGAAAAGTTCGTATCTTTGTCCCCCGAAGCTGCCATCGCAGTTTCCGTGTGCTTGCTAAACCACGTATTAAAAACAAGAAATCAATCAATGGAGAAAAAAAGAAATGCCGCTATGGTTTGCTTCTCCGGTGGACAAGATTCCACCACTTGCCTGTTTTGGGCAAAGAAGCAGTTTGAAAGAGTCGAGGCTGTATGTTTCACCTACGGGCAGAAGCATTCGGCCGAAGTCGAAGTCGCGCGCCGTATCGCAAACGGTGCGAATGTCCCGTTCCATCTATTGGACGTGTCTTTGATAAGCCAGCTGGATAGGAATTGTTCGCTGACGAACGACGCCGTTGCAATGGATGAAACGAAGCCTACGGATAGCTATCCCAACACCTTCGTCCCTGGCCGCAACATGGTTTTCCTCACGTTTGCCGCCATCTTGGCTCGTAGCCAGGGAATCTATGACCTCGTAACCGGAGTTTCAGAAGCCGATTACAGTGGTTATCCGGATTGCCGGGATACGTTTATCCGTTCGCTCAACGTAACGCTGAATCTGGCGATGGACGAACAGTTTGTCCTTCATACGCCCCTCATGAACCGCGATAAATGCGGCGTCTGGGAATTGGCCGACGAGCTGGGAGTCTTCGACCTTGTGCGCAACGAGACGCTGACTTGCTATAACGGCATCATCGCCGACGGTTGTGGTCATTGCCCTGCCTGCACGCTGAGACGCAATGGCTTGGAAGAGTATTTGGAAAAGAAAGCGCGACGCGCTAACGCTTAATCTCTCTTTGATATGGAACGAAAAGACGAACTTCACCTCTTAGGCCGTACAACGACTTACCGTCAGGATTATGCCCCCGAAGTGCTCGAGACTTTCGAGAACCGTCATCAAGAGAACGATTACTGGGTGCGTTTCAACTGTCCGGAGTTTACAAGCCTTTGCCCCATCACCGGCCAGCCGGATTTCGCCACAATCTATATCGATTATATCCCCGATGTCCGCATGGTCGAAAGCAAAAGCTTGAAACTTTACCTCTTCAGCTATCGCAACCACGGAGATTTCCACGAGGATTGCGTCAATAAGATTATGAAAGACTTAATCCGATTGATGGATCCGAAGTATATCGAAGTTACCGGCATCTTCACCCCCCGTGGCGGCATCAGCATCTATCCCTATTGCAATTACGGCAGACCGGGAACGAAGTACGAGAAACTGGCCGAGCAGCGTCTCTTCAGCCACAATCTCCCTAAATAAGAATTTGTCAAACCTATTAAATAAGTATTGCATGCACGAAAGATTAATTATTCTTGATTTCGGCTCACAGACTACCCAGTTAATCGGGCGCCGTGTCCGCGAGCTGAACATGTATTGCGAGATAGTGCCTTACAATAAGTTCCCGCACGACGCGACGGACGTGAAGGGGGTCATCCTCTCCGGCAGTCCGTATTCCGTCTATGACGCGAACGCCTTTAAGCCCGACCTCAGCGAAATCCGGGGTAAATATCCCGTCCTGGGCATCTGCTACGGCGCGCAATATCTCGCCTATACCTCGGGCGGAAAGGTGGAGCCTGCCAACTCGCGCGAATACGGCCGTGCCAATCTCGCCAAGGTAGATGCTGCCGACCCGCTCTTTAAGGGCATCGAGGTGGGCTCGCAGATCTGGATGTCGCACGGCGACACCATCACGCAGCTCCCCGACAACTTCCGCATCATCGCCAGCACTGCGGATGTGGAGAATGCCGCTTATCATGTGGATGGCGAAATGACATGGGGCGTGCAGTTCCATCCCGAAGTCTTCCATACGGTGGACGGGACGAAGCTGCTCGACAACTTCCTCAACATTTGCGGTTGCGCCAAGGATTGGACTCCGGCTTCGTTCATCGAATCGACCGTTGCCGAGTTGAAAGAAAAACTGGGAGACGACAAGGTCATCCTCGCCCTCTCCGGCGGCGTGGATTCGTCGGTAACGGCTGTCCTCCTCAACCGGGCCATCGGCAAGAACCTGACGTGTATCTTCGTGGACCACGGTCTGCTCCGCAAGAATGAATTTGAAAATGTATTGAAAGACTACGAACACTTGGGCTTGAACGTCATCGGTGTCAATGCCAAGGATAAATTCTACAGCGAACTGGCCGGCGTCAGCGACCCTGAGCAGAAGCGCAAGATTATCGGCAAGGGTTTCATCGATGTCTTCGACGAGGAGGCTCAGAAGCTGAAGGATATCAAGTGGCTCGGCCAGGGCACGATTTACCCCGACGTCATCGAGTCGCTCTCCATCACGGGCACGACCATCAAGAGCCACCACAACGTCGGCGGTCTGCCTAAGAAGATGAACCTCAAACTCGTCGAGCCTTTGCGCCTCTTGTTCAAAGACGAGGTGCGCCGCGTGGGCATCGAGCTGGGAATGCAGGAACATCTGATCAAGCGTCATCCCTTCCCCGGACCTGGCCTCGGTATCCGTATCTTGGGCGATATCACGCCGGAAAAGGTGCGTATCCTGCAAGATGCCGACGACATCTACATGTCGCTGATGCGCGAATGGGGCTTGTACGACAAAATCTGGCAGGCAGGCGCTATCTTGTTGCCAATCCATTCGGTAGGCGTGATGGGCGACGAGCGCACGTATGAGAACACGGTCGCCCTCCGCGCCGTAACGTCGTCCGATGCAATGACGGCGGACTGGGCTCATCTGCCATACGAATTCCTCGCCAAGGTTTCCAACGAAATCATCAACAAGGTGAAGGGCGTGAACCGCGTCGTCTATGACATCAGTTCGAAACCGCCTTCGACAATCGAGTGGGAATAATCCCCACTTCGACCTGATACTATGCGCGGATTGTCCGATTCCATGCGGGCAGTCCGCGTATTTTTTTATCCTCGTTTTCGTCCGAAAAGTGGTAAAAGCATTAATGAATTTATCAGATTTCGTAGAAAAAGAGTAAATGTAGCAGGGAATTTACACCTTTTCTGCGAAAAGTGGTAAAGGCATTAAGGAATTTATCAGATTTCGCAGAAAAGTAGTAAATGTAACAGGGAATTTACACCTTTTCTACGAAAAGTGATAAATGCATTAGGAAAAGTATCATTTTTCGCCGAAAAGTGGTAAATGCAATACGGAATTTACCACTTTTGAAGGCGAAGTTCCCCGCGCGGGAGGAGGCGAATAAGACAATGCGGCATGATGCCAGATTGTCAGTCCGGCGGAATGTTAAAAAGGTACTTTGTATAACCGAGAACCTTTAAGCCCGGTTAAGTCGCTCGGAAGGCTCGTTAAAAGTGATAAAAAAAGAGGTGGAAATGAACGAAGTGCCTATTTTTTGATATTCCTTTGCCGCAGTGAAAACAAAAAAAGAAAAGTATATGAAACGTATTTGGAGAAATGTAATAGGAGTAGCTGCCGTGGCAGCTATCAGTGCGGGAGCCGCAGTGGGCACGACCTCATGTCTGATGGAGAACGGCCGGGCCGAGGCAATGGCAGTAGATAGTTTTGAGAATACCTTCAAACAGCCGGTGCGGACGGTAAGCTACAATTCCGTGGCTGCGGAAAACATCGACTTCACGGTGGCCGCCGAGAATGCCGTGCACGGCGTGGTGCATATCATGGCGACGACGAAAGCCAAATCGTCGGGCGGCGGACAATATATCGACCCGTTTGAGTATTTCTTCGGCTTTGGAGGCCGGGGATTCCAGCGTCCGGAGCCGCAGCCGCGCGTAGGTTCGGGGTCGGGTGTGATTATCTCGACCGACGGCTACATTATCACGAACAACCACGTGGTCGAGGGGGCCGACGAGCTGCAGGTAACGCTGAACGACAACCGGAAGTTTGCCGCCAAGTTGATTGGGACCGACCCATCGACGGATATCGCCCTGATAAAAATCGAGGCGGAAGACCTGCCGACGATTCCTTTCGGGGATTCCGAGAAGCTGAAAGTAGGCGAGTGGGTCTTGGCCGTCGGGAATCCGTTTAACCTGACATCGACCGTAACGGCGGGTATCGTCAGTGCGAAGGGCCGTGGCATCTCGATGGGCGGCGACAAGACGAAAATCGAGTCATTTATCCAGACCGACGCAGCCGTGAACCCCGGAAATAGTGGCGGGGCGCTGGTGAATACGAAAGGAGAGCTGGTCGGCATCAATACGGCCATCTATTCCGAGACCGGGAACTTCGCCGGCTATTCATTCGCCGTACCTATCAGCATTGCCGGGAAAGTGGCGCAGGATTTGAAGCAATACGGGACTGTCCAGCGTGCGATGTTGGGCGTGATGATGATTGGCGTGAACGACATCATGGACGGGTTGAGCAATCCGATGGCACCGGACGATTATAAGAAGGAATTGCAGGAGATGAAGGATAAGATCAAAGTTTCCGAAGGAGCCTACGTTTCCGAGTTTGCCGAGAAGAGCGCGGCCAAAGCTGCAGGCATCGAGCTGGGCGACGTGATTATCGCCGTCAATGGGACGAAGGTGAAGACCAGCCATGCCCTGCAAGAACAGATTAGCAAATACCGTCCGGGCGACAAGGTGCAGATTACGGTCAATCGTAACGGAAGCGAGAAGACATTCTCCGTCGAACTGAAGAATGCGCAAGGCAGCACGAAGGTAGTCAAGGCAAGCGACGGGACGGAAGTCATGGGCGGCGCCTTCAAAGCTCTGGACGAAAAACAGAAACGTGAACTGGGCGTAAGCTATGGCATCGAAGTTACGGGCCTGACGAACGGCAAGCTCCGCGATGCCGGCATCAAGAAAGGCTTTATCATCATGGTCGTAAACAACCAGCGCATTAAGACGCCGGAAGACTTGGAGAAGATTGTCGATGACATCCTTCAGGGACGCACGGACGAACAAGGTCTGTTTATCAAAGGATTCTATCCGAACGGACGGACGAAATACTATGCGATAGACCTTGGGGAATGAGAATCTTAATTCTTCATTCCTAAAGTTAATGGATTATAACAAGCCGAACTTATTGCACGTTCGGCTTGTTCGCTTTTACAGAAAAGATTAATTTTGCAACCCGAATTTTCAATATAGAATCGTTGGATGAGACAATTAAAGATAACAAAGTCCATAACCAATCGCGAAAGCGCTTCATTGGATAAGTATCTTCAGGAGATCGGACGTGAGGATCTTATTACTGTAGAAGAGGAAGTTGAGTTGGCTCAGGCCATCAAAAAAGGAGATCGCAGAGCGTTGGAGAAATTGACAAGGGCTAACTTGCGTTTCGTCGTATCTGTCGCAAAGCAGTATCAAAATCAAGGTTTGAGTTTGCCTGATTTGATTAATGAAGGGAACTTGGGTCTGATAAAAGCGGCGGAGAAGTTTGATGAGACACGTGGTTTTAAATTTATTTCGTATGCTGTGTGGTGGATTCGCCAATCTATTCTGCAAGCGCTGGCGGAGCAGTCGCGTATCGTACGTTTGCCCTTGAATCAAGTAGGTTCGCTGAATAAAATCAGTAAGGCATTCTCGAAATTCGAACAGGAAAACGAACGCCGCCCTTCTCCGGAAGAACTCGCCGACGAATTAGATATTCCGGTCGATAAGATTTCGGATACGTTGAAAGTTTCCGGACGACATATCTCGGTAGATGCTCCGTTTGTAGAAGGAGAAGACAACAGCTTGTTGGATGTGCTTGTGAACGATGATGCTCCCGTCGCCGATAAAGCGCTGATGAATGAGTCCTTGTCCAAAGAAATCGACCGGGCTCTTGCTACATTGACCGAAAGAGAATGCGAGATAATCAAAATGTTTTTCGGTATTGGCTGCCAAGAGATGACATTGGAAGAAATTGGCGATAAATTCGGTCTTACCCGTGAGCGTGTTCGTCAAATCAAAGAAAAAGCTATCAGGAGATTGAGACAGGGGACACGTAGCAAACTCTTGAAATCATATTTAGGTTGATACCTATCTAAAATAGACACGAAGAAGAAAAGATTTAGAAGGCTTTCTGCTCATTTGGGCGGAAAGCCTTCCTTTTTTTAAAAACTTTTCCCATCTTTGCATAGTCGAAAACTAAATTAAAAAAAGAATAGACCCATGACTACACGACGTAATTTTCTGAAAGCCGGGGCTGCTTCAATGGCAGGTTTGCTCGCCGGCAGAGATTTGTATGCAACTGTTTCCTCGCTGGATGATAAATTTGGTGTCGATGCCGTTTCTGAGGCAACGGCTGTTGCGGGGCAGTATGAAAGCAAGCGTCCCGCAGTGTCGGCTCGTAAATTCGTTTCGGAAGCAGTCGAGAAAAAGATTAGCTCGGTGAAAGCGAAGATTAAAGACCCGAAGTTGGCGTGGATGTTTGAGAACTGTTATCCCAATACGTTAGATACGACCGTAGAGTTCAAAATGAAGGACGGACGTCCGGATACGTTCGTCTTGACAGGCGATATCCACGCGATGTGGCTGAGAGATTCTTCGGCGCAAGTTTATCCGTATGTGGTATTGGCCAAGGAAGATGAGAAACTGAAGCAACTGTTACAGGGCGTGATTCGTCGCCAAGCCGATTGTATCCTTATCGACCCGTATGCCAACGGTTTCAACGAAGGCCCGACCGGCAGCCAATGGGAATCGGATTATACGGATATGAAGAAGGAACTCCACGAACGCAAGTGGGAGCTTGACTCGCTCTGTTATCCTGTCCGCTTGGCTTACCATTATTGGAAAGAAACGAACGATAATACGCCTTTCGATGCTACTTGGGAGAAATCGATTGCGATGATTTACCAGACTTGTATCGAGCAGCAGCGTAAAAACGGCAATGGTCCGTATAAGTTCGGCCGTATGACGACAACACAGAGTGAAACGCTGTTGCACCGCTACGGAAACCCTGTGAATCCGGTGGGTATGATTGTTTCCTCTTTCCGTCCTTCCGACGACTCGACGATTTTCGGATTTTTGGTTCCCTCTAACTTTTTTGCGATAACATCTTTGCGTCAAGCGGCTGAAATGTTGCGCAAGATTCGGAATAATGCGGATTTGGCCGGGAAGTGCGAGGCTCTGGCGACAGAAGTAGAGACAGCATTGAAGAAATATGCTGTTGTAGAGCATCCTGACTTTGGAAAGATTTATGCTTTCGAAGTCGATGGCTTCGGTGGTGTCAATCTGATGGACGATGCCAATGTCCCCAGCCTTTTGGGTCTGCCGTTCCTCGGTTGCGTTTCGTTGGACGACCCGATTTACCAGAACACGCGCCGTTTCGTTTGGAGCAAGGCGAATCCGTATTTCTTCAAAGGTACAGCAGGCGAAGGTATCGGTGGTCCGCACGTCGGCATCGATTTCATTTGGCCGATGAGTATCATCATGCGTGCTCACTCTTCGAAGGACGAGAAAGAAATCCGGGAATGCATCGAGATGCTTCGCGATACGGATGCCGATACGGGCTTCATGCACGAATCATTCCATAAAGATGACCCCAAGAAATTTACCCGCTCTTGGTTCGCTTGGGCTAATACGCTCTTCGGCGAATTGATTATCCGTTTGCAAAGCGAAGGTAAGTTGAAAGATTTGCTGGGTTAATCCTCATTTATCAACTCAATTTTAAATAAGAAAACATGGAGAATACTCGTCGTTCATTCTTAAAGAAAGTGTCGGCTGCCGGACTTGGCGTGGCAGGTTTGGCCGTAACGAACGGTGCGGCTGCCTCAGTTTTGCAGCCGGAAACAAAGGCAGCGAAGAAACCTGCAGGTAAAGATGATGGCAAACTTCGCTTTGGTTTCATCGGTACGGGTTCGCGTTGCCAGGAACATATTAATAATGTATTAGCTATCCCGGGCAACAAGATTGTCGCTATCTGCGATATCCAGCAAGGCCCTCTGCAGAGTACATTGAAGCATATTGCGAAATTCGGTGTGCCCGAGCCTAAGGTTTACACTGGCAGTGAGCGTGCTTTCGAGCAGATGCTCAACAACGAAGAATTTGATTGTGTCATCATCGCCAGTCCGTGGGAATGGCACGTGCCGATGTCGGTCGCTGCGATGAAGGCTGGTGTCCCTTACGTCGGTGTGGAAGTTTCCGCTGCCAACACGCTGGAGGAATGCTGGGATTTGGTCAATGTCTCCGAATCGACCGGTAGCCAGCTGAATATCATGGAGAATGTCTGCTACCGCCGCGACTGCATGGCTGCGCTTAACATGGTTCGTCAGGGTTTATTCGGTGAATTGCTGCACGCGACTTGCGGTTACGAGCACGACCTTCGCGATGTGAAGTTCAACGACGGACAGCATTACAGCTATCAGCCCGGTGGCGAACTCCGCATGGGTCCTACGGCCTACGCTGAGGCACAATGGCGCACGAATCACTCGGTTCACCGCAACGGCGACATTTACCCGACGCACGGTGTGGGCCCGGTTGCCAACTGCTTGAACATTAACCGTGGCAACCGCTTCCTCTCGCTCACGGCAATGGCTACCCAGACGCGCGGCTTGCACAAATTCATCGTCGATAACGGTGGCGAGCATCATCCGCTGGCCAACGTCCGCTTCAACTTGGGCGACATCGTAACCTCGATGATTAAATGCGCCAACGGACAGACCGTCATCGTAACGCATGACACGAACTCTCCGCGTCCCTACTCGCTCGGCTTCCGCATCCAAGGAACCGAAGGCTTGTGGATGAACGACGGCGACCACGTCTATGTCCAAGGCAAATCGAAGCCCCACCGTTGGGACGACTCGGAGACATGGTTCAAGCAGTACGACCACAAGCTCTGGGCAGAGCACGAGGCGCAGGCTGCCGAAGCCGGCCACGGCGGTATGGACTACGTGATGATGTTCGACTTCATCAACGCCATCCGCAACAAGAAACCGGCTCCGATGGATTGCTATGACGCCGCAGCCTGGAGCGCCGTTTCCGCCCTCTCCGAGATGTCCATCGCACGCGGCGGTGCCGTCGTAGACTTCCCGGATTTCACTCGCGGACAGTGGATTCGTCGCACGCCGGCGTTTGCGCTCTAATTGTAGGTTAAAAGAAATCCATTTCCATCCCGGATAGGGTGGAAGTGGATTCCTTAATATTTGTCCGATCTTTACCGTGGATTTAAGCAAAGTTTAACGGATTATTGAATATATGAAACTTAATAAAATAGAACTGACACATTTCAGATGTTTTGAGCATTTTGAAATGGAGTTTGCTGATAAGGTAACAGTCCTTTTCGGTAGAAATGGTGTTGGTAAAACATCTTTGATTCATGCCATATCCAAATCGCTAAGTTTTATGTTTTATAGCGATTCAAAATTGAAAGATATCGAACCGTTGAATGCTGGTAATCCTAAAATAACGGTTGAGGGTTTTGACAAGAATATGGATGGAATGATAAATCCGGAAACGAACAATATATTTAAAGACTTGCTTATCACGGCAAAAGGGCATTGTTTTGGCGTTCCGTTTGAATGGTCTCACGGTGTATCTTCTTCTTCCTACAGATACCGTACATCGTTGTTCAAAGATGCTTATATCCGGTTTATGCGTTTGGTCTCTGAGACGAATATTTATCCTGTGATTGCTTATTATTCTGATGGTTTTCCTCATGTAGAAGACAAAAAGGAAGTGGGCAAGAAAATAACATCGTTACGTAATTTCGGTTATCACCAGTGGAATGAAGAAACGGCATGTAGCAAAATATGGCTTGAACGTTTTGAGCAAACGTGGAAGGCTATGGAGCGTGCCGAACGGACTTTAAAAGAGGATAAGATAGCCAATAGGGATGTGGTGCTCGAACAATATCAAGCTGCTAAAAGGGAGATAGAGGCGATACAGAAATGTCTGGTAGATTTTTCCGCTGGCGATCCGGATATGGAAATAGAACGGCTCGGTTTAGCAACCTTTGATGATAAGCTTATCGTTGTTACCGTTTCTGGGAAGCAATATTCGTTCAGGAGGTTGCCTGCAGGTTATAAAAGGTTGTTTTACATGATTCTTGATTTGGCTTACCGATCATATATCCTGAATGGAAATACAGAAGCGCGTGGTGTTGTTATAATAGACGAGATCGACTTGCATCTCCATCCGACCTTGGAACAAAGCGTATTGTCTCGTTTAATCCGTACTTTCCCCAATACCCAGTTTGTTGTCTCTACACATTCGCTGTTGGTCATAACTAATATGAATCTGGAGGGCGGGAAAAACAAAATCTATCGGATGAACCCTATCGGTACGCCTCCGGAACGTATTCATGATGTATATGGCTTGGATTATAATACTGGACTTGAGGATGTAATGGGAGTGGACGCCCGCAATTCCGACATTGACCATATTATTGAGGCTTGTGCGTTTATGATAAAAATGAATGAAACAGACAAAGTCGATAACCTGGAAAAATTATTGGCGGATAAATTCTATTTGTCTTCTGAAGAAATAAATAGACGCATTGATAAGCAACTAAAACTGATGGGAGATGCGATACATTGATAAGAATGCGAAACGTACAGAAGGCAGAAATATAACGGATGAGTATTTGGATAATGAATGCAGAACGACTGATCAAGTTACTGGCAATATCCGTTATATGAATGTTGATTATTCCGGCAGCTTTACAAATAAAGGATACAAGAATAAACTGTTGGAACTTGGGATGGCTTTGCAAAATAAGTTTTGTTGCTATTGCTTGAGGAAAATTGGAAGAAAACAATTTGCAACGTTGGAACATATTATTCCTCAAAGTTCTACAACTACTAATGGTTATGATCGTTACAGTGAATTATCTGAACATGAAATAGTTCTTACTTCTGATTTTACGTCTGCCGATAATCAGACCCGCCCTCCATATCCTCATACTGTAGCATGGAACAATCTGGTCGTATCCTGTAATGGTCGCTTCCCTTTGGATAATAATGTTTCTTCTCATTGTTGCAATAACGCCCGGTCTTCAGATTTTGCTCCTCCCGTATATTATCTCAGAGATATTGAATCCCGTATTGTTTTTATGCAAGATGGCACGATGATGGCTGGTAACAGCGATTTGCATGATGATGTGCAATCAACTATAAATGCCGCGAAATTGAACTATCCTGCTCTAAAAGAAATACGCCGGTTGTGGTATTTGTTAAGGAATCGTCCTTATCGGGAAATTGTGGAATGTTTATATGATAGGAACTTACGAACGCAGACATTATATTCTATTTTTTCAATGAAAGATTTGGCTGATATTCGACTTGTTTGCAAATACCAAAAAGATGAATATTGGGAAGTTTTTATGAAGTATCATTTGTTTTACACGATTTTTCAAGACAGAAATTAGAGATTTTGCTTTATGAATATCCGCATTCTTTCCATGTAGAGGACATTTTCCCGTACTTTTGAAGAAATAATATTCTCACAGAGCCTTGCATCGAAAAAGAAACGCTACCTTTGCGAAAAATAATAGATTATGGCTATAAAGAATTTGAATCCCGAAAAGAATCAGTGGAAAGGAAAGCAATCTGTTATAGATTATCCTTGTAACTATTCTCTTGAAGATGTCAAACAGCGTTTACGTCGTACGGAGGCCGATGCTCTTGCAGGTCGTGGACTTACGATGGAAGAGGTTGAGGAAGAAAGTGAAAAATGGGTACTGTAAGAGGTAGAAGATTAATTTGGCATCCAGAGGCTATCTCAGATTTGAAAAGTATTGTTGATTATTGCCGGGAATACTTCGGTATATTAGTAGCAAGAAAAGTTCGTAGCCGGATTCTGGAGGGAGCGCGTTTGCTTATATCTCATCCTGCTTTAGGTTTTGTTGAACCCTTGCTGACGGATTGTCCTTTGCAATATCGTTCCTTGGTGATAGTCCCTTGTACGAAAATTATTTATACAGTGCATGAAGATTATGTTTATATCCATATATTATGGAATACAAGGCGGAATGAGCAAGATTTACCTAAGATTGTCAGCTATCGTTCTTTAGAAGATGATGCTTCGAGATACTTGTTGAACGAACCTGAAGAAGAATATAGCAACAAATGATATGAAACTTCTCGAAAACAATATTTCCCAAATAGTTGCCTTATGTCGAAAGCATAAGGTCAGCAAGCTCTTCGCCTTCGGTTCTATCCTGACGAACCGTTTCAACGACGAGAGCGACGTGGACTTTTGGGTTTCCTTCAACAAATCCGAGGTAACGGATTATTTCGACAATTACTTTGATTTCAAGTACTCTCTGGAGGATTTGTTGGGGCGGACAGTGGATTTATTGGAGGAGCAAACGATAAAGAATCCTTATTTGAAGAAGAATGTGGATGCAACGAAAGCGTTGATATATGGATGATTTGATAAAAAACATTCCGTTCCGATTTAATCTTCATTCTTATTAATAAAAGTACATTTCCAGCGTGCTTGGAAGTTACTTTTACGAATAAAAGTAGGATTCCAGTGCGCTTGGAAAGGCGTTTTAAGTGTAAAAGTACATTTCCAGCGTGCTTGGAAGTTACTTTTACGAATAAAAGTAGGATTCCAGTGCGCTTGGAAAGGCGTTTTAAGTGTAAAAGTACATTTCCAGCGTGCTTGGAAGTTACTTTTACGGGTAAAAGTAGGATTCCAGTGCGCTTGGAAAGTTGTTTTAAGTGTTGAAAATACATTTCCAGCGTGCTTGGAAGGTACTTTCACGGATAAAAGTGAGATTCCAGTGCGCTTGGAAAGCACTTTTACGGGTAAAAGTAGGATCCCAGCGCGCTTGGAAGGTATTTTTAGTGTATAGAGAATAGATAATCGAAGTTATTTATACCTCTCTAACATTTGTCGAAGTAACGAAATAACCTCTTCTCTAAGTATTTTAGGCTCTATTACTTCTACCTTATCCCGATGCCAAAGTATTTCTTGAACGAAATCGAACGAAGGCCGAAAATAGTATTGAAAAATGGCATAGTCTTTCCCTGTTTCTATTTCTTGCTGTGAAGCATGAAGCGGTAATGACCGAATGTAATCTACCTGTTTGTCATAAACCTTTAGTTTAATTGTTTGTGCTTGCTTGTCATCCCGAATAACCCCAAAACATCCATCATAAAATTCTTGGGGAGTAATATTGGGCGACGCCGAAAGCTGTTTTTTTCCGATGACAAGGTTGTGCATACGTTCCAATGCCAAAACGCGTGTCTGGCTTCGGTCGGTAAATTCGCCAATCAAATACCAGCGTTGTTCGAACAAGCGGACGAAAGCCGGAATCAGCTCGAAATAAAACGTGCGGTCTTTCGTATAATAAGAAACATAGTCGAAGCAAAGCGTGCGGCCTTGGTCTATCGCATTTAATATGGTATGCAGCAACTCTACGCCGGTCGGCGGGTTCTGCAACATAATTTTATCCTTGTGCTTAATCGCCATCAAGGATAAATTGTTTATATGAAAGCTACTCAATAGATACCGATATATCGGATTCTCCTCAATCACCTCTTTGTTTCGCAGTGAATACTTCCGGATACGAGCATCATACTCAATGTCAATTTGGAACGATGAGGCAATAAATTCCCTATCGCGATTGAACGTCCGTTCCGAAATCTCTTCGCCATCGTAGTTCAGCGAATACTGTATAAAGCGTTCATTCAACTCTTTCAGCGAAAAATCACCATATTCGCAGAACGTATTTATAATCCAGAGGCAGCGCTCCCACTTTTGCATATCATTCAATTTTTATTCTTTTTGCAAAGATATGTGTTTAGGTCGGACACTTTCTGGCTGAGGCTGGGAATAATTTTGCAGTGTTGGAAAAAAATAAGGACAAAAGCAGCTTTTTATACCGCTTTTCACTACCTTTGTGCCAATTCCGACCGAAAGCCACGTGAGGCTTCGAAGGAAGGACATACTGAAAAGCGAAAAAGCGTTTACAATATTATTCCCAATCCAGAAAATCGCCAATTTTCATCACCTGGGAATAATAGACAACAAAATGCTTGCGCTCTGCTGTATCATTCTTTGCGACGAAGTAAGATTGTAACAGTATAGAGCGTGGGCTGTTGTTTAATTATCTAGGTGAAGGTGTTTGGCGATACCTCTGGGTTGGATAAGGAGGCGACAGTTCCCACGCTTTCTTTATTGTTTTATAATTAGAAAAATGCTAAACTGAAGGGAATAAGGAATAAAAATGAATTTGAAAATGATAAAGAATAAGAAGAAATATTATAATAAGAATAAATATAGAAGAGGTAAGAACAAGTCTATAGAATATTCATTGCAATCAAAGGCAGCTAAAGATGTTGTCCAACGATATGGTTCTGCAAATAAAGAATATATAGTGTCTTATTCTGGAAGGGATAATGAAGCTAATAGAAATTTAAAAAGAGGATTGAAAAGAATTCATAGGTATAAAGTTAATTGTAAGTATTATAAAGAGAATATTAAGCAGCAGGCGGGCTTTGTTGCGGAGGAAATATATACCGCAAGAGAAAATTCGAAAAGAATTATTTCTGGTGATAAGAGACGAATAAGAAGAACTGATGATCTTGGCTCAGTGAATGATCAACTTTATGATCATTTTACTATAGATACACATGGTAATATTATAGTTGGGTCAGGTGAACAAATGAAATTTGTTGGAAACAATGCAAAAGAATTATTTGATGCATTGAAAAGTGGAAAATTCAGGAAATATTTGGGTAAAGCTACAATTACTGTACCGAGTGATTATTATGAGGGTGTTATTTCTGAGATAGAAGAGAATTTATCAAGATTGGAAGACTGGTTAAAAAATGCAGAAAAAAGAGGAAATAAAAAATTAATAGAAAAGTATAGAAATAGGATTTTTCTTTTAAAGAAAATAAAGACTTCTATTAAAGATAGTGGCATAACTACAAAAGAAGCAATTTTAGCTAGACAACATCCTTTGATATTTACTATTAAAGATATGACAAAGATTTCTCATCAAGCTGGCATGGTACAAGCAAAAATGGGAATAAGTATTTCTGCAGCAGTTTCTTTAATTCGCAATGTTGTAGCATTGTGTAAAAATAAAAAGAAACCAATAGATGCTGCAAAAGAATTGGCAGTTGATACTGGAGAAGGTGCTCTTGTTGCTTATTTAAATGGATTTGGTGGATCTTTTATAAAAGCTGGAATGCAAAATTCATCAAATGAAATAATAAGAGGTGTTTCAAAAAGTAATGCTCCAGCTATGATGGTAACTTCAGCTATTGATGTAGGAAAATCATTAACACGTTTGTGTAAAGGTGAAATTTCTATAGCTGAATGTTTAAGTGAAATGGGAGAGAAAGGTACAGGTTATTTGAATTCTGCTTTGTTTGCTACGATAGGACAAATGGCAATTCCTGTACCAATTATTGGTGCTATGAGTGGTTCTATTATAGGATATACTTTAAATTCTATATTTTATAAGGAATTGAAAACTGCACTTAAAGAAGCTGAGATAACACGAATACAAAGAATAGTAATAGAACAGGAATGTCAAGCGACAATTAAACAGATTAATAAGTATCGAGAGGAAATGAAAATCCTTTCTAATGTGTATTTTAATGATCGAATTACTACATTTAATTCTGCATTTAGTTGTATGGATAAAGCTTTTTATTCAGAAGATATAGATGATTTTATAATGGGAGCAAATATGATAACTAAGAAGTTGGGACAAGAAGTACAGTTTTCTACAATGCAAGAATTTAATGTACTTATGAGATCAGAACAGATGTTTAATTTTTAATTTTTATATTATATGCCTTTACCAATAGTGTTTATAGCAGTAGCAGGTGTTACAGGTGCAGTTGGAATAGGGAAAACGGCTAAAGCTATAATGAATCGTAAAAAAGCGAAGAAACTAAATGAACGTGCAAATTATGTTATTAAGCAAGCAAATCGTAAGCACAAAAGATTTAAACGAAATTGTAAAAAAAACTTGGAAGAATTGGGCTTAAAAAAAGCACAAATACTTAGTACGAATATTGAACATTTCATTATTTCATTTGGAAAATTGAAGAATATAAATTTTCAAGATTCTATAGGAATAGAAGAAATTAGCAAATTATGTATCGATCAGAAAGAACTTAATGACTTAAAGGGAATGAGTAATTTTGCGACAGATATCATAACTGGTGTTACAGGAGGAGCTATAGGTGGCGCTCTTACTGCTTATGGAGCATATAGCTCTGCAAACTGGTTAGCTACAGCTTCTACAGGTACAGCTATTTCTAAATTAAGTGGTATTGCAGCAAAAAATGCGACTCTGGCTTATTTTGGGGGAGGAGCTTTATCTGCTGGAGGTTTAGGTGTAAGTGGCGGTATTATGATATTGGGTGGATTAATTGCTGGTCCAGCTTTGGCAATTATGGGATGGATTGTAGAGGCTAAAACGAGTAAAGCTAAAGATGAAGCTTATATAAATATGGCAAAAGCTGAAGAATTTGCAACAAAGTTGTCTGTAGCAAATAGCTTGTGTGGTAACATTATATATCAATGTCAGTTATTTGTTGATTTACTAAATAGATTAGATACTTATCTAGATGAATTTGTGAAGATTATGGATGAAGCTATCATTGAGCATAATGCAGATTATGAAAACTTTAACAAGCAACAAAAAAATGCTACGGCTGGAGCTGTTAGTTTAGCAAAAGCAATTAAAGCTGTTTTAGATACTCCGATTTTGACAAAGGAAGGTAATTTAGATATGAAAACTAATCATATATTGCAAACAATTAATCCTGAAGAAATTAAAAATGCATTTGAGATGCAAACGGAAAATTAGGTATATATTGAAATAATTGTATTACTAATAATTGAAAGGTAAAAATTATGTTTCAGAAGAAGTATTTAGAAGACCCAGATTTGGTGTTTTTGTCGGAATGTTCAAATGAAGATTTGAAAACATTTGCTGATTTGTTAGTTTTTGACAAAAATGACAAACAGAGAGCGACAGAAGAACTGTCTAAAACTCGTGCTTACAAAGAATTTTATCCAAAGGAAATGAATAAGATCTGTAGAGAGATTATTCATGAATTTCAGCTATTTGGAGGTGATACAGTCGCTAATGCGATTCGTGGTTGTGGTATTCCTTATCGAGAAATCCTAATGGATGTATGCGATAAGAAAAAAGTAAACTACAATAAGAATTCTTCTATAGAACGGATAGAAATGTGTTTTGTACAGCGCATTTTAGATGAAGCTTTAGAAGAAATGGATGAAGATGAAATTAAGGGTATTGCAAACGATTTACGTATTGACGCTACAAAGTATGACAATAAAAATGCTTTGAAGGATGCAATCATAATGATTGGTTTGTCTCCTCAATTTGTCGGAAAGATTGTTGCTATTTGTGCAAAAGCTATTGTTCCACGAATTGGCATTGCTGTCGGAGGTGCTATGTTAGGTCAATTGGTGGCAAGATTAGTACCTATTATTAATATAATATCTTTGGCTTTTTTAGCAAAAGAACTTATTACTGGCCCAGCATATAGAGTAACAATGCCTGGTGTAATGATGATTATTTATATGCGTCGTAAATGGCAAGATGCACAGAATAAGAATAACTGAAAATAGTTAGAGGGGTCGGACCACATCTGTCCGACCTCCCCATTTCCTTTGCATCATGAAAAACAAAAGCAAAGGAATATGGATACACAATTAATGCAACAGCAGGTTGAGGCGATAGTTCAACGAGATGATGTGTCAGAAAGTTTGACTTGTTTATGCGAATTGTTTCTCTCGATGTTGGACAATTTGAAAGGGAATATATCGGATGTTTCCTTTTTGAAAACGTTGGATATAACGTGCAGTACACTTGAATCGAAATCGGAAAAATTGAGAATTGCTACCGTATTGGATGTGTTATTGACAACGTCGCTTTATTATCAGAAAGCGCGTCTTTATCTTTGGCGATGGGCTACTTATCATGTGGAATTTAGTTTACTATTATGGGAAACATATAATCATTTGATGGATTGGTATGAAGAAGAAACGGATGATTCGTTTGACCGTGTTTTTTATTCAGATAATTTCTTTAAACAATTTACTTTGGAGACGAGAAAACGTCATTATTCTCGTTTTGATTTATGGCGAAATGCAATCAAACAGTATCGTGTTTTATTGAAATATGATTTGACTCATTTGGATAGCCGCATGAAGGATGCATTTGATAGGCATCGGAGAGAAATGTTCCTTTGTAGCCATCCGCTAATCGGTGGTGCTTATTCTTTAATAGGTGGATTGGTTGTGTTATCGGGAAGTTTTGTATTACTTTCTATTCTGCATTTCTTTTATCAGTTCTATGTTATAAAGCCATACAATTTATTATTAGCGGGAGCCGGTTTGAAAGAATATAGAGCGCCATTGGGCGAATTATCGATAGCACATCACGCATTTTGGGAAAGATGCTTGTTTGTACTATGGGAACCTTTATCTATTTTCCTTTCCGGAATCTTAGTACTTTTGCTTATAAATTTCGCACAAGAAAAATGGGGATGGAAGATTTTGTTTCCCGGTAAATATAGAAATAGTCAAATTAAAAAATAACGCAATATGAAAAAGAAAGTTTTGATAGGTGGTTTGTCCATCTTGGTTATTGTGTTGGGTGTTTATTTCTTGTCGCCGACAGCGGCTGATTATAATGAAAAAGCAGATGTATTGTTTGACCAAATGGCGTATGCGGAGGCGTTCAATTATTATCGGAAAGCGGCGGATAAAGAGGACGGACATGCCTATTACCGGTTGGGAGTTCTGTATCAAAAAGGTTGGGGTGTGACAGCTTCTGAAAAGAAGGCGGTGGAATATTTCCAAAAGGCAGCAGACAAACAGGACCCAGACGGGCAATATGAATTGGCTTATTACTATTTTAGCCAGCATGATTATGAGGAGGCTTTGACCTGTGCCGAGAAATCAGCGTCGCAAAATGTAGCAGATGCGGCTTATTTGTTGGGGCATCTTTATGAGCAGGGTAAAGGCGTTGAAGTGGATTTGAAAAAAGCATTGGAATGGTATGAGAAAGCGGCACCGTACAACAATGAAGCCAAAATAAATGTGGCTATTTTCTTTCTCCATGCAAAAGGAACAGAACCTGATTACGACAAAGCATTCCAATTGTTTGAAGAGTTGGCCCACAAAGGAATAACGGATAGTTATAATTACTTGGGGTATATGTATGATAATGGTTTAGGTACTGAAAAGAGTAAAGAAGAAGCTTGTCATTGGTATCGAAAAGGAGCAGAAGCAAACGACCGTGTGGCGCAATATAATTTGGCAGCCTCATTGTGGACTGGTCAAGGGGTTGCGCAAGATAGAGAAGAAGCATTGAATTGGTTCCGTCAATCGGCTTCGCAAGGTTATAATCATGCGATTGAATTTGTCAAACAATACGAGGCATGGGAACGGCAAGAACAAGCGCGGCAAGCCGAAGAACGCAAACGGAAATCCTACGAAGAACCTCGCATTTGTCCGGGTTGTCAAGGAACAGGTCGCGTGTTGGCAGGTACAGGCCGATGGGAAAACTGCGGACTCTGTGGAGGCTCTGGCATTTTCCAATCTTTCTCCGGAAGATGGAAAGATATTATTGATGCGATGGATAATATGTGGTGATGATGAGTATTGATGAGACATTTAAAATTTCTGATACAATGGAATTAATAAAACTACAAATGGCATAATTTGAACTTCATGTAAGTCTACATAAATCCCTTTTACATCTAAAACTACTCCATGCAATATTACAAAGACCACTTTTACAGAAAAAGTAGTCCTATGTAAGGATACATGGAGTACTTTTACGAAAAAAGTAGTCTTATGTAAGGTTACATGGAGTGTTTTATGGGTTAAAACGTTTGTATAATTGCGAAATCAGTGATTGCGTAATTATACAAAGCCTCTTTATAAGAAATAATCCGCGTAGTCCGTGTCATCCGCGTCTAATTTTCCTACCACTTATAATTGAACCCAAAGCTCAGCAGCTCATTGACCTGGATGTAGCGGTCGAACTCGTCGAGCTTGTCCACCCCGTCGTCGTAGCGCAGGTGGAGATAGATGCGGGTCGAGAAGAAGCGGCTGATTTGGAGGTTGAGCGTGTTCTCCCACTCGCCGGTAATGCGGTGATAGTCGGTGAAGTAGTAGAAGCGCGAGGTCCAGGTTACGTTGCGGTTGATGTTGAACGTGAGGTTGGCCTCGATCTTCGAACCGAGCTGGCGGAGGACGTGCTCGTACTGGTTTTCGCCCTCGGGCAGCGACTCGTAGTTCTCCTTCTGCTTGAAGCCGTGGCGGGCGAGGTCCATGTTCGCGTCGTCGTAGCGGCTATACATATAATTAAAAGAGAGGGGGGCGATGTTCACGTCGAACGTAACGTTGCGGTGCATCACCTTGGGGATTTCCTTCGTGAGCTGGTACTTCATACCGAGACCGCTGTTGAAGGTCATCGGGGCGAGGAAGGCGGCGAGGAGGCGGTCGCTGTTCACGTCGTAGTTCTTGACTATCTGGGTGCTGAAGCTGACGTCGAGGGTATAGAACCACTTCTCGAAAGCCTTGTAGCCGAAGAGGGTGCGGAAGCGGATGAGGTTGTCGTTCACCTTGTAGGAGTGGACCGAATCGGCCTTGTCCGGGAGGGTGTTCACGTTGAGCTTCAGCTCTAGCTCGTTGGTTACTTGTATCTTGTCTTTGTTATAGTCGTACTTGAAGAACTGGCGGTCGATGATGTTGAAGTTCGAGTTTCCACCGCCGTTCCAGTTCGGGGAGATGTAGTTTTGCGAGAACTGGATGGTATTCTCGAAGCTCGATGTCCAGTAGCGGCGTTCGGGGATGAACTTGGCAGGGGCGGCCTCGTCGCTGAAGTCAGCCTCGTTGATGACCGGAAGGAGGTTTTCCCCGGCGATATGTTTGCGGATGATGCGGGTGCGGATGGTGTCGTTCGGCAAGTCATAGACTGAATAGCGGAAACGTTCGGGGTAGTTTTGCTCCACATAGTCGTGGGCCGAGCGTTCGCGGTTGCGGTTGCGGCGGACAGAGGCGAGGAACGTCGTGTCCGGGCGGTAGAGCGGCTGCGGCTTGAAGCCCGGCATGAGCGAGTCGGGGTGGAAGAAAGTCAAATCCTTCGGCAAGTAATCGCCCCGGAACATGATGGGCATGAAGAGGGGATTGACGATGATGGTGTCGCGGAAGGTGGTGAAGGCGTCGAACTCGTTGCTGCGGTCGTACATTTTATTAATCCAATACAAAGCCTCTTCGGACATCTCCAGCTTGTCGCCCTCGAGGAATTTCTGGAGGGAAGCGGTGATTTTCTTGGGTTTCGTATAGGGTTTGTTGAGCTGTTGCAATGCCGTGCGCAAGTCGGGGAGATGCTTGAGGTCTTCCTCGCCGAGCGTCAGGAGCGTGTCAGGCTCCTCCTCTTGGTAGATAGCCTGGGGAATATCGTTGGGGACAAGTAACAGAGAATCTTGTGCTTTCAGACCGGGAAAAGTCAGGAAGCAGAAGAAGGACAAAACGATGATAATCGAATTTTTCATCTTAGCTTGGTTTAATTTTTGATTAAATCTAACATCATAACACGCGGCAAAAGTACGAAAAAAGACGATACGGCAATTTGTTCTCTCGAGATAAATCACTAACTTTGCCGCTTCAAAGTGCATAACTCCGAAAATAAAAGTAAACTAAAATATTACTATCGTGGCAGATACTAAGTACATTTTTGTTACGGGAGGCGTGGTTTCCTCGTTGGGTAAAGGAATCATTTCGGCCTCGTTGGGTAAATTGCTTCAGGCAAGAGGTTACAAAGTAACAATCCAGAAGTTCGACCCCTACATTAATATTGACCCCGGAACGTTGAATCCCTACGAACACGGCGAGTGCTATGTAACGGTGGACGGTCATGAAGCCGACCTCGACCTCGGGCACTACGAACGGTTCCTCAACATCCCCACGACACGGGCAAACAACATCACGACGGGCCGTATTTACCAAAGTGTCATCAACAAGGAACGTCGTGGCGACTATTTGGGCAAGACGGTGCAGGTCGTGCCTCATATCACTGACGAAATCAAACGAAATGTCAAGTTATTAGGAAATAAATACAAGTTCGATTTCGTGATTACGGAAATCGGCGGCACGGTGGGCGACATCGAATCGCTTCCATTCATCGAAAGCGTGCGCCAGTTGAAGTGGGAGCTGGGCAAGAATTGCCTTTGCGTCCATCTGACCTACGTCCCCTATATCGCTGCAGCCAAGGAATACAAGACGAAGCCGACGCAGCACTCCGTGAAGCAGTTGCAGGAGTTGGGTATTCAGCCGGACATCCTCGTTTTGCGTACGGAGCATGAGTTGCATACGAATATCCTCCGCAAGGTGGCTTTGTTCTGCAACGTTGAGGCCGACGCGGTTATCCAGTCTATCGACGTACCGACTATCTACGAAGTGCCGCTGGTATTGCAGCGTCAGAAGATGGACGAAATCGTCCTGCGCAAGGTCGGATTGGAAGTCGGGCCGACGCCGGAGTTGAAGCCGTGGCGCGAGTTCCTTGCCCTGAAGTCCTCCGCGACAGAGACCGTCAAGATTGGCTTGGTCGGCAAGTATGTGGAGCTGCAGGATGCTTACAAATCTATTGATGAATCCTTGTTGCAGGCAGCCATCTATAACCATCACAAGTTAGACCTGCACCTCTTCCATTCCGAAAAAGTAAATGATGAAAACGCGGCCGAGTTGCTGAAAGATATGGACGGCCTGGTGATTGCCCCGGGCTTCGGACAGCGCGGCATCGAAGGCAAGTTTGCCGCCATCAAGTATGCCCGCGAGCATGATGTTCCTTGCTTGGGTATTTGTTTGGGTATGCAGTGCATGGTTATCGAGTTCGCCCGCGACGTCTTGGGCTTGAAGGATGCCAACTCGACGGAGATGGAGCCGAACACGACGCACAAAGTCATCGACTTGATGGAAGACCAGAAGAATATCACCAACATGGGCGGTTCCATGCGTTTGGGTGCTTACGATTGTGCCTTGCAAGAAGGCTCGAAGGCGTACGAGGCTTACGGACAGAAGCACATCCAGGAACGCCACCGCCATCGTTTTGAATTTAATAATGAATATAAGGCTCAATTCGAGGCTGCCGGTATGAAGTGCGTAGGCGAGAACCCCGATACCAGTCTGGTGGAAGTCGTTGAGATACCGACTTTGAAGTGGTTCGTCGGCGTGCAGTATCATCCGGAATACAACAGCACCGTCTTGAAGCCCAACCCGCTTTTCCTCAGCTTCGTGAAGGCGGCGATTGATAATAAGAAACACTAACCCACGACAGACAGATAATGGATAAGAACACAATTATCGGATTTATTCTTATCGGCATTGTCCTCTTCGGTTTCAGCTGGTGGAACCGTCCGACGCCGGAGCAAATCGAGGCTCAGCGGCGTTACCACGATTCCATCGCCTTGGTTCAGCAGCAGATTGAACAGAAACTGAAGGAGAGTGTCGAGTCTTCGCCGGCCGACGAGCTGGCATCCTTGCCCGACTCCGTCCGGCAGGCGCGTCTGCAAGATGCTTTCGGTACATTCGCCCAGGCGATGACCGGTACGGAGGAACTGGTAACCTTGGAAAACGATTTGGTTGAGATAAAACTCAGCACGAAAGGGGGCCGCGTGGCCTACGTCCGCCTGAAGGAATACAGCCGCTTTGACGAACAGCCGCTCGTCTTGTTCGACGGCAAGGAATCGAAGATGGACTTCACGCTCGTTACCGCCTCCAACCGCGTGGTGAACACAAGCGACCTTTACTTCACTCCGGTCAAGGAGGGTAATACCGTCGTCATGCGGCTCAATGCTGGCAACGGGGCTTCTTTGGACTTCGCCTACAGCTTGAATCCCGGCGACTATGTCCTCGACTTCTCCATCAAGAGCGTCGGGTTGAACGGACTGCTGTCTCCTTCGACTACCTCGTTGCCGATGGTTTGGGAGCAGGATATCCGCCAGCAGGAGAAAGGGCGTTCGTTTGAAGACCGCTACGTTGGCTTGCACTACAAGATGTTCGACCGCGACCCGGACTACCTGAGCGAGACCAGCAACGACAGCGAGAAACTTGCCGAGCGTGCCCACTGGATTGCCTTCAAGGATATGTTCTTCTCCTCGGTCTTGCTTGCTGAGGATGGACTGGACGAAGTTTCGCTCGACTCACACATGTATAAGGAAGGCGAATACATGAAGCACTTCACCGCGAAGGCTTCTGTCCCCTTCGACCTGAAAGGCACGGAGACAACCGATTTCCGTTTCTTCTTCGGTCCGAACAAATTCGCCTTGCTCAACGACTATAACGATAACCTCTCGGCTGTTGAGAAGCCGCACTTGGAGAAGCTCGTCCCCCTCGGTTGGGGTATCTTCCGCTGGGTGAACCAATACTTCATCATCCCGCTGTTTAACTTCCTCGGCGGTTTCATGGGCAACTATGGGTGGATTATCTTCTGGATGACGGTACTCGTGAAGCTCATCCTCCTGCCGCTGACCTACAAGTCGTACATGTCGTCGGCGAAGATGCGCGTCCTCCGTCCGCAAGTGGAAGAAATCAACGCTAAGTATCCCGAGAAGGAGCAGGCCATGGATCGTCAGCGCGCCGTCATGGAACTCTATAGCAGCGCAGGAGCCAGCCCGATGAGTGGCTGTATCCCGATGTTGCTGCAGATGCCTATCCTCATCGCGCTCTTCATGTTCTTCCCGTCGGCCATCGAGTTGCGCCATGAGAGCTTCCTCTGGGCAAGCGACCTCTCGACGTACGATGCCATCGTGAGCTGGGACGTGCAGATCCCGTTGATTTCGACATTCTTCGGCAACCATATCAGTTTGTTCTGCCTCTTGATGACCGTTACGAACATCGCCTACACGAAGTTCAATATGGATATGACAAACACGGGTCAAGAACAGATGCCTGGCATGAAGGCCATGATGTACCTGATGCCCGTCATGTTCATGTTCATCTTCAACAGCTATGCATCGGGTCTGACGTACTACTACTTCATCTCAATGGTCATTTCCATCGCCCAGACATTGCTTTTCCGTTACACCGTGAACGAAGAAAAACTCTTGGCGAAGCTCGAGGAGAACAAGAAACGCCCGATGAAGAAGTCCAGCTTCCTCAAACGCTTGGAAGAGGCTCAGAAAATCCAGGAAGAGAACCTTCGCAAGCAGAAAGAAGCCCGCGAGCGGAACAAAAGGCATTAATTTCATACTTTAGATGATTAGAATGAGCCGGTTATTCAAACCTTCCGTCTTGGCGGATGAAGAGAATAGCCGGTTTTTCGCTTTTGGGTAGTCTAGCAAAGGACCGGACGGGGTTAGGATTTATCATTATATCGGATGATAAGCTTCGTTAGTCGCTCTTATCATTGTAGATATGCAAAGCTAAATCCGGTGGCTCCGGCGAGTGATTTTATCCAACGAAAACAAAGAAGAGATAGTTTATGCTAAACAAAGACACGATATTCCGGTTGTTTGTCGCGCTGGTGGCAGGCATTTGCGGCTACTTGTTCTTCGGCACATGGTACCCTTGGCACTTTGCCGTCCGCGAGCAAGCCCAGCTTCTTATGCTGACGCCCGGAACCATCTTGTCTTATATGCAGGAACCGGCGTGGCTGGCCTGCTACCTGGGCGATTACCTGACACAGTTCTTTTTCCACCCTCGTCTAGGGATATGTTTGCTGGTTGTTGTCCTGCTCCTGACGTGGTGGGTCGGCGCACGGTTGCTCCGTCGGGTGGTGGACTATGCGCATATCGAACTGTATGCTCTTTTCCCCCTGGCGGCGGAGATGGTGATGCTTGGGCGGATTGACTATCCCTTGTCGATGCCCTTCGTATTGCTCTTGTCGCTGCTTTTCGCCGGGATATGCTTGCGTATCCGGCAACCGGCGATTTCGGTAGTGGTGGGAATCCTCGTCCTTCCGCTGGTCTATGGGCTGGCAGGCTACGGAGTCTATTTGTTTCTGCTTACTGTGATAGCTGTCGAGCTGGCGCGGAGCGAGCTTCGCTTGTCTTATTGGCTGGTGCTTGCGGCAGAAGCTGTCGTAGTCCCACTAAGTCTCGGTGATTATTTCCAGTTGGAAGGTCGGGAGGTATTTTGCTATCCGGCAGTGGAGCGGGTGTGGCTCTTTCCTGCACTGACGTGGTTGGTGGTGATTGTTATGCTTACCCTTGTTCCACGGAGGCGATTTTATATGAATTGGAGGGAGCAAGCTGCTGTCTGGTCGTTATCTTTCTTGCTGCTGGTCGGCGGATTGGCCATAACGACAGATTTCCATCGGGAAAAAATGCTTGCCATTGGTGCTGCCTACGACCGGGGAGAATGGGAAGAGGTGGCGCGTCTTGCGGAAGATTTTGAAGAACCGGATTTGGTGGCGACCTACTACCGCAACCTTGCTTTGTTTCGCGATGGACAACTACCCGAGCGGTTGTTCGACTATCCGCAACCTTATGGCGGGCGAGCGTTGCTTCTGCCGATGGATACCTTGGACTTTCCCGATACCTTTGCGCCGTGCGAAGCCTATTTTGCCCTTGGCGATTGGAATATGGCGCGATATACGGCACGTCGGGCGATGGAGGTTTGTCCGAAATCGCAAAGCATTCGTGGGGTGAAGCGGCTGGCGGAGATTTATCAGGAGGCGAGCGACAGTTTGGCGATGCACAAATATCTCACAATATTGGAGCGGACATGGTTTTATGCGGACTGGGCGAGGAAGCAAGAGGTAAAGCAGGATACGACCGAAGTGGTGAATGTCCTTCTCGGTTTACGAGATCCCTCGGATGCACGGGAGACGCTCTTCCGTTTGGTTGAATTTCAACCCGAGCGGCGCGAGGTTATCGATTTCGTCCTCTGTTATTGTTTGCTGGAGCGTGATTTGGCGTCGTTTGTCGAGGCATATCGCCGTTGGGGAACTGCACACTATTCCGAACCTCCGCGCATTTATGCCGAAGCCCTTTTGTTGCAAATGCCCCCTGAGAGCGGACGCAGAAAGCAGAGGCGGAGAGTAGAAAAACTACCGTTTGGGATTACGGAGACGCAGATGAAGGCTTTTCTAAATTACCGGACGGCTGCTCGGCTTGCGGGACACCGGCGCGAGGCGTTGGAAGCTGCCTACGGAACAACATATTGGTTTTATGATGAATTTAGAGACGAAAAATGAACGGTATCCGATCGAAAATAGTACTCTTTATTGGCATGATGGTGTGCCTTTGGGCTTGTAAGGGCAGCGATGGCGACAAGCAGGTTGATGCGTTGCCACCGATGTATCCCGATTACCCCAACGTAACCTTGCCTGTCAATATCGCGCCGCTCAACTTCCTCTTGCGTACCTCAACGGAGCGCGTCGAAGTCCGCCTGCGGGGGAAAAGCGGGGAGAGTACTTTCATTGGCAGCAATGGAAAGATTCAATTTCCGGAAAAAGAATGGCATGCCCTGTTGCAACGGGAGTGCGGAGGGAAGATAGAGGTTTCCGTCCGGGCACAACAGGGAGATGAGTGGTTGCGTTACAAAGCGTTTACGTGGCAAATCGTGCCCGAACAGCTCGACACATACATCGTCTATCGCCAAATATCCCCTGAAGGGGAAAACCGGCATGTTGAGCTATGTGAACGAGAAGTCGGTAACTTCCATGAGCGCAAAATCATGCAGGAAGAAACAGATGGAGTGATGCCGCACTTATCCGTCAATACCTTATATAATATGACAGATGCACGCAGCAACAATGTTGTGGCACTTTGGATGCCGGAACGGGCGATGACAACCTCGAGCGATTGCCTCTGGGAATACTTCGGAACTCAGAGCCGCCTTTGTGCTATAAATCGGGAGAACGGGCAGAGCCGGATTCTTGCCGATACCTTGTCCGGGCAAACGGTCCGGGCGTTTCCGGCATTATCTGCCGACGGGCGTTCTCTCTATTATAGCGAAGCTCCGGCTGCCGTGCGCGATAGTTTGGATGCTTGGTGTTTCAGCATCTATCATAGGAAATTTAATTCGCAGAACTTGACGTGGGCAGATGCAGTTGATACCGTATATTATTCAGATACGGTGAAAGTATCTGCTGTCGAGCTTAGTTTATCCCCCGACGGGCAATATCTTTTGTTTGCGACCACAACATACGGCTTGCCTTCGAGCGGACACCGAGACTCAGATCTCCGGCTGCTCCATCTTGATAGCGGGCGGCTGGATAGTTTGGAAATTGTGAATACCGAAGCGGCAGAAGGGCAACCTTCGTGGACATCCGATAGCCATTGGTTCGTTTTTATGAGTAAAAAAGGTGATGGTTTATATGGAAAACCGTATTTTTGCTACGTCGATAGTGCGGGGGTGGCTCATAAGCCTTTCATGTTGCCGCAGCGCGACCCGGCACGGTACGACTATATGCTCGAATCGTTGGAGAACCCGATGATGGTAAGTCGGCCGATGAAGTCAGACGCATTCCGTAAGACAAACAAAATAATCAATGAAAACACAGAGCCATGAACATAGCAAATTCTAAAATGACATGGGGCACGACACTGGTGTTCGTTGTATGTGCCTATTTGTTTTTCTATGGGATCTATCCCTTCCATGTATGTTATCAGGAGCAATATCAGTTGTTCCTATTCTCGTCGGCTTACACCTCGGAGATGCTGTCGAAGCCCGGAGGACTGGCTGAGTATATCGCGGCATACTTGACGCAGTTCTTTATATCGCCGGCGGCTGGCGCCTTTATCCTTGCTTTTTTGTTAGGAATGCTACAACGCTTGGTTTATACCGCTGCGAAATCCTTGGGTGCGGACGACAAGTTCTATCCGCTGACGTTCCTTCCATCGTTATTTTATTGGATGTTGCTTTGCAACGAGAACTATATGCTCGTCGGGTTAGTTGCCCCGATTCTAGCCTTAGCTCTATATCCGTTGTCGGCAAAAGGACTGAGATTATGGGTGGTATATTATATCTTGATGCCACTTGGACTCTATTTCTTTGTAGGTATTTCATGCTGGATTTGGTTCATCCTTTGGTTCGCTTATGAATGGAGGGAGCGGCAGTGGCCGAGGCGGGTATTCTTGGCGTTTGCTGGGTGGAATCTGCTGGCGTTTCTGCTATTCCCCCTTGTGTTGAAGTATGCTGGGTGGATGTATCCACTCCAATTGCTGTTCTTTGGTACGAATTTTTTCCGTTTCCCATTGTTGGGTGTCTCTTCGGTTGTTATTGTCTATATGTTGCTGATTGCGTGCATCCCCTTATTGGCAGCCTGGCTCTCTACGAAAGTGCGGAGTGATGGGAGGAGATCGGTTGTCTTCGTCGCCGTCTTATCCCTGTTGGTCTTCGGAGGATGCGGATACTTGATACACCGTGCAACCGATATGGAGAAGGAAGAGATTTTGGCATACGATTATTATATCCAGCACCGCGATTGGAAGAACGTCATTGAGTTGGCAGACCGCAAAGTTCCTTCATCTCCGCTTTCGGTAGCCTGTCTGAATCTTGCCTTGTGCAAAGAAGGGATGATGGCGGACAGAATGTTCCATTATTATCAAAATGGGACAGAAGGTTTGCTCCCGTCTTTCACCAAAGACTTTACGGCACCGCTGATAACGAGCGAGATTTATTACCATATCGGCTTTATCAATACGGCACAACGCTATGCTTTCGAGGCGATGGAATGTATCCCCAATATGAATAAAAATGTTCGGGTTATCAAGCGTTTGGCGGAAACCAACATCATCAATGGCGAATATGCAGTGGCTCGCAAATACCTGCACCTGCTTCAGCAAACAATGTTTTATCATGATTGGGCAACGGAAACCTTGTCTCTCCTTTCGGATGAGCAGAAAGTGGAGCAGAACGAGGAATGGCGGCAGCTCCGCAAGTATCGTACGAAAAAAGACTTTCTTTTTAGTGAGCAGGAACCGGATATGATGTTGGGCTTTGTCTTTTCCCAAGACGAAACCAATCGTGTGGCTTATGAATACTTGATGGCAGTCTGCCTGCTCCGCAAGGACTTGAAGTCGTTCTTGCAATACTATCCGTTGGGCAAATCTATCGGTTATGCTCGGATTCCGGAGAGCTACCAAGAAGCGATTGTTTATGCGTGGGGCTTACAGCATAAAGATATGACGGGCATTCCGTATCCGATAGATTCCAATGTCTTAAACCGGGTGAATGCCTATGGCCGTATATACACTTCGTATGCCAACGCAGAACCGATGCTTCGCCAACAATATTCGGGCACCTATTGGTATTATCTGCATTTCCGTTAAATATAAAAACTATAGACACAATGAATAGAATAGGATATTGGTTGATGGTTTGTACGTTTGTCTGGCTGACGGCGTGCAAGGAAGAGGTTGTTCCATCCAAAACGGTTGACGAGAAGCCTGTGTTGTTTCCCGATTATGTGGAAGTAACGATTCCTTCTACCATTGCTCCGCTTAACTTTCGTGTGGAGGCAGAGTATGAAAAAATAGATGTAAAGGTTCAAGGAGTGCAAGGCGAAGTACTGCATGTGCAAGAGCGTTCGGTTGCTAAATTTCCTGTAGAGGATTGGACTGCATTGCTGGCTCAAAATCGAGGAGGGGAGTTGAAGCTGACCGTTTCGCTCAAACAAGAAGGCAAATGGATACAATACGCGCCGTTCTCGGTCTATGTGAGTGAGGCTCCTATTGATTATGGATTAGTCTATCGTCTTATTGCTCCGGGCTACGAGGTGTATAGCAAGATGGGTATTTACCAGCGCGACCTTTCCAACTTTACGCAGACGGCTATCTATGAAAATACGTTGATACCTTCGAGTTGTGTGAATTGCCACTCGTTTTGCCATAACGACCCGACCAAGATGAGTCTGCATTTGCGTGGCGACCATGGTGGAACGATTTTCTTGAACAACGGTACGGTTGATTTTCTTAATACGAAGACGCAGCAGACCATCTCGTCTTGTGTCTATCCCTATTGGCATCCGTCGGGACGATTTGTTGCCTATTCGGTGAATCATACGCAGCAAGTCTTCCATGCTGTCCGCGATGAACGGATAGAAGTAATTGATTTGGCTTCGGATGTTGTGGTTTATGATGTGGAACAGAATGCCTTGTTTTCTTGTCCGCAGTTGAAGTCAGAGACCGCATTCGAGACTTTCCCCGCTTTCTCGCCCGATGGGAAGAGCCTCTATTTCTGCTCGGCTGTTCGACAAGAAATGCCGATGGATTACCAGAAAGTAAAATATAATTTGTGTCGTATTGCATTCGACCCGGAGACAAAAACATTTTCCCAGCAGGTAGATACCTTGGTGGCCGCTGCGTCAGAAGGAAAGAGTGTTTCTTTTCCTCGACCAACTCCTGACGGAAAATATTTAGTTTATACGTTATCTAATTACGGAAACTTCTCTATTTGGCATCGGGAGGCAGATCTTTATATGCTCGACCTCCAAAGTGGCAAGTCGCGACGCTTGGATGAAATAAACAGTCCGGATGTGGAAAGCTACCATAGTTTCAGTAGCAACGGACGATGGATGGTTTTCAGTAGCCGCCGTCTTGATGGGCTCTATACTCGTCCATACATTGTCTTTGTAGGTGAAGATGGACGGATGGGCAAGCCTTTTTTGCTTCCGCAGGAAGACCCGGAGCAAAATGAGATGTCGCTTTATTCCTACAATATACCGGAGTTTGTAACTGCCCCTGTTTCATTGGATATTCATGCCGTAGAGCAGAAAGCAATGAAGCGGGATTATAAAAATGTCGGCTATGAATAATCCCGGCCGATGTTACTTTTTCCCGGATAGAGGTAGGAAATACAAGAATTGTATTATCTTTGCACGCAAAAATTAAATGGATTGTTCAACCTAAAATGATAAATGACCATGGCAGAGAAAACGAGATATTCCGACGCTGAGCTCGAGGAGTTCCGCGCGATAATATTGGAAAAGTTAGAACTTGCGAAGAGAGACTACGAGATGTTGAAATCGGGCGTAACGAACTCCGATGGCAATGATGTGGCTGATACCTCGCCAACCTTCAAGGTCTTGGAAGAAGGCGCCGCTACGTTGTCGAAGGAAGAAGCCGGGCGCTTGGCTCAACGGCAGATGAAGTTTATCCAAAACTTGCAAGCTGCGTTAGTTCGCATCGAGAACAAGACGTACGGTATTTGTCGCGAAACCGGCAAACTGATACCGAAAGAGCGCTTGCGCGCAGTCCCTCACGCAACGTTGAGTATCGAAGCAAAACAAGGAGGCGCTAAATAATTATGAGATTATCTAAAGGCAAAGGAGCAGCGTTCATCGTAATGCTGCTCCTTGTGTTAGACCAAGCATTAAAAATATGGATTAAGACACATTTCCAGTTGCACGAGAGTGTCGAGATTACTCCATGGTTTTACATCTATTTCACGGAGAATCCCGGGATGGCTTTCGGTATTGAGGTCATCGGGAAACTGTTCCTGACGGTTTTCCGCATCGTCGCAGTGGCTTTCATCAGCTATTATTTATATAAGATTGTCAAGCAAAACTATTCGTTCGGGTTTATTGCCTGCGTTGCTTTGGTGCTTGCCGGGGCGGTGGGGAATATCATCGATTCGGTGTTTTACGGCGTAATCTTTGACCATAGCTACGGTCAAGTTGCTACTTTCATGCCCGAGGGTGGAGGATATGCCCCGTGGCTCCACGGGAAAGTAGTTGATATGTTTTATTTCCCTTTGATACAGACTACATGGCCCGATTGGGTTCCCCTTTATGGTGGCGAGGAATTTGTATTCTTCCGTCCTATCTTTAATTTGGCCGATTCGGCAATTTGCGTAGGCGTTTTCGCTTTGCTATTGTTCTATCGCCATACCTTGAGTAAGAGTTTATCCAAAGAAGATTGATGTTATGAGGCTGAAAGAGTGGCGTCCTTATATCGCAATATTGTTGCCTTTCCTATGTTGGTCGTGCAGCAAAGCTCCTTCCGGCATCCTCTCGGAGAAGGAAATGCAACGCGTGATGACGGATGTCTATCTGGCCGAAGCGATGATAGGTATTGATTATAATGCCTATAAATCCGACTCGATGAAGCAAGCCTTGTACGAATCCGTCTTTCGGAAACATGGCATTACACAAGCCCTCTATGATAGTTCGATGGTTTGGTATGGAAAGAATATGGATATCTTCATGGGTGTTTACGAGCGGATGATAAAAGATATAGACAAGCGCGTAGATGCTTTGGGCGATATCCAGGCTGAGGCTGTCTCTTCTTCTCGCGACTCGGTGGATATTTGGCCTCGTCGAACATACCTTTTCCTTTCTCCAAACATGCTGTTTAACGGTACGAACTTTGATATTCGTCCCGAGGAAAGCTATCCGTCGGGAAGTATTTTCGTCTTGGGTATGCGTGTCTGGGGCTTGGATAAGCACATGAAACACTATCCTGAGTTGCGCATCGCCGTGGACCAAGGGGATACGACGATAACCGTAACCGACCAAATCCGGCAGGATGGCTATCACGAAACGACGCTTCGCAGCGTGCCCGTCAAGAAAGTAAAGCGTGTTTATGGCTCTATCCGTTTGGATAATGGGGGCATGAATTATTATAAAGTCTATTTGGATAGTCTGAATCTCATGCGTTATAATTACGGTTCAGATGCAGTGAAGGAGAAATAAGCAATGAAACGCTTTGCGGCTCATTTCGTTTTTTATCGCCAAGCTTTGCCTTTGCATTATGTGGAGATTCGTTCCGGGCGTTTTGCAGGAACCTATCCGCTGACGGAAGAGATAGCGGGAACCGCCTTCTTTGATGGCATCCTGTTGCCCGTTCCTCCTTCGATAGACAAGGAAATTTTGGATGCAGCCTTGCTCCATCTCCATTCCGAAGCTCTGGAACTTTCTTGGGAGAATCTCTCTACCTTATTATATATAGGAAAGGCTGAGCCACTCGAAGCCCAGCCCGTCCGTCTTTTCTTACTCGACCCCCATCGTTATTCTTCTTCGGAACTCCGCGCAGACGATTGACGTGGCGATGGCTACGTTGAGCGATTCCGAGGTCTCCCGTTCCGGCGGAAAGCTGGGAATGTAGAGCTTTTCGTCAATAATCCGTTCTACTTCAGGGCGTACGCCATTGCCTTCGTTCCCCATCACGAGGATGCCATTTGGTGTCAATGTCTTTTCATACATATTTTCTCCGTCGAGGAATGTGCCATAGAGGGGAATCCCTTTCGCCCGCTGTGTTTGCAGATAGTTGGGCAGGTCGGTATAATGAACTTGCACGCGGGATAGTGCGCCCATCGTTGCCTGCACGGTCTTCGGGTTGAAAACATCAACCGTATCTGTGCTGCATACGATATGTTCGATACCGAACCAATCGGCCAGGCGGATAATGGTTCCCATATTGCCGGGGTCTTGGATACCGTCGAGCGCAAGTGTCAAGGAACGTCCGGGTTGTGTGTCGGCCAGATTCCATTGCGGGAAGCTGAAGACGGCAAGCACTTCTTGCGGATTCTTCTGGAAACTCACCTTGCGCAATTCCTCGTCCGACACCTCAATCCTTTCACATGGCGGCAGTGCTTTTTGCATGGCGAACCATTCCGGCGTGGCGACCAACAGGCGACAAGAGAAGGCGGGCAGCATATCGCCCACCAACTTCGTGCCTTCTGCTACAAACGCCTGCTCCTCGTTCCGGTACTTTTTCAGCTCCAGCGAGCGGATGTATTTCTGTTTGTTTTTGCTAATCATATTGGGAAGATTTCAATACTCATCCACCTTCTCATCCCTCCTAAACTCATCCAGCTTCTGCTGCAGTCTCTCCTGCACTTCCTTATATTCCGGGTCATTGTACAGATTGTGCAGCTCGTTGGGGTCATTTTTCAGGTCGTATAGCTCGTTGCAGTTGATGGCGGCGCGGTGTTCGTCTTTGTCGCCATAGAAATGGATGAGCTTGTATTGCTTGTCGCGGACTCCGTCGTGGCGGCGTACCATGTGGACGGCGGGATAATCATAATAATGGTAGTAGAGGTACTCGCGCCAATCCTGCGGCACGGTGCCGTCGAGCAGCGGAACGAGCGATGTCCCCACCATATATTCCGGTTTCTCCACGCCGGCGATGTCGAGGTAGGTCGGTGCGTAGTCGATATTCTGCACCAGCGCCGTGCATTCGCTGTGCGGCTTGGTTTTCCCCGGGTAGCGGATGATGAGCGGCGTGCGCATCGATTCTTCATACATGAAACGCTTGTCGAACCATCCGTGCTCGCCCATATAGAATCCTTGGTCGGAGGTATAGACGATGACGGTATTGTCCATCAAGTCGTTTTTCTCCAGATAGTCGAGCAGGCGACCCACTTCATCGTCCACCGTCTTGATGCAGCGCAGGTAATCGCGCAAATATGCCTGATATTTCCAGCGGACAAGGTCTTTGCCCGTCGGCTTCTTTTTCTGGAAGTCTTCCGTGCGTTTGGCGTATGCTTTGTCCCACGCCTCGCGCTCTTCGGGGTTCATGCGCTTCAATCCCCATTCGAGGTCGCCCAGCCAGGCTTCGTGCTTATAGGGTTCGAGGTCTTTCAGCCCCTCCATCTTTAAATCATAGACGAGCGTCATGTCTTTGTCGATGCTCATCTCCTGTGTCGAGGCGGCATCACAACGCGTCGCATAGTCGTCGAAGAATGTCTCCGGGACGGGGAACTCCACGTCGTCGTAGAGGTTCAGGTATTTCGTCTCGGGCATCCAATTGCGGTGCGGCGCCTTGTGGTGGACGAGGAGGCAGAAAGGTTTCGACGGGTCGCGATGGTCGAGGAACTCGATGGCGTGGTCCGTCGTCAGGATGGTAGCATATCCTTTTTCCTGGACATATTCCCCATTGGTTTCCTTGGTCTTGATGACGGGATTATAGTACTCGCCCTGGTCGTTGAACACGGCGTAGTAATCGAAGCCCTTCGGCTCGCATTGCATGTGCCATTTGCCGACAACGCCGGTCTGGTAGCCATGTTGCTGCAGGATTTCAGAGAAAAAAGTCTTCGTCGTGTCGATGCCCGCCCCCAGCTGGCGCTGTCCGTTCTGGTGGCTGTAGAGTCCGGTCATCAGGCAGGCGCGGCTGGGCGTCGAGAGCGAGTTTTCGACAAATGCTTGGGTGAAAAGCATCCCCTCGGCAGCGAGGCGGTCGATGTTGGGCGTCGGGGCCAACCGCCCGAGCGCGTGTCCGTATGCGCTGATGGTTTGGAACGAATGGTCATCGGTCATGATATGAATGATGTTGAGCGGTTTCTCTTCGGCCGCTTCCTTTTGCTGCCCGCCGCACGCCGTCAATAAGAGGGCCGGGGCGAGGAGGCTTGTAGTTGTTTGCAGAAATGTTTTCATGACGAGTAAAATGTTATGTTGGGGGCCAAAGGTAGAGATTATTCTTCAGAAAACCTATCGTGCAAGCTGCATTGTTTCCGGGGACGGGAGTTCACGATAACGTTGCAGCTTGCAACATTTCTGAAAACGGGCGTTTTTAATTTTGTTGCAACTTGCAACGTTATTCGCGCCGGGAGCGCGAGAAGCGTTGCAGTTTGCAGAGTAATTTGCGCTGGCAGCGCGAGAGCCGTTGCAGCTTGCAGAGTTGTTTGCGCTGGGAGCGCGAGGAGCGTTGCGGTTTGCAATGTTATTTGCGCCGGGAGCGCGAAGTGTGTTGCAACTTGCTCGATTTCATATCCGACCGTTTCCGACTGTAAAAAAATGCATCAGGCGTAAAATTTTTTCGGGGGCAAACTCTTGCGCGTTTCAAAAATCTTCCTACCTTTGCACCCGCAATACGGAACTAGCTCAGTTGGTAGAGCACTGGTCTCCAAAACCAGGTGTCGGGAGTTCGAGCCTCTCGTTCCGTGCAGACGAGACCTCTCCGCAGAGCGGGGAGGTTTTTTTGTGCCGTTTTTTTTGAAAATTAACGGTCTCGCGTATTTTCCCACCCAAGAATTAATCTTTTTTGTGCTAAACAAAATAATGCTTCAAAAACTCTATATAATTTTGCAATTGTGTAGAGAACACTAATGAATGAAAAGGTACGGTTACGGACATTGACGGTAATTTCTCCCTGGATGTTTCCGCGAACGCCGTATTGGACGTGTCTTACATTGGAATGCAATCCCAAGAGATTCCGGTGAAGGGGAAGACAACTTTCCGGATTGTCTTGCAGGAAGGGAATATTGGCTTGGACGAAGTGGTTGTTGTCGGCTACGGTACGCAGAAGAAGGCGACGTTGACAGGTTCTGTTTCCTCGGTGAGCGGCGACGACCTGAAGAAAGTGGCAGCGGTAAACATCAGTAATACCTTGGCCGGAAAGACGGCGGGTGTGATTGCCAACACGCGTTCCGGTGAGCCGGGCGAAGATGGGGCGACAATCCAGATTCGTGGTTCAGGTACGTTCGGTAGCACGGAACCGCTGATTGTGGTCGATGGTATTGCCGATCGTGATTTCAGCCGTTTGAACCCGGAAGATATTGAATCTATCTCTGTATTGAAGGATGCCTCGGCCGCTATCTATGGAGCGCGCGCGGCGAATGGTGTTATCTTGGTTACGACGAAGCGTGGCAAGGAAGGGAAGACGCGTCTGTCGTATAGCGGGCGTGTGGGTTTCTCGCAGCCGACTCGCGTGCCGGAGATGCTGAATTCCTATCAATACGCTACCTAATATAAACGAATACCAGTTGGGACATGGTGCGACGGCTACATTCACGGACGAGCAAATCCAGTGGATGCAGAACGGCGAGAATCCATACCAATATCCGAACACGAACTGGTGGGATACCGTAGCCAAAGATTGGGCAACACAGACCGAGCATAGCGTGTCCGTGAGCGGCGGTAACGACAAAGTTTCGTTTTATACCTCGGCTCAATATATGTGGCAGGATGCTATCTATAAAAAGAGTGCGCAGGATTATGCCCAGTATCAGATTACCTCAAATATTGACGCGAAGGTTGGAAAATACATTCGCGTGGGTTTGGATATCCAAGGAAGACAGGAAAAACGAAACCGTGGTGTGTTTGAGACAAACTATCTGTTTGATTTCTTCATGAAGTGTAAACCGATTGTCGGCGCTTATTCTCCGGACGGGACGTTGCCACTCGTAGGTTTGGAATATGCATCCACTAACCCTGCGTTAATGGTAACGGACGATCCTGGTACGAACAAGACTACCTATAATTATTTGAACTTGAAACCGACTGTTCATGTGGATTTGGATTTCATCACGAAGGGTTTGTACGTCGATGCATACGCGGCTATGGACTTCTCGTTCCGCAATGGGAAAACTATAAATCATCCTTATGATGTGTATGAATACATCTCGTCTGGACAGGAAAGCCAGGGTATTTGGGGCGAGTATGTGAATCGTCGCGATCAGACTGGTGCCATCAGCGTTTATTCCTGGTCGGACAATTCGACCCGCACGACGTTGAATGCTCGTTTGGGATATAGTAATACGTTTAACGATGTCCACAAAGTCGATGCTTTCGTGGCTTACGAACAGAGCAAATACGACTTTAATAGTGTTACGGCTTATCGAACGAACTATATCTCCACCGAGATTCCGGAAATCAACGCAGGTAGCGATACTCCGGAAGACCAGAGCAACTCCGGTTACACGACGAAGACGGCACGCCAGAATATTTTCGGACGTATCAACTATAGCTATCACGATAAATATTTGGCAGAGTTTACCATGCGTTACGACGGTTCGATGAACTTTGCGTCGGGGAGCCGTTGGGGGTTGTTCCCTGCCTTCTCGTTAGGTTGGGTGATGTCGGAAGAAGCATTCTGGGAGAAGTTGAAGCCGACTATTAGTTTCTTCAAGCTGAAAGGTTCTTGGGGACAGATGGGTAACGATAATATCGCCGCTTTCCAATATATGTCCCAGTATTTATTTACAGATAGCAGTACAGGTGGTAGTGTACAGTTCGGCGATGTGGAAAAAGCCATGTATTTGGCTCGTACCGCAAATCCGTTAGTTACGTGGGAAACCGCACGTACGACGAACCTCGGTTTTTCAGCTCAGTTCTTGAATGGTAAATTCTCCTTGGATGCTGATTATTTCCGCTCGAAACGTAGCGATATCTTGATTACCCGCAATGCTTCTGTTCCTGCTTATTCCGGTCTGGTTCTTCCGGCCGAGAATATTGGTAAGGTCAATAATCAAGGTGTAGAATTAGTCGCTTCCTATCAAGACCGGAACGATGACTTCTCTTGGGGAATCACGGGTAACTTTACATTTGCTAAGAACAAAATCATCTATCAGGATGAAGCCGAGAATATTCCCGAATGGCGTCGTTCGACCGGACATTCTATGGGTGGTTTGACATTGTATAATGCTATCGGAATCTACCAGACGCAGGAGCAAATCGACAATTCTCCGCACTTGGCAGGTACGCAGGTTGGCGATTTACAGTATGAAGACTACAATGGCGACGGTCAGATTACGGAAAACGACCAGCGCTATTATGATAACTATTCTGCTATTCCGAAGATTATCTACGGTTTTACCTTGAACGGAGCCTGGAAAGGTTTTGACTTGAACATCTTCTTCCAAGGACAGGCTATGGCGCATCAGCTGGTTATGCCGACGATGAACATGCTGACAGATTTCTACGAAGGACGTTGGATGACGACCAATACCGCCGAACAAAATGCCGATGCCCGCTGGCCGAGAGCTTGTATCAACGATTCAGGCTATATGGATAGTGTGAACGGACTGTCTTCTACGTGGTGGTTGCGTAATTCCGCTTTCTTGCGTTTGAAATCTATCGAGTTGGGATATACATTACCGAAGCAAGTATCGATGAAGGCAGGTATCGAACGGGCTCGTGTTTATATCAATGCGAACAATGTGTTCACGATAGACCACATGGGCGTTTGCGATCCGGAAGTTGCCAGCTATTATGATGATAGCGGAAACTTGGTATCGTCTAACGGTATCTTGGGTTATCCGTTGCAGCGGACTATTAATGTTGGAGTAAATGTAACTTTTTAATCGAATTGAATCATGAAAATCAAAAAATATATAGTAGGTATTGCTTTTGGAGCTTTGTTCAGTAGCTTCTATTCTTGCGATGTGTTGGATGTAGCTCCAACGGATTCCTTTACTGACGAATCTGTATGGAACGATTTGGCCTTGGCAGAAACATACCTGAATAATTCATACATTTCGGTTGTAGCGGAGAATTCGCAATCTGTGCGGTTTGCTAGTTTGACCGATGAAGTACATCAAATGTAAGCAGTCAAAAAGTGGCTATTAATAGAAAAGCATACCTTCGCTGCGAACTAAAATTAAAACAATATGTATAG
>CALUZV010000019.1 GCA_944325345.1 uncultured Parabacteroides sp.
AAATAGATGATTTTAATTGCTCTTTATTGATGTTTATTTTGCATTGATTTTATAAGTGTAGGTTATTGGCGATGCCTTCGAGTAAATAATAACAACATCACCCGCGCTTTTTTTGTGTAGTTCAAGATATAGCGTGGGGATGTTGTAGAGGCAACAGCATCTCCGCGCTTTTTTGTTCATAATGGAATGTTGTAATGCTTACAGCTTCGTAATTGTTGATAGACGAATACATTTTAAACACTTCAATATTAACAATTAAATTATTAAAGTATTATGAACAAGAAAGTTTCTACGATTCTGACATTGAGCTTACTGCTTGGAGGCTCTTTGTTAAGTAGCTCGGCTTTTGCGCAGACTATTCCGTTTAGTCAAGCAGACGACGAAAAGACTTATGCGTTGAAAGCTACAGCTTATTGGAATGGAACTGATTTTACTGCACAAAGTAAATATGTTGCTTATGATGCAGAGGAACAGTGCTATTATTTAACAACGGATGCTGATAAAAAAGTTGCATTTACAATTGTTCCTTCTTTGCAAGGTTTGAATCAGGTTTATGCTATCTCATCAGCATATGGACCTTTTTCGATTTCTAACGATGAGGGTAAAGATGGAACCAATATTTATACAGCTAAGTTGTATGATACCAACGGTGATGGTAGCACGGATGCTAATGATGCCGAGGTATTAGAATGGGCTACAAGTGATGTTCCCTTGTATCAAGTTGCTAGTGAAAAGAAAGATCCGAATCCTGTATTGTTTGCTCATTCAGGAACTGATGCCTATGCTGCTTTAGGCTTTGTCTTGGAAGAAGTAGCTGCTGGTGATGTCTCAGATTCGCAATTGAATGAACTTTTCAATACAAAGGGATTCAATCTTGATGTAAAGAAAGACAATGCCGATGTTGATTTAGCTGAAAATCTTTTCGGAGGTGAAAGCCGTATTTGGGCATTCCAAATTCGTTATGCTACTGGGGCAAGCGACAATACTATCGAAAACTCTGCTAATGTAGCGTGGGAAAATGAAACAACTAAAACTGGTTTCATTGGTTACAAAGTCTCAGAAGATGGAGCTAATGGTGAAGATTTGATTATCCCTGAGGGTATTTACTTCTTTACTGACCGTGTGCTGAAAGATGGTGCTGATCCTGAAGCTCTGACGGCAGAAGATATCGATTGGGTAGCTTCAACGTTCATTGTTGTAAGTCCGAGAGAAACTGTTGAAACAACAGTAGATAATCGCAGTGCAGGTCAAGGCTTCAAGTTGGTAACTGCCAAAGGAGAAGAGTTTATTTATGAAAAGAACACTTCAGAATTTGCAGTAGGTGATCTTCCTATCTACAACGCTTGCTTCAATGTGAAGGATAACCATGCAGCCAACGATAACTATCCATATTCTATAGCTCTGAAGCACTTCTACTATCAGAAGAAAGCTGGAGACGATATGACGGTTAAAGCTGATTTGGCAGAAAATATGAATTTGGGAGTCTTGGAGTTTGATGCAACAGAAATTCAATATCTGACAACAGTTCCGGGTTCTTCTCGTGAATATATCTTCAAATTAAGCGATTCTGCAGCTGTTGATGGTATCGACTTGTTGAATACCGATAAGACTCCGGCCGTTTATACTATCAAGTTCGTTGCTGGTAACGATGCCGACAAAGAATTGTTTGGTAAGTATTTGACAGTGGGTGTTAATACTGATAACAATGAAGTTGCAACAAGTAGTACAGCTCCGTTTACATGGGTTGCTAAAGGTTCTATGATTTCTGATGAAACATTGCCTTCATTCCAATACACCATTACTGATGTAGAAGATGATAAGGAAGTTACCTTTACAAACCGTGAAACAAACGAATCGTTTACCGTGAAGTTGTTCAAGGAAGACGGTACTGACCGCTATTCTTTTGCATTCGTAGATGGTAAGATCAATGTTCAACCTGTAAATGTAAAACGTAACAGCTACGGTGTTGAGAAAGTTGGTGGTCTTATTGACATCAATGAAGATGTTATCGTTGAATTGAAGAAAGTAACTCCGGATGAATTTGCAGGATTCTACAATGTAGATAACGAATCTATCCGTACAATCCGTTTTGCTCGCGATAAGAACGATACTTCTTACAAGTGGTATGCAGGTGTAGCTAAAGGTACAGATGGAAAGTATTCTTTGCAATATAGAAATAACGACTACTTTGTAGAAGATGTTTATGAAGCAGCACAGTGGCAATTGATTAAAGCTGAAAAGCCGGAAACGATTGCTCGTACCTTCGTTTACAACAACACGACAACAGAATCTATCGATGATGTGATTAACGGAGATAAAGTTTCTGCTTATCGTTACATCTTGCGTTATGTAAATGATGGTACTCCTACAGAATACTTCTTGGATGATAAGGGTGGTGTTGTTCTTGAAAACGAATTGAATGGCACGGAATTCAATGCAGAAAAAGCATTGGAAATCTCAAATAAGGATTTCAAGAAATTCTATATCAAAGAAAATGCTGATGGCTCTGTTTCTTTGTTTGGCATTGGCGAATCTTTTGGCAATGATGGTACAGACAAGAAGATTGTTACCAAAGCAACAAAGAATACTTCTATTGATGCGACTGTAGACCAAGCAACGGGTACAGTATCTTATTTAAGAGATAACACAACTCCTAAACGTTCTGCCATCTATGCTTATACTTCAAATGATATTAATTTGAAAACATACTTGGATGGTGAAGCTCCGAACCTCTCTTGGGAAGGTGAAGGCCATGTAACTTTGCAGAACAATACAGCGATTGCAGGTGATTACATCACGATGAATGATGATAACGAAGGAATCTTGGTTGATGAGGCTAGTGAAACCTTCTATTTGCATGAAACTGATAAAAATGCAGTAGTTCCTTCCTTCTATATCTCTTTGGGTAAAGGTGAAGGCAGCAATGCGTTGAGTGAACGTATGTTCTTGTTCAATCCGGTAGATTCTGTCGCTTATCCGGTTAATATGAACTATGATCCTAACTATCAGTTGTCTTCTGAAGATACAAAAGCAATCTTCAAGTCAGCGAAGTTGGATGCTTCTCGCGATACATTAACTACATCTGTTAAGGGAGAAATTCGTGAGCTTGCTCAGGATGCTGATAACGAAACAACTTGGGCTGGTTTGGAACGCTTCAAATTCCAGATTGTTGAAACAGCAGATCTCGATGGTTTGTATAACATTCGTCAGATTGCTGGTAGTATAACAAGAGAAGGAAATGTTCCTGTTCTTGATAACGAGACAGTTTATTTGGCAAGTAGCGGTCAGAAGCTGTACTTTACAAAAGAAAAGGCTTACGCTTTGGCTCTCCATATCGAAGGCGTTGAAGCTCCGACAGCCAACGAAGGTGTTTCTGCAACAGACGTTAAGGTAATCGCCGTTGACGGTGCCATCAACATCAAGAACGCCGCCGGCAAGAACGTAGTAGTTTCTACTATCCTCGGCCAGATTGTTGCAAACGAAGTCTTGACATCTGACAACGCTACAATCAGCGTACCGGCAGGTATCGCAATCGTTAGCGTGGATGGTGAAGAAGCCGTAAAAGTTAGCGTGCGCTAACTTTAATTGACAATTAACAATGGACAATTGACAATGATTGGGGACAACCTGAAAATTGTCAATTGTCAATTCTCAATTGTCAATTGACAAGATAAAGTAGCCCGTGAGGGTGAACGCTTTTAATTAGTATTAATAATAATAGTAGTGTAATTGAAAAAGTTCTATCCGCCACAGTAAAAGTACTTTGTGAAAAGGAAAAGGCGGAAAAGTTTTAAAGGAAAATCCCTGCTTCTCGTCGGTGTGAGGCAGGGATTTTTGTTCAATTGAGAATTGAAAATGGACAATTGACAATTATGTTTAGCACGGCGATTTATCGCCGTGGTCAGGCGGATTCTCTCATTTTCCAGGCTTTCCTTGCGACAGGGGAAGAGATTGTCGGGTGATTCTGACACAAAGCGAGGTCGCAATGGGCGTTGAGACCCCTCAATGGCATAAAGCGAGGTCGCAACGGGTCATTGAGGCCCCTCAATGGTATAAAGCGAGGTCGCAACGGGTCATTGAGCCCCCTCAAAGGCGCAAAGCGAGGTCGCAATGGGTCATTGAGGACCCTCAAAGGTGCAAAGCGAGCTCGCAACGCCTCATTGAGGACCCTCAATGGCATAAAGCGAGGTCGCGACAGGTCGTTGAGGCCTCTAAAGGGTACAAAGCGAGGTCCGCAAAGTTTCAAAAACAATGTTTTTGGCGCATTGCGGGGTCGCAAAGTCTCAAAAACGATGTTTTTGGCGTTTTGCGAGGTCGCAAAGCTTCGAATACCGTGTTTTTTATTGTATATTCCTAAGCCGTACATATTCGAATACGGCTTCTTCGTCAGGTTCACCTTCTTGATACAATCCCGGTCGCGACACGCGGTCCCATTGTACGAGCGAGCGCAATTCTTCGTCCGAAAGTGCCGGGGCGGAAAGGCGTTCCCATGTTGTCCCGTCGGTGCTGTAAGCAAAGGAAATGTCGGTGCCACGGCTTACGTACATCCGGAGATGGAGCGGTACGGACGGAAGGGAATGGGAGAGGAGGTGTTCTTTGCCCCGGATGACATATTTCAGTTGCAGGCTGTCGCCACACGCTCCCAAGGTGATGAGATTCTGCGCATCTCCATAGAGGACAATGCCTTTCCACGCGGAATTATGATTGACTACGGCTGTTTCCAGCGCATAGTTGGCAGAAGTGGGGCGGAGGCAGAGGGCGGCACCGGTCGTCGTTCCGTCTTTAGGTGTACCGGCGAGGTGGAGCTTGCCGTCGCGCAGGGAAACTTGAACGTCGGCAAAGGTATAGTTCCAACTCCATTCGGGAGCCAGGCGGTCGGCAGTGAAATTGTCAGCGAAATCGGCGGTCGGCTCTTGTACACACCCGTTCAACGGTGCGGGCTGGACGCGGTTTGCATATTCCCCGGTCAGGAAATAAGGCCATTCGTCTTCACCCATCCGAATTTCTTGCAGGAAAGGTTGTCGCCCCTGGAAGAAGCCTTGGCCGGGCAGATAGGCGTGGCACAGGTAGAAGAAGCGGCCGTCGGGAGCGGTGGTGATGGTGCCGTGTCCGATGGAAAGGACGTCGCGACTGCCGTGGAGGATGGGATTCCCGTCGTATTTCTCGTAAGGTCCCCGAAGATTCTTGGCGCGGGCGACGGAAACCGCATAATCGCTGCGGGGACCGCAACAGCCGCCGGTAGAATAGATGAGGTAATAGTAATCGCCGTGCTTGAACCATTGCTGGCCCTCCATGCCGATGCGTTCGTCGTCGCGGAGGAGGGAGAAAGGCTCGCCCACGGTGCGCAGGCCGTCGTCGGAGAGCTGGCAGGCAAGGAGTTCTATCGGACGGTTATCCAGTCCGTAGGCTTTCCACGAGATATAGAGCTTCCCGCCATCTTCCAAGATGAAAGCATCGATAGCTTCTCGACCGAACTCGACGACAGGGCCGTAGTCTTTGAATTTCCCGGTCGGGGAATCAGCTACCGCGACACCGATGCACGAGATGCCGTCGGCTTTCTTCCGCGCTGTATAGTAAACGTAGATTTTCCCTTGGTGGACAAACCATTCCGGCGCCCAGAAAGACGAGACAGTCCAGTCGGGGAGCTTCGGAAAGACATGACCGGCGGGTTGCCAGTTCACGAGGTCGGTCGAAGAGAAAATCGGGTAGTGCGGAGCCCATTCGGAGGAAGTACCGACAGCGTAATACGTATCTCCGAAGCGGATAATGGACGGGTCGGGCACATCACCCCGGATGACGGGATTGACGAAATACGATTCTTTTTGGGCAAAGCCCGTGGCGTATGCAGCCAGGGCGAAGATGAAGAGAAATAACTTTTTCATGGAGATATGTTTATAGATTTATGATAAGCCTTCGTATTCCAGCCGGCTTCGCTGTTCGGGGGCAAATACTTCACGCGCCACCTCGAGCACAGCTTCGGCCGATACCTCATCGATTTGGGCGAATACTTCAGGCAAGGAATCATATTTATTATAATGTAAGAAACTCTTGCCAAGACCGAGGAAAAGACCCTCGCGATTGTCGGTCGAGACGCCCAGTTGCCCCTTGAGCTGTTTCTTGGCGGCATCGAGGGCGCGGGGCGACAGGGGATGCTGGCAGAGGTCGTCCAGTTCCTGGTCGATGAGGCGGAGCGCTTTTTCCTTGTTCTTCGGGTCGGTGCCGAAGTAAATAGAAGCCACGCCGGTATCGGTATAGGAAGTTACGTTCGACTCGACGTTATAAACCAGCCCATGCTTCTCGCGTAGGGCGACGTTGAGGCGGCTGTTCATGCCCGGTCCTCCGAGAAGATTGTTCAGCAGGAAGAACGGGATGCGCCGGTCGTCGAACATACTGAACGAACGGCTACCGAGGAGGACATGCGCCTGATGGGTATCTTTTTGCTCTTTGACAAGGCGAGGAACATAGTTGCCCGGCTGCTGGCGGCACGTCACAGGTGTGGCGGCCGGGATTTCACTCACGAGTTCTTCCGCCCAGCGAATGATTTGCTCGAAACGGATACGACCCATCGAGAAGAAGAGCAGATTCGAAGGCGTGTAGAAGCGACGCATGAAGTCGCGTCCCATTGCCGAATCGAAACGGGCGAGGGAAGACTCGTCGCCAAGGATATTATGCCCTAAATCGTGCCCATCGAAAAGGATGTTCTCGAAATCGTCGAAGATAAGTTCCGAGGGACTATCGAGATAGGAGTTTATTTCATCCAGAATCACATCTTTCTCCTTTTCCACCTCGTGCGGGGGAAAAACAGAGTGGAAGACAAGGTCGGCCTGCAGTTCCATAGCCCGCTGGAAATGCTCCTCGAGGAAAATAGAATAGACAAAAGTCTCCTCCTTGGTCGTATAGGCATTCAGTTCGCCGCCAACATTCTCCATGCGGTTCAGGATATGCCAGGCGCGGCGTTTCTCCGTCCCTTTGAAAAGCAGATGCTCCACGAAATGCGCCAAGCCGTGCTCTTCGGGCGATTCGTCGCGTGTCCCGGCATTGACGGCAAAGCCGCAATAAGAAACAGGCGAGTCGGAGGGCAGGTGCACTAAGCGCAAGCCGTTCGGAAGTGTATGTGAAAGATATTCCATTGCGTCGTTATTTTGGGCGCAAAGATAATCTTTCCGGGCGAGATAATGGGTATTTACTTCTTGTCCCGCGTCCAAAGCCGGGGAAGTTTGTGCCAAAAGCCGAGGCCGTAGCCCAAGAGTTGCGTGAAGGCAGCGGGGATGGCAAGGAGTCCGACCCGCCAATCGCCTCGTTCCCGCCAGATGGCATCGATAAACAATAAGGCCGCGTAACCTCCGAAAATCCCTAATAACAAGGGGTGAAAGACCGAACTAACCAACAATAGGACAGTCATAAGGGCAAATAATGCCGGCAGACAATGCACAACCTTCAGCGAACCCGGATGCCGACGGCACAACTCAATCCGTGCCTCGCCCGAGTGCCAAACTTGTCGGAAAAAACGCCGCAGGTTCGTCCGCCGCTTATGATAAACCCAGGCCGCAGGGAATAGACGGACGCGATAACCCGCTTCCACGATGCGCAGACTAAAGTCAATATCCTCGCCGTAGCGCAACCCTGCGAATCCACCCAATTCCTGATACACTTCCCGACGAATACCCATATTGAAACTCCGGGGATAGAATTTATCCAGCTTCCGTCGGCCACCACGGATGCCGCCAGTCGTCAGAAAGGAAGTCATAGCGTAGTTAATCGCCCGCTGGATAGGAGAAAAGGAGGGATGCGCCCGGTCGGGACCGCCGAAAGCATCCACCGGGTAGTGTTTCAACGCATCGTGAATCTGCTCCAGCCACGCGGCAAGGACGATGACATCGGAATCCAATATCAACAGGTATTCGCCCCGTGCCAATTCCGCACCCCGGTTGCGGGCGATGCCCGGGCCGCTGTTCTCAATCGCCAAATAACGGATATTCAAGCACTCGCGATACTGCTCGACCACCTCCCGAGCCGGAATCGTCGAGCCATCTTCGACGACAATCACCTCGAAATGCACATAAGTCTGGCGGCAGAGGCTGGATAGCAGGTCGTCCAACTCGCCGGGGCGGTTGAAGACGGGGATGAGGAGGGAGTAGAGGCGCATAGTAAAAACCATATCTGAATAACTGAATAAAATAATTATCTATCTGCTTAAAAATAAGTGATTCACAACCTATATCAGGGTGTTCAAATAAAACCTACGATTGAATTGACCACATTTGAAGCATTTTGCGAGTCAAGACAAATTTGATTTGTTTTTGTGAATGCAAAAGTAGAGGACAGGAAAGGATGGGGTTGTAAAACCGAATTTACTTTCCGTTTACTTTTTGTTTACTTATGTGTGATTGTTTATAAATCAGCGATAAACTTGTCCATCATCTCTGCGCTTCCATCTTCTCCATGAATCTTTTTGTAGAGGCGGATACGAGCCACAGTGATTGCGGATGTGGAGCGCCCGAGGATTTTTGCGATGTCTTTTACAGGAACAGATATTTTTATTAAGTAGCAGATATGTAGTTCTTGTGTGGATATTTTGGGGTATAAGGCATAAAGTTGCGATGTGAAATTGGAGTAAGTGGCATCGATAGAATTTTGCAGATTGGTCCATTCCTTATCTGTTATTCGGATGTTTACCTTACTTCCTGCTTCATGGAACAAGCGATAGATATCCGATTTACGGAGAGCTATTTCCAATAGTTCTCTCTCGTTTTGGGATGCTAAAATCTTACGGTTGGATAATTCTAATAACTCTTTTTGAGAATGAATGAGTTGCTCCCGCAAACTGTCTTTTTGCATTTCCGCTTGTTGCAGTTGAGCTTCCAATTTAGAAATTTCTTGTTCATTCATTTTTAGAGAATCCATACTTCGTTCATATTGTTCTTCTTTCAGTTTTCGTAATTTCCTCTCTTTTTCTATAGCCTCTTTCTTTCTCTTATTAGACAAAGAAAAGTATTCTATTCCTGTAATAAGAAGAATAATAATAAATAAAATCAATTGATAGTTGCGAATTTTCTTCTGATCATTTTCTATTCTCAAATGATTATTCTCTTTTTCTGTATGCTGGTAATTATATAGAGAATTTACTTTAGCTATAGCTTCTGTTCTCGTTATTCTTTTAATTGTATCAGCTACATGGATGCAGGATAACGCATGGTTTAATGCTGAGATATAATTGCCTTTCTGTTGCTCTAATTCTGCTAAAAGGTAATATGTCATGTGCCTCATATAAATATTTCCCGTTGCATTTGCTTTCTGGATATAGTAAGTGGCTGAATCCAGACGCATAGAATCTTTATAAATGCATCCCAAACCATAAAGCATGTTGGGATCTTCTTTGTCTGAAATCTGCTTATAAAGCATTTGAGCCGCATCATATTTCCTTCATCAATATAAATGCAGCTAAGTTCGCTTAATATGTCATTTTCCCGTTGTAAATCATTGGTTGATGCAGCTAATGTGTAGGCTTTCTCATAGTAATAGATGGCGCTGTCTATATTGCTTTGGGCATTATACATCCGAGCGATGTTCCTTAGAGAAAGGATTTTCCCTTTGTTTATGCTTGTGTTTAGAAAGTAATGATGGGATTCTTTGTAAGCCCTCAATGCCTCATCATACAAACCTTGGTATGCCAGTCGATATCCCACCTGTTCATACGTTCGTCCCAAAATATCATTGCGCCTGCTCCCGTTCTCCTTCCCAATATCCGCCGCCTTCTGGTAAGCCTCTACGGCTCTCGGCGCATCCCCCATATCGCGGTACACGCTCCCTAAATAATGGTAAGCCTCCATCTGCTGGTCCGGCGTCCCGTAGTCCGTATAGTAGCGGACGAGGGAGAGGATGACGGAATCGCTCGTATGCGGAATGTAGCATTTGTCTTGCGCCTTGATTTGCTGAAGAGCATAATACATCCGGACATACTCCGGCTCGCCCTGGACGAAGCTATCCAAGGAGGCCAGGTAAGCCATCGCGCTATCGGGGCGGACATCCATCAACGAATCCGCCTGCGCCAACTCCACGGGTATCGCCCTTTCCCGCCACCCGCAGGAAGCAAGGAACAGCAGGGACGAAAGACAGAACCACCAAAGATTTTTCATCACTCAATCTGCATGTAAAACACCTATTCCGCCGCGAAGTAAGGAAAAAACGCGAGGATAAGCAAAGATTCTCGGAATATACCTCGCGTTTTTCCCCGATTCTTCCTAATTTTATCGCCGCTAACACGATAATCTTTTTTATTTACTAATTATAATCTATATACTATGATTACAAGTATTTTTTGGTTGGTTCCAGTGGCGTCGATACTGGCGTTGCTGTTTGCGTGGTTCTTCTTCAAGCAGATGATGAAGGAGGACGAGGGTACGGATACGATGAAGCGGATCGCTTCGTTTGTGCGCGAGGGGGCGATGTCTTACCTCAAGCAACAATACAAGGTGGTCGCTTACGTATTCTTGGTTCTGGTGGTGCTGTTCGCTATCATGGCTTACGGGCTGGGCGTACAGAATGAATGGGTTCCCATTGCTTTCCTGACGGGAGGTTTCTTCTCCGGTTTAGCGGGTTTCTTAGGTATGAAGACGGCGACGTATGCCTCGGCGCGTACGGCGAACGCAGCGCGGCAATCGCTGAACAAGGGTCTGCAGATTGCCTTCCGCAGCGGCGCGGTGATGGGCTTGGTCGTTGTCGGCTTGGGTTTGTTTGATATCTCTTTCTGGTATTACTTGCTGAATGCGGTTTTGCCCGAGGATGCGATGAATCCGACGCAGAAGCTGACCGTCATCACCACCACGATGCTGACTTTCGGTATGGGTGCCTCGACGCAAGCCTTGTTTGCCCGTGTCGGCGGCGGTATCTATACGAAGGCGGCGGATGTCGGTGCCGACTTGGTGGGTAAGGTCGAAGCCGGAATCCCAGAAGACGACCCGCGCAACCCTGCGACCATCGCGGATAACGTCGGCGATAACGTCGGCGACGTGGCGGGCATGGGTGCCGACCTTTACGAGTCTTATTGCGGTTCTATCCTCGCGACGGCTGCCCTCGGCGCGGCTGCCTACGTTTCTTCGGGAAGCGTCGAGTTGCAATATAAGGCGGTGATTGCCCCGATGCTGATTGCTGCCGTGGGCATCGTCCTCTCTATCATCGGTATTTTTGCTATACGGACGAAGGAAGACGCGGGCATCGGCCAGTTGCTGAAATCCTTGGCTGTGGGGACGAACCTCAGTTCGGTCCTGATTGCTATCGCCACCTTCGGCATTTTGTATAGCTTAGGCATGGAAAACTGGTTCTGGATTAGCTGCGCGGTCGTTATCGGCCTCTTGGTCGGCATCGTCATCGGGCAGGCGACGGAATATTATACCTCTCAGTCTTATAAACCGACGCAGCGCATCTCCGCCGCCGGCTTGACGGGTCCGGCCACGGTGATTATCTCCGGCCTCGGCGTCGGGATGCTTTCGACGGCCATTCCGGTTCTGGCGGTAGTCGTTGGTATTATTGCATCCTTCCTCTTTGCTTCCGGCTTCGATTTCAATAATGTAGCGATGGGATTATATGGCATCGGCATCGCGGCAGTCGGGATGCTTTCTACGCTGGGCATCACCTTGGCTACGGATGCTTACGGCCCGATAGCCGACAACGCGGGCGGAAATGCCGAGATGTCCGGCCTCGGCCCTGAAGTCCGTCGTCGTACCGACGCGCTCGATTCCTTGGGCAACACCACGGCAGCTACCGGCAAAGGTTTCGCCATCGGCTCGGCTGCCTTGACGGGTCTGGCGCTGCTGGCTTCGTATATCGAAGAAATCAAAATCGGCTTGATGCGCCTCGGCAATACGGTCCTGGAATTTGCCGACGGACGGAGCATCGAAATCTCCAAAGCCTCTTTCACCGACTTTATGATGTATTACGACGTAACCCTGATGAACCCCAAAGTCCTGGCCGGTATGTTCATCGGCTCGATGATGGCCTTCATGTTCTGCGGTCTCACGATGAATGCCGTCGGCCGCGCTGCCGGCCACATGGTCGAAGAGGTACGCCGCCAGTTCCGCGAAATCCCGGGCATCCTCGCCGGGAAAGCGACGCCCGACTACGGTCGTTGCGTGGAAATCTCGACTAAGGGCGCACAGCACGAGATGGTGGTTCCCTCCGTCCTCGCGATTATCGCGCCGGTTTTGACGGGCTTTATCTTTGGCGTGTCCGGTGTCATCGGCCTCTTGATTGGCGGTCTGAGCACAGGCTTCGTCCTCGCGGTCTTCATGGCAAATGCCGGCGGCGCGTGGGATAACGCGAAGAAACATATCGAAGAAGGCAACCACGGCGGCAAGGGCAGCGAGGCGCACAAGGCGACTGTCGTTGGCGATACCGTCGGCGACCCCTTCAAGGATACTTCCGGCCCGAGCCTCAATATCTTGATTAAGTTGATGAGTATGGTGGCTATCGTGATGGCCGGGCTGACGGTGGCGTGGAGTTTGTTCTAAAATGGTGAATGAAGTATAAAGAGTGAAGAATTTCGGGCTGGATTTGCCGCCCAGCGGCTGGGGAAGGATTCCAGGAGCTGGAAACGCTCTCCAGCAGCTGGGGAAGAATTCCAGGGGCTGGAAACGCTCCCCAGCAGCTGGGGAAGGATTCCCGGCCCTGCGAAACGTTCCCCAGCAGCTGGGGAGGAAATCGCGGCGTGCGAAACGTTCCCCAGCAACTGGGGAGGAAATCGTAGGCCTGCGAAACGTTCCCCAGCAACTGGGGAGGAAATCGCGGCGTGCGAAACGTTCCCCAGCAGCTGGGGAAGAAATCGCGGCTTGCGAAACGTTCCCCAGCTGCTGGGCGGCAAATCGCAGCACCGAATTCGGTGAATAGGAAAAATCGGTTTATAATAATATAAGGTATATGAGACGTTGTTTTTATAAAGCATTTGCGGCAGCCTTTCTGACTGCCTTCGTAGGGGTCTTGTCGTTCACCGGCTGTACGCGCTACAATGTAGCCGAGCCGCTGGACAGTTTTTCAAGCAAAGATGCCGGCACCCTCTCCGGCAAGGAACTGGCCGTGGAAGGCGGCACGACCTGGCTGGCAGGAAAAGATTATACCAATTTCATTTTGACCGGAGAAGCTCGCACCGAGGCCGACGCGGAAGCCTCCCTGCTCTTCCATACCGACGGGATGAGTGGCTACGAAGTCCTTTTTCGTAACGGCGCTATCGACGGGACGCGGAAGAGCGGAAGTCTCGCGGCGGTGCGCAACCTCTACCGTTCGCAGGTCGAGGACGGGCAGTGGTTTAAGTTTTCCATCGCCGTCCGGGGAAAGAATATCGAGGTGGCTATCAACGACACGGCGGTGGTGTGCTACACCGAGCCGGCGCAGCCCTATCGCGTTGAGGCATACGCCAAACGGTTGCTCTCGCACGGCGATATTGCCCTGCGCGGTGCGTCCGGGAAGGTAGCTTTCCGCGATTTGCAGATTACCCGCCTGAAGGATGATGCGCTCAACCCGAATGACACGTTGCCACCTGTCGATGAGACGACGGACAAGGTCATCCGCTACCAGCAGCAGAATTTCCCGGTGATCGATTATCACGTTCATTTGAAAGGCGGACTGACGAAGGAGATGGCGCATGCGATGTCGATGAATTACGGCATTAACTACGGAATTGCCCCGAATGCCGGCGAAGGCGGTGTCGGACGGATGTTGGCTGATGACAAGGAGGTTTATGAATATTTTGACGAAGTGAAGGATATGCCTTTCCTGCGCGGCGTGCAAGGAGAAGGGCGGAAGTGGACGATGACCTTCTCGCAGGAAGCCCTCGGCGTCTTCGACTATCTTTTCACCGACGCGATGACGATTGTGGACCGCAAGGGCCGCCTCTCGCGAATCTATCGCCCCGAGGAGGTGCACTACGATGGCCTCTCCAAAGACCAGTATATGGCGCAGATTGTGGACCAGACCGTCAAAATCCTGACCAACGAGCCGGCGGATATTTTTGCCAATCCGACCTACATCCCCGACGACATGAATCCCGACTACGCGAAGTACTGGACGGACGAGCGGGTGGACAAGGTGCTGGATGTCTTGGAGAAATACCAGATAGCCCTCGAAATCAATCCGAGATACAAAATCCCGAGCTTCGACATCATCCGCAAGGCGAAGGAGCGCGGCATCAAGTTTACGTTCGGTACGAACAACGTGGACGCCAACTTCGGCCGCCTGGAATACTGCTTCGAGGCTGTCGAGAAATGCGGCTTGACGGCAGAGGATATGTGGTTCCCGAGCATGAGCATCAGACGGGAGCGGCCGGTTGTAATCTACAATAAGTTTTAAAAGTTCCGAGTTATGAGTTTTGAGTTACGAGTCTTTCCCCGAAAACTCAGAACTCAGAACTCGTAACTCATAATTCATAACTCACCATGCGTTACACAGTATTACTTTCCATCTTCCTCTTGTTTGCCTGCACGGGGAAGAAAACCACCGAAGAAAACGCGGCGCCGGAAAACAAAGGGCCGCAAGTGATAAACCTGGAAGAAGCCATCAGTCAGCCCTCGGAAGACGTGCCGCTGAGCGAGGCCGTCCGCGAGTTGCGCATTGTGCCGCTCGAGACGACGGCGGAGAGCCTCGTCGGCAATGTCCAAGGCATCCAAATCATGGGCGACGACATCTTCGTCCTGGATTTGCAGAGCGGCATCCTCCGCTTCTCCAAAGACGGCAAGTTCCTGAACACGATTGGGACGAGGGGACAAGGGCCGGGGGAATACCTCTATGCAAAAGGATTGCTGACGAATGAGGCGGCCGGAGAAATTGGGATACAAGAGTCGAGTGGCGTTGCGGATATGGTTAAATGGTATGGCTTAGACGGGAAATTCCTTCGTGAGCAGCCGGCCGAGAAGCAATTGCTGTATTATGGCTCGAACGGCTACGTCTTCAATTTCAAGGATAACTATTTCGCTGTGGATCCACTTGCTTTCTTGGAAGAACGCATCACGACGAACGAGAAGCGCACGGCCTATTGGTCGCTTGCCCTCTTGGATGCGAACTTAGAAGTAAAGAAGGAATACATGAATCCCGCGTTCGTCGGTCGGGAGAAGGAGCTTTGGGAGAATCGCTTTACAGGAGCGATGGCGAATCATTGGATGGAAGAAGGTCCGTTCGTCGATGCCTACCAAGATCATTTTGGACTGTTGTATTATCGTGGCGATACGATTTACGAATATCAGGAAGCTACGCAGGAGTTCGCTCCGGCTTATATCCTGAAAATCGGCAGCCAGCCTTCGTTTGCCGATGCCCACCAGCAATACAATCGGGAGCAGAGCTACTTCAATGCGCTTACCATCCATGTATTTGCACAGACGGAGAACAAACTCTATTTTCAAGCGACGAAATCCGACAAGGCTTATACCATCGCTTATAATAAAGCAGATGGCAAGCTGAAAGTCCATGCCTACGACACGGAAATCGAGGAAAGGAAATTCCCGCAGTTCCCCGATTACGTCTTGCGCTATTATCCGGACAATACATTATATATAAAGAATGATTTGGCCGGTGGCGAGTTCAGCCTCGATTATAAGTCATCCGGCAAATACTGGATCTCCATCCTCGACAGCGACAAGCTGGAAGACTTCGAGGCCACCAGTCCGGAACTACTTTCTATTTTGGAGAAGCGGAAAGTAGATGATAATCCGATATTGCTTATTGGCGTCTTGTAAATCCCAATGCCGTGGGAAGAAAACATAGCTCCCTCACAAGGTTGGAAGAAAGCCCTTTTCCCCAGTACAGAGAAAGGGCTTTCTTTGTATCCTGGTTTATATGATAAGGAATAGGGGAGGGGAGGAACGGCTTTGTTTCTAAAGAATTAAATAGAACAGGTTTTTATATTGGAGATATATTTCTGAAAAGGGCTGCGGAAAAAACATTACCTTTGCCCATACAACTTTAAACATAGATATCATGAAGCGAATCTTATTAATTCTTATAGCTGTGCTAAGCATAGCTGGCTTGAGCCATCCGGCTTTTGCCGTTTTAACAATCCAAAAGGTCGCCCCTACATTTTGGTGGGCCGGAATGACGAATCCGAAATTGCAAATCCTCTTGTATGGCGACAATATATCCTCTGCCGAGGTCAGCATATCCAGTAAGGACGTGGAACTGCAGGATGTGGTGAAGCAAGCCAATCCTAATTACCTCTTATTATATGTAGATTTATCGGAAGCAGTCCCTCAGACGTTCGATATCCAGCTAAAACAGGACGGGGAAACGACAACTATCCCTTACGAACTAAAACAACGCCAGCCGGACAGCCGTAACGTCGAAGGATTTCATGCTGGCGATGTCCTTTACCTTATCATGCCGGACCGTTTTGCCAACGGGAATCCCGCGAATGACCAGATTCCGGGCATGAAGGAGAAAGATTCTCCGGAGGTACAACGAAGTGGCTATGGAAGGCATGGTGGCGACCTCAAAGGTATCGCTGATCATCTGGATTACCTCGCTGACTTGGGAATAACAGCTATTTGGCTCAACCCAACGCAGGAAAATGATATGCCGGGAGGTTCTTATCACGGGTATGCCATTACGGATTACTATCAAATAGACCGTCGCTTGGGAAGTAATGAAGAATTTCGCCAATTAGCCCAAAGTGCACACGAAAAGGGTCTGAAGGTGGTGATGGATATGATTTTCAACCATTGCGGAAGTGAAAACTACCTCTTCAAAGACCGCCCCTCGAACGATTGGTTCAACTTCAAGTCGCAGTACGTACAAACTTCGTTCAAAACCGCCAGTGTCCAGGATATCCACGCCAGTGATTACGAGCGGAAGATTGCTACCGATGGCTGGTTCACCAAAAGTATGCCGGATTTCAACCATCGTAATCCCCACGTGGCTCGTTATCTCATCCAAACAAGCATTTGGTGGATTGAATATGCAGGTATTAACGGAATAAGACAGGATACCCATCCGTATGCCGACTTTGATTTTATGGCACAATGGTGTCAAGAGGTGTTGGAGGAATATCCTCGTTTCAATATTGTCGGTGAGACGTGGGTGAACAGTAATGAACTGGTCGCCTTCTGGCAAAAGGACAGCAAACTGGCTGCTCCGCGTAATTCAAACTTGCCTACGGTCATGGACTTCCCGCTGACGCATCTGATGTCTGTCGCTTTTGACGAAGAAACGACCGATGCCGAGCGCGGACAAGGTCTATACCGCCTCTACGACTATCTGACGCAAGATTTTGTTTACCCTAATCCAATGAACTTGTTAATCTTCTTGGATAACCACGATTTGTCTCGCTTTTATAAAAATGAGGAGGCGGTAAGCGACTTGACACGTTATAAACAGGCGCTTCTCTTCCTCCTCACTACGCGAGGCATCCCGGAAATCTATTACGGTACGGAAATCCTGCTTACCGGCGACAAGGCAAAAGGTGATGGCGATTTGCGTAAGAATTTCCCTGGTGGCTGGCCTGGTGATAAGGTGAATTGTTTCTCTTCCGAGGGCAGAACAGAACTGCAAAATGAGGCATTCGACTATGCCCGCAAACTTTTGCATTGGCGCAGGGGCAATAAGATTATCTCGAAGGGAAATCTGAAACATTTTTCTGTAATGCATGGGGTGTATGTCTATGAACGGAGCTATCAAGGCAAATCTGCCGTGGTCATCATGAACGGAACCAGCAAACCGCAGGAAATAGACCTGACTCCTTACCGCGAAGTCTTGCCTGCACCCCAAGCAACCGATTTCTTGAGCGGCCGGACAATTTCGCTGCAAGGAGAGAAGCTTTCCTTGGGTAGCCGCGAGTCTTTATTGCTTTGTTTTTAATTATCCATCCACAAAAAACTTGATTTTACAATGAGACGATACAATCTATGGGCTGTTGCCCTCAGTATGATGGCGAATTTATGGGCCATCCCTTTTCCGGCATTTGGTCAGGCGAAGTTTCCCGAACGACATCAACATGGGACGATTCTTCATGCTTTCTGCTGGTCCTTTAATACGATTCGGGAGAATCTTCCTGCCATATCCAAGGCTGGTTATACGATGGTACAGACCTCTCCCGCCAATAAATGTTATGTAGGGGAGGAGGGAGGCATGGAAATCTTCGGGAAAGGTAAGTGGTATTACCATTACCAACCCGTAGAATGGTCGATCGGCAACTATCAGTTGGGTTCGGAGGATGATTTCCGGGCGATGACCTCCGAAGCACATAAGTATGGAATAACTATTCTGGTTGATGTTCTCCCGAATCACACCGCATTCGATACCTCTGCCGTTACAGAGGAGTTCCTTTCTGCCGTCGGAGGTTATGAAAATCTCTATCATGCTAATGGTATGAACCCAATCAAGAACTATGACGACAGATTTGAATGTACCACGGGTGGTGTCGGCGGTCTTCCGGATGTAAACACCGAGAATCCCCTCTTCCAATACTATTTTCTGACGTATGTAAACCGTCTGATTGCCGACGGCGCCGGTGGTTTCCGTTACGACACAGCTAAACATATCGGTTTGCCTTCCGACCCGCTTGACGAGAAGTCGTCCCGGAACAATTTCTGGCCTGTTGCGCTCGGATTGGAGCCTATCCAGGGGCAGACGTTATCGAATCGGGACGAATTGTTCATCTACGGGGAGGTTTTGCAGGGTAAAAATGTAAAAGAACGGGAATATTCGCGTTATATGGGACTTACTGCGAGTGAATATGGTGCTCAGTTGAGGCATGCCCTGACGAATCATTCATTTAAAGGACTCGATTTAGTCTCCTGGCATCATAAAGCAGACCCAATGCACTTGGTTACATGGGTAGAGAGCCATGATACTTATTGTAACGAGGGTGAATCATCTTGTCTGACAGATGCGCAAATCCGATGTGGCTGGACTTTGCTGGCGGCAAGAGCTTCCGGCGTGCCTCTCTTCCTTAGCCGTCCCGAAGGCTCGTCTCCCGAGAATAGATGGGGTAACAATCGCATAGGCAAGCGTGGAAATTCCAACTTCCTCCATCCCACGGTCGTTGCTGCCAATCGTTTCCGCCAAGCGATGGCGAGCGAACCGGAGAAACTCTATTTCTCGAAGGATAGCACCGTAGTCGAGGTTGCAAGAGGTTCGCGTGGCGTCGCACTCATCAATCTGGGCGAGGAACAATCAATTTCCCTCCCGACTGCACTTCCCGATGGGAAATATCGTGATGCTGTACACGGAGAAGTCTTCCAAGTGGTCGCAGGACGATTGATTGGTACAGTCGGAAAGGAAGATTGTTACTTAATCAGTATTTAAATTTTCCGCCTCCCAAGAATTCCCGTAGCAAAGAGGTCTGCGGGAGTTCTTCTTTGGGAATACTGGTGAAATATTGCAGGAATCTGAGCAGACGATAGGCTTCCACGAATGCTGGCGACGATTCCGGCACTTCCCTAAGTATCGGTTCGACATACGGACGCAGTGCCGCCAGTTCATAGAGCATGGCGCTATTGAACATCGCATCGCATCGTTCCTGGAACGGGAATATCCATTTATTCTCGCCCCTCCGAACGCTGGGCCATCGTTGTATGGTCTGTTCCGCACTGTATCCTCTGAACTGAGCATCTCGGATGATGCGACGAAGCAACCGGTTGTCCGTGGTAGGTATCCAGTTGTGGTCATCCAGGGAGATTGTCGTCAGCGCAGATACATAGATGCGGTACTTCAGGTTGTCGTCCAAGTAGGATGTTAGTTCCGGGTTGAGGGCATGGATGCCTTCGATGACAACTATAGCGTTCGGTTGCAACTTCAGTTTCTTTCCCCGAAAAACTCGACGTCCTGTGGCAAAATCGAAGGAGGGTAATTCGATTTCTTCCCCTGCCAGGAGCCGTTTAAGGTCATTGTTGAAATAAGGTATATCTACCGCGTACAACGATTCAAAGTCGTACTCGCCATCTGCATCTTTCGGTGTGTCTTCCCGATTGACAAAATAATCATCCAGGGATATCCCGACCGGACGAAGCTTGTTTGTTACCAGTTGTATTTCCAACCGTTTGCAGGTCGTCGTCTTTCCCGACGAAGAAGGACCGGCTATGAGCACGATACGTGTCCCTTGCTTGTAACGCTCCGCAATCTCTTCTGCAATATGTGCAATTTGTTTCTCCTGTATAGCTTCGGATACCATAATAACCTCCGACGCCATCCCTCGTTGTATCGCGAGGTTTAAGTCTCCCACATTGTCCAAACCCAGAGCTTCCAGAAGCCCGAGGTGTTCTTTATATACAGCAAGCATCTTTTCCTGATGCACAAAGGGTGCAATATTTTCCGGATTTTCCCGTTGTGGTACACGAAGGAGTACTCCATCGGAATAAGGCATCAGGTCGAATACACGGATATACCCTGTCGAGGGCGTCAAGCATCCATAGAAGTAATTGATATAGCCGTCCAGCTCGTAGTAGGTCGTATAGAGCATACCGGTCGTCTCTATCAGCCGCACTTTATCCATCATGCCCCGCTGGCGGAACATTTCCGCCGCATCTACTGTATGGACGATTTTGCGATGGAAGGGTAGGTCAGCATCTATGATTTCCTGCATTCGTTTTTTGATGTTTTCCATTTCGGCTGCATTTACTTTCCGATTATAGACATTCAAAAAACAATAATATCCTTTCGACACCGAGTGTTCGAGCCTCAAAATCGCATCGGGAAGTACATCATAGACTGCTTTGGAAAAGATATGGCACAAGGAACGGATATAAGTCCGCATCCCAGCCGGACTGGTGTAATCGACAAACTCAATATCTTTAGGCTGCCAGCAACAGAACGTCAGATCTTCTGTCCGATTGTTCACCTGGGCACTCAAAACCGTATGATTTAGTGGCTCCCCGACTATCTTGTAAATGTCTAACAAAGAAGAACCAATAGGCACCTCATAAAAACGAGAGGTATTTTTACAATAAATACTGATATTTTCAAGCATACATATTTCGTTTTTAATTTGTAATTTTGTCTCCAAAGTTAGGAATATTAATCGGACTTCGGTCCACATTGATAAAATTTACATGAACTATTCTCTAATCGACTTGCTACGACTGCTCGGCTCTTTGGGTCTCTTCCTCTACGGAATGAAGATCATGAGCGAAGGATTGCAGAAATTCGCCGGCGACAGTCTCCGACGGATTCTCACTGCTATGACAACGAACCGGATAACGGGTGTCCTCACCGGTATGCTGATTACTGCCCTTATCCAATCCTCTTCTGCAACCACGGTAATGGTGGTTAGTTTCGTAAACGCCGGTCTTTTGACACTTACGCAATCTATCGGCGTGATTATGGGTGCCAACATCGGAACCACAGTTACTGCGTGGATTATATCTGCCCTTGGCTTCAAGGTCGATATTTCTTCCTTCGCGCTACCCTTGCTGGCCTTCGCAATTCCCCTTTTCTTCTCGGAAAAAAGTTCCCGAAAGTCCATCGGAGAGTTTATCTTCGGATTTTCTTTCCTCTTCATGGGCTTGGAGGGCTTAAAGGTCAATGCACCAGACCTCAGCGCCAATCCGGATATGTTGGCGTTCGTGCAGAACTATACCGACATGGGATTCTTCTCAATCCTCTTGTTCTTATTCATTGGTACGGTGCTGACGATGATTGTCCAGGCGTCGGCCGCTACAATGGCCATTACATTAATTATGTGTGCCAACGGATGGATTGATTTCCACCTTGGAGTAGCCTTGGTCATGGGCGAAAATATCGGAACGACTATCACAGCCAATCTCGCCGCGCTGACCGGAAATACCCAGGCACGACGGGCAGCCCTCGCACACTTAGTTTTTAATATCTTTGGTGTCTGCTGGGTCCTTATCTTATTTTATCCTTTCACCAGCACCGTGTCTTGGTTTGTTACAAACGTAATGCATGTGGCTGATCCCGCAGTTGCTGTCTCCTTCAAATTAGCTTGTTTCCATAGTGCCTTCAATATTACCAATACGTGTATAATGATATGGTTTATACCGCTGATAGAGAAAACCGTCTGCACAATCATCCGTCCGAAGGCCGAGGACGAGGAATATCGCCTGCGCTACATCACCGGCGGTATGCTTTCGACAGCAGAGCTTTCGATACTCCAGGCTCAAAAGGAAATCACCCTCTTCGCCGAACGTACTGCACGTATGTTTAATATGGTAAAGGAACTTTTCTATGAAAAGAATGAAGATGTGTTCCTGAAGACCTATAACCGGGTGGAAAAATACGAGAGCATCAGCGACAGGATGGAAATCGAGATAGCCAACTACTTGACCGAGGTATCAGAAGGCCGTTTAAGTTCGGAAAGTAAGGAAGAGATACGTGTCATGCTCCGTGCCGTCTCCGAAATCGAGAGTATTGCTGATTCCTGCAACAATCTGGCGCGAAGCATACGTCGCCGAAACGAATTCAAGTCTGTTTTCACGCCAGAGCAAAACCAGCATCTTGACAAGATGTTTGAACTCGTCTCGCAGGCTCTCGACCGCATGAATGTCCTTATGCATAAGACAGAATTTGATAAGAATGACATCAATCCATCCTATAATTTGGAGAATGAAATCAACAATTACCGTAGCCAACTAAAATCACGGAATATTGAAGATATCAACAACAAACTTTACCAATATCAGGACGGAGTCTATTATATGGACATGGTAAGCGAGAGTGAAAAACTCGGAGACTATATATTGAACGTCGTACAGGCACTTATCGAGAAGAAAATATAATGTCTCCATGCAACAAAAGGGATATTTCTGACAAAAAAACACATTCTTACACGCAAAAAGATGCTTTTCCGTACGAAATATCCCTTTTGAAATGCAAAAAGTATCCATTTCTCCCGAAAAGTGTCTTTTTGATAGCAAGAAGATACTTTTCCGGCGGGAATGGGGACATTTTCATCCTGCATGAATCTATATATTAAAAATAGTTAAAATATAGAATTTGCCCCGATGGGAATTTGGAAAAACCAAAAACGTCCCTTAATTTTGCAATCGGTATTTTATTATTAACATATAAGCAAAGCCAATATGAAATTAGTACTTACATTAAATTTGCAACGTCTGAAGACACAAGAAGATTTTGGACATCAAAAATTCACTTTATTATTAACCGATAAGTTTCTTTCCGGTTTGCAGGGAGACGTCGAAGACGGCCCCCAAGTACAAAGTGCGGAATCATCACTTCCCCCAAAACTTCAAAGGGCAATCGCGGCTTTTCGGGTAGCATTCAACGACTTTGACGATGCGCTTAAAGAGCCAAACAAGAATGCCGTTACAAAGTATCTTACTTCTATGGATAAAGCGCGTGAGAAATCATGGCGTTTGGCTAAGAAGTATTTGAAAATAATGGCATCGCACCCCGACGCATCGGTTGCTAAGATTGCAAACGAGGGAGTCTTTATCTTTGAAAAGTATAGTGATCCGACAAAACTCTCGCAGACGGAGGCGAACGGTATATTCCACAATCTACTACAGGACATCGAAAAGATGGGCACCACAAAACGCCAGAAAATCTATTTCGATCCTTGGTATGAAAGTATGAAAGAAAACGACGATGCCTTTCTCGAGGCCGACCAACAACGGACTGACGAGGAAAAGAATCGTCGGGTCGGCATTGTGCAGAATATGCGCAAGGCTGCCGATGACGCATACGACGAATTAGTCAAATCTATCAATATTGCTGTCCAAATCGACGAGGAAACGGACTATACTGATTATGTTAATTCGTTGAACGTCGGGATAGAACGGCAGATGACTACCTTAAAAGGCCGCGCGACCAGACGAAAGAACAGTTTGGCTGAAGAAGACAACGACCGTCCAACCGTAGAATAGTATGCAAAAGACAGAAGAACAATTTGAACAAGTGATAGCGGTTTGCCGCGATATATTCAACAAGAAACTGGCCGATTATGGACCATCGTGGCGGATAATGCGCCCCTGTTCCATCACCGACCAGCTGTTTATCAAGGCAAACCGCATTCGCAGTCTCGAGACGAAAGGAATCAGTATGGTGAACGAAGGGATACGCCCCGAGTTTATCGCAATCGTGAACTATGGCATCATCGGCCTTATCCAGATAGCCCTGGGGTATGCGGACAAGACCGATATCAGCAACGAGGAAGCACTGGAGCTGTACGACAAATATATGACGCAGACCAAGGAACTTATGTATGCCAAAAACCATGACTACGACGAGGCCTGGCGGAGTATGCGCATCAGTTCTTATACCGATTTAATCCTGATGAAGCTCTATCGCACGAAACAAATAGAAGACCACGATGGGCTGACACAGATTTCCGAAGGGATAGATGCCAATTACATGGATATGGTAAACTATGCGCTATTCGGACTTATCAAATTAGACTTTGGCGAATAAAGAACAGACGGAGCAGAGATGAATGGGAAGGAGACAATACAGAAAATAACGGCGGAGTGCGCTCGCGTGCTCCTGGGAGTAGTTTTTATATTCTCGGGAACCGTGAAAGCCATCGACCCGGTAGGAGGGGCGATAAAAATCGACGATTATTTAATCGCCTTCCATCTGGAATTTCTGAAAATATTCTCGGTTTTGCTCTCGATGAACCTGTCGGCGCTGGAATTTACCTTGGGCGTATGCATGTTGCTGGGAGTTTACCGGAGATACAGTTCATTTTTGACCTTGGCGTTTATGTTGGTGATGACACCCTTGACGCTATATCTTGCGCTCTATAATCCCGTGTCGGATTGTGGTTGTTTTGGCGACGCCGTGGTGCTGACGAACTGGCAGACATTCTATAAGAACATCGTTTTGCTGGCGGCGGCGGTGATAGCATTCCGCTACAATCAGAAACTGTTGCAAATCTATACCTATAAAGCCTACTGGTTCGTGGCCATTTTTGGATATGTTTTTGCAATCTTGTTTTCAGTCCGGAACTATAATCATCTGCCGATAATCGACTTTCGTCCCTACAAAATAGGAACTAATATCCCGGAGAAGATGGCTATCCCGGAAGGAGCACCGGAAGATGAATACGAATACTCCTTTATTTACGAAAAAGATGGGATACAGCAAGAGTTTACCTTGGATAATTATCCCGCCGAAGACTCGACTTGGACATTTGTGGATTCCAAGACAACACTTATAAAGAAAGGCTACGTCCCACCCATTTCCGGCTTCCAACTGACCGACTTTTCGGGCGAAGACCGGACGATGGAAATCCTGGAAGATACAGCAGCTGTCTTTCTGCTCATATCCCCGAACCTGACAGAAGCATCTGACGAGCGAATCGATGAAATCAACAACGCGTATGACTATGCCCAAGAAAGAGAGCTACAGTTTTATTGCCTGACCGGTTCTACTCCGGAGGAAATCAACCTATGGATAGACTATACGGGAGCGGAATATCCGTTCTTATATGCCGATGCCACCGTGTTGAAAACAATCGTTCGGGCAAATCCCGGGCTGATGCTCCTGAAAGGAGGTAATATCCTGATGAAATGGCATTATAATGACATACCCCCAGAAGAGGCGTTCAATGCACAAATCTCGGCCATTTTGGAGGGAAAAACAGATTCTGCAAAAGAAGATGCTCGAAAATGGGGCATATTATTAAGTTTTGCCGTACCTTTGTTGCTGGTTTGGATATATGATTACGCCAAACACAGGCGGAAGCAGTCCCGGACGGAAGCAGCGACCGCAAAATAATATCAGAATTCGATTATTTACAATAAATTTAAAAGCAAATAAGTATGAGAAAGAACATTGTAGCAGGAAACTGGAAAATGAATACCACTCTTGCAGAAGGTTTGGAATTAGCGAAAGGATTAAATGAAGCCTTGAAGAACAAGACTACGAATTGCGATGTAATCATCGGTACTCCGTTCACACACTTGGCAAGTGTAGCCGCAGCAATTGATACCAACAAGATAGGTGTGGCTGCTGAAAACTGCGCAGACAAGGAAAAGGGGGCATTCACTGGTGAAGTATCTGCAGCAATGGTTGCTTCGACAGGTGCAAAGTACGTTATTCTTGGACACTCAGAGCGCCGCGCATATTATCATGAAACTCCGGAAATCTTAAAGACTAAAGTTGAATTGGCATTGGCTAACGGTTTGACTCCTATCTTCTGCATCGGAGAAGTATTGGCAGAGCGCGAAGCAGGCAAGCATTTCGAAGTGGTAGATGCTCAAATCGAAGGATCTTTGTTTAATCTCTCAGCAGAAGACTTCTCCAAGATAATTTTGGCTTACGAACCTGTTTGGGCTATCGGTACCGGCAAGACAGCTACGGCTGACCAGGCAGAAGAGATTCATGCACACATTCGTGCCACTCTCGCAGCTAAATATGGACAGGAAATCGCCGATAATTGCACTATCCTCTACGGCGGAAGCTGCAATGGCGGCAACGCAAAGGAACTTTTTGCTAAGCCCGACGTTGATGGCGGTCTGATTGGTGGTGCTTCTCTCTCAGTTGAGAAGTTTATGCCGATTATTGAAGCTTTCGATAAATAAGTAAAGTAATTAGAGCATGGGGAAAAGAGGATGGAGGAGGCCGGAAGGCATCTCTCTCCGTACTTTTTTCTTCATGCTTCCTTTTTTAATATATAAAACATGAAGATTACTCACTTTCTCTCCCTCTTCGCCCTGCTTTCCGCTTCTCCAATCATGTCCCAGGAGCAAGATACGATTCCTGCGGAACCGGCATATACCATTTTCGACAATTTAGCCAAGCATGAAGCGGGGAAAGGAGTCGTTACCATCCACCAATCAGAGGCTATCCGCAATTTAGTAGGTGCCTGCAAGTTCGGCAAGGACGTAGAAACGACGGACGATGAGACCTTCCTCAAAATCCAGGGCTTTCGCACCCAAGTTTTCTCGGGCAACAACCAGCGGAAGTCTAAAGACGAAGCGTTTAATAAAGAGAAAGAGATAAAAGAGCTTTTTCCGGAGCTGCCAACCTATGTTACCTACACAGCACCCTTCTGGAAACTCCGCGTAGGCGATTTCCGCTCGCACGAAGAGGCTTATCAAGCGCTCCGGCAGCTTATGGCGGCCTTCCCGGCATACGCCAAAGAAATGTATATAGTCAAGGAAGAAGTAAAAATACCTTTGAATTGATAAAATGACAGTATTCAACGAAGAACAGATATTAAAAAACCAGGAAACCCTCTCCGGCCATTATCGAGACATCCTTTCCCTCCTGGGAGAAGACCCCGAGCGCGAGGGACTGCTGAAAACCCCGCTGAGAGTAGCTAAAGCGATGCAATTTCTGACAAAAGGCTATCGCGAAGACCCCGAGGCCGTCCTCCGCTCCGCCATGTTCCAAGAGGAAGATTATAAGCAGATGGTCATTGTCAAGGATATCGACTTCTTTTCCCTCTGCGAGCACCACATGCTGCCTTTCTTCGGCAAGGCTCATGTCGCGTACATCCCCAAAAAGTATATCACCGGCCTGAGCAAGATTCCGCGCGTCGTGGACATCTTTGCCCGCCGCCTGCAAATACAGGAACGGCTCACGATGCAGATAAAAGATTGCATCCAGAGGACGCTCGACCCCCTCGGCGTCATGGTCGTCATCGAGGCGCAGCACATGTGTATGCAGATGCGAGGGGTCGAAAAGCAAAACTCCCTCACCACGACCTCCGACTTCACCGGCTTCTTCCAGCAAGCCAAGACGCGCGAGGAATTTATGAATTTGATAAAGAAACGTTAGCTCTCGCCCCCCGGCGGGGGCTTCTTTTTTATTCCCCAAACCCTTCTTGGGTGCGCAGAAGCCTCCATTCTGAACCGGGAAAAGCAATTTTTGCGTGCAAAAAATGATTTTTCAAATCTGAAAAGCAAATTTTTGCATGCAAAAGTGCCTTTGCAAACCTGAAAAATGGATTTTTGCGTGCAAAAGTTGGCTCTGCAAAATTGAAAAATGAATTTTTGCGCGCAAAAGTTGGCTTTTCAAATCTGCAAAACGATTTTTTGCGTGCAAAAAATGATTTTTCAAAACTGCAAAATGGATTTTTGCAGGCTAAAGAGGGTTTTGCGTGGCGGCATTCCAAAACTTTCCGTACCTTTGCACGTCTTTATTTCAGGATAATACGAAAATACGATAAACATCATACGATTATGGATTACAATTTCAGAGAAATTGAGAAAAAATGGCGCGAATACTGGATCGCCAACGAGGTTTACCGGGTGAAAGAGAATCCGGCACGGCCGAAATATTATGTCTTGGATATGTTTCCCTATCCTTCGGGCGCGGGATTGCACGTAGGGCATCCGTTGGGCTATATCGCGTCGGATATATATGCCCGCTACAAGCGGCTGAGGGGCTTCAACGTCTTGCATCCTATGGGTTACGACGCGTATGGGCTCCCGGCCGAGCAGTATGCCATCCAGACGGGGCAGCATCCGGCCATTACGACCGTCAAAAATATCAACCGCTACCGCGAACAGCTGGATAAAATCGGATTTTGCTTCGATTGGGACCGCGAAGTACGCACTTGCGACCCGAAATATTACCATTGGACCCAGTGGGCTTTCCAAAAAATGTTCAACAGCTACTATGACAACGCGCAGGGGCAGGCCCGGCCGGTGGCAGAGCTTGTCGAGCACCTGCAGAAGCACGGGACGGAAGGCTTAGATGCTGCCTGCTCGGAAGAAATGAGCTTTACTGCCGAGGAATGGAACGCCATGGGCGAAAAACAACAGCAGGAGACATTGATGAACTACCGCATCGCTTATCTGGGAGAGACGATGGTGAATTGGTGCCCCCAATTAGGTACCGTCTTGGCGAATGACGAGGTGATAGAAGGTGTTTCCGCCCGCGGAGGCTATCCTGTGGTGCAGAAAAAGATGCGCCAATGGTGCTTGAGGGTCTCTGCCTACGCGCAAAGGCTGCTCGACGGGCTCGAGACGGTAGATTGGACCGATTCGTTGAAGGAAACGCAGCGCAATTGGATAGGTCGCTCGGAAGGAACGGAGGTTCGTTTCCGCGTCAAGGATAGTGATTTGGAGTTTACCATCTTCACGACACGCGCAGACACGATGTTTGGTGTAACATTCATGGTTCTCGCGCCCGAGAGCGAGCTTGTCGCCCAGGTAACGACCGAAGCACAGCGCGCAGAGGTAGAAGCCTATCTGGACAGAACGAAGAAACGCACCGAGAGGGAGCGTATCGCGGATAGGAAAGTAACCGGCGTGTTCACAGGGGCCTATGCCATCAATCCGTTTACGGGCGACGCGGTGCCAATCTGGGTTAGCGATTATGTATTGGCAGGCTACGGGACGGGAGCCATCATGGCAGTTCCGGCACACGACAGCCGCGACTATGCATTTGCTAAACATTTCGGGTTGCCCATCGTTCCGCTCGTCGAAGGGTGCGATGTATCGGAGGAAAGCTTCGATGCGAAGGAAGGAATCGTCTGCAATTCGCCGCGAGAAGGTGTCGAGCCCTATTGCAGTTTGAATCTGAACGGGCTAAGCATCAAAGAGGCCATCGCAGCCACTAAGAAATATGTGAAAGAGCACAACTTGGGACGCGTGAAGGTGAATTACCGCCTGCGGGATGCCATCTTCAGCCGTCAGCGGTATTGGGGCGAACCGTTCCCCGTGTATTACAAGGACGGAATGCCTTATATGATCGACGAAAAGAAGCTCCCGCTCGAATTACCGGAGGTAGCCAAGTTTTTACCCACCGAAAGCGGCGAACCACCCCTTGGCCACGCGACGAAATGGGCCTGGGATGTGGCAAAAGGCGAGGTAGTCGATAATACATTGATAGATAATACGACCGTATTCCCGCTTGAATTGAACACCATGCCGGGCTTTGCCGGCTCGAGCGCCTATTACCTGCGCTATATGGACCCGCACAACGACGAGGCGCTGGTTTCGAAGGAAGCGGATGCGTATTGGCAGAATGTCGATCTGTATGTCGGCGGGACGGAACATGCTACGGGGCACTTGATATACTCTCGGTTCTGGAACAAATTCCTCTTCGACTTAGGAATCAGTGTCAAGGAAGAACCGTTTCAGAAGTTGATCAACCAAGGAATGATTCAGGGAAGGTCGAATTTCGTCTATCGTATCAAGGATACCAATACTTTCGTTTCGTTAAACCTGAAAGAGGGGTACGAGGTAACGCCTTTGCATGTCGATGTAAATATAGTTTCGAACGATATATTGGATATTGAAGCCTTCAGAAACTGGCGTCCGGAGTATAAAGATGCTGAATTCATCCTGGAAGATGGGAAATACGTCTGCGGATGGGCTGTCGAGAAGATGTCAAAGTCGATGTTTAACGTCGTGAACCCGGATGTCATCGTTGAAAAATATGGCGCCGATACCTTGAGACTCTATGAAATGTTCCTCGGGCCTATCGAGCAGTCGAAGCCGTGGGATACCAACGGAATCGATGGTGTTCATCGCTTCTTGAAGAAGCTTTGGGCGTTGTTCTATGGCAAAGACGGGTGGCAGGTAACGGATGGCGAACCGACAGCAGAGGAATTGAAGGCCCTCCACAAGCTGATCAAAAAAGTAACGCAGGATATTGAGAACTTCTCCTACAATACTTCCATCAGTGCCTTCATGATTTGCGTGAACGAACTGACTTCGCTGAAATGCAACAAGCGTGCTATCCTGGAGCAGCTGATAATTGTCCTTGCGCCTTTCGCTCCGCACGTCGCCGAAGAGCTGTGGCATACGCTGGGACACGAGACAACGGTCTGCGATGCCCCCTGGCCAACCTACAATGAGGACTATTTGAAGGAGAACACCGCTGTTTACGCCATTTCATTCAATGGGAAAGTGCGCTATAACCTCGAATTGCCGGCCGATATGCCCAAGGAAGAGGTCGAGCAGGCGGCTATCATCCACGAAAACTCAGCGAAATGGATGGCAGGCAAGAGCGTCAAGAAAGTTATCGTCGTGCCGAAGAAGATTGTGAACATTGTAATCGGTTGATGAGCTATGAATGAGTTCAAACGTCGGCTTGCTCAATACGAGATACGGGATTATTTCTTCATCCTGTGTGGTACGTTGCTCTACGGTTTCGCTTTCAACGGATTTATCCTTTCCAACGAAATCGTTACCGGTGGGTTGAGCGGTCTTTGCGCCTTGATATTCTTTGCTACGGGGGAGACGATACCGGTCTCGGTGTCCTACTTCGTTATCAACATCTTTTTGTTGGGTGTAGCACTGAAAGTCTTGGGGCTGCGCTTTTTGATTAAGACGATATTCGGCGTATTCGCCCTTTCAGGCTCCCTCTCGCTCTTCGAGACAGTCTTGGACGGACCGATAATCGACGGCGAGCCCTTCATGTCGATTATTATCGGTGGTGCGCTTTGTGGTAGTGGCCTCGGAATGATATTCGCATCCAACGGAAGTACCGGCGGGACGGATATCATCGGGATGATTATCACGAAGTACAAGAACATCTCCATCGGAAGGGCGATGTTGATGCTCGATTTCTTCATCATCGGTTCGTCTTACTTCCTTTTCCACGATGTAACGAAGATTGTGTTCGCTTTTGTCGAGATGGTAGTCAGCAATTATATGATCGACCAGATTGTAAATGGCAATCGCGAGTCGGTTCAATTCTTCATCATCTCGGAAAAGTATGAGGAGATTGTCGATAGGGTCATTCATGACATGGACCGCAGTTGCACGATACTCGATGGGCACGGAGGATACACGAAGAAGCCCGTCAAAGTCCTGCTGGTTCTTGTCCGGAAGTCGGAATCCGTGAATATTTTCCGCTTTATCAAGAGCATCGACCCGCGAGCTTTTATTTCCCAAACGCCAACCCGAGGTGTTTACGGAGAAGGGTTCGACCCGATAAAGACATAAGGTATAAAGCAAGAGGAATGAAGCTTGGAAACTTCATTCCTCTTTTTCGTTTGATACGGTAGGTAGAATTATCGGATGTATTTTTGGATAAATTGGTCTACGAGGTCTAACATTTTCGGAGACCAGAATTCCCACGACCCGTGATCAGCCCCTTTCAACACGTAATAGACATGCTCTTTCTCCGCTTTCTCTAATGCATCAACCATAATTTCACTTTGGCTGAAAGGAAGGACGTGGTCGCAAGTCCCCGTAGCAATCATGATAGGCGGGATGGGTTTCTCCCGGCTGACGTAGGTTACTGGGCTGGCGGCATCCGCTTCTGGTTTATGAGAATCGATATCTACTTTCCCTAAAAGCATCCCTTCCGGCGAATCGCTTTTGCCGGTGCTGGTGGAATTAGGGTCGATATGGATGTTTTTAATATCAGTTACCGGATAATAGGCGATGCAAGCATTGACGGAGATGGGATATTCGCCATAGACATCGGTATCAAAAGCTGGTTGGTCTGCCGTTAAGACACTCATCAATGACATGTGTCCACCCGAAGAGTCTCCCCAGACGAACAGATTATTCACATCCACGCCATAGCGTTCCGCTTCTTTGCGCATGAATCGGATAGCCGTTTTTACATCCTGCAGGGGCGCTGGGAAAGGCGCTACTTCCGAATGCGTATATTCTACCAAGGCAATGACATACCCTCGCTCAGCAAATTTAGCGAAGGTCGGCAAGTTGAAATAGACATTTTGTTTGAACCATGCCGAGCCGGGAATGAACACGATGCACGGCAACTTTTTCATCTCTCCGGGTTTCCCCTCGGGACGTAAAATCTGTAGCTTGAGGTCGAGCCCGTGGCGGCTGACATAGTTCACATCGTGGAAATACATGATTCGCGGAGTGGTCTTTTCGAGTGTCAGCACTTGGGCTGTTGCCATCTTGGTCTCGCTTTCCTTCCAGTTAGGATTCTCGTATTCTGATTGAGCCTGAACGGGGAGAGACATTGCGCCACAAAGCGCCAACGATAAGAGGATTGATTTCTTCATATTGCGTTCTATTTTATAGGATGATTATTTGAAAAGCCGGGAAGCTAAATTATAGAGGTCGTGCCGCCAGACATACCAGCTATGTCCTCCGGGCATTTCGCTATATTCGTAACGGATGCCTGCTGCGTCGAATAGCTTCAGCATTTCGTGGCAGTTCTTATAGGCGATATCTTCCGGTCCGCCTTGTGTGAAGGCCAGAATCTTAACCGTTTTGTTCAGTTCGTCGGCTATCTTTTTCAGGTATGCACCTCGTTCTTGGTAGTATGCTTTGTTGTCGGCAAACCATCCGGAACTAAGCACCCACAGATATCCGAACTCGCGGAAATTATTCAATCCAGCTTCCAGCGTTTCCAAACCGCCCATGGAAAGTCCTGCCAAGGCGCGATGGTCTTTGTCTGCCAGCACCCGATAGTTGCTTTCTATATAAGGGATAATGTCGTTCATCAAGTCTTGGGCAAAGAGTGGAACTTCTCCTTCCAGCGAAGACGTATGTATTGTCCCGTTTGGCATGACAACAATCATCGGCTCTATTTTCCCCTCTGCCAAAAGATTGTCCAAGATAAATCCGGCGCTTCCGATGGTTGGCCAGGCGTTATCGGTATCGCCTCCACCGTGAATCAGGTAAAGAACGGGCAATTTCTCTGTGCCTTTCTCGTAGCCGGCCGGTGTCCAGACGTGCATACGCCGTGTGGTTTTCAGAGTTTGGGAATAATAGTACCGTTGCGCCACGGCTCCATGAGGAACGTTTTTTACGGCAAAGAAATCATCCCCAGCGGATTTTTGCATAATCGCCCGTGTCTCGGAAGCGGTAGGTGCTACCGGGTCGTAAACATTTACTCCGTCCACGGTGAAACTATACCGATATAGTCCGTCCTTTATGTCGGGCACGATGGCGGTCCATACGCCCGATTCTGCCCGTGTAGCTTTCTGTGGGGGAAAGTCGCCCGAAACTCGGACATCTTGGGCATGGGGTGCATAAATGCTAAGTGCTACTCGTCCGTCGTTTAATATTCTTACCGATTGCAGTGTGTCGTTTGGGGTCGGTTCCCGATGCCATTGGGCGGCGAGAGGCAGGATGCCTCCGATGATTCCAGAAAGAATCAGCTTGCATATTCTTCGATTTTTCATGATAGATGAATTTATGGATTACGATTGCAAATTTACGCAAAATTCTCGTCGGGGACACACGACTACCTCGTTGGGGACAAACGAGACCCTCGTTGGGGACACACGAGGGTGTCGTCGGGGACACACGAGAAATCGGCCTATTTGAGGAGACTCAGCGATTCGTTCCGATAAGGCGTCTCAATGGAGCCTGCGTCGAGCATCGTGTGGAACAGATGGTCGGTACGGTAGGGAGTCCGGCTATTGCGTTTGGCATTCGGGTAAACATCGGGGTGCGCCTTTTGATAGGCTGGGGACATATAGATGAAACAGGCTGCGCGGTGTGCTTCGGGAGTCTCGGCAGCGTGGAGGTAAACGCCGTTCTCGCCTAAGGCTTCGCCGTGGTCGGATTGGTAGATGAGAATAGCGTTCCGAGGTTTGAGCCGTTGGATAAGCAGGCTGAGGAAATAATCGGTATAGACGATGGTGTTGTCGTAGGAGTTCCGTATCTCTTCATCCGTACATGAAGAGATGACGCGACTTTGGACGATGGGTTGGAAAGGTGCGAACTCCGGTGTGAAATGGGAGTTGTACCACCAATGCGAACCGATGGTATGCAGGATGATGAGCTTGCGAGCGCCGGGAGCAGCCAGTGCTTGGTCGAAGAGCGGGAGCAAATCCGCATCGAGCCACTTGTCGTAGGTATAGGCGGATTTCTCGATATTGACGCTCTTCAGGGTATCACATTCGTGCATGAAAGAGACAAACGTGCTCGACGCTTCTTGGTTTGCCAGCCACCATGAGGTATAGCCGCAACTATTATATATATGTATAAAAGATTTCTCGCGGTAGGCACGCTCATAGTCCGAGCTATCTGCCCGGGTCAGAAGATGGGGGATACTCCGCATTGTATAGGTCTGCTCGGTATAGATGGACGGAAAGGAAATCACGTCTTCTTTCGCCAATCGGGGTGTCGTATTACGTTCATAGCCATTGATACTTAGATGATCGGGACGCAGAGATTCGCCGATGACCAGGACGACCAAGGCGGAATCCGTCCGGCAGACAGCCCCTTGACTCAGGTCTGCCCGTTCTTGGGTCAAGGCTTCTTTCTCTTCAAAATATTTCTCGGCTGTATAATAAATATTGAAAGGAATCCGTTCTGATATGGGACGTTCAAATGCATCGACCTGCAACATACCGCAGAGCAAGGCGCATCCGGCCAAGAACGCTATCGCCGCGCGGAGTGCTTCTATCCGTTTCCAACGATAACGGGCGAAGAGGATGGCAATTATTGTCGATGCAAGGACGACTAAGATAAGGACGGGAGTAACCATATCGGCCGACGTCCGCAGGTCGTTATCGAAGGTAACATCGAGCAACATAGGGGTCAGCACGGCGTTCATCGTCAGCCGGAAATAAGCCAAGACGGAGCTGAGGAGGACAAGTGGCGGGAAGATCAGCGCGTAAAGCAACCGGTGCGAAGCCAGCGCAAGCATCAGGAAACTAAGCGCCACGAAGAGTACCGCCCATTGCATCCCGACGATGACGATGTCGCGGAGCGTGTGGAAGGGCATCATCAGAAAGTCTGCCGAGGTGAAGGCAAGGGCGACATAGAAGGCCGAGGCCAACGAAAACAATAGATAACGGATGTTTCTCCTGTCCATAAAATCTGTACTTTTGCAGTGAATATAAACTCTAAAATAGGAAACGAAGGAATGAAGACTTTAGTATTTGCCACGAATAATTTGCATAAGTTGGAGGAAGTGCGCGACATCCTCGGCGGTAGTTTTCGTATCGCCAGCTTGAAAGAGATAGGATGCATCGACGATATACCCGAAACGGCTGACACGTTGGAGGGAAATGCCTTACAGAAAGCTCGCTATGTGAAGGATAAATTCGGTTATGACTGCTTTGCTGACGATACGGGACTGGAGGTAGAAGCCCTTGGAGGCGCTCCCGGAGTCTTTTCTGCGCGATACGCTGGGCTGGGACACGACTCGGAAGCCAATATGCGAAAGCTCTTAAAGGAACTGGAGGGGAAGACGAATCGGCAGGCGCAGTTCCGGACGGTCGTAGCTTTGCTCCTTGAAGGACGGGAATATACCTTCGAGGGGATAGTCTGCGGTACCATCTTGACGGAGCGTCGCGGGACGGCGGGCTTCGGTTACGACCCCGTCTTTGTCCCTGAAGGATATGCCGAAACCTTTGCCGAGATGGGCAGCGAAGAGAAGAACCGGATAAGCCACCGGGCAAGGGCGGTGCAGAAACTGGCGGATTTCTTACATAAAAGATGATGTTTGCGATGCGTAAAACCTATATTTATATCCTGTTACTCGTAGTTTTCTTCCAGACTACCCTATATGCCCAGGATTGGAAGTGGAAGAGTTACTTGGCTTACTACAATACGACGCTGGTGGCCGAGGCCAACAACAATGTCTTTGCCGTGGCCGATGGCTCGCTCTATTCCTATAATAAGGAAGACCAAAGTGTGCAGACTTATTCGAAGTTGAATGGGTTGAGCGATGTCTCAATCACCCAGTTGGGTTATAATGCAGACGTGAATACCCTGCTTATCGTCTATGATAACGGGAACATCGACTTATGGGGAGAGGACGGAATCTACAATCTACCGTTCCTGAAAAATAGTACGGTGGTGCAGGATAAGACCGTAAACGCGATTACATTCGATGGGGAATATGCTTATCTCGCCTCGCAATTTGGCATCATGGTCGTGAATATGCAGAAGAAAGAAGTGGCTGATACCTATCGCATCGGGAATGTTTCGAGCTGTTGTGTCTTGAATAATTACCTCTATGCTGCCACGGAGCAAGGCATACGGCGGGGTTCTCTGAACGATAATCTGCTGGATGCGGCGAATTGGACAGACTATTCCGCAGAGGTGGTACAGGATATTGTAGCTTTCCAGAATACGCTTTGCTATGTTATTTCGGGGGATGGCGTTTATTATCAAGCGGAAGGAAGTAGCCGGAAGTGGATAAATGATGCTGGCATCAAGGGTATGAAGGTAGAGAGTGGCAAACTTTTAGCCTATACGAATGGGAAGGTTTACATCGCTTCCTCCCTTAATACACCCGACCAAATCACGGGATTGAGTACCATCCAGGATGTCTCTACCTTGAAAGACAATGCTTATTGGATAGCTAATGCCGCAGGGGGCATCCTTGGAATCCAGAAGAACGGTTCGGCTTATACCCGGATATTGGAAAAGACTACTATCGACGGACCGAAACGCAATATGCCTTATTTCATGGATTTTGTTGAGGGACAATTATTAGTAACCGGGGGCGGCCGATGGATGGACCGCGAGAATAATCCGGCTACCTTCATGCGATACAAAGATGGGGTGTGGGCGAACTTGGATGATTCGTCGCTGGCTTCGAAGGCGGGAATAGATTTCTGCCGTGATTTTCTGTGTGTAGCAGTTGATCCTGTAGATACAAGCCATTATTTTATTGCATCTTATGGTGAGGGATTATTTGAGTTTCGTGGAATGGAGTTCCAAACGATGTATAATAACGATAATAGTCCTTTGCAATACGTAGTGCCCGATGATGGCAAACCCCAGCCTTATCCTCGCCATTATGTCCGCGTGAGCGGGTTGGATTTTGATGCTGCTGGTAATCTTTGGACGGTTAGTGCTGGTGTAAACGAAGTAATTCAGGTTTTGCAATCCGATGGGAATTGGGTTACTTTACGTGATTTACCAATAAGTAATAGTCCTACTACGGGTAGTCTTCTTTTCTTAAGCAATGGATTATTGGTCGCAAATATTCCGCGAGCAAGTAATGCCGGTATTTTTGTTATGAATAATAACGGGACATTGGATGCGTCTGATGACACTTATAATCTCTATTCCACCTTAGTAAGCACCCAAGGCGAAGCCCTTTCTGCCAGTGAGTTCTATTGTATAGCTGAGGATAAGATGGGGAGTTTGTGGGTCGGGACGAATATCGGACCGGTAATCGGATATAATACCTCGGATGGTTATCGCTTCAATCGCATCGTCCTCTTTGACGAATCAGACTACCTTTTGAATGGCGAGCGGGTGAATTGCATTGCCGTGGACGGAGGTAATCGGAAATGGATTGGGACACAAAACTCCGGCGTCTTCTTGGTTAGTGAGGACGGAACGGAAGTTTTGGAGAACTTCACGACAGAAAATTCGCCCTTGTTCTCGGATTGCATTCAAAGCATCGCCATCCATCCCCAGACCGGAGAAGTCTTTATCGGTACGGACAAAGGCATTATTTCCTATCAGGGAGATGCTACCGAAGGCAGCGAAGATTATTCTTCTGTTCATGCCTATCCGAATCCTGTCCGTCCGGACTTCGATGATAAAGTCATCATTACCGGTCTGATGGACCAGTCGGAAGTAAAGATTACCGACCTTGCCGGTAATTTGATCTATCGCTCAACGTGTATCGGTGGACAACTTACTTGGGATTGCCGAAATGCTCAAGGTAGGCGTGTCGCAACAGGAGTTTACCTTGTCCTTGCCGCTACGCCGGATGCGAAAGAAAGTGTTGTAACAAAGATTATGGTTGTGAAGTAGCTTGCGAATGCGCCAAATGTTTACCTTTGCACCTCGTATTCATAAATTATATCATTCGAATGGGAAAATATAAACTGTTCAACAACGTATTGGGTTGGCTCGTCTGCTTAGCCGCCTCATCCGTTTATTTGATGACAATGGAACCGACCGCAAGTTTTTGGGACTGCGGCGAGTTTATTTCTTCGGCTTATAAGTTGGAAGTGGGGCATCCGCCCGGAGCACCGTTCTTCATGCTTACCGCTAATTTGTTTACTCAATTTGCATCTGATCCATCCAAAGTAGCGGTGATGGTGAACACGATGTCTGCGCTTTTCAGCGGTCTGACGATATTGTTCCTCTTTTGGAGCATAACGCATCTGGCTCGGCGCATCATGGTGAAGAACGATGCAGAGATGAGTATGGGACAGATGATAACCATTCTCGGTTCGGGATTAGTGGGTGCGCTGGCTTATACGTTCAGCGATACGTTCTGGTTCAGTGCTGTAGAAGGTGAGGTTTACGCATATTCTTCCTTGTTTACAGCCGTTGTATTCTGGTTGATTCTAAAGTGGGAAGAAGTAGCGGATCAACCACATGCCGACCGCTGGATTGTCTTGATTGCCTACCTGATGGGACTTAGTATCGGAGTCCATCTGCTGAATTTGTTGTGTATCCCGGCTATCGTGCTGGTTTACTATTATAAGAAATGTGAGCATCCGACTATGAAGGGAACGATTGGCGCTTTGTTCATTTCCTTTGTCATCATCGCCTTGATGATGTACGGAGTTGTGCAAGGCTTGGTGGAAATCTGCGGATACTTCGAGCTGTTCTTCGTCAATGTTCTTGGAATGCCCTATAATACAGGCGTATTTGTATATGCTATCGTTTTGGTTGCTGTATTAATATGGTCTATTTACGAGACGATGCGGGATGAGATTCGCCCTATGTGTTTGAGGATTTCATTCTTATTGTCAGTCGTATTGATTGGTATTCCATTCATTGGAAGCGGATATGTCGTGGCTGCCGTCTTGACGATAGCCTTGGCAACCTTCCTTTATTGGAAGAAAGACTTGAATCTGAAGATGCTGAATACCATCTTGGTCTGCCTGATGGTTGTGGTTGTGGGCTATTCATCCTATGCTTTGACATTGATACGAGCTACGGCTGATACGCCTATGAATCAGAATGCGCCAAGCGATATTTTTACTCTGCGTACATATTTGGCTCGTGAGCAATATGGAAAGACTCCGCTTCTCTACGGGCAGACTTACGTCTCGGAGGTGAAGCGTGTACAAGAAGGAAACAACTGTGCCCCGGTCTCCAAAGAGGGTGCGCCGACTTGGACACGTGTAATCAAGAAGGATGCGAGCGAGAAAGATAAGTATTACATTTCCCGTCATGAAACTGATTACGAGTTCGTCGATGAACTGAATATGCTTTTCCCTCGCATGTACAGTAGTGATCCTAATCACGTCAATGCGTATAAGGAATGGGCAAATATCAAAGGGGAACCGGTGAAATTCTCTAACTGTGGGGAAACAAAGACGGTGATTAAGCCTACTTTTGCCGAGAACCTCCGTTTCTTTTTTACTTACCAGCTGAACTTCATGTATTGGCGTTATTTCATGTGGAACTTCTCGGGTCGTCAGAACGACATCCAAGGTCATGGAGAGATTACGCATGGGAATTGGATAACGGGTATCAAGGCGATTGACGAAGCTATGGTTGGTCCTCAAGATAACATGCCTTCCGAGATAGCAGATAACAAGGGGCATAATGTTTACTACATGCTGCCGCTTCTCTTGGGTATCTTGGGATTGGTTTATCAGGCTTATTCCGGAGAGAAAGGCATCCAGAGTTTTTGGATTACATTCTTCCTCTTTTTCATGACCGGTATCGCCATTGTCTTGTATTTGAACCAGACGCCCTATCAACCGCGTGAGCGAGATTATGCCTACGCCGGTTCTTTCTATGCCTTCTGTATTTGGATAGGCTTTGGTGTTGCGGCCATAGCCAAGGCATTGGAGCGATATGCCAAACTGCCTACGGTGGTAGCGTCTTCTATCGCTACAATTGCTTGTCTCTTCGTTCCGATGCAGATGGGGGCACAGAATTGGGATGACCACGACCGCTCGGGACGTACCGTAGCCCGTGATTTCGGTGCCAACTATCTGGAATCATGCGAACCGAACGCAGTAATCTTTACTAACGGCGATAACGATACCTTCCCGCTTTGGTATGCGCAAGAGGTGGAGGGCATCCGTACTGATGTCCGTGTCTGCAACACCAGCTATTTACAAACGGATTGGTATATCAATCAGATGAAAAAGCAGGCATACGACTCAGATGCCTTACCTATCTCGTGGAACTATGCCGACTACGTTCAGGGTACGCGCGACGCTGCTTATATCCTTCCTATTACGGACAAACCTGTCGAACTCAAGACTGCATTGGATTTCGTTCGTAGCAACGATCCGAAGTTCAAGCGTGTTCCGGGTATCGACCAGGAATTGGATTATATCCCGTCCCAGACTTTGACTTATACGGTCGATTCCGCTGCCGTCCTCAACAGTCCTGCGCTGAAGGAGGCCGACATCCCTATCTTTAACCGACAGATGACTATCGATCTCAAGGGGAAGGATTATTTAGGCAAGCATGAATTGATTATCTTGGATATGCTTCAAACGAATAACTGGCAGCGTCCAATGTATTACGCCATCACCGTTAGTCCTGAGCAATTCGTGAAACTTGACCCGTACTTCCAGCAGACCGGTCTTGCCTACCAGATTGTCCCGATGAAGACTTCCGGCACAACGAAATCGCTGAATACCGAGAAGATGTACGACAACCTGATGAACAAGTTCCGCTGGGGTGGCGTCGATAAACCGGGCGTTTATCTCGATGAGAACGTGTTGAGGATGTGTAAGACTTACCGGACTGTCCTCTTCGGCAAGTTAGCGGCTGCCTTAATTAATGAAGGTAAGAAGGACAAGGCGTTAAAGGTGCTTGACAAGTGCATGGAAGTGCTCCCGCCGGAGAATGTCCCCGTCGATTATTACGCCCTGTCTATCGCAGAGTTCTATTATACGCTCGAGCAGAACGAGAAAGCCGAACACCTTTACGGATTAATTGCCGACGATGCGATGCGCAACCTCAACTGGTTCTTCCGTCTTACTCCGACGCAATTCCTTTCCGTCTCCAGCGAGGTGTACGAGAATCTGGCTGTCCTTCAGGAAATCATGCGGGTGAGCGACAAGCATAATCCGGAATTCTTCAAGAAGTACCGCGAGGAGTTTGACAATTACCGCATGGCGTTCCAGTCGTTGATGCCGGAAGAACAATGATTTATCATTTATGCATAGCCCGGCGATTCATTGCCGGGGTTCTGTGAGGAAAATAACCTTCGCGTTCCCCGGCATTGAAATGCCGGGCTATGCATCTTTTTACAGATGTTATGTTTATCGAACAACCTCCCACCTTTTATCGCCTCCTTTTCCCTCATTCTCTCTGGCGTCTTCCCGCATCTCCCAAATGTATTTACCTGACTTTCGACGACGGACCGATTCCTGAAGTTACGCCTTGGGTTCTTGATGTTTTGGATAGCTATGGCGTGAAGGCTACTTTCTTCATGGTAGGCGATAATGTCCGCAAACACCCCGAGGTTTTCCGGATGGTCGTCGAACGGGGACATCGTGTGGGCAATCATACCTTTAATCATATCCAAGGTTTGCGCTACTGGACGCGCAACTACCTTCGCAACGTCGAGCAGGCCGCTTCCCTAATCCCTTCCACCCTCTTCCGTCCGCCTCACGGCCACATGCGCCTCCCGCAAACGCTTTTCCTTAGTCGGAAATACCGCATCGTGATGTGGGATGTCGTTACGCGCGACTATAACAAGACGCTTTCGCCTGAGGATGTGCTTGCCAATGTTCGTCGCTATACGCGAAACGGCTCCATCATTGTCTTTCACGATTCGTTGAAGGCGGAGAAAAATCTCCGGTGGGCTTTGCCAAAGGCGATTGAGTGGCTGGTGGCGGAAGGGTATAGTTTTGAGTTGATTCCGGAGAGATAGATATGTTCAGTCCTATGCCGAGAGTACTCGAGTATTCCTTGCAAAGTACTGTAGTACTTTCGGCATGGGATTGCAGTACTTTGCAGGGAGGATTCGGGCAATATGTCTTTTCCTGATTTAACGGTTTTGGAACTAGAAAACTATTCCTTGTTTATCGCTATATTAAATTTAATGCCTACTTTTGCAGTAAAATTGCAAAAACGGCCATAAGATGATACTTAAAATCGAATTGGAGAATTTCTTTTCCATCAAAGACAGGATAAGGATTGATTTTAGGGCGGCAAATATCAATACAATGCTTGCCAGGGATTTGTCTTACAATGTCATGAAATGGAATGGTGTGCCTGTACTTAAGACTATCGGTCTTTTTGGACCGAATGCGTCGGGCAAGTCGAACATTTTGAAAGCCATTGCGTTTTGCTGTCAATTGATTCTTGGGTCGCATTTGTATAATGAGGGTATGACCTTCAATTTTGAGCCATTTAAGTTCGATGGATTTGAAAACAAACCCAGCCAGTTCCTTATCGACTTTGTTTGTGAGAATGTAGAATATGAATATTCCTTTGAACTCACACGTGAGAAGATTGTGCGTGAGAGCCTGTATCACTATCCTGTGGGTAGACGTGCGAAAGTATTTGTGCGTGAAGCAGACGGGAAGTACAGTTTTGGCTCTGGTATTGTAGCCAAGCCGATGGATGTTGCGCTCAATACAAGTAACAAAAACCTTTTCCTAAGCCGTGCCAGTTCCATGAACAGGGATGTGGCACAGAAACTCTACAGGTATTTCTTGAACCAGTTTTTGCTGGGCCTTGTAAATGTGAACGACTTGATAGTGCTTGACAGCTTCAAAATGTACAAGAAGGTAATCCTCAAGGCACTTGAAATATGCGATACGGACATAACGGACATAGAAGTCCGTAAAGAACAAGTACCGGCTCCCGTCCTTCCTATGGCTGGCCAGACGGAATTGTCTTTCAAGTTGGTGGATGTACTTCGTTTTAAAACGGTACATCGTAACCAAAGCGACGTAATGTTTGATTTGGATATGGAGGAGTCTAATGGCACACGGAAATTGTTCCAGATTCTTATCCGTCTGCTTGATGTGGTCAAGAACAAGAAGAGCATTATGATGGATGAGTTTGACATGGGGCTTCACACTCGTTTGGCCGATTTCATACTTGATCTGATACACGCCTCTCCAAACAGTCAGTTGTTGTTCACCTCACACAACACGAACCTGATAGATGTCAAAAGACTGAGGCGCGACCAGATAGTGTTTGTAAACAAGTCTGAACAAGGGGCTACCAGTGTCTATTCCTTATATGACTTCAAGGACTTCCGTGAAAATATGGATGCAGAGAAAGGATACATACAAGGCCGTTTTGACGCTGTGCCATATGTCGATTCCTCTGTTGAGAGCATCAAGCAGATATTGGAGGGATGATTATGAAAAGTAAAAGAGAAAAAACTTTGTCTCGGCAAATGCGGAAAGTCATCCTCGTCATCTGCGAGGGAGAGACTGAGGAGAATTATGTAACGCTGCTAAAGAAATGGTTCAAGTCGCCCATAAGGGTCATATCTCGTGTCGAGGGAAGCAAAATAACTCCGTCTCTTGTCGAAAATAGAGTACGTGAGCTTAAGATTTCTCCGCATGACAACGTTCAGGCATATCTGTATGACATGGATGTGGAAGCCATCAACGCAAAATTGCGTGAATGCAAGGCCGAGTTGCTGTTAAGCAACCCTTCCTTTGAGCTTTGGTTGTTGCTTCACGCGAAAGACCATAAGTCAGCGATTCATGCAGATTCTATCATCAAAGAGTTGAAAAATAGCGCGTCTGTCTGGAAAAGTTACAACAAGGCTTCTTTTTCTGATACGCAAAAGGCATTCTTGAAAGACAAGACTGAGATAGCAATTGAAAGGGCAATGCACCTGAAAGAATTCGAGAATCCTTCCACAGGAGTATACAAGCTGATACTTAAATTGACGGATTCTAAAAGAGGTAACTAAAAGTTCACTCTGTTGATCAAGTCCACCCACCCCCTCTTCTGATTGTCAATCCCGGCTCGATGCCATGCATCGGGCCATAAATAGCCGTAGGTTTTAACCTACGGTATGTATGTGTGTGATAATGCGTTCATCTTGGAGACCATAGGTTAAAACCTACGGCTATTGATAATCCCGGCTCCGCGCGGGATTGGGATACCAATGAATTTCCCCCTTCCTCTATTCCCTCTGGCGTTTTCTCGCCTCCCAAACCTATTTTTCTTGGCCAGAAAAACTATATTTGGCGCGGCTAATACTTATCTTTCTTCTAAGGAATACTTAAAACTAAGCTTTCGTTTTTATAAACTAAGCTTTGGTTTTTGAAAACAAAGGCTTTGTTTTTATAAACTAAGTCTTAGTTTTAAGAATGCATCAAGGGGAATATAAGTATGCTTCGGCAGGGCCAGAATTATGCCTTGCTATTGAGTTTCTTTTGCTTCAAAACAAATTGAGAGATATGTACTTAGCCTAACGCGGCGGAATGCATTGGCCAATTTGAAGAGTCCGTACTTTTTGCCTATATATTATTATATGTATAGGGCTAATATTGATGGCGTTAGGCACAAAAAAGGATGGCCAGAAAAAAGCGAACGTTTTTTCTGGCCATTACGAACGCAAAGGTAAGCCTTTCTTTTTTACCTGCAAACAATCTCGCCTCTTTTTTATCAATTTCCTTGTTTTCTTATCACTTACGCGCCCTTTCTTGTACGAAATCCGGGATTTTCGGGACAAGACAAAGGAACCCCCAAAATAGCCAAAAACGTGGCCAGAAAAAACGTTCATTTCTCTGGCCACGCAACAAACTAAAGGACTAATAAAGAACGAGTTTTTATTAACTACTAAATTATTAATATTAAATTAAGTGATTATGAACAAGAAAGTTTCTACGATTTTCGCGATGGCTGCGCTGATGGGCGGAGTCTTTAGCGGTAGTGCTTATGCTCAGATGCTTGATCCTATCGCTTTCCCGATAGGTGATCAGTTGGATGAGGTAAGCAGTCCTGTCATTTTAGAGCAGAATGGTGCTTCTTTTGGCTTTTTGAGAGCAGAAGGAGCAACTGTTTCTACGCCGTCAGCTGTTACTACTTCAAGCTCTGTTGAAAAAACAAATGCTAACAACTATGCTTGGAATGTAACTGTAACTCCGAAAAATGATACTCGTGATTATCCGGTTTACATGTTTACAAATGTTGAAACGGGAGATACTTTGAGTTTTGACAAAGGTGATGGTCATTTGATTGTGGCTGGAACTGTACCTGTAGGTTCGACAACGGGCAAAAAAGAATGGGCTGAAGATAATGGTTATTATACATTCTCTTTTGGTCAAGAATCTGATGGCGATGGTGTAGAATACAAAGGTGCAAATGTTTTAATGATTGAAGCTTTAAGGGATAATGCTTCTGCTGCAAAGTATGTTGATTTCGCTAATATCTTAACGACTCCGTTAAGTACTGTAGCTACAAAAAATGTAGCATTGTATAGCATGAATCAATTAGGCATTGCAGCTACTGAATTGAATGATTTGTATAATGGTCGTGGTTTCAACTTGGATGCTGAAAAAGTATCTGGTATTACTGCAGATGTTCAAGGTAACCTCTTCAATGCTGGAGCTGTTGTTTGGGCATTCGATGTCCCGACAAGTGGAAGTGGTATTGAAGTTCTTTATGATGAAAGAGGTAATGAAGTTGCAAGGGGTTATGTTGTTTCAAGAAATGACCGTGACCAAGCATTAATCATTCCTTCTGGTACTTATTTCTTTACAAACCCAGTATTCAATAGCAGCAAGGTTAATGAGACTAATGCAACTAGTCCTTCCGAGATTAACTGGTTGGCATCTACTTTGATTGCTGTTAGCCCGACGGAAACTGGTGAAAATACAGACTCTGGTCGTGCAAATGGTATCGGTTTTGCTTTGAAAACTTATAAGGGTAATGAGTTCCTCTTCATTACAAATACTTCTAAGCCTCAGGGTGATGATATCTGGATTAACAATGCTTGCTTCAAGGTAGAAAGCGACTATACTGATGGTTATGAATATGCAATTTCTTTGCCGACATTCTACTATCAGAAGAGTGCTACTGCTGCTGGAACAACAGAACAGAGCAAGGCTGAAGATGTATTCTTAGGTGTTACTTCTTATCGCAACGCTGAACAGAGTGTAGGTACGGTTCTTGACAGAACTCATGTGTTCAAGTTGGAAGCTTCTACGTTGGTTGAAGGTATCGATTTGTTGAATACTACGAAGACTCCTGCTGTTTATACGATTAAGTTCGTAAATGGTGGTGATTTGGCTAATAAGTATTTGACGGTTGGTAATGATGAATTTGATGTAAATGGTAATTGGCAAACTCCTACTGGTTTCCGTTGGGAAGCTAAAGGTCTGGCTATTGCTGATACTGTTTATCCTATCTTCCAGTATGTTATTACAGCTGTTGATGAAGACAACTATGTAACATTCACGAACCGTGAAACTGGTAAGACTCTCAAGACTCAGTTGTTCTCTGAAGGTGAAGGAACAAATCGCTATACATTATCTGAAGTTTTGGAAGATGTTGTTCCTTACACTGTAAATAAACATAGTGCTAATACTTATGCTGTAGAACAGCAAGAAGCTGTTGATGCTGATGCCGATGTAGTTATTGAATTGACGAAACTGACTAACGTAGATCGTTATGCTGGTTTCTTGAATGTTGATAATGGTGAAATTCGCACATTGGCGTTTGCTCGTGATAAGAATGATACATCTAATAAGTTATACACTACTATCCAGAATGATGGTTCAGCAAGTTATCCAGATTATCGTTTGAATTATAGCGATGAATATGCTAATGATATTGCTGATGCTGCACAGTGGCAGTTGGTAAAGGCTGGTCCTGCTACTATCTCTCGCGTATTCGTTTATAATAATACGACAACTCAGTCAATCGATGATGTAGTTGATGGTGATAAGGTATCTGCTTATGTATATGCTTTGCAATATGTAGTAGATGGTGAAGCTACCAACTTCTATTTGAAGAATAATCATTCTGCGGGCATGGAACTTGAACCGTTGAGTGCTACAGATGATCCTATGGATTATTCTAATCTGAAATTTATTATTAAAGAGAATGTTGACGGTTCTGTTTCGTTGATTGCTCGCAATACTGCATTTAATGATGATATTGCAAGTGGTTCTAACCAAGTAGTTGCTCCGTTTAATGGAACTAAGAGTATTGAAGTTTATAATTGGAATCGGATTGACCAGGCTAACTACAATTTTGGTTCTGAATATATTTATACTTCTGCCTCTTCTACGAACGAAGTTAAGACTTACTTGGATGCTCAGCCTGTAGATGTTAGCTGGCCTGCTAAGGAAGGTCATGTTACTCTCTTGAGTGATTTGGGTAACTATATCACAATGAACGAAGACCGCGATGGTATCGTAGTTAATGAAGAAGTAGCTGATACTTACTATTTGTACGTAACTGATAAAGATGCTATCGTTCCGTCATTCTATATCACAAGAGGTACAGGTGCTACAAATGGAGAAAGAATGTACATGTTCAATCCGACAGATTCTGTGAAATACTATGTTGCAACAGGTGATTATGACAGAGTATATCAGTGGAATGACGATAGAACAAAAGTAATGTTTAAAGCCGCTACAATCAACGAAACTCGCGACACATTGACAATGGATGTTAAGGGTGAAACGAAGTATGTTGCTAAGGAAGCTGATGATAATAATGCTGACATCTGGGGTGGTATCAACCGCTTCAAGTGGCAGATTATTGAAGCCGACGATGCAGATGGTTACTATCGCATCCGTCAAGCAGGTGCAACGGTAGGTGCTCCTAACGATGTAGTTGCTGGTCCGTATCTTGCTTCTTGGAATGACAGATTGACTTGGTCTAACAAAGAAGGCGCTCTCTTGTTCCAGATTGACGAAGTTGCCGCTCCGACTGCAAACGAAGGTGTTTCTGCAACTGAAGTTAAGATTATTGCTACTGAGGGTGCAATCAACGTTAAGAACGCAGCTGGCAAGAACGTAGTAGTTTCTACAATCCTTGGCCAGATCGTTGCAAACGAAGTCCTCACTTCTGATAACGCTACCATCAGCGTACCGGCAGGTATCGCAATCGTAAGCGTGGATGGTGAAGAAGCCGTTAAGGTAAGCGTAAAATAAAGCGCAATAAATATTGAAGGATGGAGTGCTAAATCTCCATCCTTCATAAAAATATAGTAACCCGTGAGGGCGAATTGTTCATAACTAACAAATTAGTTAGTAATATTATAGTGTAATTGAAAAATAAAGTTCTATCGCTCTGGAATACCTCCGCGAGGAGAGAAAAGGAGCATTAAAAAGATGAAATAGGCATTTCGGAAACGGAGTGCCTATTTTTTTTGAAATGATGACAGATAAGTTATGGAAAGTAGATAGTTGAACTTATGTTTGTTATTGAAATATATACTCTGATAAAGTTTGAATTTTGAGATTCACGCCGGTTCTCGATGAATAAAAAGTGAGATTCATGCAACTAATCTTTGCGCAAATTTTGAGAATTGTGATAAAACCGTTAGTTTTGTAGCTTCTTTCAGATGCTATTCGTATGATTTTCAAGAGAAAGATATATAATGAGCTTCTCAAGTGGAAGCAGGAGGATGACGGAAGGACCGCCATCTTGATAAAAGGTGCACGCCGTGTCGGAAAGTCTACCATCGCCGAAGAGTTCGCCCGCAATGAGTATGAAACCTATATACTGATTGATTTCGCGGAATGTTCGGACGAAGTGCGCAACTTGTTCAATGATGTTTCAAACTTGGATTTCATCTTCTTACGCTTGCAGATGATTTATGGCACGGAATTGAAGGAGCGCAAGTCCGCCATCATATTCGACGAGGTACAGCAGGCTCCCAAAGCACGGCAGGCGATAAAGTATCTTGTGAAAGACCACCGGTATGATTACATTGAAACAGGTTCTTGTCATTCCCAGCGAGGAAGTGGAGGTGGAAATGTACCCGATGGATTACGAGGAATTCAAGTGGGCATTGGGCGACACCGTGAGTGTTCCGCTCCTTGCCAAATGCTTTGAAGGAAAGAAATCTCTTGGGGATGCCGCCAACAGGTCGCTCATGCGCGATTTCCGATTATATACGCTTGTCGGGGGAATGCCGCAGTCCGTTGCAACTTATTTGGAAACAAACAACATGGCAAAGGTGGACAGAGTAAAACGTGCCATCATCAGCCTTTATGAAAAGGACTTCAATCGGATAGATCCGACGGGTAACGCTTCTAAGCTTTTCCACCAGATACCGGCGGAATTAAACCGGAATGCCAGTCGCTACCTTACATGGAGTGCCACTGATGGGGCACGTGCCAACAGTCTGGCTGAAACCATCTCGGAAATGAAGGAGTCCATGGTGATAAGCATGGCTCATCATGCGAACGACCCAAACGCAGGCATGGCCTTGCATCAGGACACTGGCCGCTACAAGATGTTCGTCGGTGATACCGGACTGTTTGTTACCCTTGCTTTCTGGGACAAGAAATTCACGGAGAATGTTATTTATGAGAAGCTGCTCGGCGACAAGTTGAGCGCGGATTTGGGATACGTGTATGAAAATATGGTGGCGCAGATGCTCAAGGCAACAGGCCATGAACTCTACTATTACACTTTTCCCACGGAAAGCGGCAAGCACAATTACGAGGTGGATTTCCTGATTGCCGATGGCGACAAGGTCTGCCCGATAGAAGTGAAGTCGTCCGGTTACAAGACCCATGCGTCATTGGATGCTTTTTGCAGGAGGTTTTCTCAACGGATAAAGCACAAGTACCTTGTCTATACCAAAGACTTGCGCAAAGACCGTGATGTGCTTTATCTCCCCGTATATATGACAATGTTCCTGTGATTAGACAAGAAGAACTCTTTAGCTTATGCAAAACCCGCTTGTGTAGGCGGAGCTACCCGCCTGTGTAGTTCTAGCTACCCGCCTGTCTTTTTGTACCTGCCTGCCGGTCTTTTAAACAAAAAGAGGGAAACCCTTCCGGATTACCCTCTTTCACCCCTCTATCTGTGCGGCTGAAGGGACTCGAACCCTTACGCCGTGAAGCACCAGATCCTAAGTCTGGCGTGGCTACCAATTACACCACAGCCGCAGCTTTCGGGTGGCAAAGATAGTTATTTTTCCCGACGGGGCAAATCTTTCCCTCGTTATTTTTTAGCCGGTAAACGTGCCGGGTCGCCTTGTGCCGTGAGCAGGAGTTGGATTGCCGTTTCGAGAATGGTATCTTTTCCGGCGTCGGCATCCGTTTCCTTCATCGCGATTGGGATGTCCGGCTCTATCCCGAACTCCAATTGCTCATAGTCCACGCCCAGGGTGCGACTGGCGGAGAAGCGCACGAGCCATCCGTTCGGCAATTCCGAATTGTACGGGAAGCCGCTCCCGCCCCCAGTTTTATCTCCCATCGTGCGCACCTGTGGCAAAAGCCGCATTGCCTGTACGAAATCGTTGGCGGAACTGTAACATTGCCGGTTCGTCAGGACGATGACCGGGCGATACCAGAGGGTATGTCCCTCCGTTGCAGCCAATGTAAGGGCGTAGGGTTCAGAAAACTCGTCGTGTCCCGGCCCCGTCTTGTGTTGGATATAGCCAGTCAGGAGACTGCCCTCGATAAACCGCGCGGCGATGCGGTCGGAGTAAGTCAGGACTCCGCCTCCATTGTTGCGAATATCGATGATTAGGCCCATGCAATCTTTAAACTGATAGAGGATATAATCCAAGTTAGTCTCACCAACCCCGCTCGAAAAGCTCGGGTAATAGATATACCCCACCTGCTCGTCTGCCAGTGTCCGATAGCGCATTCCTCCCGCGATGCGGTAATCCGTTCCGAGGTAATTCTCCAGGATTTTCTCGTCGAAGTTATCCGGATAGTCTTCATACCAAGCCCAATAACGCGACATGTCAAAGGGCGAACTTAGATTGGTATGTCCATCTTTCAGCTCCGCCAACATATCCCCGAGGACGTCGAAGAGGGCAAATTGGTCCATGGTATCCACTATCTGATGCTCGTAGCGGTCGTGCACTTCGTCCCAATCGACTTCCTTATACTCGAAGAAACAATAGTTCTCGTCTAATATCTGCCATAAAGCCTCGAAGTTCTCACGCGGGGAAGAAGTGTACTCCACAGTATCCTCGCAAGCTATCAGGCCGATGGCGAAGCAGAGGCCGAGTAGCCACCGCCCTGTCTTTTTCTTAAAGTTATTCATACGCACTGCGATAATTTAGGCCGGCACGCGAACGCTTCCCGCCGACCGTGATAAATTCTTTAACGATGCCGAGCATGAAGTAGCAGGAGTTGAGATGGCTTTCAATGCCATTAACCTTCAAATGATAGAGACTCCCGGCGAATCCCGTGCGGATGGTGAGACGTGGCAGGGGAATATCTATGGTAGCAAACGTCTGTAGCGCCCATTTATTATGGAAAGAAGCAAACTTGACTACGCCCGAACTGTTTCCCAGCTGAAAGATTTCGTAGTATGACTGCCCGTAGTGGGGGGAAAAAAGGATGCCCGCGAAGGGTACCTGCACCTGGAGGCGGAGCAGCAGCGGGAGTCGCTTGATATGGAAACGGTAGAGGGCAAGCCCGGAGAGGCGGAGGTCGAGGTCGGCTTTGGCAGAGCCGGGATTGTTGGAGCTTTGCATGTTATAAATGCCGCCCACGAGTGCATGGAGTCCGCCGCCCGCGAGCAGCGTCAAGGAAGGTGCCGGGCGGAAGTGGTAATGGTAGCCCAGTGTATAGTCGATGAACCCTGCGTATTCGCGAAGCGTTCCAGCGGGGTTCAGGAGCGACGAAAAGTCTATCTGCAAGATATGTTGGCGTGAGATATGTCCATCCGCCAAGCGTGTGAACCGCATCCGTTCGTCCATGACGCGCAACGCCCAACCTTGGTAATTAACCCGGCTGCCGGGGGAAAGATACGTATCCATTATATTATACCGTCCTGCGCCGACGAGGGTCGCGGCATTGACCGAGTTCGGGATTCCCTCATCCGGGGATTGCGCCCTGAGACCGCATGTACCCACGATAAGCAGGAGGAGAAAGGCAAACCGTTTCATGTGCAAACCTTATTAGAAAAGTTTCATCTGCCCCGTTATCTCGTCGATAAGGTCGGAGGAATTAACTTCAGGTTCTGCGTCTGTCAGCGTCTCATCCGGCGTTTCGGCTGTCGGTTGCTCGTCGGGGACGGTCTCTTCCAGCTCCTCGGGAGCACGTTCGGCAGGTTCCAACTCGTTTGCTGTCTCCAGTTTATAGGTTGTCAAGCGTTTGCCCTTCGCCTTGAAGGAGCGGAACGTGGCGAATGCCTCAGCGTCGATAATTTGGGCAGGACGGTGTGCATCGGCACCGCCGAAGACGAGTTCGAGGCGAGGATAGCGTTCATCCGTGAGGAGGAGAAGCTCGCTCTTGGGGTTCTCGCCCACGAAGTTCTGCTTGCGCGAAGAGCTTTCGAGGGAGAAGCGTTTGATATACGGGAACTTCTGGTCGGCATCATAGACGACGGCAGTCCAGACCTTCTCCGGTTCGTATTTCTCAATGATGAGGATGGAGCTTTCGTAGTGATTGCTCAGTTCGAAGGACGTGGTGTAGAAGTCGCCGTTCTTGAGGATAACCAATATTTGGTCATTGCTCTGGAATTCACCGAGGAGTTCTCCCCGCCCGTCGTAGTTGAGGCGCAGAACGTCGCGGTCGAACCATACCATCCGTCCGCCGAGCGTGCTTTCTCCCTTCTGCTTCAGGGTTATCTTATGGATTTCGGCCTTTGTGAGGATGTTCCCCATCGAGCCGCGCCCCTTGATAGGCACCGAGCGGAAGTCCTTCTCGAAGAGGAGCAAGCGCTGACGGGGCTTCGGCTTGAGGATGACCTTGACCGTCTCGGCCTCCCCGTTGGGATTCGCGCTGAAATAGAGGATGCGGGAGTCGGGCGTACCTTTCGTGAGGTCGTAGTCCTTATCGCGGCTGATGCCGGTGATGGCGAAACGCTTGATGTAGTTGATGCCTTGCTTTCCATCCCGATAGATAACATTATATATGGTACGCGTATCGTTGCGCTTGAAAATGTCGAGGTAGAGAATGTCTTTCCCAACGAATATCTTGTCGGCGACGCGCATGAGTTTGTATCTTCCATTGCGGTAGAAGACAATGACGTCATCGATATCCGAACAGTTCGCCACGAACTCATCCTTCTTCAACGAGGTACCGATGAAGCCCTCAGCGCGGTTGATATACAGCTTCTCGTTTGCCTCTGCCACCTTCGTCGCCTCGATGGTGTCGAAGCTGCGAATCTCCGTCTGGCGGGGGTAGCGGGCTCCGTACCGCTCTTTCAGGTGCAAGAACCAGTCGATGGTGTATTCTACGATGTGGGCAAGATGCTGGTCGATGTCGGCGATTTGCTGTCGATAGGCAGCTATCTGCTCGTCGCTCTTGCGGGAGTTGAATTTCAGGATGCGTGCCATCTTTATCTCCATCAGGCGGAGGATGTCGTCGCGGGTAACAGCCCGCAGGAGGCTCGGCTTGAAGGGTTCGAGGCGGAGGTCGATGTGTCGGACTGCCTCATCCATATTCCCTGCCTCCTCGAATTCTTTGTCCTTATATATCCTTTCTTCAATAAATATCTTCTCCAGCGAGGCGAAGAACAACGCTTCGGATAGCTCGCCCTTCTCTATCTCCAGTTCCTGCCGGAGAAGCGCTAACGTGTTGTCCGCCGAATGCCGGAGGACATCGCTGACAGTCAAGAAGCGGGGCTTGTCGTCCTGAATGACGCAGCAGTTGGGTGATACGCTTACTTCGCAGTCCGTGAAGGCGTAGAGCGCATCGATCGTCTTGTCGGACGATACGCCGGGGGCGAGGTGTACCAGTATCTCGACATGCTTCGCCGTGTTGTCGTCCACCTTCTTTATCTTTATCTTCCCTTTATCGTTTGCCTTGAGGATGGAGTCGATGACCGAGGAGGTCGTGCGGCCGTAGGGAATCTCGGAGATGACGAGCGTCTTGCTATCTATCTTCCCTATCTTCGCGCGAATCTTGACTGAGCCTCCACGTTCCCCGTCGTTATACTTGGAGACATCGATGTATCCCCCCGTCTGGAAGTCAGGATAGAGGGCGAACTCTTCGCCCCGGAGGTAGGCTACCGACGCGTCCAGCAACTCGTTGAAGTTATGCGGTAATATCTTGGAAGATAGTCCGACTGCGATTCCCTCCACCCCTTGCGCCAAGAGGAGCGGGAACTTGATGGGTAGCGTTACCGGCTCGCGGTTCCTCCCGTCGTAGGAGAGCTGCCACACCGTAGTCTTCGGATTGAAGACCGTCTCGAGGGCGAACTTCGAGAGCCGCGCCTCGATGTATCGCGGTGCCGCCGCCCCGTCGCCCGTCAGGATGTTACCCCAGTTTCCCTGGCAGTCGATGAGCAAGTCCTTCTGTCCCAGCTGCACCAGCGCGTCGCCGATGGAGGCGTCGCCATGCGGATGGAACTGCATCGTATGACCCACGATATTCGCCACCTTGTTGTAGCGCCCGTCGTCGAGCCGCTTCATCGAGTGCAAGATGCGGCGCTGCACGGGCTTCAGGCCGTCGTTGATGTGCGGCACGGCACGTTCCAATATCACATACGAGGCATAGTCGAGGAACCAGTGCTGATACATCCCCGAGAGGTGGTGGATGGCCCGTTCGTCGTCCTTGCCGGGCACGCGGTATTCCGAGTGCTGCGTTTCTTCCTGTTGCTCTTGCTGTTCCGCGCTTTCGTCCTGCGGAGTCATGTCGTCGTCTCTATCTTCCGGTCTCATATCTTCAAACTTCTACGGATGGTTTCCGTTTTCGGGGGTAAATGTACGAAAAAATAAGCAAACCGCGCATATATCGCCCGATATAGGCTGGAAATGTGCCTCGGTATCCCCTGCCTCGCCCTCCCGTCAGAGGCTCCTCATACCCCTCGGTACAGGCTTTATATTCTTACCAGAATAAGAACCATATTCTTTAGAGAATAAAAAAATATCTTTTAGAGAATAATAAATTATTCTGTAGAGAATATAGAGCATATTCTTCTAAGAATATAAAGCCTGTATCGAGCGGTATGACTGGCCTGCAGCGAGTTACATCGGCAGCCTCTGACGGTCGGCATCCGGGGCCTGCATCGAGCGATATTTTGCGTATCTTTACCGCCGGAATACTAACTTTTGAAACAAAGAAAGAATATGGTAACACTGAGAAGAATCACGCGGGCAGACGACCCGCAGTTGGAGAGCCTGTTGGGGCTTTACGTCGAATCGTTCCCGGAGGAAGAGCGGCGCGACCTCGGGCAGTTGCGGCGGATGATTCCGGCCGTCGCCGAGATGCAACTATGTGCCATCGAGCACGATGGAGAGCTGGCGGGGCTGGCGGTCTATTGGGACATGGGCGAGTTCTACTACATGGAGCACTTGGCGGTCTTCCCCGTGATGCGCAACCACAAGATTGGGCAGCAGGTCTTGCAGTGGTGGCAGGCGAATTTGCCCAAGATACAGCTCCTCGAGGTGGAGCCGCCGACGAACCCGATGGCCGAGCGGCGCATCAACTTCTACCGGCGTAATGGCTTGGAAGTGTTGGAGAAAAGCTACGTGCAGCCCGACTATCGCGAAGACCGCGACAGCTGCGCGCTTTGGATTATGGGGACGGCCCCGCACCCGGATTTGGCAACCTATATCCGGCGGATACAGGATGTCGCCTACCGCGAGGCGCGGAAGTATTTACGATAAATAATGGAAGAGAATGGCTGTATCCCGAAAAAAATCGCTTACTTTGCAGCCCGACAACTATATATAATGTATATCATGGCACAAGAAGATGTTTTTAAGAAATTAGTATCACACTGTAAGGAGTATGGTTTCGTATTCCCCTCGTCGGAGATTTACGACGGGCTGGGCGCAGTCTATGACTACGGACAGAACGGTGTGGAGTTGAAGAACAATATCAAGAAATACTGGTGGGACAGCATGACCTTGCTGCATGAGAATGTGGTGGGCATCGACTCGGCCATCTTCATGCACCCGACTATCTGGAAGGCGTCGGGACACGTCGATGCTTTCAACGACCCGCTGATAGACAACAAAGACTCGAAGAAACGCTATCGTGCCGATGTCTTGATCGAAGACCATCTGGCGAAGATAGAGGAAAAGATAAACAAGGAAGTGGCGAAGGCTGCCAAGAAGTTCGGCGACGCCTTCGACGAGGCGAAGTTCCGCGAGACGAACCCCCGTGTCCTCGAGCATCAGGCCAAGTGGAACGAAATCCACGAACGCTACAAGAAGGACATGAACGACTCGAACTTCGAGGACTTGCGGCAGCTCATCCTCGACTGTGAAATCGTCTGCCCGATATCCGGAACACGCAACTGGACCGACGTGCGGCAGTTCAACCTCATGTTCTCTACCGAGATGGGCTCGACGGCCGACGGCGCGATGAAGGTCTATCTCCGTCCCGAGACTGCACAGGGTATCTTCGTGAACTTCCTGAATGTGCAGAAGACCGGGCGCATGAAGGTGCCTTTCGGTATCGCACAGATAGGTAAGGCGTTCCGCAACGAGATTGTCGCTCGCCAGTTCATCTTCCGTATGCGTGAGTTCGAGCAGATGGAGATGCAGTTCTTCGTTCGTCCGGGCGAGGAGATGGGTTGGTTCCAGAAGTGGAAGGAAACGCGCCTGAAGTGGCACAAGGCCATGGGCTTGGGCGACGACAAGTATCGCTATCACGACCACGAGAAGCTGGCGCACTATGCGAACGCAGCTACGGATATCGAATTCGAGATGCCGTTCGGCTTCAAGGAAGTGGAAGGTATCCACAGCCGCACGAACTTCGACCTCTCGCAGCATGAGAAGTATTCAGGCAAGAAAATCCAGTACTTCGACCCGGAGCTGAACCAGAGCTATACGCCGTACGTCATCGAGACTTCTATCGGTGTGGACCGCGTCTTCCTCAGCATCATCGCCGGTTCCTACTGCGAAGAGACACTGGAGAATGGCGAGAGCCGCGTCGTCCTGAAGTTGCCGGCAGCCTTGGCACCGGTGAAGCTCGCCGTCCTGCCGTTGGTCAAGAAAGACGGGCTGCCCGAGAAGGCCGAGGAAATCATGCAGATGCTGCGCTTCGACTTCCGTTGCCAATATGACGAGAAAGACTCTATCGGCAAGCGCTATCGCCGTCAGGATGCCATCGGGACGCCGTATTGCGTAACCGTGGACCACGATACGTTGAAGGACAATACCGTAACCATCCGCTTCCGCGACACGATGGAGCAGGAGCGCGTCAGCATCGACAAGCTCCACGACATCATTAGCGACAAGGTGAGCATGAAGAATCTGTTGAAGAAAATCGTAGAGTAAGCGATGAAGGATATTTTGAAGTTTTCATTTTTGTTGTTTATGTTCCTCGGAGTCCTCGCTTCGTGCGGGGACGACGAGGACATCCTCCCGATCGACGAGGAGTGGAAGGAGCAGAACACCAATGCCTTCCTCACCCGCAGCTTCGATGAGACCAACTTCCAACGCCTCGACTCGGAGAGCGGCGACGGCTATATCCTCTATCGCGTCATCGAAGAAGGCGAAGGGACGGAGCAGATATACTACACCAGCACTGTGGAGGTTTATTATAAAGGTTGCCTGATTCGCGACGAAGAGGGGAACATCATTGAGAACCAAGATGAGGTGTTAGAGAAAGGTGTGGTATTCGATTCGGTAACTCGCGAGAGTGGGAGCGAACCTGTCCGGATGTCGCCCACTGGCGTGATAGACGGCTGGGCAACAGCCCTGCAACACATGCACGTCGGCGACCGCTGGGAGATTTGGATTCCCTATCAGTTGGCGTATGGTGTCTCTGGCAGTAGTCAGGGAGAAGTTACTATCCTGCCCTATACGACGTTGGTGTTTGATTTGGAGGTGGCGGGAATCGCTGAACAATGATTTGAGTTATGAGTTATGAGTTCCGAGTTTGTTTGTCTCGACGGATAACTCATAACTCATAATTCGTAACTCACTCCGCCTTCTCAATCTTCCCTTTTCCGATAATCCGCTGTTCTACGTTCACATTTCCTTTATAGCGGATATTCCCTTTTCCTACCAGATTAGCTTTCATGGCATCGAGCGGATAGACTTCCATGGTTCCGCTGCCGGCCACCTTGCAATTCGCGCTCTTCACTTGGACGCCGAAAGCGTGGATGTCGCCGCTGCTGACGATTGTGTAGTTGGCTTGGTTGGCCGTCCCGTTCTTGAGGCGGATAGAGCCGGAGCCGTCCATGTTGCACTCCAAGCGGTCAATCTTGATGTTCTCGGCTACGATGTTGGCGCTGTTGTTCACGCTCAGTTGCAGGACACCCATCTCGACCGGCTTGAGGAACTGAATCAAGCTGTTGTCTAAGCCTTTTACCTTCAGCTCGTCGCCACTCAGGGGCGTTTGTGCCATGAAGTTGGCGTTGCCGGAGACTCGGAGGTCTTTCAGCCATTTCGAGTTGGCCTTGACGACGAACTTGGTCAGCTGCGTTACCCTTACTTTCTTGTTGAAGCGAATCGTCAGCTTCCGGTCGGTGGTCTGGACGTCGAGATACTGGTGCAGGTTGTCGTCCAGCGTTACTTCGAGCTTCGAGGCATCGCCATCGGACTGGATGTAGCTGAAATCCATAATCCCGTCGATATCTATCCGGTTGAAATCATCGACACTCATCGTTACGGTACTCGGTTTCCCATTCCCTTTCACATCGTCGGCGGCCTGTCCGATTGCGAAGAATCCAAACAAGAACGCCATCAACAATAATCCTTTGACTTTCATTTCTTCTTACATTTTAAATGGTTTGAATCGCAAAAATAGGGAATTAAATTGGATTTTAGATAAAAAAGCGGCAGTTGGCGACGAAAGAGGACATATAGACCCTCGGCCAACTACCGCAGGAAAGGAATGTTATCAATCTATTTTTATTTTATAGCTTGCTGATGATTTTTTAACAGCCTCTTGCCTTTTCGGGGCTCATTCAGTTTTGCGGGAAGGTCCTGAAAAGTTGTGGGAGCTTCCCGCCGTTTTGCGAGGGCTTCCACAAAGTTGTGGGAGCTTCCCGCCGTATTGCGGGGACGTTCCACAAAGTTGTGAGGCCTTCCCGCCGTTTCGCTGGGCTTCCACAAAGTTGTAGGACGTTCCCGCTGTTTTGCGGGGACCTTCCACAAAGTTGTGGGACCTTCTCGCAAAACGAAGCGAACTGCCGGACGGCTTTCTCCCCCTATTCGTCCATCTTCCGGATCCCTCCGCCCAGGATAGAAGACTTATCCACGTCGTCGGGATTACCTTTATAATATATACGGCCACCGGCCACAGATGCCGCCTTCAGCGAGCTGCTGGCATAGACGTAAATCTTGCCCCCGGCAGCGACGTTGGCATCCACATCCTCGGCCTTCAGCTCGTCGGCCTGGATTTTTCCGCCCCCGGCGACGTTATACTTACCGTCTTCGGTCGTCCCCTTCAGCGTCATCTCTCCGCCGCCGGCCGCGTTAGCCTCCACCGACTTTCCCGAGAGTTGCGCCAGACGGAGCGTGCCGCCCCCGGCCACGTTCAGCTCCGCGTCATCGATCGACACCGTCCCGTCGGCCACGAAGGAGCCGCCGCCAGCCACGTTAATGTTCAGATCCTCGCCCCGGAGGTCGCCCGTGAGCGTGAAATCCACCTTCCCGGCCAAGTTCACTTCGTTCAGTTCTGCTGAAGAGCCCTTCACCTCGAGGCGGGTCGGATAGACCTTGTCGCCCTCCTCGGCGAGGATTTGCAAATCCCCGTTGGAAACGTCGAAGTGCAGGTGCGGGAAGACATTCTCGTCGGTCGTAACCGTGAGCTGGCCCGCCGGGCTTTGCTTATAATTAAAGGTAAAGGGGAAGCTCTTGCCGTTGAAGTTCCCTCCCATTTCATCTTGGAGAGCCGAGGAGAGCGAAACCGAGTCGAATTCCTTGACCTGGACCGTCTTCGTAACCATCTTGCCATTGCCCTTGACCGTTTCGGCCTGAGCCATCGCCACGCCAGCGAAAGCCAGCATGAGCGGGAATAAAAATCGTGTTTTCATACGAAATGCGTTTTAAAAATTAATTCTACTATATATAACGCAGGGCGGGGGCGGGGCGTTGCAGATTTGGCGAAGAAAAATAAGGAAATTTTTACCAGTGGGGATGATTCCCGGTGGTGAAGCAGGAAACTTAGTCCTGCTTCATTTTACCATACAATATATAATTATTGTCGTTCTCGTCGATGTTTGCAAGGATATCTGACAGATACTTCCGTTGCTCCTCGGTGAGGCGGTCGGAGCGGAGAGCGTCCTCAAGCATTTCCTGCAGGTCGCCCGGGTCGAAACATGGAGAATAGCCACCCTTTTCCATCGCCATTGGATTCGGCAGGCGGATACCCCCGAGAAAATCGTTTTCGATTACAAGGTACGCCCCTTTCAAGGTCTTCTTATCGACAATATAATAGGAAGGAGTTTCGCCGACGATGCGCCGTTCGATTTTGCCGTCATCGTTCTTCCGGGTTTGCATCCATTGCCCGGTAGCCTCGCCCACGAAATAGCCGGGAAACTCGCCATACATGTGTGGAACCAGTGCGTCGCCCTGGAAATGCGCCGTGAAGCGGGGAATCAGTTGCCCCTTTTCTATCGAAACTTCGTAGAGAGAATCCTGTTGGGCTTTAGGAATCCAAAAACTCAGGTCTGCGTAATTTGGGCGGTTTTGGTTGGAGACTACGAGTACGCCACGAAAGTCGAAGTCGAGCCGCGAAGTCGGGATTTCCTTAATCAGATTCCCCTTTAGGTCTTGTATCCACACCGAAAAGGCAAAACGCTTGGGCTGTGGCGAACCCATGACCAGAAGTGTATCTCCTCGCAAGGCAATTTGTCCCACGATGCCTTCGTGGACCAGAGGAATAGGCGGACAGACGTTCCCCTGGAAATCATAGACCAGTACGCTATTCCCGAAGAAAGGAAGCAGATACACCCGGCGGGTATGCTCATCGAGCACGGCAGAATAAATAGAGTTGTATTCCCCAGGTCCTTGGCCGATGCTTCCTATGTTAGTGATAAAATTTCCTTGACGGTCGAAAAGTTTGTAAGGTGTATTATCCATTTGTATCGTCAGGATGTGATGTTCCGAGACATAGGCAAAAGGCGAACCGGTGAGGGCTTCGTCTTTGTCATCAAGTTTAATGATTTCCGGCTTCTCTATGAAATGGCTTAGAGGGAAAACGACGGTGTCCTCTAACAGAGAGGGATCGAGCTTGATACATTCTTCGCCGTCTATCAGTATGCGTGTTGCAACTACTGGGGCATCAGATAAAAGGTTCGCTTGATTCGAAGGCGAGTCCGTGCAGGCTGGCAGACTTGTCAGTGCGAGCATTCCTAAATAAAATAAGTGTTTCATATTCGTAGATATTAAGTGAAATGTGCTGCAAATATAGTGTATTTAATTTATTACGAAATATTCGTAGGCTAAAATCTACACGGACTCTCCAATCGTAAAGCTGCTAACGTATCCAGCAGATCCAATCGCGTTGCCAACGGGAAGGCTTTGCCTCGCGACAATACGAGGAAATAATTTGTTCGCAATCTTCGATACTCCGGCCGTTTTCCGGCTGGCTCCAATACCAACGGAGGCTCTTGGCTGTGGTCGTTGGCTTCATCTCTTTTGTTTCCATCATATTTTATTCCGTTTAAAAATTGATTTCAAAAGGGAGACAAGAGAGGCGGAGAAAACCCCTATTCGGCGTCTATTTTTTATTCTTCATTTAAAAGAACTTGGATAACTGAAAAAATTCCTTAATAGCGTAGTTGCAAAGGAAAAATATATTACTTTTGTGTCGCGAACAGAAAACGTCGCAACCGACAGTCGAAAATAACGGGAAACCGGGAGCGAAAAACCGCACGATGTCGGCGATAATCTAGATTGAGAGAAATAATAACATAAAGTCAATCATTTTAAATTCAAAAACAAGATGGCTAATTTAGATTTAAGCAAGTACGGAATTACCGATGTAAAGGAAATCTTACACAATCCGTCTTATGATGTTCTGTATGCAGAAGAGACAAAAGCAGGTTTGGAAGGCTACGAAAAGGGCCAAGTAACTGAACTGGGTGCTGTGAATGTGATGACCGGTATCTATACAGGTCGTTCTCCCAAGGATAAATTCTTCGTATATAATGAAGCCAGCAAAGATACTGTATGGTGGACTTCTGACGAATATAAGAATGACAACAAGCCTTGCTCAGAAGAAGCTTGGGCAGATTTGAAGGCAAAAGCTGTTAAGGAATTGTCTGGCAAACGTCTGTTCGTTGTTGATACATTCTGCGGTGCTAACGCTGCTACTCGTTTGAAAGTACGTTTCATCATGGAAGTTGCATGGCAGGCTCACTTCGTAACGAACATGTTCATCCGTCCGACAGCTGAAGAATTGGCTAACTACGGCGAACCTGACTTCGTATCATTCAACGCTGCTAAGGCTAAAGTTGAAAACTACAAGGAATTGGGCTTGAACTCTGAAACTGCGACTGTATTCAACTTGAAGACAAACGAACAAGTTATCTTGAATACTTGGTACGGTGGTGAAATGAAGAAGGGTATCTTCTCAATCATGAACTACTTGAACCCGTTGCGTGGCATCGCTTCTATGCACTGCTCTGCAAACACGAACATGGAAGGTACAGACACAGCTATCTTCTTCGGTTTGTCAGGTACAGGTAAGACAACTTTGTCAACTGACCCGAAACGTCTGTTGATCGGTGATGACGAACACGGATGGGATGACGAAGGCGTATTCAACTACGAAGGTGGTTGCTATGCTAAGGTTATCAACTTGGATAAGGAATCTGAACCGGATATCTACAACGCTATCAAGCGCGACGCACTGTTGGAAAATGTTACGGTTGATGCTAACGGCAAGATCGACTTTGCTGATAAGAGCGTAACAGAAAATACTCGTGTATCTTATCCTATCTATCACATTAAGAACATCGTTAAGCCGATTTCTAAGGGTCCGCACGCTCATCAGGTAATCTTCTTGTCTGCTGATGCATTCGGTGTATTGCCTCCGGTATCTATCCTGACTCCGGAACAGACGAAGTACTACTTCTTGTCAGGCTTCACGGCTAAGTTGGCAGGTACGGAACGTGGTATTACGGAACCGACTCCGACATTCTCTGCTTGCTTCGGCGCTGCATTCTTGAGCTTGCATCCGACGAAATATGCAGAAGAGTTGGTTAAGAAGATGGAAAAAGTTGGTGCTAAGGCATATTTGGTTAATACTGGTTGGAACGGAACAGGCAAGCGTATCTCTATCCGCGATACTCGTGGTATCATCGACGCTATCCTCAACGGTTCTATCGACAAGGCTCCGACGAAGACTATCCCGTACTTCGATTTCGTAGTTCCGACAGAATTGCCGGGCGTAGATACCAACATCTTGGATCCGCGTGATACATACGCTGACGCTGCTCAGTGGGATGAAAAGGCTAAAGATTTGGCTGCTCGCTTTATCAAGAACTTCGCTAAGTTCGAAGGTAACGAAGCAGGTAAGGCTTTGGTTGCAGCTGGTCCGAAGTTGTAATCCGACGAATTGCAATTTATATAAAGGGAAGGCGCAGGTTTTTCACTTGCGCCTTTTTTTGTTGTTTTAGGCAAAGAAGTTTTGTAAATATTAAGTTAGTTTCAGAAAATATTTCTACCTTTACGCCGTTATTACACAAGGAATCGAAGGAATAAACTGATGATAGGAAGATTATTGTTGATAATGAGCCTGTTGATGGTTCTCCCCTCTTGTGGAGAAGATGTGGCTTATCGAATCAAAGGCGATTTGGAGAATTTGAAAGACGAAAAGCTCTATGCCGTATTCGAAAATGCCAATTCACAAGAGGTAGATACTGTCGTGTGTGAAAAGCCGGGTGAATTTTTGATAGAGAAGAAATCCGGGGATTTCGAACAGGTAACTATTCTCTGGGGAGATAAAAGAATTTGGGTTACGGCTTTTTTGGAGAAGGGCAAGGAGGTGCATATCTCTGGAGATGCTCTCTATCCTACTTTACTTCAAGTGAAAGGAGGAAAGTTGAATAATGAATTGACGGATTTATATAAGGATCATGCTGAATTATGGCAGGAACAAGCTGATTTGTTCCGAGGGCTGGATGCTCCAGAGGTCTCTTCTATCGAAAAATCAGATTTGATGGCACGTATAGCCAATGTTAATTTGCAGATAGACGAGACTGTAATGGCTTATATTACTGAACATCCGGACAGAGAAGCGTCTTTAGTCCTTATGCAATCGTATTATATGAATCAGGAACATATTCGTTATTTGGATAAAGCTTTGGAGATTGTTGCTGGAGCATTCCCCGATAATCCTCGATATAAAGAATTAAAAGATTATAGCATCCGTTCAAAACGGGCTATGCCTGGTTCGGTGGCTCCCGACTTTTCGGTAAAAAACATCTATGGCAAGAAGATTTCTTTGAGTACGATCAAGGATAAAGAACTTTTGTTGGTATTTACGGCTCCGTGGGCAGATATATTCCATGCGAAGCAAATGCCGATGGAAGCATTTGTAGATGATTTTTCTAAGGATTACGAGATTGTGATGATTACATTAGATACTGAACCGGAGGATGTGCGCGATTTGTTAAGCCATAGTAAAGTTCAGTGGAATCTTGTTACTGATTCGGCTAGTCAGACCTCTCAGTTATTAGATTTATATAATGTAAGTTCGCTTCCGCGTATTTTCTTAATCGATAAGGATCATAAAATAAAAGCAAAAGCCGATTCAGGAGAAGAAATGAGAAAGCAACTTTTAAAAGAGTAGGTTTCGTTCCCGAAAAGAGTAGGAAACGAAGCCTTATAACGTATAATTATTAATACCGTCCTTACTATGTTAGTTAAAACTTTTGCCGCAGCCCTTCAGGGTATCTCGGCTATAATTGTTACTATTGAAGTAAATTGTACGAAAGGCATCCAATTTTTATTGGTTGGTTTGCCGGATGTAGCAGTGCGTGAGAGCCATGAACGCATTATTGCTGCTTTGCAAGTCAATGGCTATAAGTTCCCTCGCCAACGTATTGTTATCAATATGGCTCCTGCGGATATTCGCAAGGAGGGTACGGCTTATGATTTGCCTCTTGCTATTGGAATCATGGCTGCTGCTGGCGAATTGGATGCTTCACGCTTGCAACAATTTTTGTTGATGGGTGAGCTTTCGCTTGACGGAACTTTAAAGCCTATCAAAGGGGCTTTGCCGATTGCTATCAAAGCTCGTGAAGAAGGGTTTAAAGGTTTGGTGTTGCCTGCGCAAAATGCTCGCGAGGCAGCTGTTGTCAATTGTTTAGAAGTATATGGAGCTTCTTCTATTCGTGAAGTAATTGATTTTATGTCCGGTAAAGATGTCTTGAAACCTACGGTTATAGATACGCGTAAGGAATTCTATGATCGGCAACAACATTTTGACTATGATTTTTCGGAGGTTCGTGGGCAAGAGAATGTGAAACGTGCTCTTGAGGTTGCAGCTGCAGGGGGACATAACCTAATAATGATAGGGCCGCCGGGTAGTGGGAAGTCGATGCTTGCGAAGCGTTTGCCTTCTATTCTTCCTCCATTTACTTTACGGGAGTCTTTGGAAACGACTAAAATACATTCTGTTGCAGGTAAACTGGATGGAGAAACGTCGCTTATGACTTGTCGTCCGTTCCGAGCACCGCATCATACGATATCCAATGTCGCTATGGTTGGTGGGGGAACATATCCTCAGCCCGGAGAGATTAGTTTGGCGCATAATGGGGTTTTGTTTCTCGACGAATTGCCTGAATTTAATCGTAATGTATTGGAGGTTCTGCGTCAGCCTTTGGAAGATCGCCGTATTACAATTTCTCGCGCTCGTTTTTCGGTCGATTATCCGGCTGGTTTTATGCTCGTCGCGTCGATGAATCCTTGTCCTTGTGGATATTATAATCATCCAACGCATCCCTGTGTCTGCTCTGCTGGTGCGGTGCAAAAATATATGAATCGTATTTCTGGCCCTTTGCTTGATCGTATAGATATCCAGATTGAAATAGTCCCTGTCCCTTTTGAGAAAATCTCAGACCAGCAGCCATCTGAGCCAAGTGCGGCTGTTCGGGAGCGGGTAGTTAAAGCGCGGGCTATCCAAGAAAAACGGTATGAGGGTATGGAATATATTCATTGTAATGCGCAAATGACTACAAAGCTATTGCATGAGTTTGCTGTGCCGGATGCCGCAGGTCTCGCTCTTTTGAAAAATGCGATGACACGTCTCAACCTTTCTGCTCGTGCTTATGATCGTATTTTAAAAGTGGCGCGTACTATTGCCGATTTGGATGCTTCGGAGCGCATAGAATCTTCGCACCTTGCGGAAGCCATCCAGTATCGAAATTTGGATAGGGAGGGTTGGGGGTGTTAATTCTCCATTATTGCGCCTCTCCATTAGCTCTAGTTGCGAGTGTCCATTAGCCGTGATTGCGTGTGTCCATTAGTTCTAATGGAGAGTGTCCATCAGTGCTGATTGCGTGAGTCCATATTTTTTTGTATGCTTATTAGTTTGTATAACAATAAATAAACCCGCATTCCTAAAAATGCTGGTAAAATTTTCTCTCAAAACATTTGGTGGAATCACATAAAGTGTCTACTTTTGCACCCGCAATCGAGAGAGATGCGGTGCTAAAGATGCTGACGAGGGGATTCTAAGAATCGACGATAGGTGAGGTTAGAGAGTCTAAGCGAAATCTGAAAATAGAGGAAGAGAAAAAAA
>CALUZV010000020.1 GCA_944325345.1 uncultured Parabacteroides sp.
TGCGCCTTGATGTTGTCAAGCGCAAGGTTCGTCTCCCTCGCTTCCACGCTCTTGCCTTTGGCACGGTTGCCCTTTGCGTCCCAAAGCTCCTTTGCGATGCTCCGCTTGCAACTGAACTGCGCCACCGTCCCGTTGATTGTAACCCGTCCCATGATGGGGACAATTCCGTTCTTCTCCTTGCTGCCGTTCGCATAGAACAGCACGCGAAATGTGCTCCTTGTCATACTCGTTCTTTTTTGGTTGCAAAACTATAAATCAACGAGTTAAACCTTGACAAGCAAACCTATGCAGAACGGCGCAAATAAATCGGAGAGTGTTAAATCTGCATTTCTGACGGGTAACGAATAGGAAACCGTTCTCTTTCTCCAATCTGCCGTGGAACGCTTTTCAGTCCTCTGCCCAACTTCCGTGATTTTCTCCTAACTGTCTAAATCTCAATTTCTATTGCGTTAATCTGCTGATTTTCTTTGATTATTCCAGCGATATTCCGTAACTTTGCCTTCGTCCTCGCCAATCCCCGGCATCGGGCCGCGCAAGGACATTTTTTTGCAACACCCTTTAAATCTTCAGAGTATGAAAACACAACATCTGACTTATCTACTTGTCCTCCCCTTCGCATTTTTGCTTGGGCTGTTTTCGTGTAGCGATGACATCGGAGAGAACCCGGATATCCAAACTTCAACCAACTATCTGGATTTAATTCAGGGTAAACTGGAGAGTATGAATATGCCCCGACCCGCCGGGTCTTATGATTATCCTGTCTATCCGGGGCTAAAAGGAGGCACGTATGACTGGGAAACGATTCCAACCACGAGATTAAAACTCATGGCCTGCGATATCCCCCAAAATTTAGCAGATTCCATGTCTTCGCAAGCCTTAATACAGGCTCTTTGGGAGCATCCCTATTTTCCGGAGATTGCCGAAGAAGGGAATTATCAGGCAGCATTCGATTCGATCATTGCCAAAACGAACGCATATAAGACTTTAGTCGCTCCTTGGCAACCCGTAAACTTCCATAAGCAGGTCTAAAAGATTTGCTGGAGCGCCGTTCGCTGGTTAAGGTGGTCGAAGGCGAAGAAGCGCTTCCCGACGCCTTAAATGTACTTATCGCACAAGAGGTTTTGTATGGTTTAAGCTACGAAGAACGGAAACAGTTGGCTGGCGAGGTGTTCAATCCGCTTTCAAGTCGGCTCCCCTCTACGTCGGAGCTATTCATCCTCGGACGACTGATGTCGCAAGTCGAATTTCCGGCTTACGAAGAAGCCATAAAGGGCGACGCAACCCTCAAGGACTTTGTGGAACAAGGGAAAGTACCGAACAACGGCCTCGGTTCCATCTACACAAGCCTCAGTTCGCTGTCTTTGAAATTCGAGGATTTCCACAACGACGAATATCTCAAAAATGAAGCTAATATTATCGCCGCCACCAACATGGAACGCCCTGCCGACTCGTACGATTACCCCATCTACCCGGGGATGGACTCCTGGGGCTCGCTGGATGCGAACTGGAAAATGATAATCGGGGTCGAAATTCCCGTGGAGATGCTTCAAGAGATGTCCACCGAGGCTCTTTTGCAAGGAATTTGGGAGTATCCGCACTTTTTTTATCATTTCGACCGCTTTCAATTCGTTAGAAGATGGTTACGAAACCTGGCTGTATGATGCCAACATCTATCAGGAGTTTCTGAAAAGAGACGATGCCGCCGATTGCCTTCTCCGACTCTATAGAAATATGGATGTAATCCACGAAGATGCTCTCCTCCAGCCTCATTCGCTCGATGTCGTCCTGGCGCACGATATTTACCTGAGAAAATACAGCACGGAAGAGCTGAAAGAGCTGATCGAACTCGTTTACCAGCACGACATCCTTCGTTATGGGGCAGATTCACCGCTCTATTACAGCATGAAATATACTTCGTGGTTTTTAATCGGCAGGATTCTGAGGCAAGCGGCTTACGAACCCTTCATGGAAGTCTTGAAAAAGGACGAATTCATGCAATTATTCATCGAGCGAGGGGATATAAATATCGGCCTCGTCGTCGGGCTGCCTTACCCCATCTACGAAACGCTCGATAGCTTCGCTAAACAATTTTTAAACGAATAAAACATCTTTCCCCACCTCTTTCGGGGCCTTTTCAGGCTATAAAACCGGCATATCCCTCCATTCGGGGGGATATTTTTTTGCTCAAAAATCAGCAAAAGTATTTAGAAATAGACTTTTAACGTGCAAAAAGTGGATTTCTAATTTCTTAAATCCATTTTTCCAGTGGAAAAGTGGATTTTTAATTACTAAAATCCACATTTGACATGTGAAAAGTGGATTTTTAATTTCTAAAAGAGTAGTTCTACATGTCAAAAATGGATTTCTAATCATTAGAATCCACTTTCTACATATGAAAAATGGATTTTTAATATCTAAAATCCACTTTTATCGTTTTCTTAACAAGACGAAATGTTTAGAAACAAAATTAGCCGCCAAGGGGATGCGGCACGAAACCGAAAAAATTGATTTCCGACAAAAAAATCTGCAAAAACACTTGGAAAAACAAAAAAGGATACCTAATTTTGCCGTCGGATAAAACAAAAATCATCATTAAAACTAAGTTGATATGGGTACTTTGAAGTTAATTGACAACTTTCAGATGTACAATCTGAACAAAGCCGAAAAGGCCACCCTCGCCCAGACGTACAAAGCGCTGGTCGAAGAGGGAACAACCAGTTCGACACCGGATCAGCCCAGCGTGCAGTCCGGCGAAGAAGGGTATCAAAAGTTGAACATCCCCGAGGAGCTGTGGAACCGCTTCTGCACGGCCGAGGAATACATGTCGGACATGACGATGCAATCCACCGCCAGCGAGGAAACGCCTGAGATGCAGGCAATCGCCGCCAAACGCGAGAAACTTGTCCAGGTGTGCGTCCGCCGGGTTTTGGAAAGCGAGGATATGCCCATCGAAGACGAGCAGGAGGCCGCCAAGAAGCTGAAAATCGTCGTTTCGCCTTACAAGGGGATTTACAAGAAGACCGTCAAGGAAAAGATTTCCATCGTGAACGGTTTCTTGAAAGACATCAAGAAGGAGGAATACGCGGAATATGTTACGACGCTCAAGCTCGACGGATATATCGCTGAGATAGAGCAGTTGCACAACCAATATTGCACGCTGAAGAAACAGCGGAGCAGCCGCCAGGCCGAGAAACCGGACGACATGACGGTGGAGGCGCAGAGCAAAATCCTGCAAGACGCCCTCGACGACATGAACGCCTATGCCAACGCGACGAGCCTCCTCGAGCCGTCGGAGGAGACGACGAAGTTCATCCTCGAAGTCCGCAACCTCTTCGACGAGACGCGCGCCGCACGCAACATGCGCGACAGCAAACGCGACGACGACGAGACCGACGAAGGCGAAGGCGACGAGCCGACCGAGGAAACGCCGGGCGAGCCGACGGAAGAGACACCGGGAGGGGACGATGACCGGCCGGTGGTACAATAAAGTCCATTTTTTTTCAATATATATAGAATGATTTTTTCCATACATTGTTTTGTTTTATGTGAGACAATATCTTACGCAGGGAGAAGGGCGAAGGGATTCGGCCTTCTTTCGTTTTTATAGGAAAGAAATGATTCCATCACATATAAAAAGCCGAAAGAGACTATGACAAACTTCGAACAAGAAAAGATTATCCAGGTGGTGCTTTACATCCTCAACAAAACAGGGGGGATTGACTATTACCACGTCTTCAAAATCATCTACTTTGCCGAGATGAAGCATTTGGCGAAGTGGGGACACCGAATCCTGAGCGACGAGATGCGCGCCATCGATTACGGGCCGGTTCCCACGAAATTGTACGACGCAGTGAAGGGCAAAAACGCGCCGCAGACACGGCTGGCGGATTTGCTGCGGGAGGCAATAGCCTTCGCGGGCGAGGATGCGCCGAACGTGCTGCTGGCAAAGGGGCCGGCAGACATGGATTACATCTCGGCGTCGGAAGCAGAGGCGCTCGACGAGTCGATAGCGGAGAACGCAAACCTCACCTTCGGGCAGCTCAAAGAGAAATCGCACGACCGAGCGTGGCGAGAAGCCTTCCAGCGGAAGAATGGGACGAACAAAATATCGGCAGTCAGCATGGCTCGCGTGATGCACGCCGACGAAGCGACACTTAACTATATACAGGAACAGGAAGAGATTGAGGAAGCCTTACTATGACAAAACTATTTGATTTATTAGGAAAAGAAGAAGCTGAAGCCTTTGCACGAAAAAATATACAAGTCGGGAATGTTTACCGAATCAAAATGGACGCGCGGAACGGGATTATCCCGAAGGCCGGGGCGACATCGCGGAACAAATTCTTTATTGTGCTCGGTTTCGACGACGACGGGAATGTTTACGGAGGAGTTATCATCAACTCGAATATCAATCCGAACGTGCCGCAGAGCGTCAAGGACTGGCAGATGCCTATCAAGCAATCGAAATATCCATTTTTGGAACATGATTCGTACGTCGATTGCTCGAAATTGAAATGCGCAAGTCCCGAAAGGTTCGGGCAGTGGAAATATTTAGGCTTCATGGAAGCCGCAGATGTGTCGCTCATCCGGGAAACTGTCCGAAGTAGCCCGAATGAAACCAAAGCACATCTGGCGATGTTCGGACTATGAACTAAAAAGGGAAGTAGAAAGCCGGCCGAGGAACAGCAAAAGCCGGCATATCTTCCCGCATCGAAGATTTTAAAGCAAAAATATCCCCCAACCCTTTCTCCTTTTATTTAAATAATGTATTTTTGGCAGATGATTAATCACGATTTGTAGATGTCATGAATTTGCCCAACGGATATTTACTTCAGCAAGGAAAATACAAGCTCACGCAGGTCGTAGGGCAGGGCGGCTTCGGTATAACCTACAAAGGCGTATGGTTCACGGAAGTAAAGGGCGCGCTGGGGACTATCCACACGGAGGTGCCGGTCTGCATCAAGGAGTTTTTCTTTAAAGACTATTGCGACCGCGACCCGGAGACGCAGGCCGTGAGCGTGCACTCGGAAACGGGGAAACAACTCTTTGGGAAGTTCCGCGAGAAGCTCATCAAGGAGGCGAAGATATTGTCGGACGTTCACCATCCTTACATTGTGAATGTCCTGGAGGTGTTCGAGGAGAACAACACGGCGTATATCGTCATGGAATACATCGCCGGGCAATCGCTGAAATACAAACTGGAAAAGGAAGGCGTGCTGCCCGAGAAGCTGGTGCTGAAATACGTCCGGCAAGTCGGCGAAGCCCTCCAGTTCGTACACGAAAAGCAAATTGTCCATCTCGACATCAAGCCCAGCAACATCCTGCTCGACACGCACGATGACGCGCGGCTTATCGACTTCGGCGTCAGCAAACGCTACGACATGGAACAGCAAGAGACGAGCACGACGATGCTCACGCTCTCGAAAGGCTTCGCTTCCGTCGAGCAATATGACGACGAAGGGACGCAGAGCTTCTCTCCGTGCCCGGATATCTATTCCCTGGGGGCGACGATGTATAACCTGCTGACGGGAAAGATTCCGACGGAGTCCATCCTCCGCGTAACACGGCCGCTCGTCCCGCCCCGGGAGCTGAACCCGGCTATCAGCGAGAAGACAGAGGCCGCCATCCTCCGGGCGATGGAATTGGCGCCTGAGAAACGCTTCCAGACGGTTGCCGAGATGATGTCCGCGCTCGACTTGCCCGAAATCGTCCCGCCGGAGGAGAACCAACCGGCTCCTACCCCGCCGGAAACGCCGCAAACCGTTGCGGAAGGCGACGAAGAGACGGTCGTGAAGCACGACGAGGAGGAGACCATCGTCTCTACGCCCCCGACGATGCCCGCGAAGGAGGAACCAACGAATGTTTCCCCGACGGAGCAAAAGCCGAGGGGCAAACGCTGGATGGTAGCTGCCGCTGTAGCCTTGGCCGCGATTGCCGGCATCTGGGGAATCGCCACCAACGGGGAGAAACCGGAGGAGCAAACGCCCATCGCCCAAACGGAAACGCCGGAGCCTACTTTGCCCGAGCCGGAAACCGAGCAGCCGGAGGCCGAAGCGACACCGACGCCCCAACAGGAGGAACCGAAGCGTGAACCTGCCGTAGCCGAGCCGCAAAAGGTTGCCGAACCGCAGCAGCAGACTCCGACAAAACCGGAAACCCGGCCGGAGGAGACTGAGAAGCCCCAGCCAACGCCTCAACCTGCCGAGGAACCGACGGAGGAGGCCGACGCAGAGACGGCAAATGCGGCCGACATCGACCGGAGGTACAACGACCTGCTGGCTTCGGGACGCGGAAGGATGAAGGCCGAGGACTACGCCGGGGCAAAGGCGGATTTCACGGCGGCACGCAATCTGAAGCTGACGGAAGAGGTCGTCCGACTGATGATTGACTGCGACGCGAAGGCGGAAGAGCAACGGACGGAAGCGCGCATCGCCCAGTACGAGGAGAAGATGGCATTCGGCGATTACCGCATCGTCCGCAAGAAGTCGAACGGGCGCTACGGGGCTATCGACGAGAACGGGTACGAGAAAATACCCTGCCGCTACTTGAGCGTGGGTATTGCCGAGGGCGGAAGGGCCTTCGAACGGACGGACAACCTGTTCGACATCTACAACACGAAAGGAGAATTGATAACAGAGGGTGCAACATATTATTAGCAGACATGAAAAGAAAAATTACGATTTGGCTCGTATGGCTATGGCTCCCCTTGCTGGTGTGGGCGCAGGATAAGACCTACAACCAGAAAGGCGACGAGGCCATGCAACGTCAGGACTACCGGGAAGCCAAGATGTGGTACGAAGAAGGGGTTTCCCAGTGCGACGCATACAGCATTAAGCAATTAACTACTATTTGGCTACAGAACGAGAAGATGCGGCCGTCGATGCGGAGCTTGATGAACAAGTGTCTGAACTGCCTCAACGTCCAGGCGACCGAGAACGACACGACGGCAATTGAACAACTCATCGTGTATTACACGGAAGGCATTGGCTCGCCCGCCAGCGATGAGTTGGCGGACTATTGGAAGGAGAAACTGGAGCTGACGCGCCACCCGGTCGTTTCCTACGAGGAATATGTCCGGCGGATGGAGCTTGAGAAGCCTGCCGAACCGATGAAATTCTTCGTCGGCTACATGTATTCCATGGAAATGCCCTACGGAATCACCTTCGGAGGTGTGAAGAAACGTTTCGGCTGGTACGCACGCTTCAAGACGAATATGTCCTTCAAAGACAACCTGACGGAATGCAATAACAACAACGGGGGACAACTTATGGGTGTTCCGGCAGGGACTACGTATCGCTTTACGAACAATCGGGAGGTCAATGCTTACGCGGCAACGGCCGGACTGGTAGTCAAATGCACGCCGTGGCTCTATGCATCGGTGGGCTTGGGCTACGGGAACCGCTCGGTGCTCTACGAATACATCACGACCGATTTCCAGACCGGGGCAGACCAAAGCACGGCATGGGCGAAGAATACCGACGCGAGCTATTCGGGCGTGGCGGGGGATATCGACTTGATGCTGAAGTTCGGACCCATCTTCGTGAGCGGGGGTTGCAGTACGGTCAATTTCCAATACATCGACCTGAATGCAGGCGTAGGTGTTTTCTTCTAAACAGAAACCATAGATTTATCATTAAGAAAAAGACATTATGAAATATACAAAACACAGTTTATGGATGGTACTCCTGGCGGTCTTTGCCTTCGGCTGCATCGAAGACCCGGAGTTCGGAACCGACGTAAGGGATGCATCCGTCCCGGAAGTAATCACCTTGATTGACGATGAGCATCCGATACAACAGTTGGCGACCAGCATCATCTTCCAAGCCGAAGTAACCCACGCCGGGGGAGTTCCGGTGGAGCGTTACGGTGTCTGCTGGGGGACAACGAGCAATCCGGTCATCGAAAGTGGCGACACGTCGGTCTGCGGAAGCGGGACGGGCGAATTTACCGCCATCGCCAAGAATTTGAAGCCCAACACACTCTATTATATCCGCCCCTACGCCACCAATAGCGTCGGGACGAGCTACGGAGACGAATTCCAGAAGAACACGACGAAGGGGCTGGGCGTCATGCGGACTTTCGTCATCGATTCGTTGATTCGCGCGGAGTCGGCAGTCGTCGGCGGAAATATATTAGACCCGGGCGAAGGGGAAATCCTCGAACGCGGTGTTTACTTGACCCAAAAGGGGACGAAAATCACCGATACGATTCCCTTTACGATGGAAGCAGACTCATTTTACCAGCGCGTAACCGGTTTGGAGCGGTTGGCAAGCTATGAAGTAGAAGCCTACTTGGTGAATACCTTCGGGACAATCACCGGAGGCGTGCTCAGCTTCACGACAACCGACGGGATGCCGCTTGTAGCCGAACCCGACACGGTGGATATCTCTTTCACCAGCGCGACCTTCTCCTCGAAGTTGCTGGAGAGCGGAGACTCGCTGATAACCGCCCTCGGCTTCTGCTACGGGACAGAACCGAACCCGACATTGGAGAACGACTTCGTTACGGCAGAACTTCAGGCGGACAGCACCTTCTCGGCATCGTTGCCCGATATTGTCCAGCAGACACGCTACTATGTCCGGGCCTTCGCCACCAACTCTTACGGTACATTCTATAGCGACGGAAGCGGAGCAACCTTCGTCCTGAAAGATCAGAAGCCGACAGTTGAGACTGAAGAACCACAAGTAGGTATCGGCGGGAATGTTGCCTTCAGCGGAACTATCCTTGCCGAAGGAATGTCGCCTGTTACCGAAGCCGGATTCCTTTGGTCCACGGAAGAAGAACCGACATTAGAGACGCCGAAGAGTAGCCATCGGAATCTATTCGAGGAAGGCGCGACGGAATATGCCATGACACTGGGCAATATGCGCGGAGGCACAACCTACTACGTCCGCCTCTATGCGAAAAATGAATACGGGACATCCTACGGAGAGGTGAAGGCGTTTGAAACACCGCGTATCTTCGAATCCCGCTCTTCGGCACCAGAAGCGATGCAGGCGTCGTCGCAAGCCTTGGCTTCTTATAATTCGCTGGGCTATCTGCTGGGAGGAAGTACGCAAGATTCGCAATTGACAGACCAATTCCTGCGGTATAATGCTTCGGCAGATCAGTGGAATAAGCGCGAACCTTTCCCCGACAGACGAAAATGGCAGACGCTCATCTCCTACAATTCTTCATCCCTTTGGGCTTTCGGCGGATTGGACGAAGACGGACAGATGAACAATGATTTGTACATCTATTATACACGCGACGATTTATGGCGGATGACGGAACCCACAGACGGCACTAAACCGGCTGCCGTATGCAATGCGATGGGCATAACCGACAATCTCAACATCCTCATCGCCGGTGGACGCATTCTGACAGGTTCATCAGAGCGGGCGACAGATAAAGTCTGGGCATTTAACACGCTGGGAGCTTCGTGGGCAGAACTTTCGCCTCTTCCTAAAGCTATTTACGACGGTATCGCCCTCGAAGCCGACGGCCGCATCTTCATCGGCTTCGGCAAGACAGGGACTTCGGTCAGTGGAGAGCCGACGTATAACACAGCATGGTGGTCTTCGCCCGTGATGGCCGACGGAGGAATTGCTTGGACAGAAGAAACGGCTTTTGCAGGTGCTGATGGTATCCGCGCCGCCTGTGTTTTCGAGGGAGACATCTATGTCCTCGATACCGACGGTTATATTTGGATATACGACACCTACGACAAGGAATGGGAGATGAAGAGCCAGCTCCCGTCGGAAATCCGCAACGCTTCCGTCCTCTTCGCCTTGGGTAATATGATTTATGTTCACGCACCAAGTTCGAAGCTCACCGTAGCTTACGACCCGACTTGGGATAATACAATATCATGGGAAGAATAAACGCTATTGAACAAATACGGAGGAATATAGAGATACTTTCGACCAACGTCGCCGAAACCTATCCCTATATTCCCCTCCATACGACACCTTCGCCTTCGGTGCCACAAATCCGGGATATCATGAAACTCCTGCGACAAATCCTTTTCCCGGGCTTCTTTGGCCCGGAGCAGGAGGCGCAGCCGGATTCTATCCGTTATTATACGGGGGTTTATTTGGAACAACTCTACGACTTGCTCCACGAACAAGTATTTCGAGGTATGGTTTTTGAGAATAATAATGGGCAGACAAAAGAGGATGCCGAGCGCATCACCGTGGAGTTCGTAAACCAACTTCCGCATATCAAACACCTGCTTTCGACCGATGTCAAAGCCATCCTCGATGGCGACCCTGCGGCCAAAAGTATCAGTGAAATCATCTTCTGTTATCCCGCCATATACGCCATGCTCCACCAGCGGACGGCTCATGTACTCTTCCAGCTTGGCGTACCTGTCCTCCCACGCATCATTACGGAAATGGCGCATTCCCGCACGGGTATCGACATCCATCCCGGCGCGCAAATCGGTGAATATTTCAGTATCGACCACGGGACTGGCGTTGTTGTGGGCCAGACAACCATCATCGGCAATCACGTCCGCCTTTACCAAGGTGTAACGCTCGGTGCCAAGAGTTTCACCCTCGACGAGGAAGGATTGCCGATGGATGTTCCCCGCCATCCCATTATCGAAGACAATGTAACGATTTATTCCAATGCCTCGGTCTTGGGTCGCATCACCATCGGACACGATTCGGTAGTCGGCGGAAATATCTGGCTAACCCACAGCGTCCCGCCCTTTTCCAAGGTATTACAAAGCAAAGCTGTGGAAAAAACGTAGCCTACTTCATAGGGGTTTCCCGCAGCTTTATTTTTTCTTCGGTCTTCTTTATCAACTGATTCAGGTTCGTAATGAAATTCTTCGAGTCTGCTGTATGCAGGATGACCTCCTGCGCCTGGACATAGAGGGTAAGATCTTCAAAATACTCGCCAAGCCGCTTGCGTAGCTTGGGATTAGAATCATAGCGTGCCCCGCGCGAGAGCAATATCCGTTGTCTATAACGAGATGTTGAGGCATAAGCTCCGTACTCCTCCTTCAGGGCATCAAAATAGACATTGAGCTTCAGTGTCTTGATAGACGGGGCACAATATCCTATCTGGGAATCAAGCACTATGCCCGAAATTCGCCACGATGCTTCATGGAACGGTTCCTGCAATATCCCCTCATAAGTCTTCATAAAACGAGTAAGCGACCGCGCCGCCTTCTTCTCTTGTTCAAAAGGAAGCGTTGCCGACATTTTTATCTGCATGAATATGAAGTTCAATATTTTTTTGCAATTCTCCGCATGAAGTTTCGCCTCGTCGCTTTCCTTGAGGGGAAATTCATCCTCGAAATTCTCCCGCATCCGGTCCACATCGTCTTCCATCTCTTTCATCAAATCGTAAGGCATACCGATGCGCGACGGATCCATATTGCGTCTCAGCCCTTCGCCAAATCTTCGTTTCTGAGGTTTATCATCGCCTTCCTCCGAGGATTCCGAACCTTCTTTTTTCACGGGAGGGGGAATCAGTTCGAGCAGCGCACTCATAAACCTAACGTACTCCCTATCAGTCATACGGGACAAATCAAATTTCTTGACTAATAAAAAAGAACCCATATCTATTTTATTTTAAAATTTCACGGGGCTAAAATAGCAAAAATTTATGTATCCTCTGCCACGAAAAACCAGTAAACCGCAATTTTTTTCCTCGAAGAAAGATATTCAGATGAAAGGAAACAAAAAAAGAAGAATGAAGAAAGGCAAACCCGCCATTCTTCATTCTTCTTTCATCACTCTTAATTTTCTTTGATGTATTTGACGATCCACTCGCCTACTTCCTTCGTTCCATAGTGTTCGCCACCTTCTACTTGGATTTCGGGGGTGCGGACACAGGCATCGAGGGAAGCATCGACAGCCTGGCGGATTAAAGTTCCCTCTGCCTTGCAATCAAAATGTTCGAAAAGCATGGCGACGGAGAGGATTTGAGCCAGCGGATTCGCGATGTTCTTTCCTTTGGCTTGTGGCCAAGAACCGTGGATAGGTTCAAAGACCGGCGTGCTCTCGCCAGTCGAAGCTGAAGGCAAGAGACCCATCGAGCCGCTGATGCATGAACCCTCATCAGTGAGGATGTCTCCGAAAGTATTTTCCGTAACCATCACGTCGAAGAACGTCGGTTCTTGAATCATGCGCATCGACGCGTTATCGACAAACATATAATCGGTCTTCACCTCCGGATATTGCGGAGCCATCTCCTGCGCAATCTGGCGCCAAAGGCGAGAAGAAGCGAGGACATTCGCCTTATCGACCACCGTCAGGTGTTTGCGGCGCTTCATGGCGTAGTCGAAAGCTACCTTCAGGATACGTTCGATTTCCGGACGGGTGTACATATTCGTATCATACGCCTTGTCATTGTCTTGATACTTTTCACCGAAATACATACCGCCAGTCAATTCGCGGATGCAGAGGAAATCGGCTCCCTCCACCAGCTCGGCACGAAGCGGAGATTTGTGTAACAAACATTTAAAGGTCTGCACCGGACGGATATTGGCGAACAGGCCTAACTTCTTGCGCATAGCGAGGAGACCTTGCTCGGGACGAACCTTTGCCGTCGGATCATTATCGTATTTCGGGTCTCCTACGGCAGAAAACAAGACCGCGTCGGCGTTCTTGCAAATCTCGAAAGTCTCGTCGGGGAAAGGATTCCCTACCTTGTCGATGGCGTCCGCTCCGCAGAGGGCATATTCGTAGGTTACTTTATGTCCGAACTTTTCGCACACGGCAGTCATGACATCCACACCCTGTTTGGAAATTTCGGGGCCGATGCCATCGCCTGCTAAAACAGCTATTTTAAAATCCATATTGTTTGTAATTTATTGTTCTATTTTGTTCAACATTTTGACGGTAGCTTTGATAGCCGCCTCGGTCTGGTCGGCATCCAAGCCCCTGGTTTTAAAATCTACTCCCGCATAATTCCACGAGATGACGGTTTGTACAAAAGCATCCGTCCGTCCTCCCGGCGGAATGGAGACGGTATAATTCGTAAGCATGGGGAATGGACGGCCCAAATCGGAATAAATCTTGCGTAAGGCGCGGACGAAGGCATCATATTGCCCGTCGCCAGAAGCTGATTCCTCGTATGCCTCACCATCGATCTCGATTTTAAGCGTTGCCACCGGCTTCAAGCCTTGCGCCAACGAGAGAGAATAGTTTAGAATCCGAATCTTCTGGTTTTCTTCCACGTTGTCATGATGTAAAACATCGCTGATGATATAAGGCAAGTCTTCGGGAGTTACCATCTCCTTCTTGTCGCCCAATTCGATGATGCGTTCAGTTACTTTGCGCATCGAGGACTCATCCAAGTCAATGCCCAAAGCCTCTAAATTCTTCCGGATGTTTGCCTTGCCCGATGTTTTTCCCAAAGCATATTCGCGGACACGCCCGAAGCGCTCTGGGAGCAAATCATTATAGTAAAGATTGCTCTTGCTGTCGCCGTCGGCATGTACTCCGGCGCACTGGGTGAAGACGTGTTCGCCGATGATAGGCTTATTCGTCGGAATGCGGATACCTGAGTAGGTTTCAACCAAACGACTCACCCGGTTTATCTTTTCCTCGCGCAGGCGGGTTTCCATTTTCAGCTGGTCTTTTATCACCGCCAAGACGCTGCTCAACGGTGCATTCCCTGCCCGCTCTCCCAAGCCGTTGACGGTAGTATGTACGCCGTGGATGCCGGCTTGGATGGCGGAGAAGACATTCGCTACGGCCAGGTCATAATCGTTGTGTGCATGGAAATCGAAACGGAGGCTGGGATAACGAGTTATCATCTCCTTGCAATACTGATACGTATTGGAGGGATTAAGGATTCCCAGCGTGTCCGGCAACATGAACCGCTCCACCGCTTCGTCTTTCAGCGCATCCATCATTTGGAATACGTAGTCCGGAGAGGCTTGTATCCCATTCGACCAATCCTCCAAATAGAGATTTACCTTCATCCCCCTCGACTTTGCTTGGTGGATGACGAAACGAATGTCTGCTATATGCTCCGACGGAGACTTATGCAGCTGGGCAGTTACATGTTTATACGAACCCTTACACAATAAGTTGATAACTCTACATCCCGCCGCCTCAATCCATTGAACGGACACATCACCATCTACAAACCCCAGCACCTCCAATTGCTCCAGATGCCCGGTGCGTTCGGCCCACTTGGCCATACGGCGTACGGCCTCAAACTCGCCTTCCGAGACGCGTGCAGAAGCTACTTCAAGCCTATCGACCCTCATCTCGCCGAGTAAAACTTGTGCTATGCTCAGCTTCTCGTGGGCTGCGAAGGATACGCCTGAAGTTTGTTCCCCATCGCGGAGGGTGGTATCCATTATCTCAATCATTTTCCTCTATTATTTACGTTTTGCTTCGAAGGCTTCGACCTTATCCCGGTTCCCGACCAGGAAATCGACGTCGTCCAAACCATTCATCAGGCAATGTTTCTTATAGCCGTTGATATCAAAATGTGCTACGCGGCCCGTGGCCCGGTTTGTGATGGTTTGTTCAGGCAGATTGACTTCCACAAGGGTCTTCGGGTCGGCGAAAATGGAATCAAAAAGCTCCTTCAGGAAGTCCTCGCCGACGACGACGGGAAGCACGAAGTTATTCAACTCATTGTTTTTATGTATATCGGCAAAAAAACTCGACACGACGACCCTGAATCCATAGCCGGCAATCGCCCACGCCGCGTGTTCACGGCTCGAGCCGCAGCCGAAATTCTTTCCTGCCACCAGAATCTGCCCGCCGTAGGTGGGGTCATTCAGTACGAAGTCTTTATTCAGTGTGCCGTCGGCGTTGTAACGCCAATCGCGGAACAGGTTGTCGCCGAATCCCTTTTTGTCAGTCGCTTTCAGGAAGCGGGCGGGGATGATTTGGTCGGTATCGACATTCTCCAGCGGGAGGGGCACACATGTGCTGGTGATGATATTGAATTTCTGTTTCATCTTTCTCTTTTTTTTTACATTAATGTCCTTGGGTCGGTGATTACACCGGTTATCGCTGCCGCCGCCGCCGTCAGCGGGCTGGCCAAAAGGGTTCGCGAACCCGGCCCCTGCCGTCCCTCGAAGTTGCGGTTGGATGTCGATACGGCATATTTCCCTGCCGGTATCTTGTCATCGTTCATCGCCAGGCAAGCCGAACACCCGGGCTGGCGGATTTCGAATCCCGCCTCCTCCAAAATCTTGTCCAAGCCTTCCTCGCGGATTTGCGCATCGACCATCCACGACCCCGGAACGAGCCAAGCGATTATATTCGCCGCCTTTTTCTTCCCCTTGACGATGGAAGCAAATGCCCGAAAGTCTTCAATCCGTCCATTCGTGCAGGCACCTAAAAATACATAGTCAACAGGTTTCCCCAAGAGGCTTTCACCTGCTTGGAACCCCATATAAAGAAGCGACTTCTCGAAAGAAACTTTTTCCGCCTCCTGCATCCCTTCTTCCGTCGGTATAGAGGAACTGATGCCGATTCCCATACCCGGATTTGTCCCGTAGGTAATCATCGGTTCGATATCGGCAGCATCAAAACGCACTTCCTTGTCGAAGACGGCATCGTCATCACTCCGTAACGTCCGCCAGTAGGCCACGGCGTCGTCCCAGTCTTTCCCTTTCGGGGCATAGTTGCGACCTTTGATATAGGCGAAAGTCGTTTCGTCCGGCGCAACCATTCCGCCGCGCGCGCCCATTTCGATTGACAGGTTGCAGAGGGTCAAGCGACCCTCCATGCTAAGACTTCGGACGGCTTCGCCGGCATATTCTACGAAGTAGCCAGTCGCTCCGCTGGTCGTCATTCTCGACATCATATAGAGCGCAAGGTCCTTCGCCGTTACGCCTCGTCCTAATGTCCCGTCGATTGTTATGCGCATCGTCTTCGGACGGGTTTGCAGAATGCACTGCGAAGCCAATACCATCTCGACTTCACTTGTCCCAATGCCAAAAGCAACCGCCCCCATCGCGCCATGTGTTGATGTATGCGAATCCCCGCAGACAATCGTCATGCCGGGTAATGTCAGACCCTGCTCCGGTCCCACCACGTGGATGATACCGTTTCTCTTATCCATCATACCGAAGTGCGTCAGCCCGAAGTCCTTCGCGTTCTTTGCGAGAGTATCTACCTGCGCGCGGGAGACGGGGTCGGCAATTGGTTTATCCTGATCGTGCGTCGGGGTGTTATGGTCGGGCATACAATAAATACGTTCCGGCCGGAAACAGCTCAAGCCGCGCTCTCGGAGAGCAGCAAACGCCTGCGGACTCGTTACCTCGTGGCAGTAGAGCCGGTCTATGTAGAGCTGGGTGGGACCGTCGTTCACGGCCTGAACAACATGTGCGTCCCAAATCTTATCAAATAACGTGTTCATTTTACAAACTTATTAATAGCATCAATATATGCCTCCAGCGAAGCGGCAATTATGTCGGTGTTAGCTCCAAATCCATAGTACATTCTATTGTCGTATTCCACTTGCATGTGTACCTTACCGACATCATCGCTTCCCTTGCTGATGGCTTGGATTGTAAACTCCTTCAAAACCATCTGCCGGTGTATGATTTGTTTTAATGCCTTTATCGCGGCGTCCACCGGCCCGTTTCCGGAGGCTGCGGCCTCGAATTTTTCCCCTGCGATGTTCAGGCCAAGGCTTGCGACGGGTCTGACGCCCACTCCGCTCGTAACCTGGAGGTATTCCAACTTGATATGATGGTTTTGCGAGCGGTCGGCGCCTGCGAGTACCATGACATCATCATCTGTAATCTCCTTCTTCTTGTCGGCGAGCTTTAAGAAATCCTCATAAATCTTGTCGAGGCGTTCTTGGTCAACGTCGATTCCCAGTACATGCATCCGATGCTTCAAGGCAGCGCGTCCGCTACGGGCTGTCAGCACGATGGCGTTATCGTCGATGCCGACATCTTTCGGATCGATGATTTCGTAGGTCTCGGCGTTCTTTAAGACACCATCTTGATGGATGCCGGAGGAATGTGCGAAGGCGTTGCGACCTACTATCGCCTTGTTCGGCTGAATGGGCATGTTCATGAGACTTGATACCATGCGGCTGATGCCATATATTTTCGTGGTGTTGATATTTGTCTGGATGTTCTGCTCCTTGTGCGACTTGAAAATCATCGCAATCTCCTCCAGCGAGGTATTCCCGGCACGTTCGCCGATACCATTAATCGTAACCTCCACCTGGCGGGCACCGTTGAGAACCCCTTGTACCGTGTTGGCAGTCGCCATGCCAAGGTCATTATGGCAATGCGTCGAGATGATGGCCTTGTCGATGCCATCGACGTGCTCCATCAGGTAGCGGATTTTCGCGCCGTACTCGTCGGGCAGGCAATAGCCCGTCGTGTCGGGGATATTGACGACGGTGGCGCCGGCTTTGATGACCGCCTCCACCACGCGGGCGAGGTATTCATTATCTGTCCGGCCCGCGTCCTCGCAATAGAACTCGACATCTTCCACATATTTCTTGGCATACTTCGTGGCGGCGATGGCGCGTTCGAGAATCTCCTCGCGCGTCGAATTAAATTTATAGCGGATATGTGAATCCGACGTCCCGATACCCGTGTGGATACGTCCGTGCTTAGCATACTTCAGCGCCTCGGAAGCTGCGTCGATGTCTTTTTCCACTGCCCGGGTGAGGGCACAAATCGTCGGCCACGTAACGGCCTTCGAAATCTCGACTACACTCTTAAAATCCCCCGGGCTTGAAATGGGGAAGCCCGCCTCAATGACGTCCACACCCAGCGTCTCGAGTGCCCGCGCCACTTGAATCTTTTCTACCGTATTCAACTGGCATCCCGGGACTTGCTCACCATCGCGGAGCGTCGTATCAAAAATATACAATCTGTCTGACATAATTATTTACTTCAATTTCTCAATTTGCGACGCAAAGATACGTTCTTTTTTCATAGCAAAGAAATAATCCCTAAGTTTTTTAGGCGTTCGCGCTTTAAAACGTAAGCTATCTGCGGCGTATAGTGCGAAATTAACGCCGGAGATTAATCGCCGGTTTATGTTTAGCCCGGCATTTCAATGCCGGGACAATCGGATATATAATAAAATAGGAATCGCCGGGTTTAAACCCGGCGATTCCCATCTGGGAGGAGGGCCCGGTTCCCCGGCAATAAATTGCCGGGTTAAACATCTTCGGCGCGGCGTCCCGGTGATTTATCGCCGGATTATGTTTAGCCCGGCATTTTAATGCTAGGACAATTGGTTTCAGAATGAAATAGGAATCGCCGGGTTTAAACCCGGCGATTCCCATCTGTGGAGAGGGCATCGCGTCCCGGCGTTGAAACGCCGGGCTAAACATCATCGGCGCGAAACCCCGGTGATTAATCGCCGGGCTAAACATCTTCCTCATTGCACCACCGGCCTATCATCCGGCTCCTCTGTGTTACCGGGCTGCTCCGTCGCCGGCGTATCCGGTTCTTCGGTGGAAGGGTTGTCTGGATTGTCGGTCGAGGGCTTGTCGTCGTCGGAAGGTTTTTCGTCCGGTGTCGTGGTGCCTTCGTTGCCGCGGCGCGTTTCGCGCGACTTGATAAGGGCGGAGGTTTCCTCGATTTCGTTATTTATCGCATTGATAAATGGGTCGTACTCGTCGGTTTCCTCATATACTACCACCGAATTCAGCACCTTCGCCATCTCGCGATAGGCATCCTCCGCCGCCGTACGCGTCTCTTGCGCCAAACCAATCTTTGTCTGATCCTTCAAATCCGCGCGCTCCGAGCGTAGAGCTTCGAATGCCTCGTACGTCGTCTTCATCCAGTTGTACCAAGGGTCGAAATCAATCGTCTCGCGCGACTCCATCGCCTCGATATCCTGCAACAGATTGTGCAAACTACTGCTCTCTTCCTTGCGAGAGAGGCGCGTCGGGTTGCCGTATTTGTCGAAGATCTCGCGAGCGATTTTCGCCACCGCCGCCACTTCCGCGTCCGGATGGTTCAACATCGCGTTGATGTAGGTATTCGAACCCATCCACGCCTTGTCGCGGTCTTCGTCGGCAGAAGCGAGTTGCTCCGTCAGCGGCTTTTTACGCGCCATTCGCAAAGCTGCATCGAAGGCTTCGACCGCCTCGACGAACTTGTCAACAGCCTTTTGCAGGCGCGGAGACTTCAGCGCGAGCGTGCGCAAAACCGATTGCACATCCGGAAGTTCCGGTTCACTCGAGTCTTGTGGTAATAACGTGAGTTTCTTCTTTGTAAAATTAAGGAAAGAAAACGAACCGTCTTGAGTAAGATGTCCTAAACGTATTGCCTGTAATTCCTCCATGTTAATAACTTTTTAATTGATGTTCAATTTAATGTTAGCGAGCGCAAGTTACTAAAGTTTTCGCATACGACAAATTCTTTTCCCGAAAAAAAATATTTCTCGCACCGTGCATTTTCTACTTCCACGCCGTGAAAGTTATTTTCGCCAGTGGCGAAAATAACTTTCTGTTAATGAATCTTAATGTCGCCACTGGCGAAAATTACTTTCTGTTAATGAATCCTAATGTCGCCACTGGCGAAAGTCCTTTCATTTAATGAAACCTAATGTCGCCACCGGCGAAAATAACTTTCACGCCGTGGAAGCTAATTTCGCCGCCTCATCCGCGCCATCCGCGTCCAAAAATCTTCATCTCTAACTCGCTTTTAAGGCTTTGCACCGGATTCTCCGTCGCCGCCTCATAGACATTATAGGCTGCTACGCCGAGGACAACTAATAATACGGCGACGCCGCCCGCCGCGAAGTAATACCAGCTAAGGGCGACCTTCTCGGCATATTGTTGCAGCCACTCGCGGAGGACGATGTAGGCGACGAGGAACCCTATCACGACGGCGGGAAGGGCCATGCGGAGGACGTCAGTCAGAAACAGGCGCATGACGTCTTTGATGGTCGCGCCATTAATCTTTCGTATCGCCATCTCCTTACTCCGGCGGTTGACTTCGTCCATCGTATAGCCCACCAAACCGATGAAGACGATGGCGAGGGTTACGGCACCGCCGATCAAGACGGCGTCGCGGAATTTGCGGGTATCATCGTAGTCCGTCAAGAACTCGTTGGCGTAGGAATAAAGCTGTATATCCTTGTCGGGGGCGATGGTGGAGAGGACGGATTCGGCTTTCTTCATCGCGTCAGGAGTGAGGTCGGCGAAGCGAATCATTAGATAGCCGGACGGATTATGATAGTAGTACATGATACTACCTTTCCGGTCCAAGTCGGACATGGTGAGGGGTGAGATACGGAAATCCTCGTAAACACCGCAAACGGTGGCAGGTTCTTTACCATCTCCGATGCTGGAATTGCAGATGGTTTTGCCGAGGGCACCGTCTTCCCATGCGCCGGTCTGTTGCATTTGCTTGACGAAATTCCGGCTCACCATCACTTCCTCGCCGTATTCCCGTCCGGGAGTAAATTTCTTGCCTTCCAAGAGGCGGATGCCATAGACATCCAGATAATCCTCGCCGCAATAGGCCATGTCTGCCGTTACGAAACGATAATCCTCGTCGCCGGGCAGATTTATGGGGTTGCCGCCCCAATATCCACCCTTCGGGAGACGCATTCCGTAGCTTACGACAGACACTTCCGGCAGGCGGTGCAGCTCCTCGATGGCGGCGGCGCGGTGTACCGAGTCGGTCATCAGGTCGATGTCGGCGAAGGCAACATCTTTGTATTCATAGCCGGGGTCGTCGTTCACCATGCGGTGATATTGCATCGAGACAAAGAGCAACATGACGACGAGGAAAGAGGCTGCAGTGAACTGGAGCAAAAGAAGACAGAGCTTCCAAGCCCTCTTCGACTCGCGGATGTTTCGGAACGCCGACGCCACGGGGATTCGCGCCAAAAGAGTTCCCGGCACCAGGCCCGTGATGAGCAATATCACGGCGGTAACGCTTAATATCAGCGTCGCGCCGGTCTTGAGGAGCGCGGGAAGGGTTACCCCCACCAAATCATAAACCATCTCGCGGCAGGACAATAAAATCAAGAGGGCGACAATAAGTGCAATCACCGTATGCACGGCGGCCTCGGAGAAGACAATCGCATGGATGTCGCGCGAGCTTGCTCCGTAGGTTTTGCGAACAGCTATCTCGCGCGTGCGGTTCACGATGCTGGAGACGACAATCAGAATATAGTTCATCACGCCCGTGAACAAGAGGGCGAAAGCTATTAGCGAGAGCATGGAGATGGAGCGGCGGACGTCGGGATTCTCTGCGTGGGCGCGGTCGATGCGGTGGAAGGTGTAATTTAAATCTGTCTTCATCTTCCGGATTTCATCCATCGGGAGATATTTCTCTTTAAATACCTCCAAGCGGTCGGTCAAGGATGCGACAGAAGCATTCTCGCGCAATTTGATATAACCTTTGAAGCTGTCATTTCCCATATACTGGTTGCGCATATCGTAGCGATAGACGGGAAGCGTTTCCATCGAGAGGAAGATATCGGCGTCGTAGCTGGAATTTTCCGGCAAGTCCTCGAAGACACCGCCGATGGTGAGGGTATAAGTTTCATCCTCATCGACGGTGAAAGTTTTCCCGACGACATCCCCTCCTATCGCCTCGGCCATCGAACGCGAGACTATGGCATAGCCCGGACGGCTCAAGGTCTCTTTGGCATCGCCTAATAAAACAGGTCGCGGCAAGACATCGAAATAACAGCTGTCGGCGAAAAATATATCCGCCGCAAGGCGCTTCCTACTTTCGGTCATTAAAATAGATTCGGCGCTGAAGGAGACGCGTCGCGTGGAGCTTTCAATCTCTGGAAACATCTCGCGCATGCCGACGACGACGCCGCCGCTCACTGACGAGATTTCGATGTACTTCCCGTCCATCTCGGCAAACTCATACACCTGCCAGACCCGTTCGCTGTCGGGGTAGAAATCATCATACGACTGCTCGAACCAAATTTTTGCCACGAGCAACAAGCCCACGGCCATCCCGATACTGAGGGATGCAATCTTCAAAATATTGTGCTGGCCCCGCTTGATGAGTGAGCGCAGGGCCAAAAGGATGTTTTTCATTTTATGAATAATTTATTTCTGGTATATGAAATACTATACATTATATAATATATAAGGAGGCGGGGACGAAAGGCGTTGCCCCGCCCCTACCCTATTCCGCCCGGAGGCTATTAACCGGATTCTCCTCCGCCGCCCGATAGACATTCACGACGGAAACCCCGGCCACGACCGCCAAGACCGCCATGCCGCCGGCGAGGAAGAGATACCACGCGAGGGAGACTTTCTCGGCGTATTGGGCTTGCCAATTCTGCGCCACGATGAACGAGACGAGGCAGCCGATGACGATTGCCGGGAGCGCGATGCGCGAGACGTCGCGGAGGAAAAGGGCTGTAACCTCGGCGGAGGTCGCCCCGTTGATTTTGCGGATAGCCATCTCCTTGCGGCGACGGTTCACCTCGTCGGCAGTATATCCCACCAGGCCGATGAAGACGATGGCGAGGGTAACGAGACCACCTGCGAGGACGGCGTCGCGGAAATAGCGCGTGTCGTGATAGAGATATTCCATCTCGGCAGCGTAGGATTGCAGGGAGATTTCCTTATCCGGGGCGAAACGGGCGATGGCGTCGTTGACGCGGTGGAGGGATTCGGGGGTCAAGGAATGGAAGCGGACGAGGAGAATAGGATTAGCCAATGGACTATAATATAATGTAGAGGGGGTTTCCATTTCCGAATACTCAGCCGTCCCGACGCGGAAGTTTTCATATACTCCCACGATGATAGCGGAACGAAATGGCTGGTCAATTTCATGATGCGCGGATTCGCAGATAGATTTGCCGACGACGCTTTCCCCTTCCCAGCCGGCGGCCCTTTGAAGTCTCTCGGCGCATTCACGACTGAGCATGACTTCGGCATTGGCTTGCATGTCGGGAGTAAAATTCCGTCCCTCAATAATCTTGATGCCCATGAAATCAAGGAAATTTTCTCCGACGTAGTACATGTCTGAGACGTTGAGCAACTCTTTATCGTCGCTAGGAAGCCAAATGCTATTGCCGCCTAAGCCATACATAGGCAGGGCGTATGAAGTTGTTATGTCAACAACCTCTGGCAGGCGTTGCAACTCTGTTAATAAGGCGTCGCGACGAGTTGAATCGGAAATGGCCGCAATGTTGGCAAAGGCGAGATTCTCTATATCGTAGCCCGGGTCGTCGTTTACCATGCGGCTATATTGTAAATTCACAACCAAGAGCAAAGTTACGAGGAAAGCAGCCGCTGCAAACTGGACAAAGAGCAAGGCGAGCTTCCAACTACGCTTTGACTCCCGATAATTGCGGAAAGCAGCAGCGACGGGAATACGTGCAAAGAGTGAACCGGGGATGTATCCCGTGATGAGCAAGATCAGGAGGCAGATGACAACGATTGCCGCACCGCCCGAGACGAGCAAGACACCGAGCGAAGTCCCTACCATCTGCGCAACTACCTCCCGGAAAGCCAAGAGAAGCAACAATGCCAGGGCAACCGCCAGCAAAACATGGACGAAAGCCTCTGAGAACAGCAGACTATGGATGTTCCATTCCGAAGCACCGTAACTTTTCCGGACCGCCATTTCCTTAGCGCGACCGACAAGGCTTGAGACAACGATCAGAATATAGTTCATCACGGCGGTAAAGATTAATGCAAGGGCAATTAATCCCATCATGTAGCACATACGCTTTACATAACTGTCGCCCGTGTGGACTTGAGCCAAAGGACGGAAAGAATACTTTGGCGCGGAAGACATGTTGGCGCGGATATGTTCCGGGACATACTTCGACATATACTCCGGCCAGAGAGACTCGACGTCGCCGATGTCGGCACCGGGACGGAGCTTGATGTAGGATCTGTAGCGGTCGTTGCCAATAGTATTCATCGAGCCGTCGTAACCCCATAACGTAACGGCGGAAGGTAACGAGAGCAAGATGTCAGCTTGCATCGTGGCATTATCAGGATAAGCCTTGAAGATGCCGCCGATGGTGATAGGGATATTATCCGCCACGTCGAAAGTGAAGGTTTTGCCGACGACATCACCCCCTCCGATGCGCTCGGCAGTCTCGTCGGAGACTAAGGCATAGAGCGGTCTGGAAAGCGTTTCCTTCGCGTCGCCGACCAACATAGGACGGGAGAGGATGTCGAAGAACGCGCTGTCGGCTAAAAAGACAGTTGCCTTGAGCTTGGTGTCCGTGTCGGACATGGTGAAAGGGCCGTCGGAGAAGAAAGTTGCCCGCGATGCCGTTTCGATATCCGGTGAAAGGTCGCGCAAGAGGATTGAGACACCGCCGGAGGTATTTTGAAATTCCTCGAGCTTTCCATCTTCGGTGAACAAAGAGTAAATCCGGTAGATTCTATCCGCATCCGGGTAAAAATTATCATACGACTGCTCGAAACATACTTTCGCAATCAAAACCAAGCCGACGGCGAGGCCGATACCGAGCGAAATCACCTTCAAAATGTTGTGCTGGCCGCGCTTACCTAAAGAACGCAGGGCCAAAATAATGTTTTTCATACCGATTCCTTTTTTCTTATTCTAAAACTAATATTTCGTTGTCTTTGTAGGCATCGTAGTTGGAGACGATAACCCGTTCGCCCGGCTCCAAGCCTTCGGTTACCTCGTAGAACTGTGGATTCTGGCGGCCGATTTTGATGGTGCGACGGTAGGCACGCTTTCCCTCGGCGTCGAGAACGAAAATCCAGTTGCCGCCAGTCGTTTGGAAGAAGGTTCCCTTAGGAATGATGACGCTTTCAGTAGGTTGCCCCAGCTCGAGATTAATGTAGTACGTTTGGCCACTACGAATATTCTCGGGGCGCTCGCCTGTGAAGACGAAATCAGTACGAAACTTGCCCTCGCGCACTTCGGGATAGACTTTGCGAACAGAAAGTGCGAACTGGGAGCCTTGGCGGTCGAAGGTGGCGCTAAGTCCCGGACGGACGCGGTCGATGTAGTGCTCGTCGATCATCGCTTCAATCTTGTAGTCGGAAAGGTCGTTCACTTGGCCAATCATTTGTCCGGCGGCGATGTTCTGTCCCAAGACGACGTCAAGAAGACCCAGCTCGCCGTCGATTTGCGAGCGGACGTTGAGATTCTCTTTCCGCTGGTGGATGAGCTGGATGTTACGTCGCATATTTGCAAGACTGAACTCCATCTCTTCCATTTGGATGCCGCGGGAGATTGAATCCTGGTAGAGACGCTTCACGACGAGGTCATATTTCTTTGCCGCGAGCTCGTAATCCTCTTCTGCCTTCAAAAAATCCTCCTTCGGAACCAAATCTTCATCATAAAGCTGCTTCTGCTGGTCGTAGGCACGGCGGGCACGGCGCATTTCCATGTCATATTGGGCCCGCTCGGTCTCGTTAGTCAATTTATCCTGCTCCATGGTAACCTGCGTGTTGCGGAGAAGGTTTTGCTTCTCGGCCAACTCGGCCTCGGCGTTCAGAATCTCGAGGTCGAGGTTGGAGTTGGAGAGACGGACGATGACATCACCCTTTTTTACCTGGGCGCCTTCCTCTACCACCTTCTCCTGGACGATGCCGCCCTCCTCGGGACTAAGTTGGACGACGGTAATGGGTTGCACTTGGCCATCGACACGAACAAAATCGTTGAACATCTCACGTTTTACCTCGCCGATGCTCAGGCTGCGGGCATCGACCTTCAAAGTAGAAGCGTGGTCGCCGAAAACAATCCAACCCACCAAGAGGATGAACAATGCGCCACCCGCGATATACGGGATATGCTTCTTCTGAATACCTTTCTTTTTCTCTAACTGAATATCCATATCTTTATGCTTTTATTTATTATCACTAAAATATCTCATCAACATTGTCAATTGTCAATTCTTAATTGTCCATTCAATAAAGAGGCTTTCCCTTATAGTAATCCACCAGCTTGCACTTCATGATATAAAGCAATTTGCGCTGCAAGAGGTCCGCCTTCGAGGTCAGGAGCGTATTCCCACTCGTCTGGAGGTCGAGGGCACTCATCAAACCCTCTTCGTACTTGCGTTCGGTAACCCGGTAGGCGATAGCATCGGATTTTACCTTCTTTTCCATCTGGATAGCCTCCTTCGCATAACCCTCGCGGTCTAAGACAGCCTGTTCGATGGCAGACTGGAGCTGGCGGAGGACTTCAGTCTTCGTTTCCTCGGCGATACGCATATTGTTGCGCGCTGTACGAGCATTCTTAATACCAGTCAGACCACTAAACAAGGGGATACTTACTGAAATGGCCAAGTATTCACCTCGGTTGTTGCGGAATTGAGAACCAAAGCTCGAAACCGTCTCTTCGGAATTGAGCGTTTTGAAGTAATTGGTCGAGATACCGGCATCAAAATAGATGCTTGGCAAGAGCTGCCCCTTGGAGATGCGGTAGTTGTACTTGCTTTCTTTCCATTGAAAGTCGGCCTGGAGAGCAGTGGGGTTGTTCCGGCTGGCATAATCGAAAATATCCATAACATTCTCGGTCTCGGCAATCAAAGAAACCTCCGGGACGACGGTATCGACACGGATTTCCATATCTGCCGGGTAGTTCATCTTCTCTTTGAGCTTGACCACAGCCGCATCGAAGAGGTTCTGCTGATGTGTTAAAGTGTAATCATCCGCAGCTACCTGAGCTTCGAACTGGGCGATGTCCGCACCACTCTTTAGTCCCAGCTCAGACTGACGTTGGGTCTTGTAGAGCGTTTGTTTACTCTCGGCCAACTTTTCTTCGGCCATCTTGATGGTTCCTTGGTAATAAACCACGTCAAGAAAAGCCTGCATGGTTTCCAATGCGAGGTCGTCCTTGGCCTTTTGGATGTCGTTTACACCCATGCGGCGGTTCGACTTCGACTTCAACCACTCGTTGATCAACTGACCGCCCGTGAAGACAGGGATGCGTAAGGCCGCACCATAAGAATTGTTGAAGGTCGTTACATTATTATATACGTTCGTGGCCGGGTCGATGGAACGACCGAAGTTGTATTGCCCGCCGATATTCGCCGATACCTGGGGGAAGAACTGGGCGACGGCGGAGGCATGTTCTGCCTTATAGGTATCGGAGGTGTGAATCTGCTTTTTAACAGCCGGACTGTTCTCGACGGCATAGCGCATACACTCGTCAAGTGTCCATACTTGCTCCTGCGCCACTATCGCGGCGGAGAAACCTACCAATAACAAGGTTGAGAGTACTATTTTTTTCATATTTTCTATTGCTTTTCTGCTAAAAATAATACAAATACCGTGCCAAAACAGTTATATCATTGATAGGCAAACAAATCCTAATTTCCAAGAAACACCCGAGTGTCAAAAAATTGGACAGTAGTGTCAAAAAATTGGACACTTTTCGAGCATTTTTCCTTCGTCGCGCACCCCATTTTAACAATTCGCAGTAGCCTGAAAATAACGTAGGATTAAGCGAGGGAAAGCATAGTTTTCGAGACAGGAAAGAGGTATGCGGAGATATTCACTCAGAAACTTTCCTTCGCGCTCTACCTTTATATAATAGAACGAAGCGTAAAGAGTCTGATGCGAAAGGACGTGTTTGATGTCGCGTAGTACCACGGAGATTTCCATACGACCACAATCGGGAAGGAGGCGGCGGAAGGCATCGGTCTGCTGTAATTTGGCGAAATCGGTTGGAGCGTCCGTCTCGATAAGCGGAAGTTGGTAGAGACCTTGCCAAATATCTTTCCCTTCGCGACGTTGTATATAGGTATCATTTCCGCAAACGATATGCAAATAATGGAAGTAGCGCGGGCGAGTCTTGAGCTTCTGTTGTTTGACGGGATAGACAGAGACTTCGCCCGCAGCATAGGCCATACACCTATCCATCAAGGGACAAAGACTACAATCCGGCTGACGAGGGACGCATTGCAAAGCACCCAGCTCCATGATAGCCTGATTATGCAGTCCCGGATGCTCCTTATCAAGCAAAAGACCTGCCAACTCCGCAAACTCCTTCTTGCCCCGCGTAGAATCAATAGGCGTAGAAAGCGCAAAGAGGCGGGCGAGGACACGGTAAACATTCCCGTCGAGAACCGGATAGGGCAAGTCGTAGGCAAAAGAGACGATAGCCGCCGCCGTATAATCGCCAATTCCCTTGAGAGAACGTACTTCGTTATACGTTCGGGGAAATATTCCACCAAAATCCCGACAAATAGTCCGCGCGGCCTCGAGCAAATTCCGCGCCCGGCTATAATACCCCAGCCCTTGCCAATACCGCAACACTTCGTCCTCGGATGCGGTGGCCAATGCACGGACATCAGGGAAGCGAGCGATAAAACGGTTGAAGTAATCCAAGCCCTGCGCCACCCGCGTCTGCTGGAGGATTATCTCGGAAATCCAAATAATATAAGGGTCTGACGAACGCCGCCACGGGAGGTCCCGACGGTGCTCTTTGTACCAATTCACAAGGCTTTTGCTGTAAAAATCGTAGTCCATATCTAAATCGCGTTATTTTTCGGGGCAAATTTACCTAATTCTAACGGATTGATACAAACAAAATTAGAGATAGCGTACAGAAAGAAGCCAATCTTTTTTTGAAAAAATGCAGGTAAAATGCTTTTGCACTTCGATAAAAAGCTATACATTTGCATTCCAAAAAATTAATCGTCCAAATCAATTAATTATTTTATAGACATGACTAAAGCAGATATCGTTAGCGAAATTTCCAAAAGCACAGGTATCGACAAAGCGACTGTGCTGGCCAGCGTAGAATCTTTCATGGAAATCGTAAAAGGTTCTTTGGCAAAGAATGAAAACGTTTACTTGAGAGGCTTCGGAAGCTTCATCGTTAAGAAGAGAGCCCAGAAGACTGCACGTAACATTTCAAAGAATACAACTATCATTATTCCGGAACACAATATTCCATCGTTCAAGCCGGCGAAGACGTTCCTGAACGATGTGAAGTAATTAATGTATAAGTTTAATCATTTAAATTTTTGAAGCTATGCCAAGCGGAAAGAAAAGAAAAAGACATAAAATGTCAACGCACAAGCGTAAAAAAAGACTGAAGAAGAACAGACATAAGAAGAAATAAGTCTGTCTTTCTTCCGTGGACAACGCACAATAAAGAACAAACTTAATAAGAGACCTTTTAAGTTTGTTCTTTGCGTATTTATAAAGGTCTAAATCATTCCTAAATCCTTTTATATAGTGGTTAGCGAATTAGTAGTAGATGTACAGCCCAAAGAGGTTTCTATCGCCGTATTGGAGGACAAGAAACTGGTGGAACTCCAAAAGGAGGCTCATAACGTTTCTTTTGCCGTCGGCGACATTTATCTCGGCAAAGTAAAGAAACTCATGCCGGGGCTTAATGCTGCTTTCGTTGATGTCGGATATAAAAAGGATGCATTTCTTCACTATCAGGACTTAGGGCCACATTTCAATACCCAACAAAAGTATCTCAAGCAATTTCTGAGCGACCCGAAGAAAGTTCCGCCTTTCGCCAAACTCCAAATATTACCGGAGATAGAGAAAGATGGAAGCATCAGCGACGTTCTGAAAGCAGGTCAGGAAGTTTTGGTGCAAATCGCTAAAGAACCGATTTCGACAAAAGGTCCTCGCCTCACCTCCGAGCTTTCTTTTGCAGGGCGTTATATCGTGTTGATGCCTTTCTCCGATAAAGTATCAGTCTCCACCAAAATCAAGTCAAACGAAGAGCGTGCCCGGTTACGCCAGCTTATCCAAAGCATCAAACCGAAAAATTTCAGTGTGATTGTGCGAACTTCTGCCGAAGGTAAGCGTGTTGCCGAACTGGACCACGAAATGAAGACATTGGTGAAAAGATGGGAAGACAACCGGGCTAAAATCCAGAAAAGCAAAGCTCCCGCCATTGTTTACGAAGAAACCGGCCGGACTGTTGCTCTGCTCCGCGATATCTTCAACCCGTCTTTTGAACACATTTATGTAAATGACAAGGAAGTTTACCACAACGTACGGGATTACGTGGCGCTCATCGCCCCCGGACGCGAGGAAATCGTTCATTTATATACTGGCGAAATGCCCATTTTCGACAATTTTGCCATTACGAAGCAAATCAAATCTCTCTTCGGACGCACAGTTACTTACAAAAGCGGAGCCTATCTGATTATCGAACACACGGAGGCTATGCACGTTATCGACGTTAATAGTGGCAACCGCTCCAAGACGAGCAACGACCAGGAGAAAACGGCCATCGACGTCAATCTTGCGGCTGCCGACGAAATCGCCCGCCAATTGCGCCTTCGCGATATGGGCGGCATCATCGTCATCGACTTTATCGACATGTCGGAAAATTCCAACCGCCAGCTCCTTTACGATCACATGCGGAAGGCTATGGCCAGCGATAGAGCGAAACACAACATTCTCCCCCTAAGTAAATTCTGTCTGATGCAGATTACACGACAGAGGGTTCGTCCGGCGATGGATGTGCAAACCTCTGAGACTTGCCCGGCCTGCTTCGGTACCGGCAAGGTTAAACCCTCCATTTTGTTTACCGACAGTTTGGAAGGAAAAATCGATTGCTTAGTGAATAAACACCATGTGAAGAAATTCACCTTACATGTACATCCTTACGTAGCAGCATACGTAAACAAGGGATTTTTCCCTTTGAGTTGGCAGTGGAAAATGAAATACACCCACAACTTGAAGGTTATCCCGAACCAAAGTCTGGCGTTCTTGGAATACAAATTCTACGATGAAGAAAAGAACGAACTGGACATGAAAGAAGAAAAAGAAATCAAGGGCTGAGCCTGAGGTTTCATAAAAAAGTCAGGGAGATGCGTTCTGCACGGGCGTATCTCCCTTTTTATATTCCGCGCTGCAAAAAGAAAGAACACTAAATTTCTTATAGAAGTTTGGATAGTAGAAACTTTCCCGTAACTTTGCGACTATTATAAATTAAAAATTTCTTGATATGACTATGACTACCGCAGAATTGGATGCCGAAAGAATTTTCCGAACGGAACTTTTCCGTCTTGGGAACGAGACTAAACGCCGATTAATCGAATTATTGGCCTCTTCTCTCACTTTTTCTAAGACAAAGAAAGAGGAGATTATGGAAAATTTACAAGTTGAACGCATTCATCCCATAGAAAAGCTAGATCCACGTGTGCAACAATTAGTTGGTGTTGTCCATTTAGGAAAAGAGAATGTGGGATTGGATGGAGAAATTAGGAAGGCTGAGTATTTGGAAAAAGAATAAAAGACATGAGACTCTTTTTGGATACAAATATCATCATTGATATTATTGGTTATCGGCAACCTTATTGTGTATCTGCTGCAAACCTTTTGGATTTAGCATACAAAGAGAAAGTTGAACTCTATGCCACTGCTCTGACTTTTGCCAATGCGCTCTATGTATTGCGGAAAAGCATAGGCACAGAAGATGCTACAAATTATTTAAAGCAATTGAATCAAATCGTGCACATAGCTCCAACAACCCAGCAAGAGGTCGAGCTTGCTTTCAACTCTGAAAATCCGGATTTTGAAGATGCTATTCAATATTATTCAGCTATAGCTATAAATGCAGATATAATCATCACCCGTAATCCTAAACACTTCAAATTATCAACTCTTCCGGTCATGGATGCTGAACAGTATCTGCTATCTTAATCCGTTCGGGATAAAATAATAAGGACATAGCTAAACATCTCTTTCGAAAACTTCCCCGAAAGATTGTAAAACCCAATCTTTCCCCCTACCTTTGTCCCCATCAACAACTAAATAAAAACAAAAAGCGTATGAAAAAGATATGGTTATGCGGCTTGCTGCTTGTTTCCGGATTGACGCTCGCTTCGTTTTCTTCGCAAGACAACGAGCCGGAAAAGGAGAAGGCGGAATGCTGTTGCCGCGAATGTGAATGTCGCGATTGCGTGTGCGACGATGATTGCAGCGATTGCCGTGGTTGCTACGAAGAACGTCGTTGCTACCGCCACTGCTGGGACAACGATGACCGCCGGGATTACCGCCGGCACAATTATCGGCATTACGATGAGGATTGTTACGACGATTGTTGCGGTCCGAGAAGAGGAGGGTGTTGCCGAAGATGAAGTGTTTATTGGATGTACATACTCACACCGTCGCCAGCGGTCATGCGTTCAGCTCGCTGCAAGAGATGGTGGATGCGGCGGCAGAGAAAGGTTTGCAGATTTTAGGGATTACGGAACATGCGCCGGGTATTCCCGGGACGTGCGCTCCGATTTACTTCCGGAACTTGCATGTTGTCCCCCGGCATATCAAAGGGGTGGAACTGCTCTTGGGGGTAGAATTAAATATCATTGATTATAAAGGGACGGTCGATTTGGATGAAGCGATGCTCAAGATGCTCGACATCCGTATCGCGGGCTTGCATTCGCTCTGTTATACGCCGGGAACGGTGGAAGAGAATACCGACGCCGTCATCGGGGCTATCCGCAATCCGTACGTGAATATCATCAGCCATCCGGGAGACGGAACGGCGCTGTTGCAATTCGAGCCGATTGTTTTAGCCGCCAAGGAGTGCGGGACATTGCTCGAAATCAACAACAGCTCGCTCAATCCGGTTCGTCATAAGGTCATGGCGCGCAAGAACAACCTCGAAATCCTCCGGCTTTGCAAGCAATACGAGGTGCCGGTTATCCTCGGCAGCGATGCGCATATCTCGTATGACATCGCCAACTATTGCTGGATATACGAATTGCTCCAGCTCGCCGAATTCCCAGAAAAATTGATTCTGAACGACAAGCCGGAGCAATTCAAAGCTTTTATTTGCAATGTTCCTTGAGTAGTCGCGGAGCTACCGGGTCTCCCAGCTCCACGGCCTTCTGCAAGGCGGCGCAGGCTTCCGTCTGTTTCTGCTGCCGGACGTAGCAAACGCCGCGCAAACGGTAACAGGACGCGAAGTCGGGCGCAATAGCCAAAGCCTTTTCCAAACTTTTCAAGGCTTCTTCATATTGTTCTTTGCGGATTAGGACAGAGGCTTCCTCGGCGTGATAATTGGCGTTCTGCGGATTGAGGCGAATGGCCTCGCGGATGTCTGCAAGCGCGCCGTCGAGGTCGTCGAGCCGGAACTTAGCTTGTTCGCGGTAATAGTAAAAGCCGTCGTTTACCTGCCCGTTGAGCAATTGGTAATACAAATCATAGTCCGCCACGGCTTCCTTATATTGCATCAGCTTCAATCGCCAATCGATACGGTCCAGGATATAGGGTGCGGCTTCAGGACGGAGGGGCGTTCCGCTCGCCACCACCGCGCTATCGAGCAGCGAAATGATTTCCCCGATATTTACGTTCGGCATCGACTCGCGCACCTTCGCCGCCATATACCAAGTCGAGCCTGTCGCAATCGCACTATTGTTCACCACCATGTATTCGGCAAATGCGTCGGCTGCTTTCCCTTGGCTCAGATAAATGTCGGCGCGTAATTGGTGGTAGAGCGGATCGTCGGAGAGGTTGATAGCTTGTTGCAAGACTTCCAAGGCACGGGAGACGTTCCAAACCGGGTCGTGCAGCGTGGTATCCGCCACCGCCACACCGTAGAGCAGTTTGGCTTCGTTGAACAACCCATCGCTCTTCTTCGTTTCCTTTTCTTGATAGGCGCGGATATCTTCCAACGCTTTGGCGAGGCTTCCGTTCTCGTCGCCCAGTTCTTTGCGCGAGTAGGCATAGAGTGAGGCGCGGCTCAGATAGCCGTCGGGCATGTCGGGGAAGGTGCGGATGTAATCGCTCACCGTCTCAAGAAACTCCGGCGCCGTCTGCCGCCCCTGCAACAGCATCAGCATCACCTGCGCCTGGTCTGCGGCAGCGGGCCAAGCCTTGCGAATGCCTATCGAAGCATACGTCGAATTGAGGGCATCCATCGCGCTAAGCTCCAAACTCTGTGCGTAGGCCGCCGAGACGCCGAACGAATGCTCGTTTTTCCCCGATGCATCTTCCTGAGCCAGCGCGAAGACCTTCCCTTCGGCTGTCAGGAGGGGCGCATTCACCCAATCGACCGTCAGCGGCAGAGAGAGCTGGTAGTAGCTGTAATTGTCTTTCAATTTCGTTACCTCCTGAACCGTCCCCGTGCCGAACTTCTCGACTTTCCCGGTTGTATAGGGCAAAAGATAGACGGTCTCCCCCACCGCCGGCTTCGCGGCAGCCAGTTCGAGGCAGTCCACCTTCTTCGGGACTTGCGTCCTTACCTTTATTACATCGTACAACTCGTCCGCACCGACGATGGCAACGACGGGATAGACCGTCCCCTTCGCATCGCGCACCTCGGCACGCGCCGCATTGCGGAAGACCGAATAGGCTGAAAGCACCTCGCCCGTCTCGGAGATGAAGAAGCCCGTCCCCTTGTGCAATTCCGTGTTGTCGGCCTTGTAAGTGGTTATCGCGACCACCGCCCGTTTCTGTTTCTCCATCCACTTGGGCGCTTTCTGTTGCGCTGCATACGCCGAGCAAACGACCAGGCCCAGCAGCAATAGTATCCATCTTTTCATTGTTCCTCCTTTGTATGTAAAATAAATGTAGTCGCACCGATTGTTATCACTGCGCCGTCCTCGACGCGCACTTGCTCGCGGTCTCCCAGCAGTTCGTTGCGCAGGAAAGTCCCCGTCAGACTGGGAAAATCGCGCAGCGTATAAACCAGCGTCCCGTCTTTCGCTTCCTTGACGTTGATAACACAATGTTTGCGCCCCATGCTCGGATCGCTGGTGATGATGGGGACATCGACGCCGTCGGTATCCTTGTTACGCCGGCCTATCACGTTGTCGCCCATGACGAGCGGCAATTCCTGTTTGAACGCGAACGCATTTTCTATAACCGAGATGAAACCACAAGAGAAATCGGGCTCGCGGACTTCCTTCTCCTGTCCGGATTCCGTCCTCACGGTCTTCCTACCTAATTTAATCTTGAATTGTGCCCCACACTGCGGGCAAACGAATGCCAGCACCTGCCCCTCGGGATATTTCGTCTCGTTGAAGGCTATCTGCCGGTCACATTTCGGACAAAAAACTCTTTTCATCGTATCTTTCTTCTTGCTTTATTAATCAATCTTCTTTTCACACAATGCGCAAAGATAGGATAATTCGGCGGGACGGGGAAAGAAAGTCCCGAACATTTTGTAACGCTCTTCGCGCTCCCAGCGCGAATAACCGTGCAAGCTGCAACGCTTCTCGCGCTCCCAGCGCAAACAACTCTGCAAACTGCAACGGCTCTCGCGCTCCCAGCGCGAATAACTCTGCAAACAGCAACGGCTCTCGCGCTGCCAGCGCAAATAACTCTGCAAGCTGCAACGCTCCTCGCGCTGGCAGCGCGAATAACGTTGCAAGTTGCAACAAAATTAAAAACGCCGGTTTTCGATTTCGTTGCAAGCTGCAATGTTATTAGGGACGCCGTCCGCAATAACTCTGCGGCCTGCACGATACCCATCCCCTGCCGTTTTTTACGCCAAAAATGGCCGCAAGGACAAATTCTTCATCTTTTTCGTTTGCGATACGAAAGAAAGGCGTATATTTGTTTCCGCTTAAAAAATAAAATAACACAAGTTAGAACTATTATGGATCGATATTTAGTCATCAAAACGAGAGACGAGTTATTGCGCATCAAAATTGGGCAGATTCTTTATTTTGAAGCAGACCGGAACTACACGAAGCTGTGGCTCTCCAACGGCATCCAGTTTACGTTCGCCATCAATATTGGGAAAATCGAAGAATTACTTTCCAGCCAGCTGGTCGGCATCGACTCGGTGCTGGCGCGCGTCGGGAAAAGCCATATCATCAACAAGAATCATATCTTGCAAATCAACCTTCCGAAGCAGAAACTTCTCCTCCTGACCGACGAAGGGAAACCCCGCGAGCTGACCGTATCGAAAGACCCGCTGAAACAACTCAAAGAGACGCTCGAAGCTGAACTTGCTGAACAGAAAAACGAAGAACAGGCATAGCGTATGAAGATTACGATAGGAAAAGCAGCGGACAACGACTTCGTCGCCGACCATGCCGAGGTGAGCCGGCACCACGCCTGCCTCGTGCGGGAGGATGACGGGGGATATACGCTCGAAGACCTCGGTTCGACGAACGGGACGTTTGTGAACGACGTGCAAATCGTCCGGAAACGCATCGCGGCGGGCGACCGCATCCGCCTCGGCGACTCGTACGAAATCAAACTGAAAGACCTGCTCAACGCGGCGAACGACTACAGCGAGGAATTCGCCGCGCTGAAGCCGATATACGACAATTACATCCGCGAGAAGATACGCATACAGTCGTCCAACCAGTTCAAGACGCGTTTGTTCCAGGCCCTGCCCTTCGCCATACCGGGCATCATCGGCGTGCTCATCGGATTCGCGGGGAAAGGGAGCGCAACGTGGTTTGCCGTCAGCCTGCTGATAACCGTCTGCGCGCCCATCATCGGCATCTACTTCGGGGCGAAGCAATCCGCCAAGATACCGGAGCAGTTGCAGGAGCTGACCAACCGGTTCAAGATAGACTATGTCTGTCCAAAATGCGGCACCTTCCTCGGCGAAATACCCTGGGAGTCGCTGAAGCGGAAGAAGCAATGTCCCATGCCGACGTGCCGCGCGCGGTGGAGCGCGGAATGAGTTTCGTTGCTTAAATCCCTCGGTTTCGTACATAAAACCCGCCAGTTGGATTAGCCGCCCTTGTTCCATTCCGCACGATAACGGAGTTTTTCTACTTTTGTATCCGAAAAAGTAGAATTATTAATCAATTTAAAAAATAGGAATAGTAATATGGTTCAAGAGGATGACTATACGTTCGTTACGATTGACGGCGACGATATGGGAATATCGGACGCCGTGGTAGTGGACGTGAACGCGGAAGGCGGGTTGCTCGATGCCGTTACGATCGACAGCGATGCGGTAACGGTGGACGGTAGCGACTTCATCACGCTGGCCGACGACACGATGATGATGTCCGACGCCGACATGATGGACGGGTATTCGATAGACATGGATGGGACGGATATTTCCTTTATCTTATGATTTCTATTAAATGCCCACACTGCCAAGTTAGTTTGAAAGTAAACGAGGGGAAACTTCCCCTCGGCATTACTTCCTTCAAATGTCCGAATTGCAAACAATCTATTCCTATGTCATTGGTTACAGGAAACGGAGGGAACGGAACGGAACAAGAGCCGGAGACCGTTCTCCTGCATCCTGTAAAACCGGGCATCGGACGTCTGGAAGTCCAGCCCAACGACCTCACACCCTCGCAAACCATTTCCCTGACAGAAGGCACGCTGATTATCGGCCGTAAATCCAAAAACTCCACGGCATCCCACCCCATCGAAACCCAAGACCTGCTGATGAGCCGTTCGCATATCTGCATCCAAGTCGAGGCCGACGGCAAAGGCGGCTATAAACATCTTTTGAAAGACAATAATAGCAAAAATCATACGTTATATAAACATCATTACTTAGAGAAAGATGAAGTTGTCGTGCTCCACGACGGCGACGAAATCGTCATCGGCCGCACCACGCTCCTTTTCAAGTTATGAATGCAACATCATTCATAATTCACAATTTATAATTTCAGAAAGATGTTTATAACGATTGATGAACCTTATGCCATGACGGATGCCGGTTCGCGCCCGAACAACGAAGATTCCGTATTCCCGGAACCCGAGGGGGTAACCGAACAGAACCGTTTGTTCCTCGTCTGCGACGGAGTGGGTGGCGCAGAACGGGGCGAAGTTGCCAGTGCATTGGCGTGCGAATCCATCGACTCCTATTTCAATGCATTCCTCGAGAACAAGGAAGCCACACCAGATTTTGTCAAGAAAGCTGTTTCCTATACCGAATCGTGCTTCGACACCTATCTTTCGACCCACCCGGAGGCGCAAGGCATGGCGACGACACTCGCGCTCCTTTATTTAGGGAAAAACGGAGCTACGTTGGCGCATATCGGCGACAGCCGCATCTACCAGTTCCGTCGCGGGGAAGTCATTTACCAGACGGAAGACCATTCGCTCGTGAATGCTTATATCAAGTTGGGACGCATCACTCCAGCAGAAGCCGCGACGCATCCGCAGCGGAATGTTATCCTCCGTGCCATCCAAGGCTCCAAACAACCCGTGGAGGCTGAAGTCGTAACCCTGAGCGACATTCTTCCCGGCGATTACTTTTTCCTCTGCACCGACGGAGTTTTGCAGGAATGCCCGACGGAAGTGCTTGGCGAGATATTCGCCACTTCTACCTCGGCGATGGAAATCAAAATCCGCATTGCCGAGCGTTGTGCAGGGCATACACGCGACAATTTCTCGTTTTACCTCATCCCAGTCCGGAACGTCAAGACGGCAGATACGCCGGCGCGGGGTATCCTTTCATTCTTTTATTCCTTGATTTAATCGACGCGGGTGATTGATAGCCCGCGTTATCCAAATCGTTTCTCCATTCCAATATATTTTCCTACATTTGCAGGGAATTTAAGAAAAGAGACTGACAATGGACAATGCAAAAAATCCTATATACGCCCGGAATACACTGGAATTCGTTACGGTAGCACTCGAATACTGCGCATTTGTCGAGAAGGCAGGCGAGAAAGGACGGTTCCCGTTCGTCGATAAGGCTACGAAGTTGTTGCCGCTGCTCTATTTGAAGGCGGTACTATTGCCCGACGTAGAAACAGACGACTTTTTTGAGCCGGAGATGTGCATTACGGAAGAAATGTATGAATCCGTGCGTACGGAAATAGCGTCTGTCATGGAAGACAAAGATACCTACCTCGATACATTCCATACTGACATGGCGTATAGCGATACACCCATCGCGGCATCGATTTCGGAAAACTTGGCGGATGTTTATCAAGACGTGGGAAATTTCGTATCGCTTTTCCGGGAGGGAAATGAAGAGGTCATGCTCCAAGCCATTGCTCTTTGCAGTCAAAATTTCCGGGAATATTGGGGACAACAGGTACTAAATGCCCTAAAAGCGCTGCATAGCCTCCGATACGGCGACGAAACGCTCCGGGACGAAAACGAAGAAAGATGATACACGAAGAATATGCGACGAACATCACAAAGGAGGAGCTTGCAGAACTCCCGTTAGAAGAATTCGAAGGAAGAATCTTTGTGGTGTTGACAGAAAAAGAAGCCGACAAGGCGGTAGATTATTTGATGAAGTTCAAAACACTCGGATTCGATACGGAAACCCGCCCGAACTTCAAGAAAGGACAACGGAACAAGGTGGCGCTGATGCAGATTTCGACCGACGATACCTGCTTTTTGTTTCGGCTGAACCGTATCGGCATTCCTGACTCCTTAGAGAGATTATTATCCAGCGAAGAGGTGAAGAAAATCGGCTTATCATTGCGGGATGATTTCGGAGCTCTCCGGAAACGCTCAGAGATGGAGCCGACGAACTTTGTCGATTTGCAAAAAGTTGTGGGTAACTACGGAATTGATGCGGCAAGCCTGCAAAAGATTTACGCCATCCTGTTCAAAAAGAAAATCTCGAAGGGACAACGGCTGACCAACTGGGAAGCGGATGTTCTGACCGATGCTCAACAGAAATACGCGGCGCTCGATGCCTGGGCCTGCCTCCGAATATACAATCACCTGAATAATCACGAATAATAGATATGAGTTATAAGAAAATTTTCCTGAAGGCAAAGAAAGAAGAATCGTTGTTGCGCTTCCATCCTTGGGTATTTTCGGGAGCCATCCAAAAGATGGAGGGGAAACCGGAAGAAGGTGAACTTGTCGAAGTTTTCGGAGCAGATGGACGATTTCTGGCCGTGGGCCATTACCAGATTGGCAGTATCGCCGTGCGTGTCTTGTCTTTCCAACAACGCGAAATCGATGCTGCGTTTTGGGAAGAGCGGATTCGGATTGCTTACGAACTGCGCTGCGCATTGGGATTGGTAAACACACCTATAAATAATACGTATCGCCTCGTGCATGGAGAAGGCGACAACTTGCCTGGACTGGTTATCGATGTATATGCACATACGGCGGTGATGCAAGCTCACTCCGTTGGAATGCATTATGCCCGATATGCTATCGCAAAAGCTTTGCAACGCGTCATGGGGCCTTCCTTGGAAAATATCTATTATAAATCAGAAACGACGCTTCCTTTCAAAGCTGAGCTGGACAACGAGAGCGGCTATCTGTTAGGAAACGACGCGGAAGATATTGCGATGGAAAACGGACTGAAGTTCTGCGTCGATTGGCAAAAGGGACAGAAGACCGGATTTTTCGTGGACCAGCGGGAGAATCGTTGCCTCCTCGAACGGTATTCGTCCGGTCGCTCGGTGCTGAATATGTTTTGCTACACCGGAGGCTTCTCTTTCTATGCCATGAGAGGTGGAGCGAAACTTGTACACTCGGTCGATAGTTCGGCAAAAGCCATCTCGCTGACAAATCGTAACGTCGAGCTGAACTTCCCTGGCGACCCTCGGCATGAAGCTTTCGCCGAAGATGCTTTCAAGTATTTGGAACGGATGGGAAGTAATTACGATCTTATCATCCTCGACCCTCCGGCATTCGCGAAACATAGGAATGTGCTTCGGAATGCCTTGCAAGGGTATCGGAAACTGAATGCGATAGCTTTCGAGAAAATCCGGCCCGGCGGTATCCTATTCACCTTCTCGTGCTCGCAAGTCGTCAGCAAGGAAAACTTCCGGTTAGCCGTATTCAGTGCCGCTGCACAGTCGAAGCGTAACGTACGCATTCTGCATCAATTGACGCAACCGGCAGACCATCCTGTAAACATTTATCATCCGGAGGGAGAATATTTGAAAGGACTGGTATTGTATGTAGAATAATAAACAAACGATAAACACAGAAAAAATATAGACCGAACTATTTCTTTATTCAACAATCCGTTGTACTTTTGTCCGGCTGAAAAGAAAAGAGTATTGTAATATTAACATATAAAAAACGAATCATTATGTCTAAAGTAACAGTTGTCGGCGCCGGTAATGTAGGCGCAACTTGTGCAAACGTTCTTGCCTTCAATGAAGTGGCAGACGAAGTAGTAATGCTGGACGTTAAAGAAGGCGTTTCAGAAGGTAAAGCAATGGATATGATGCAAACTGCTCAGCTGCTGGGTTTCGACACAACAGTTGTAGGTTGCACAAACGATTACGAAAAGACTGCTAACTCTGATGTCGTAGTAATCACTTCAGGTATTCCTCGTAAACCGGGTATGACTCGCGAAGAACTGATTGGTGTAAACGCCGGTATCGTAAAGAGTGTAGCTCAAAACATCTTGAAATATTCTCCGAACGCTATCTTGGTGGTTATCTCTAACCCGATGGATACGATGACATACCTCGCACTGAAGTCTCTGGGCTTGCCGAAGAACCGCATCATCGGTATGGGTGGCGCATTGGATAGCTCTCGCTTCAAATACTTCTTGTCTCAGGCTCTGGGCTGCAACGCGAATGAAGTAGAAGGTATGGTTATCGGTGGACACGGTGATACGACCATGATTCCGTTGGCTCGCTTGGCTACTTACAAAGGACAGCCGGTTAGCACATTGCTGAGCGCAGAGAAATTGCAGGAAGTGGTTGCTTCTACAATGGTTGGTGGTGCAACACTGACAAAACTGCTCGGTACTTCTGCATGGTACGCACCGGGTGCTGCTGGAGCATACGTAGTTGAATCTATTATCCATAACCAGAGAAAGATGATTCCTTGCTCTGTTTACTTGGAAGGCGAATACGGACAGTCTGACCTCTGCATCGGTGTTCCGGTTATCTTGGGCAAGAACGGTATCGAAAAAATCGTTGAATTGGAACTGACTGCAGAAGAAAAAGAACTCTTCGAAAAGAGTGCAGCAGCCGTTCACAAGACAAATGCAGCGTTGAAGGAAGTAGGTGCATTATAATGCATTAGAATCCTTAAGGTAAAACATCATAGTTGATTTGAAATCCCGGCAGATTCATTCTGTCGGGATTTCTTTTTCTAAAACGCTTGCACTTTCAAAATAAATGCTTACCTTTGCACCACATTTAAGAAAAGGATGGTCGAGTAGCTCAGCTGGATAGAGCAACAGCCTTCTAAGCTGTGGGTCCTGGGTTCGAATCCCAGCCCGATCACAAAAAGGAGATTCAGACGAATCTCCTTTCTTCGTTATAAACCAACGACACTCATTACAAAAGATTATCGATTAACGCTTATGATAACTGTAAACAACCTCGACGTACAATTCGGCAAGCGAATTCTGTTTCAAGACGTCAATCTGAAGTTCACTCCCGGCAACTGCTACGGGATAATCGGTGCGAACGGCGCCGGCAAGTCCACCTTCCTCCGTGTCATCAGCGGTCAGCTCGACCCTACACGCGGAACAGTATCAATGGGTCCGGGGGAACGCCTCTCTGTCCTCGCCCAGGACCACTTTGCCTTCGATGAATATACGGTAATGAACACGGTGCTGATGGGCCACTCGACGCTCTGGGAAGTGATGAGCGAGAAGGATGCGCTCTACGCCAAGCCCGACTTCAGCGACGAGGACGGCATCCGTGCCGCCGAACTGGAGGAGAAGTTCGCCGAGATGGAAGGCTGGAACGCCGAGAGCGACGCCGCAGCCCTCCTCAGCGGCCTCGGCATCAGCGAGGATTTGCACTATACATTGATGAAGGACTTGAGTGGTAAGCAGAAGGTGCGTGTCCTCCTGGCCCGTGCCCTCTTCGGTCAGCCGGACAACCTCTTGCTCGACGAGCCGACGAACGACCTCGACCTCGAGACCGTCTCCTGGCTGGAGAACTATCTCTCTAACTTCGAACACACAGTCCTCGTGGTGAGCCACGACCGCCACTTCCTCGACTCCGTCTGCACGCACACCGTGGACATCGACTACGGCAAGCTCCAGCTCTTCGCCGGCAACTATAGCTTCTGGTATGAATCAAGCCAGCTGGCTCTCCGACAGATGCAACAGCAGAACAAGAAGGCTGAGGAGAAGAAGAAGGAGCTGGAGGAATTCATCCGTCGTTTCAGCGCCAACGTCGCCAAGTCGAAGCAGACTACCAGCCGCAAGAAGATGCTCGAAAAGCTCAACATCGAGGAAATCAAGCCTTCGTCGCGCCGCTACCCGGGTATCCTTTTCACCCCCAACCGCGAGCCGGGAAACCAAATCCTCGAGGTGAAGGGTCTCACCAAGTCTATCGAGGGACAGACCCTCTTCCGCGACCTCAACTTCAACGTCGAGAAAGGGGACAAGATCGTCTTCATCTCCCACGACCCGCGTGCCATGACCGCCCTCTTCCAGATTATCAACGGTGAGGAGAAGCCCGACGCCGGCTCCTACCAGTGGGGTCAGACCATCACCACGACGTATCTCCCGCTCGATAACTCACGTTACTTCAACTCGGACATGAACCTCATCGACTGGCTCTCCCAGTTCTCCCCGGATACAAACGAGGTATTCCTCAAGGGCTTCCTCGGCCGTATGTTGTTCTCCGGCGAGGAACTGTTGAAGAAGGTCAGTGTGCTCTCCGGTGGCGAGAAGATGCGCTGCATGATTGCCCGCATGATGCTGACGGACGCCAACTGCCTCGTCCTCGACACCCCGACGAACCACCTCGACCTCGAGTCTATCCAAGCCTTCAACAACACCCTGAAGGTCTTCAAGGGCAACGTCCTCTTCGCGAGCCACGACCACGAGTTCATCCAGACTGTCGCCAACCGCATCATCGAACTCACACCTAATGGCATCATAGACAAGATGATGGACTACGACGACTATATCACCGACCCGGCCATCGCCGAGTTGCGCGAAAAGCTCTACCGGAAGTAGTCCCGGAACCTCCGCAGAGGGACCGGGTGTTCCTCCGCAGAGGAGCTGCCTGTTCCTCCGCAGAGGAGGTCGGTGCTCCTCCGCAGAGGAGCTGGTGGTCCCTCCGCAGAGTTACTACCGACGACTCCGCAGAGTCTCCCGCAACGACTCTGCAGAGTCATCACCAACGACTCCGCAGAGTCGTAAGCAGCAACTCTGGAGAGTTATCACCAGTAACTCTGGAGAGTTTCCCACGGCAACTCTGGAGAGTTTCTGCGGCATCTTCTGCGGATACACTTATATACCTTCTGTACAACGATTTATACAAACTCTTATGCGAAATAGAATCCTCTTCCCCATCCTCCTCTTCATCGGCTGGCTGCCCCTTCTGGCGGTGCAAAAGCCACTTTTCATGCTTTATAACTGGGAACAGGCGGCGGGCTGCACGGCGGGGGAATGGCTGCAGGTGGTGCTGCACGGGCTGAAGCTGGACTGCACCATCGCGGGGTATCTGACGGCGCTGCCGCTGCTCGCGACGCTGGTATCCGCCTGGCTGCCGGGCACATGGCTCAGGCGCGGGATGAAGGCATACTTCGGGGTGATGGCGGTGCTTATCTCCCTGATATTCATTGTCGATGTCGCGCTCTATCCCTACTGGGGATTCCGGCTCGACTCTACCCTACTCTTCTACCTCGAATCCCCCAAAGACGCGATGGCGAGCGTGCCGGTATGGATGTATTTCACACAGGGGTTATTCTTCCTCTTATATACCAGTATTTCATACGTTTACCTGCGCACCCTGCTGCGCTTTGTCCCCTCGGAGAGAGGGCGAAGGCCTGCGCTGACGACGGTGGCGATGCTGCTGCTCGGCGGGCTGATGTTCATCCCTATCCGGGGCGGGGTAACGACCTCGACGGCGAACGTCGGTATGGTGTATTTCAGTCAGAACCAGTTCCTGAATCATGCGGCCATCAACCCGTGCTTCAGTCTGATAGCCTCGCTAAGCAAGCAGCAGGACTTCGCCGCACAGTTTGATTTCTTCCCCGAAGAGAAACGGAAGGAAATCGTGGGGACACTCTACGAGCGACCCGACAGTTGCCGGGATATTCCCACACGGAAGGTGCTGAATACGACACGCCCGAACATCCTTATCCTCCTGATGGAGAGCTTCTCGGCGAATACCATCGAAGTGTTGGGAGGAGAGCCTGGGGTAACGCCGAACCTCAATCGGCTGAGCCGCGAGGGCATCCTCTTCAGCAATGCTTATGCCAACTCTTTCAGGACAGACCGGGGGACGGTGGCTATCCTCAACGGCTACCTTGCCCAACCGACGACCTCCATCATGAAGTATCCGGCGAAGAGCCAGACGCTGCCGTCGATAGCCAAGAGTCTGGGGGCGGCGGGCTATCGCTCTGAGATGTTATATGGGGGAGATATCAACTTCACCAACATGCAGAGTTACTTCTATAGTTCCGGCTACTCCGCCATCACATCAGACAAAGACTTCCCACTCACCGACCGGCTGAGCAAGTGGGGGGCAAACGACGACGTTACGTTCCACTATTTATATAATGTACTGAGCGAGCGAAAGGCTGATGCCGAGCCTTGGATGACAACCTTCCTGACGCTGAGCAGCCACGAGCCCTTCGAGGTTCCCTATCATAGGCTGGAGGACCCGTATCTGAACTCCGTGGCCTTCACGGACAGTTGCTTCGGAGCCTTTATCGACAAGATACGGGAGACGCCGGTCTGGGATAACCTGCTGATCGTCCTCGTGGCCGACCATGGGTATCGCTATCCCCACGACGTGAAGGAATATGAGCCACGGCGGTATCACGTGCCGATACTCTGGCTGGGCGGAGCGGTAGAGAAGGCGGAAGTAGTTGAGACCTATTGCAGTCAGACAGATATAGCCGCGACGCTGTTAGGGCAGATGGAGCTGCCGCATGAGGAGTTTACGTTCAGCAAGGATATCTTCTCGTGCCATGGGGAAGATTTCTGCTTCTATACCTTCATCAATGGGTTTGGATATATGGACAAAGGCGGGTATGCAGTCTTCGACAACGAAGGGAACCGCATCCTCGTGGAAGAACCGGGTGGTCCGGCATCCGAGGAAAGGATTGCCAAGGGGAAGGCGCTCCTGCAAACGCTCTATGACGACTTGGGGAGCCGGTGAAATGCAAAAATTGCTTCCGCAGCCCTGTATATTCAATAATTCTTTTTAATTTTGCCCGTCTTTAGCCAGACGGTTGGAGCAGGAGACGCAGACCGCCGGGCTTCATCACAGCGAATAATAAGATAAACTATATAGACATGAACATTTCATACAACTGGCTGAAAGAATATCTCGATTTCGATATGCAGCCTGAAGAAGTAGCTGACGCCCTGACCTCTATCGGTCTGGAGACTGGGGGTGTCGAAGAGGTACAGTCTATCAAAGGCGGACTCGAAGGCTTGGTGATAGGCGAAGTGCTTACCTGCGAACCGCATCCCAATTCCGATCACATGCACGTTACCACAGTGAACGTAGGTCAAGGCGAACCTTTACAGATTGTCTGTGGCGCACCCAATGTCGCTGCCGGACAGAAGGTAGTCGTTGCCACTATCGGCACGAAGCTCTATGACGGCGACCAATGCTTCACCATCAAACGCTCGAAGTTGCGTGGCATCGAGTCGAACGGTATGATTTGTGCCGAAGACGAGATTGGTATCGGCAATGACCATTCGGGCATTATCGTCCTCCCGGCAGAAGCTCAAGTCGGGATGCCGGCAAAAGACTACTACAATATCAAGAGCGACTATGTCCTCGAAGTCGATATCACACCGAACCGCGTCGATGCAACCTCTCATTTCGGTGTGGCTCGCGACTTGGCTGCCTACCTGAAGCGGCACGGGAAACCTGCCGAACTGAAGCGCCCGTCGGTCGAGGGCTTCCATATCGAAGACGAAACACCGGCTGTCGAAGTCGTTGTGGAAAATACCGATGCCTGCATCCGCTATTCGGGTGTAACCATCAAAGGCGTAACGGTCAAGGAAAGTCCGGACTGGCTGAAGCAACGGCTCACGGCTATTGGCCTGCGTCCTATTAATAATGTAGTGGATGTAACCAACTATGTATTGCATGGCCTGGGTCAGCCGCTCCATTCCTTCGATGCCGGGAAAGTCAAAGGCAACAAGGTCATCGTCAAGGCAGCGACGGATGGGCAGAAGTTCGTAACGCTCGACGGCGTGGAACGTACCTTGACCTCCCGCGACTTGATGATTTGCAATGCCGAAGAGCCCATGTGTATCGCCGGTGTCTTTGGTGGGTTGGAATCGGGTGTTACGGAGGCGACCACAGATGTATTCCTGGAGTCGGCGACGTTCCATCCGACTTGGATCCGCAAGACTGCACGCCGCTTTGGGTTGAACACCGATGCGTCGTTCCGTTATGAGCGCGGACTCGATCCAAACGTTACTTTATATATCTTGAAATACTCTGCACATCTGATTCAGGAAGTGGCTGGCGGTACCATCACCGGTGCCATCCAAGATGTTTACCCGAATCCGATGAATCCCTATACTGTTTCCCTGACTTACGAGAAGATTAACAGCCTTATCGGGAAGGAAATCCCCGTAGAGACCGTCAAGAGCATCGTGGAAAGCCTCGAGATGGAAATCACCGAGGAGAATGCTGAAGGATTGACCCTCCGCGTCCCCGTTTACCGCTACGATGTGCAGCGCGACGTGGATGTCATCGAAGATATCCTCCGCATCTACGGCTACAACAACGTCGAGTTCAGCGAACATGTGAAGTCCAGTCTGTCCTACAAGACTCCGACGGATCACAGCTACGCGATGGAGAATCTTATCTCTGAACAACTGACGGGTTGCGGCTTCAACGAAATCCTGAACAACTCGCTGACCCGTGCGGCTTATTACGAGAAACTCCAGACCTACCCTGCCAACCGCTGCGTCATGCTGATGAACCCGCTGAGTGCCGACCTCAATGCCATGCGCCAGACACTCCTCTTCGGCGGTTTGGAGAGCATCGAGCACAATGCGAAACGCAAGAATGCCAATATCCGTTTCTACGAGTTCGGCAACTGCTATTCCTACACGGAAGAGAATCGCAAGGAAGGCGAACCACTGGCTCAATTCAAGGAAAACTATCACCTTGCCTTGTGGCTCCACGGCAAACGGGTGGAAAACAGTTGGGCGCATCCCAACGAGCAGTCTTCGGTCTATGAATTGAAGGCTTACGTGGAAAATATTCTCCTCCGCCTCGGCATTGACATGAAGAAGGTTGTTTTCGGCCAGCTTTCCAACGATATTTACTCCGCTGGCCTGAGCATCCAGACTTCTTCGGGAAAATTGCTTGGTACCTTGGGTATCGTAACCCACCGCATCTGCAAGGAGATGGACATCGAAGGGGAAGTTTATTACGCCGAACTCTCGTGGACGGCGCTGATGAAGGAAACGAAGAAGAACAAAGTTACCTTCACCGACATCGCCAAGTTCCCGGCCGTGAAGCGCGACCTTGCCCTCCTCATCGACAAGGCAATATCGTTCGACGCTATCCGGAAAATCGCTTCCGACAGCGAGCGCAAGCTACTCAAGTCCGTCGAACTCTTCGACGTCTATGAAGGAAAGAACCTCCCGGAGGGCAAAAAGTCTTACGCGGTCAGCTTCTTCCTGCAAGACGAGACGAAAACGCTTAACGACAAGCAAATTGACGCGATCATGCAGAAGATTGTCCGCAACCTGCAGGAGAAAGTGGGAGCACAACTTCGTTAAATGAATTACAAATAATAACATACAAGATTTAGATAATATGGGAAGAGCTTTTGAATTCCGTAAAGCAAGAAAATTTAAACGCTGGGGCAATATGGCCCGCGTGTTTACCAAGTTGGGCAAGGAAATCACTATCTGCGCGAAGCAGGGAGGTCCGGAACCGGAAAATAACCCCCGCTTGCGTGTCTTGATGCAGACTGCCAAGAAGGAAAATATGCCGAAGGAGAATGTGGAACGTGCTATCAAACGTGCTATCTCGAAGGACTTTACCGATTATAAGGAAATGAACTACGAAGGCTACGGCCCGCACGGTATCGCCATCTTTGTCGAGACGGCAACTGACAACACGACCCGTACCGTGGCTAATATCCGTAGTTATTTTAACAAAAACGGTGGCTCGCTGGGCACAAGCGGCAGCCTCGAATTCCTTTTCCAGCACAAATGTGTGTTCCATATCGCCAAAAAGGACGGCATCGACCTCGAAGAGCTGGAATTGGAACTGATTGACTACGGCGTGGACGAAGTAGATGAGGCTGACGACGAAATTATCATCTACGGCGAGTTCGCACAGAACTCTGCTATCCAAAAGTACTTGGAAGACAACGGTTACGAAATCACTGAAAGTGAATTTGTCCGTATCCCCAACGATGTGAAGGAAGTTACGCCCGAGCAACGCGAATCCATCAACAAACTCATCGAGAAACTCGAAGAGGACGAAGATGTGCAGAACGTCTTCCACAACATGAAGGAAGAAGAAGAGGAAGAGGAGTAACTCCTACCCCACTTTGAAGATTCAAGGGATGTTCCTGCAAAGGTTCATCCCTTTCTTTTTGCCTCAAAAATCCGTATGTACGCTTACATTTCTCACTTTTATTATCAAAAAGAAGAAATGAAGGCATACATTTCTCACTTTTATTATCAAAAGGAAGAAATGAAGACGTACATTTCTCACTTTTATCATTAAAAGGAAGAAATGAAGACGTACATTTCTCACTTTTATTATTAAAAAGAAGAAATGAAGGCATACATTTCTCACTTTTATTATTAAAAGGAAGAAATGAAGACGTTCAAGATATTGATACAAAGAAAATAGAGACTCCAAGTAAGGCGAGAGCCAAAACTCCACCCCTTTTTCTTCCGGACACAAACGGATCAACGGAGCATCGCCAATCATTTTTATTGCTATTTTTGCTGTAAATTATTGATGCAAAACGATGAAAACACAACTTGAATATATAGAGATATAAAAAAACTCTTTTTACTACAGAAATAGTTGAACTAAACCAGATTTCAAACAATTACAAAAATGTATTGATTGAGAAAATACCATATGTTCGCCGAGCGTATGGCTTTTTTATGTCCGGTAAAAACCACGAACAAAGACCAAAACGAACATCCTCTTCCTCTGCCCTGAAAATTTTTCCCTCAAAATATAGTTTCAGAAACGCAAATAACTTAAAAAAGTTCATACCTTTGCCTTGTCTTTTGCGGACACGCCGAAAGAAGGGTGGAAGCAAGGGACAGACATAGTGAGAAGGCGTTTACTTGAAGCGTCTTATCTTCTTCAGTTCAAACTTCGCAAACTTGATCAAGTGGAAGATGAGGCAACGGTAGATGCCCGTGGGATTTGTATATATATGCTTCCTGTGCCCGCCCGGGTGCAGGAACGCATACTACATATACAATATCGGCGTGGGCTTTCTTCGTTGCTTATCCTACTTGAGAGGCAATGCGAAGGCCTGAACTGAGGGATAAGCGGCAGGTACAGTTCCCACGCTTTTTTTATCAATATCAAAAAGCCTTAATGGGAATTGAAGGCACAAACAAATTAACATGGACAATTCAACAAAAAAATTTTTCACTGAAAGCCTAATAGAAGGTTTCATACTTTTCTTCCTATTTATGGTATACCTATTTTGTGTAGGAAATAAAGAACATAATGGAGTAGACATTACCCATACAAAAGACTTCTGGATAATATTAATGATGTTCTTTCCAGCATTATGCGTGAGATATCTAGGAAAACTAAGAGGCTACACAAAAAACATATGGAAATTTAGTTTAATTTTTTCAGGAAGTGTCGTTTTTACATTGGTGATCATTACTTTTAATGGATGTATTTCATATCAAGGATTTTTACTACTATTTCTAATGATGGAAATATTTTGGTTTATAATTCAATACATCCAGTTACATCATGATGAAATATTTAAGAACAAATAGGAAGTCCAAATCGTTTCCATGAATGGCTCAGTAATTGCCACGGCCAAAGTAGCCGGACAGCAAGCATTCGACGGTATGAACGAAGGAACTTATATTGTTCGGGTTGGAGAAGACGTGATAAAAATCCGGCTCAAACTTTGATGTACCCTGCGACGCCGTCGCGAGGAGCCTCAAAACTTTAATGCACTTTGCGACGCCGTCGCGAGGAGCCTCAAAACTTTAATGCACTTTGCGATGGCGTCGCGAGGAACCTCAAAACTTTGATGCACTTTGCGACGGCGTCGCGAGGAACTTCAAAATCTTGATGCACTTTGCGACGGCGTCGCGAGATGCCTCAAAATCTTGACACACTTTGCGACGGCATCGCGAGATGCCTCAAAATTTTGACGGACTTGTAAACGATTCAAATAGGGTGCGACAAAAACCACGCACCCTATTTTATTTACATTTTGGAAGCAAATGTTCCCTTCAACTCAATCCGACTGCGCCCTTCCCCTTTTTTAATAACCCGAATTTGCACGTTAATCCGTTCGTCCAATTCCTCGCGGTGCGATATGACGCCGACACGCCGCCCGCCCTGTCCGGCAATCTCTTGAAGGCGTTCGAGGGTGGACATGACCGAGTCGAGACTCTTTTCATCGAGAGTGCCGAACCCCTCATCGATAAAAAGGATATCCACATTCATATCGGGACGGTTGAGCGAAGACAAAGCCAAGGATAAAGCCAGGGATATCATAAACCGTTCGCCCCCGGAAAGCACGGTAACACTACGCACTTGGTCTTTGTTGTATCGGTCGAACACCAAGATGGAAAGTTGTTCGTTTTCCTCACTACAAGTCAGTTTGTAACGGTCTGTGATGCGAGCCAAATAGATGTTGGCATTGTTGAGCAAAGGACGCAAGATATAAGATTGCACCAAGGTACGGAAACGAGTACCGCCGAAGCGAGCATTCAAGCGATCCCATTTGGCGAGATTCTTTTGAGCCATTTCCAGCTTTATGCTTATCCGATTAAAGTGCTCCTGGTTGCGTTTGTCCTCCTCCAGACGGTTATTGACCGACGTTATATCGCTCAATAACTGGTCGCGGGTTTGTGCCAAAGCCACTTTTTCGGCTTGCAAGTCCGAAAGGTTCGGGATAGCCGACTCCTCAGAGATTCCCAGTTTCGCCATCGCTTCCGCTTGTTGTTTTCGGGCAGAGGCAATGGCATCACGACGCGAAGTCATGCTTGCTTGGATGGTATGAATGCGCTGGCGAGCCCCAGCCAATTCGCCTTCCCGTGTCATAAGGGCGACAAGAGAGGATTCCGTTTCCCCCGAAACTCGATAATATTCCGCCAAAGACATTTCGCAAGCGGCAAGGATGTCGGTACATTCCCGAATATCCTTCGCAACCGAATCCACATCCGCAAATAGTCGGGTCCATTCCCCATTGATATCCCGGCAAACATACGTCCCCGGAACAGCAGGCATATCCCAATCGGCATGAAGTCCAAGAATCCGATTCCGAATATTGCCAATAGCCGTAGTCGTCGCCTGTTTGGTCTGCAAGCTTTGCGTAGCCACGTCGAGTTCTTTCCGCTTATCCCTATATTCGTTGGACGCAAACATAATCTTTTCCTTCGCCAAAATGGTGTTTTGTTGCCAGTCGGGTATCAAGTTCATCAATAAGGAAGACAAATCCGAGGCAAGAGTGGCAGAGGTTTGTTTTGCCGCTACCTTTCGTTCTTGCAACTGATGTATGGTTTGCGTATTCGCATCCAGAGCTTTATCGGCTTGCACTTTAGACCGTTCGGCTACATTCCTGTCCCCATCCAGCGGTTTCTTCTCATCCAACAAGCGATTGATTTTATCCTGCAAGACCTCGGCGTCTTTCTGTTTTGCTTTAAGCAGAGTTATCTCTTTATCGGTAGATTCGATAGCCTCAAAGAGTTGTTGCGCCATAGGCAAAGCCGTATCCAAGCCCAAGCGTTCCGCCATTTGCCAAGCATTCGCCTTGACGACCTTCGTTTTATTCTCCCGTTCAGTCCACAACTTCTTTTGAGTTCGCAGGATACCCCATGCCGTATTGTAGCGTTTCTTGGCCTCATCATTCGCTTTACTTGCCAGATTCAAGGCTTCACCTGTGGCAGCTTTCTCTTTTTCCAGCGGAGTGAGAATGGTTTTGAAATCTTGCTCAAGATGGATATGCTCGATATGCTGGCCACATAAGGGACAAATATCCGCCTGTTCCGCGACAAGCCGTTTGCGGAGCGTAACAAGATGTTCCTCCAGACTCGTCTGCATCGTATGGAGCAGGTTGTTAGCTTTCTCGTCTTTCGCCTTTGCCAACTGGTAAGCATCTTCAGTTTTTCGAGCCGCTTCGGACAAGAGCAACAACTCTTTTTCTTGCTCGTCCATGTCTTTACCCAGCTTCGCTATTTCCTTGGCCTCCGCTTCAAGGCTTTGTATGGTTTGATGGAGCTGCCTCAATTGGACATTCATCTTATTGGCTTTGTCCAACTGTAGATTAATTTGGGCAGGACTCATCGCCTCGCGTTGCTTGCTCAGGGCATCTATTTCTTGTTGCTTGGCGGCTACCCGATTCGCTGCTTTTTCGGCAATCTGCTTGGCTTCTTCAGCCCTATCTTTCAACATAGAAGTCTTTGCGGCTTCGGTTCGCGTCAAAGATTCGAGATGCTGAATTTCCTTTTTACAGTCCTCATATTGACGTATTTTCTGCATAATCTCCCCGCATCGGTCGTACACATCAGCCCATGGTTTACGTTCAGCTATCCATTGTTGCAATTTTCCGATGCTATCGACGTGCAACCGTATCTCCTGATTACGTTGGGCAAGGTCGGCAGAAAGCAGATTGAATGTCTCCCGGCATAGCGGTTCCTTCGCCAAAGCCTTTGCTTTCTTAGCCTTTGCGTCTTTCATTCGGATATATGTTTGACGCTGGTTGGTGGTGTTATCCCAACCCGTAACAAGGGCGACATCGGCTTTGTACGTGTCGCTATTTAGGGTCGCATTCAGTTGTTCCAAGGCTTGTTGGGCAACAACGCGATCATTGCGGCACTTCTCTATCGTAGCGGTTAAGGCAAGACGCTCTTCGTTCAAATGGATTTTCTTTTCCAGTTCCTTCTTCTCGGTATCCAATTGGATTTGCTTTGCCAAAAGACCTTCCCGTTCCTCTTTCTCCAAGATATGCGCTTTTTCTGCATCATATTCGGCTTGAATCTGCCCGCAAGTTGCCTTCGCCTTGTCAAAAAGGTTCTTGATTGCGATACCGTAATTGGAAAAACGCTCCGTGTTGGTCAGTTGTTCCAAGATAGCCTCACGTTCCACCTTGTTCCCGGTAAGGAATGTTGCGAATTGCCCTTGCGCCAACATCGCCATACGTCCAAATTGTTCAAAGGTAAGACCGACGGCTTGCAAAATGGTGTTTGCCACATCTGTCGTTCCCGATATCCAGTCTGCATTCCCCTTTTTCACTTCCCATTGAGGTTTGCGGTGCTTCAATTTCTTGCGACTACGTTGCATCCCGAGGAAAAGACGGGCACGATAATCGATGCCGTCATTGCCTTCGAATACCACTTCGCTATAACATTCGTCTCGCTCCGAAATACCTAAACGGGTATATTGTTCCAAACTTGCCACCCGTAATGTTTCCCCTTCCGCATTGACATAGTCGTTCCTTGTCGAATTGGCCACGCCATCGATACGCGGAGTTTTCTTATATAAGGCCATCGCAATGCAGTCCAATATGACGGTCTTCCCGGCTCCGGTATCGCCGCTAATCAGGAAAAGAGGGGCAACCTCGCCACTTATGGCATCGCGCAATCCGCTTTCAAAGTCGATATCGCCTTTCTCGATGGATGCAATATTCCGGATATGTAGTTCTTTGATTTTCATGATTCATCCTTTTGTTAATTCTGCGTTGCTCTTTTTCGCGAGCTTTTATTCTCCTCGGCCATACGTTTTATCTCTGCTTCTATTTCGACAAAAGCCTCGCGCACTTCGTCCATGTCGAGTTCGGGATATTGGTGTTGGGTTTTCTCAATGAAAAGCAGAGGGTCTGTCATTTGCTGTATTTCTGCCACTTCAAACTTAGGCTTTACAATCTCAGCTGCCTCGTTTTCCTGAATGCCAGTCCATAAGATTTTCGGATTGTAACGCAACTCGCCATGATAAGGTTCTATAAGAGAATAAACCATTTGATTGAAATCAGAAGGCAATGAGGTCTTGCTTTCCACTTGCAGACGTATGTATCCCCTCCCCTTTCCTTCAGCGAATTGACGAATACCCTCCAAGGCATCTTCTGCCCGAGCATACGATGTTTGTTCTGAAGGTAAAATATAAAAATGCCGCAGCTCGTTGATACGAAGTTGGCGGATATGCACATTTCCCCGATGCCTATCCAACTCTACCACACTGACCGTATGCGGATAAGTTTCATCGCAACTTACATGCAAGGCACTTCCGGCATAGCGAATGACGGGAGCCAGATAAGTTACATCTGCTTCCATACAATCTCCTTCGTGCCCTATTGTCTGCGGCTTATGGATATGCCCCAGCGCTAAATAATCGAAACCGATACCCAAACTTTTGATTTCTTGTGTACGGACATTGCCGATATCAAGGTCGTGCCCGGTCATATCGCTACCGGTTACGGCGAGATGTCCGGTCATAATCACAGGTTTCTCTTCGATATTATCTGCAGCTACATAATCTAGCAAGGTTTGTATCATGGAAGTTCGCTCGCCTGTCATATAGGGCAAGGCCACGATATATCCGCTTGGCAACTTTATCACAAAATGTTCCTCCCATCCTTCCAAGGTCGCGAAATCGGCCGGAGGTGGTGTACCAATCAGATGAACATTAGCTAATTCCCAAATGGCATTATGCGACTGGATGCGCGAAGCCGAATCATGATTCCCCGCCACAATGACAATATGCATCTCCGGATAAGTTCGGTGCAAATGCACAAACTTATCCGTGAATGTTTTCCATGTAGCGGCCGACGGTTGCTGAATGTCGAACACATCTCCACTAACTATCAATGCATCGGGCTGCTCTTCACGACACCATTGCTCCAATTGCGAAAAATAATAGTCATGCTCATCGCTCCGTTCATAATTCTGATAGATGATTTGGCCTAGATGGATATCGGCGGTATGTAGTATCTTCATGGGTGCTTATTCTTTTGTTTGGGCTGGCAAGTTATCAAAAATATTTTGGACGTGCAAAAGAATATATTATTCCCTTTTAGTCTTCTTGACATACCAATACCAGCCCGACAATTGTAAATAACATCGATCTTCTCCTTTACCATCATTATCTCCACTCCACCAGGTAGCTAAAGATAAACGGATAATTGTCCCAGCCGGTATTCTTTCGACAAGAGATTGATAACCTACAAATTTTATACGAATATTATTATAGTAATAATAGTGCTTTCCATACAGATTCCTGTGAATCAAATCTTTATCTGCGATCCAGAATTGTGTACTAAAAGAAGGTACTATGTCTCGATTCACAAAATTACGTGTACCCTGAAGGTGCAAGCAGCCTTCAAAGGCTTGTTCCAAATTTCCCTTAACAATTCTATTTCCTAAAGCTTGGGTATGTTCATTAATGAAACGAGCGATTCCCTCTACTCCAACATTTTCAATACGACGGATTGCTCTTGTTCGTTTATCCTCCACATGAGGTTCCATGCGCATGTGTCGTACATTTTCAACACACATTTCCCATCGATCGCCAATCTCATACGGTACGTTAGGGGACAAATTATACCCTTGTTCATCAAAAATACGTATTAATTCACAGTTATCTTCTCTTATTCCTCCTACGCAAACGGAATTACGCATTTGCGTCTTTGATACAATTAAAACTATTGACATAATATATAACTAGTTATAGGTTTGTAATTTCACATCCGAGTTTCTCTGCCAGTCTTTTGGCTACTAACGAACGATGGCAGGCTTCAGCATATTCTTCGACACAAAAAAACAAGACATTTTTCACATCACGTTCTTGCAACTCTTGCACAAACGCATCCATATTAAAGGCATCCAATATCTGTCTGCCATATTCGTTTGCGAATAACTCTCCTAACTCGGTCCGCTGTTTCTTTGTCTCGTTATTTTCTTTATCTGCCCTTTTCTGCTTCTGGCGGATTTCTTCTGTCGGAGCTAATTCCTTTATATATAAATAAGGTATTCCCAGTTCCGCCAATTTAGCCTGTAGATATTGACTGTTTACATATTTATACTGTTTACCCCGCACGCCTCTTCGCTGACGGATATCACAAAACAAATCAATATGATTCTGAACTAATTTATCGAAATAACTTTGTTCTGTCGTATTATAAACTCCGATTGTATATATTTTAATCATAGTAATCTTCTGCGTATTGGCTAATTTCTTTGTATGCTTTACAAGATTTGAAATAAGGCGGTTCATAACTACCAAACAGATTTCCATTGGGTTCCCATTCTCCAAGCGTCCGCATGATGGCTTCTTGGCTAATGCTTTTCCCAATGCCAACGATATGCCGCATATTTATCTCATAGTTAAAATATAATTCACGGCCTATCAACTTACTCCGATGACATTGAGAAGGATCTGTCTCAGTACACATAACGGCCAACAACAATCCTTTATTATTAGCAACCACAAGACGATTCAAACCCTCTCGGAAACTCGGAACTTCCGCCATCTTCCGATAATCGAAAAAACCTTCGGCATCATAGCAAGTATTATCCTGCGGTTTTCCTCCTATAGAATCACCCATATAAACATATCGCACACCTGCTGCTGCTAACCATTTTTCAATACAGCCTCCGTTAAAATCAGAAGCCCACTTAGAATAAGGCATGGTTCGCACATCGACAAGATATTTTATCCCGAAAGATTTAAGTTCGGCCAAGAACTCTTCTTTCGACTTGTGCCCATGCCCTATGGAATATAATGTGGAGGTTTTAAACATCTGTTTTAACGCTATATTATTAGGCGGCAAATGTAAGAAGTTTTCAATTCGTTACCAAACATTTGCCTTCAAATATCTGAAATAACACAAAAAGGCCGCCACCCCTCCGGGCAGCAGCCTCTCCTTTACAAAACTTAAAAAACAATTAGGGTTCTTTTGCGCGAAAAGAAACGGGTTGTTTCTCAACAACTGAATTTGTTTAATTTCCTTGATAACGTTCTACTAACCGGCATAGCTGCAGCCGCTTCACCGCACGGTAGAGCGTCGTGTTCAACCGCTTGTCTGCGAGGGTCATCACCAGCAACGTCAGCTCGCCGAGGATGCGGGGATGGACGTGCATCAGCGTCAGTCCGTCGTCGGCCGTGGCAAATAGCGGCAGGTGGCTTTGCCGCAGGATGTCGAGCGATGAGCGGTCCAGCTGGCATCCTACCAAGCAGGCGCGGCTCAGGGCTTTGCCTTCCAACCGTTCGTTGGCCGGGAGGAGGAACATCCGTCCCGCCGGAACCGCGCGCCCTCCGCCGCTGCCCAAATCAATCGTGCCTTCGAGGGTGAAAAAAAAGAGCCGGGCAACGGAGGTTTCCCCGCAGCCCAAACTCTTTTCCTTTTAAAATATGTTTCACCGTGAAGATGGTCATCTTACTTTCAGTTTCGCCTGTGCCTCGCCATGTTCGCTCTCGGCGCGGATGATATAGATGCCGCCCGGCACGCTTATCTGGCAGGTCGTCATGCCGATGTTCTGCCGGCTGTCCACTACGCGCCCGCTGAGGTCGTAAACCTGCACGTGCTTCAGCTTGTCGGATGGCGTAGAGGCGATAATCAGTTGTCCGTCGGCGGGCGAGTAGATGCGGATGTCGCTCTCTACCGTGATGCCTTCGTCGGTCGTCAGGAAGTAACGGCCGTGGCTGCTACCCTGGAGGTTGAGCGTGTAGCTGTCGCTCTCAATCGGTGTCGTACTGCGTGTTACGGCATCATAGAGGTAGAGCGGCTCAACTAACTGCGACGCACCTTCGATGGTCAGCTCGACTTCTTCGTCCGCATCGGCATAGACACCCAGCGGCACATTCTTGTAGTCGTGGATGGCGTTCACGGCTGCGGCGTAGTTCCCGGCAACGGTGTAAACGGTCGGTGCGTCAAGCTCGGAATCCAAGAGGGTTACGGCGTCCTTGTCGGATTCGTATTGGTTCGAGGCGTCGGACTTCTGGATGACGGCGGCGCGGCTCTTGCCGTTTGCGCTGGAGGCGGTCAGGGTGAGCTGCGGATTCGAAGCGGTGTAGGCGCGAGTTGTTGTACCACTTATTGCTGTAGCCTGAGCAACCATCATTTCCGGAGTAAATGTTACAGTCAAATCAGCCAATCCTGTTTCATCAAAAGGAGATTCCGGATTATAACCTGCACGTTCTACGAAGAATGCTTGCATGGGTGCTATATTACCAGTCGTTTCTTCACTTACCCAATCCACATCCGGCGTACCAACAGAGGCTGTTCCTGACGGACTTATTGTCCAATATTTGTTTCCCAATACCGTATTATTTTCCGCCAAGAACTTCTCTATATCGATATAAGCCATATACGGATTACCAATCAAGAAATGATTACCATCCCCATCTACATCAGAAAGTTTTATCGTTACATTTCCTGAAGCATCCACATCTGACATATTTGGCTTTGAAGTCTTCTGTGCAACCGTATTAAGTGCACGTGTAGCAGGTTCATATTTATAATCCGTATCCGCTTTCGGCAAACGAACCATCACCTTTCCATCAGTAGGAGGAGTTTCAGTTTCTACCCGTGCATAGAATCCTTTACCAACGGAATAGGGTACTGTTACATCGTTATATTCGATGCTCCAATTTGAAGGAACGATATTGACTGATGCAATTTCACCGTCCGTTGGTACTCCATCACTGTTAGCATCCGAGGCTGCATACTGAATACCTGAATCCCATGCTTTCTGATAGAACGCCGGATCCCAACGGTTGTTCGTTGTTTCATCACCGTAGGTTATATCGGTAAACGCCGGTGTCCTCTGCTGTCCTCCGCTTGTCGGTGCATACATATCGCCGGCATAGACATCTTTCAATGGAGAAGCCATCCAGTAAGCTGTATTAGGAGTCATCTCAAATTCTACTCTGGCCTTGTTGTATGTCAAATAATGCTGATTCAACAACGTAGCCTCCGGTCTGAAATAAATCTGATCTACCTTATTAATATAATAGGGGCGAATCGTCAGACGTTGAGTTGGCATATAACCATCAGTTTCATCTGCCGCAAGCGTATCTATCGCCATTTCATATTTAACATCATCAGTTATATTCAATGTCAAATCATCATCAGCTTTATTATCGGAAGATTCCAACGACAACTCATCATTCCGCAGTAAAGTTACTTTCGTAAAGTAGAGCGGAGAGAAGGCACGTTCCAAATCCTCATCAGTACCGTTAGCATCATCTGTTGATGTTCCATTCGGGTCAATATAAATCTCGCCTTTTGAGGACTGATTCCAATTTGTATCTTCGTACCATTTATCGGCAGATTCGCCTTTCCACGTCAAGAACTCCGGAACTATACGTATCGGCAACCGTGCCAAGCCGTCGCAAGCCGTTCCTAAGACACTCGTTCCATTCGCACTTTCCGAGAAAGGTATCAACAAGGTATAGTTTTCGCCTTCCTTGAAATCGAAATCCTGATTGAATGTTATGGTTACAGAATTGTTCGAGCTTCCGTTTGTTACAGACAACTCGTCCACCCGACCTACCGGCGGCAAATCAACTCCATCATACGTTCCATTTAATATAACAGTATTGTTTGTAGAATTCACTATCAAATAATGGTCTGTCGTTCCATCTACCGCAAACTCGATTTCTGTTTGCAAAGGTATCGTCAGTGTTTTATTATCCTGAACATGACGTAATCCCAAACGCAACGGCACTTGTGTCAATGATGGGCTATTATAGGCCACTCCCGGAAGTCCCGGATGAATCGCCGGAATATCGGTGCTTATTTGGTCGAAAGGAACTTCCTTCACTTCCATGCAATACAAAATATTATTTACATTTCCGCCTTGCTTTACGTATGGCATCGCGACAATGCTTTCGCTATCCATTATCAATGTAAACTCTCTCGTCCCTGTACGCAACAAGCTTCTTTTTTCGTCATCAAACACTGCCAATAATCCTGTTTTCAAATCCGTATCAGTAGGATTCCAATCAACCACGTCTGGCCGTTCAAACTCACCATCATCGTTCCTATCTTCACGATATTGCTTAATCGCAGTCGCCAAATCTGCGCCTCCGAAAGTTCCGTCTTCAGTCAGTTGGTTATATTCAGCCAATGTACCTAAGAACCAGTCGAAACCAAACAAATCCTCACTAAGGACTTCGTCCGGATTATCTCTATTCAACAGATCGGCTTCTACGTGGCGTTGTGCGCCTTCGCAAATCAGACCTTCTCCTCCTGCTTCCGTATAGACACGGATACGGATCAAGCCTCCGACCGTGAAATCAGAAATCAAATTACAACCTTGGGCCAAGAATGTATCATGATTATGCAAGTAATCATCCGTGTCGCCTGTTCCATTCTGCACTTCTTGTGCGCCAAACAGAATCACCTGATAATATCCGGATGCCAAAATCTGATTTCCATTACTATCATAGCCGATTACTTCGTCCTTCGTCTTCAAATCGGTCGCCTCAACATCGACTTTGCTCAAATAGAGTGTCTGTGTTGTGCTGTTATACCAAGGCACTCGGATACGCGGAATTAGCAACTTTGAATATAACTCCTGCATAGCCTCGCTATAAGCATTCAATATTTCTTCCGAGATATTATCGCTATTAAGCATTTCTTCCGTAAGTGTTGTCTCTATTGGGTCCGTGTCTAACCAATCCGGCCTTGTTTTATCTGTCATGCTGTTGGAGATCGTTTCCCAATTTTGAGCAGCATAATTATAGTCATTCAAGGCACGCAGATTCAAAATACGTTCCCGTTTTTGCGCCTCTCTGTAAGTTGCCGGAATGTCGTTCACATCCGTAGAAACCACAACGCGGAGCGAATAGGCAGACTGCGCCGAGAAATTAACCAAATTCTTATTGATACGAATCCAACGGTAATCATTATTGCCTAATACTCCATCCGAATTGGATATTGTTACATCTGTTTTACCGCTATTAGTCCAATCACCTGTTGCATCAGACAAACCTTCCAAGAATGAGAAGTACGTATTTCCAAGATGCATATCTACTACAGGATAACCTTCGCTACCCACTACACCTTGCAAGCCGAAACGATATTTAAGCAAAGAAGCATCACTCGTAACAACGCTTACATCAGCTACGTCTTCTCCTGCCACCCAATCCATATTGTTCAGCAACGTCGCATAGTCTGAACTGATGGTCAGCGTCGAGGCATCACAGGCGTCTTCACGGATGACCTCAATGTTCGGGGTGGAACGCAAACAGCGAATATCATCAATAGCATAGTCGGCACCATTTGAGTTCGGAGCATTATTGGCTACCTCCAAAACATACGAATCAAAAGTTTGTGATCCATCAAAAGTAAAAGAGAAATAGACTTGCTGCCATTGAGCACGTCCTCCGTCTTCCTTTGTCCCAACAACTCCTGATTGGTAACGATTCAATACAGTTTCTTCACCATTTCCTGAAATTCCTTTGAAAATAAAGCTTACATCAGCCTCTGTCGCACCAGGAGTTGCCATATCACAAATCCAAGCCGATACTACTAAGCGAGTATCCGGACACAAATCCTCAATTGGGATATTTGTAATTGTCCCCGGGTCATCCGAGGCATCTAAATACATAAAATACCCCAATTGGGTATGATTTGACGTATCATACAATCTATCCAAGATATAGTAATCATAACTATGATTAGCAAAATAATCATTATAGACTCCTCTGTTCCTATTTATAGTAATAGTACCCTTTGATACATTCTCATAATTCAATGTTCTATACAATCCATATTCACCACGCCCTGCAGAGAAACGATTATCTCTTCTATGCTGGAAATAATTAGGATAAGCATAGGCATAGTAAGACTGTGCTCCGGCTACAGGTGTTGAGGAATAATTCAATTCCGGATTAGCCTGTACAGCATTAAGAGTCGAAGGATTTTCATCAAAAGTAATTGATGCTACTTCCTTATAATTATAGTCCTCCAAATACTTATCTGTACGCACATAATATGGAGAGGTTGTATTACTACTATATCCATCCAAATCGTTTTGTGTCAAAGGTTCGGCATTTGGATCCAAATACAATTTAATGAATGCCACAGGATAAAAATCACTCATCGTATCATAGTAATTGGCTACCTCTGCAACCAAATAGAGAATCTGTGTCGTTTGGGCATTAAGGTCTATACCCTCAGCCGAATTATTTCCAAATGTATGATTCCAAATATTAGTTCCTCCTTCTAAATGAGAACCACCGTTAGTATCATTTCCAGTATAAACAACCCTACTTCCATCCGATTTGAAAACATTCCAACGAACACGATTTGCTTCTCGAATACCACCATATCTATTTCCTCTATCTACAAAATAATTATTTATATGCCTACTCAATCGATAGTTCGTACCTTGAGAAAGTGGCGTATGCAATTCATAGGATTCATAAAAGTAAGAAGCTATTCTCTCTGCATCCGACAATCCTACCAAGCGATTAAACACCGTTGAATTGGTTCGCCAATTAGAATAATCTCTATTTAAATTAGTCCTTTTTCCTTGAAGAATAGACAAATCCCCGGAAGTCGCATCTACATCTCGAAGCACATACTTACGCTGGAAGGTTATCAGAGGAGTAGTTATATTATTTCCATTCCTCGATGCATTATTCAACGACGTTGCTTCTACAATTAATGTATCAGGAGTAGCCGGAAAATTAGAAACATTAACTGTTATACTACATGCGTTAGCCGGAGAATAATCTGTATTTCGATTATTTTCTCCAGTAATATTATCATCTGTTCTCAACCAAGCATAACCATTCTGATATTGTGTTAAACTGTTCCCACTTCGAGTAAGCCCCTCCGTAGTTTCTGTTCCATCAGCCTTCTTTATATACCATCGAATAAATCCATCCAGATTCAAAGTACCACCATTATCACTTGGTGCTCCTGTACCTTCTTGCAACTCAACACTCTTACTTCCACTTAGATAAAGTATTTCCGTGCTTTGTCCCCGATTTGGATCATAAGTGGGAGTAATCGTTCCTAACCTTTGTTGCCCCCAAGCCCCAGCGCTCGCCACCAGCATCCCAACCGCCAGCGCCGCCCCGCGTACTATCCTTTTATATTTATTTTCCATATTTTGTCTCCTTCTCTATTACTTATCGTTGTTTATTATTATCGTATAAGGTATTTCGACCTCAGATGTCGTACCTGTAGTTGAATCTGTACATACAGCGACCAATTTCACTTCTATCGTTGCTGATGCCGCGTTACCCAACTCTTGGGTGTGGACTGTCAGCGTGCCACTCGCGTTACCTAAAACCTGCTGCGGATTAGTATCATCTATAATGTTATCCGGAGTCAGTATAATCTCAGCAGGCGCGGACATTGCAGTTCCGGTACTTGGGTCAATAACCAAGCCTACGCTATTCTCGCCGCCATTTTGGGTAAGTTCAGCATGGCTATAATTCAAACCCGTATTAATTTCACTTCCATCATAACGAATATTTATTTCAGTATCGCTAAAACCGGCAATCGTAGTAAAGCTGTATTTGAATTCTATCGGACCGGCTTTAGAGACTGTTACCGTGTTTAGCGAGCCAACCAAAATACCATCCGTTGATGTCGAAAGCACGACTTCAGGCAGACCGCCTATCGGCATATTCTGGGTGCGATACTCCAATCTTGAATCTATTGTAGAGACATTCACCGGAATATTCAGCCAGTCGTTACGGCGCACAAAATCGAATTCGGTATCGCGTTCATTAAGTCCGCCCTTCTGCGGAATATTAAATGAAATCTTCATTGGAGAAGAACCGTTATTCTCTTGTCCTTCCTGTGGAGTTTCAGGGATATAGAAGGAATATGTTTTTTCCTCGCCGTTCGTGATTTGTTCGTTTTCAACTACCTGATATTCGTAAGGAGCATAAGATGCTGTTCCACTTCCCGGAAATATCGGCTGCATGGAACTGCTCACAAACTCGTCTCTAAGTTTATCCAGACCATCATACGGCATCAAGAAAATATTACCCGCCGTACGGAAGTTCCGCATCGACAAAGCATCCAAGTCAATCGGCTCACCGGTTTGGTTACTTATCGTAACGCTCATCTTGCCAATCATACGGTAAAGTCCCAGTTCGGCTTCATTCGTTCCGCCAACAGACAAGGTAACTTCCTCCATATAGGCACTCATCGGGATAGCCGGTCTTTCAACATCATTAAACTTAGTCAAGACATTGCCTAAATTGACAGCTTTCCCAGCAAGTGTACTGCGTTCAGCCTTCAACTCATTCTCAGTCCACTCTTCTATATCCGCCAAAAGAGTTTCCGCTCCCTCTAACGTATTCAAATTCGCAAAGCCATACAAATGATACGTCCCGACTGGCAACTCGATATAAGTTGTGAATCGGGAATCATCGCCGACAGGCTCGGAGGCCTCGCTATTCTTCGTGTTCGAAAGGTAATCGACGAACGAACCTTCACTATTATAAATCAAGACCCACCAGTCATCAATCCGGCGTTCATAATCATTTTCCTCTTCTACGGTATTTTCCGGGTCTCCAGGAACCCTCGTCCCAACAGGTTCAGAACTGTTCACGGAATAAAAAGAAATGGCCAATGTTGCATAGCCATCTTCGGGAGTTACCGTCCCCCCACCTTCCTCATCCGAACACCCCGGCAACATCACCGCCGCCATGAGGCACGCGGCTGCGGTCTTCCATATCTGCTTGTATTTCATATTTCTTTTATTTAATGTTTGTTCGTTTCTTGTTTTTATATTCTATTCTTACCCGTCGTACATACCCCATCCCCGACCCCA
>CALUZV010000021.1 GCA_944325345.1 uncultured Parabacteroides sp.
GGTGTCAAACGCATTTGACATTGCTTTCCAGCCTTCGGACGGGGTGTCAAACGCATTTGACATTGCTTTCCAGCCTTTGGACGGGGTGTCAAACGCGTTTGACATCTCTTAGCCCCGCCCTGCCCCTATCGTCCGTCGCGAAAGCACCTCGTAAAAGCGGTCGCGGTAGCTGTCGGAGATGGGGATGTATTCTTTCCCGAAGACAATACGGTTGCGCTCTATCGACTTGATTTGGTCGAGGTGGACGATGAAAGAGCGGTGGACGCGGACGAAGCGGTCGGGCGGCAAGTTTTCTTCCAGGGCCTTGAGGCTGGTCAGTGAGAGCAACGGGTGGGACTCGTCGGCGAGGTGGATTTTGACGTAATCCTTCAGGCCCTCGATGTATAGGATGCTCGACAGTTCGACCTGCACCAGTTTGTATTCCGTTTTGATAAAAAGGCTTTCGGGGTATTCCTTCGGCGCATCGTCGGCGGGCCGGCGGAGGAGGCGGAACCAGTCCTCGGCCTTGCGGACAGACTGGAGGAAGTCGGCGTAGCTGATGGGCTTCAAGAGATAGTCGAGGGCATTGACTTTATAACTATCCAAAGCATATTGCTCGAAGGCGATGGTGAAGATGATGCGTGTTTCCCGTGGAACAATGCGGGAAAACTCCATGCCGCTCAGTTCGGGCATCTGAATGTCAAGGAAAAGCACGTTCACGGGTTGGGCTTGGAGGGCGGGCAACGCCTCGAGCGCGCTGCCATAGACACCGGCGAGGGAGAGGAAGGGCGTCTTCCGGACGTAACTCTCGAGGAGGCGGGCGGCGAGCGGCTCGTCGTCGATGATGGTGCAGGTCAGCATGTCTGTGTTTGCCATGTTATATTCTTTTAAGATTATTAGGTTGCAAAGGTACGGAAAATCCCGCGCTTCGGGACTAAATCACCAGTTCGGCGAAGAACGTGTCCCCGCGTCGTTCGGCGATGAAACGATGTTGCCCGGGATAGAGCAGGGCGAGACGCTTGCGGAGGTTGGTCAGTCCGATGCCCGAACCGCTGTGGTCTTTCTCGTCCTTGGGGAAAAAGCTGTTTTCGATGCGGCAGACGACGTGGTTATCCTCCTCCCCGATGTGGATGCGGATAAACGAGGGCTGGTTGTTGCTCACCCCGTGCTTGAAAGCATTCTCGATGAGCGAAATGAAGAGCAAGGGGGCGATTTCGATCGTATGCTCCGGCTGGCGGATATCGGTCTCGAGCACGGCATGGAGCGGGAGGCGGATGCGCATCAGTTCGACGTAGTTGCGGATGAAATCCAGCTCCTTTTCCAAGGGGACACGCGGCTGGCTACTGTCGTAGAGGACGTAGCGGAGGAGGCGGCTGAGGTCGTGGACGGCGCCCTGCGCCTCTTCGGGGCTGAAAGCGATGAGGCTGTAGATATTATTCAAGGTGTTGAAGAGGAAATGGGGGTTGAGCTGGCTCTTCAGGTTCTTGAGCTCGGCCTCGGCGCGGCTTTTTTCCAGTTCGCGGCGCATGGTTTCCATCTGATACCAGTTGCCGGTCATGCGGATCGCGACGCTCAGTCCGGCTACCAAGGCGTAAAGGAAAGCGTTGCCGGCAAAGAAGCCGACGATGTGCTGGAAGTCCGGTTGCCGGGGCGGGCGGTGGCGCGTCGGGTCGTCGGGCAGATATTGCATCAAGAGGTGGACGACCACCATCGTGAGGGCAATCAAAAGGAGGTTGGAGAGGAAGAACTCCGCCGTCCGCTGCCTCGATAGATAGCGCTTCACCAGACCGAAATAATTCACATAGAACACCACCATGAACGAGAGCGGCATGACGACGAAGCGCGTGTAGCTCTCCACCGTAACCGACTCCGTCTGCCGACCGGTAAAAAAGAAGGGCATACCGAAAAGGATGCACCATGCCACCGTGTGGATGATGCGTCCCATGCGAACAGGAGAATAACTCATAACTCGTAACGTATAATTCTATTCATAACGTATCGCTTCAATCGGGTCTAAGTCTGCCGCCTTCTTCGCCGGATACCATCCGAAGAAGACGCCGGTTACAGTACAAACTGCAAAAGAGAGGATGACGCTCCACGGCTGAATGTAAATCGGGAAGTGCGCCACATAATTGACCAACACCGCCGCTCCGACGCCGAAGAGGACGCCAATCAATCCGCCGGTAACGCTAATGAGAATCGACTCGATGAGGAACTGGGCGAGGATGTCGATGCCTTTGGCCCCGATACTCATGCGCAAGCCGATTTCACGCGTGCGCTCCGTTACGGAAACATACATGATATTCATAATCCCGATGCCGCCGACCAGGAGGGAAATACCTGCCACCGCGGCAAGCAAGACAGTCAACATGTCGGTCGTGTTGGTCAGCATCGTGCTTAACTCCTGCTGGCTACGGACCGTGAAATCATCTTCTTCATCTGCCTTCAACTTGTGGTTGCGGCGCAGGATTTCCGTAATCTCGTCGATGGCTTGTTCGGTATATTCTTCTTTGAGCGCAGAGCAGGTAATTCCTTGCAAGTGCGTGATAGCCAAGACGCGCTTCTGCACCGTAGTGTAAGGAGCAAGGATGAGGTCGTCCTGGTCCATGCCCATCGTGTTATAGCCCTTACTCTCCAAGACGCCGACTACCTTGAAAGGAAGCTTTTGGAAACGGATAACCTTGCCGACGGGATTCTCACCTCCGGGGAAAAGGTTATCGACAACGGTTTTACCGATGAGGCAGACCTTGGCTGCGGTGGCGACGTCCTGTTCGGTGAACATATCGCCGTCTTCCACTTTGTAGCGGCGGATATCCATGTAGTCGGGCGAGATGCCATAGACTGTCGTCGGCGCATTGTTCGCTCCGTAAATGACCTGTCCACTGCTATTGACCGAGGCGGAGACCAGAGAGACGTAGCGCGTTTCGTTGCGGATATCCTCGTAATCTTTCAGCTTGAGGGTCTCCATATCTTCCGCGCTTTGACGAACGCCGCCACGCATGTCGCCACCCGGCTGAATCATAATCATGTTCGACCCCATCTCGCTTATCTCCGCCTGGATACTTTTCTTCGAACCCTGGCCGATAGCAAGCATGGTGATGACCGAGGCGACCCCGATAATAATACCGAGCATCGTCAGGAAACCGCGCAGCTTGTTGTTTGCCAAGGCGCGGACGGCTATCTTGAATAGGTTGGTAATGTTCATGGCTTTTATCAATTATCGTCGTTGGCAGGGAGCTTGGCCAGTGTCTCTGCCGCATTCAAAATATTCTCGTTCTTGGTGTCGGAGGTTACGTGCCCATCGCGCAACGTGATGTTCCGGCTGCTATACTGGGCAATCTCCGGGTTGTGCGTTACAAAGATAATCGTTCGCCCCTCGGCATGCAAGCGCTGGAAAAGGACAAGAATCTCAAAGCTGGTTCGCGTGTCGAGGTTACCCGTAGCCTCATCCGCCAAGATGACCGCAGGGTCGTTCACCAAAGCCCGGGCAATGGCGACGCGCTGCATCTGTCCGCCAGACATCTGGTTGCTCTTATGGTTCAACCTTTCTCCCAAACCCACGGCTATTAAGGCAGCGACAGCTTTCTCGCGCCGGGCTGCCGCACTATAAGCAGGGTTGTACATCAACGGGAGCTCGACATTCTCGATGGCCGTTGTCTTCGGCAACAGGTTATAGTTCTGGAAGACAAAGCCAATCTTGCGGTTACGGAGCGTGGCACGAGAGTTCTTCCCCATGGAGCGGACGGCAACCCCGTCGAGGAAATATTCCCCGCTGGTTGGCGTGTCGAGGCAGCCGAGAATGTTCAGCAAGGTACTCTTTCCAGAGCCGGAAGAACCCATGATGGTAACAAACTCGCCCTCGCCGATTGTAAACGAGATGCCGCGCAAGGCGTGGACGACCTCTTCCCCGACGATGAAGTTCCGGCGGATGTTCTCCAATTTAATAATATCCTTCATACAACTACCTACTTCTTTTCATCCTTCTTATTGCCACCCGGCGGGCCAGGCATGAACGGACTACGCTCTGCTTGCGGAGCTTCCATCACGGGCAGTTCTTCCGTAAGGGCAAGGGCAACCTCATCTCCATCGGACAGCCCGGAAATGATTTCCGTTACGTTCGTATCGCTCGTACCTACCTCTACCAATTTAGGAGTCAGTTGCGAGTCTTGTTTAAGCCAGACAAGCCGCTTGCCATCGGAGGCTTCAGTCTCCGGATTAACAACAGAGAGACCTAAACGTTCGAGCAATGGCACCTCCGGGATAAAACGGAAAGCCTTATTGGGGACAACGAGGATGTCGGGACGCTCGAGGGTATAAATCGTAACATTGGCCGTGAGACGCGGTTTCAACTTCAACTCCGGATTATCAGCAGTGATAACCACCTCGTATGTTACCACCGTGGACGAACTGGATGACGCAGAAGTGCCCGAAGAAGACTCGCTGCTATCCCCGAGGCGCACTTGCTTGACCGTTCCCTCAAAAACATCGTTAGGATAGGCATCTACCGTAAAGGAAACACGCTGGCCATCGGCAACACCACCTATGTCGGCCTCATCCACATCGGCAATGACCTGCATTTGCGTCAGGTCGGCTGCAATGGTGAAGAGGGTCGGTGTTTCGAAACCGGCGGCAACAGTCTGCCCTTCCTCGACCACCTTGTTGATAACCACACCGTCAATAGGGCTGGTGATGGTAGCGTATTCGAGGTTGCGGCGTACTTTAACCATAGCGGCCTGGTTCTGCTCGTAAGTAGCCTTGGCTTTCTCGTAATTATAAGTAGCCGTCTCGTAATCATAATCGCTGATGAGTTGCTTTTCGTGCAGGACTTTGCTTCGGGCATAATTCTTCTGTTGATACTCGTACTCGGTCTTGCTGCTGGCTAACTGGGCAGTGGCGGAACGAAGCTCGGCCTCGAGGTTCACCTTATCCATTTCGGCAATGAGCTGCCCGGCTTTCACCACGTCGTTATAGTCCGCATAAAGCTTGTCGATAATACCAGAGACCTGCGTACCGACATCGACTTCCGTAACCGGTTCGACAGTACCGGTGGCCGTTACCACATTCGTGATAGACGAACGGGAGACTTTGGCCGTTTCCAGCGAGACCTTACCCCCACCTTTCTTGCCCGTCAGCAGGAAACAACCGGCGACGACAACGATAGCAGCGGCGGTCCACACGATGATTTTTTTCTTCTTGTCCATATCTATATCTATGCTGTTTGATTATTTGCTGTTTTAATAAACCCCGCAGCCGAAGCTGCGGGGCCATTCAAAAGAGAGTGGAGTGAATATCATTAGTGGTTATATGGATACCTTCACAGGCTGCTTCTGGTAAATATCCAGGAGCACCATACTCATAATAGCCATGTATTTCGACTGAAGGACTTCCTGGCGGGCACTGAGGAGATTGTTTTTCTCCGTCAGCAATTCCAAGGTATTCTTCAGCCCGAGATAAAACTGTTGCTCGATGAGCGAATAGCTCTCTTCGAGATAGGACAGCTTCTCTTTTGCCGAGAGAAACTGCTCCTGTGCCGAAGTCGCATCGAGGTAGATTCCCTCGACCGTCCGCAACAGTTCTTTCTGAACATCCAACAAGTCGAGGGTACTGGTCGTAACGGCCAACTTCGCTTTGTTGTACGCAGTATTCTTTTCCCGATTTGCAAAGATAGGGATTGAAAGTGTTAAACCTACGCTTTCATTGAAGTTATTCCATATTTTGCTACCAAAGGTATAGTCTGTTCCCGAGAGGTGGCCAGTGCCGACGCCCGCATTAAGCGATAGCGTCGGGAAGAAACCACCTTTCGCCTTCTTCTTCTCTAACTCCGCTATTTCTACTGCTAATTCGCCACTACGAATCTCCGGCATGACAGCCAGCGATGTTTCATAGATAGCTTCTTTATCGCCTAAAGGAGCGATGACATCTTCATCGGCTATCTGCGGCATGGAGAAAGCCATCTCATCCGTTATATCTAACTCCAAAAGTTGTTTCAACTGGAGCTTGTAATCATCCAAGTTAGTTTGCGAAACCACCAGCTGGTATTTATCCGTACTATATTGGCTTTCGAGTTGTGCCAAATCAACTTTCGAAATAGAACCGGCTTTCAACATCTCTATAGCACGGTCGCGTTGGAACTTCGACACCTCAACCGTATTCTCATTGATACGCACAGCCTCCATTGCATACATCACTTGCAAATAAGTCTGCACGATAGCTATCCGAATATCATCTTCGCTTTGCTCAATGCTCAACTCATCCACTTGATTCTGCAAGCGCTGTTGCTTGAGGGATTGGTAGCGTTGTCCACCGTCAAAGAGCGTCCAATTCGCATTGAGTGCATAGTTGCCGCTATAGCTATTATTAGTTGTTGCATCAGACGAAGGATAATTGACATAGCCTTGCGTTACCGAAGCCGTCAGATTCGGAAAGAGTTGCGCCCTCGCCTGCTCTGTATCTTCCAATCCGGAAAGATGTGCCACCTTGCTCCGCTGTATCTGGATATTGTTGGCCAACGCATAATCGAGACAACTCTGGAGCGTCCAAGTCTGCGTCGTATCTTGTGCCACGAGCGGGAGAGCCGGTATCCACAAGAAAAGCGAAAGGACGAGAGCGACTCCCGCTTTTCGCTTTCCATATTTTATATTTCGCCTAAACTTCATCTTAATGCCTTTTGTGATTTACGGAGGCAAAAATATCTTTGATGAAAACAGGCAGCAAACAAAATCGACGAACAGCGTCTTTTTATAGACGAAATCTGTCTGGCTACGGTTTCATCTTCATAATCATCAAGACAAACGGCTCATCAGTCAGTTCATCCAACGCTTCTTTCAGTTTCCCTTTGACCTTTCCCGCTTTATCGGCTTCCAACAATTCTTCTGAATCCAACGTGATGACGCCGACACGCGGATTAGCGGAACGCAGGCTCCCCATCCCTTCATACAGGACACCTGCCGGAGACAGTAGGATTTCCTGCCCTTCGTAATCAGCATTCTCTACAGATAGCTCAAAGAATTTCCCATCCGCTTTATCCAGCACATAGTTCTTCTTCTCATTGTCTTCAAAGGTCTCGAAATCGAACTCCATCTTTTCCGTCGAGAAGAAAGCATAATCTTTCGTATCGATAAAGCCGGACAACAATATCGGAGTTTCCATATCCAGAACGGAAGGTTTGCGTACAAGATAGGGCGTATAATGCATATCCGGAGTGCATACATAAACCGTATCTGTAGAGGGCGATGTCAAATAGAGATTCTTCCCGCTTTGGGTAAAATAGGTATGGTTGGAAGGCAAAACAGCCACCATATCATCTTTATACGGCTTCTCTCCCATCGTTTTTACCAGTTTCTCCAAATGCATCGGGATGCGCTGCTGCTCTCCGGTCTCTCGCGAAATAAGCAGATAGGGATACTCCGTGGAAGACTTATCATAAAAAAGCATATACTCTCCCCACTGAGAAACACCGTCGAACGGGAAATTCAACCCATCGTATTTTCCATCCTCAAACACTTTCAGGGTGCGTTTGAAGTCGCCACGATGAGCATCATAGATTTGGAACTTGCTCGGGAAACTAAGAATATAGACTTCGTCTTTCGCATCGTCGATGAACCACTTTCCTCCTGGCATATAATCCCCCGGCCCGTTTCCATAACGAGCTATCTCCGTTACGCAATGTCCTGTCCGGTCGAATACCTGGAAACTCCGCTCCGGTCCATTTATCGTCAGAATATACTTATCCGTCAAATAAAGGAACATGGTATAAAGCGTATCCGACTTCAAGACCATATATTCCACATCTGCCACATCCCGAATATCCATCGTCTTCTCCGGATAACTGGCCGTAACATCGAACTCCAACAAAGAATCGCCCGAATTCTGCTGCTTGCAGGAAATACAAGCAAGCAACAATCCCAATGCAAGGAATAATTTTGGTTTCATATCGACAATTTTTTAAGGTTAGCTATTTATACATCTTCTCAATCGCTTCCGCGTAATGCTCTGCCACCACTTTTCGCCGCAGCTTCAGCGTATCCGTCAGTTCCCCGCTTTCCATTGAGAAGGGATGGGCAAGAAGGGTGAAGCGTTTGATTTTTTCGAAGGCAGCAAGATGTTTCTGCTTTTCCTCGATACGCGCTTCCATCTTTTTATATATAAGAGGATGTGCCAACAGTTCTTCATCGCTTTTGTATTCGATGTTTTGCTCTGCGGCGTAGGCTTTCAGCAGTTCGAGGTTGGGGACAACAAGTGCGCTGACAAACTTCCGCTCGTCGCCAATCACGGCAATCTGTTCGATATAGGGATCGCTCGATACACTGAGTTCGATTGCCTGCGGCGCGATGTATTTCCCGTTCGAAGTCTTGTAGAGGTCTTTGATACGCTCTGTGAAATAGAGGGTATCCCCTTCGAGCCTTCCCGCATCGCCTGTACGGAAAAATCCGTCTTCGGTAAAAGCCAGCTTGTTTTCCTCGGGACGTTTATAGTAACCGGACATGACGGTCTTTCCCTTCACCAAAATTTCATGGTTGTCCGGGTCTATCTTGACTTGCAAGTCGGGCATAATCGTTCCGATGGAACCTACCACATATCCCTTTTTCGGATAGAAGCATACGGTTGCCGTCGTCTCACTTAGCCCGTAGCCATAACGGATAGGTATATTAATGGAAAGGAGGAATTCCGCCACCGTATCCGAGAGCGGCGCCCCGGCAACCGGGAAGAATCGTCCGTTTTGCAATCCCACGGCCTTCTTGACCAACGAGAACACCGTCTTATCATAGAACAAGAACTTCGCCTTCAGCGATGCCGGTGCTTTCAGCCCTTTGTTGCGGTATCCGAGGATGTATTCCCGTCCCGTCGCCACCGCGTCGCGGAACAGGCGCTGCATCATCGGGCTCGAGGAATTGATTTTCTCTTGTATTCCGATATAAACCTTCTCCCAGAAACGGGGGACATTCGCCATCGCCGTCGGTTTCACCTCGGGCAAAGTCTCTTGTATCTTCTTCGGGTCTTGATTGATGGCGACGGTAGCGCCTCTATCCAGGCAGACACACGTCCATCCGCGTTCGAAAATATGCGTCAGCGGGAGGAAACACATCGAGACATCGCGGTCTGTGGTTTCCGGGATACGTATCTCGTGCGTCCGCATCGCCTCCAGATAATTCGCGTGCGTCAGGACTACGCCTTTCGGGTGCCCGGTCGTCCCGGACGTGTAGATGATGGTTGCGATATCCGAGGGTAGTGCCTGGCTCGTACGAATCTTAACCGTGCTCTCGGTATGGGCATTATCCCCCAGACGGATAAAATCATCGAAATAGACGGAGGTCTTATCTTCGGGATTCAGCTTGACTGAAGGATCGAAGATGACAAGCCTTCTCAGCGTGGGCAATTTCCGCTGTACGATACGTGCATTGTTGTATTGCAACTGTTCACCGACGAAAAGCGTATGTATCTGCGCATCTTCGACGATGTAGGCGATCTGTGCCGGGGAGCTGGTCGCATACATCGGCACATCGACAGCCCGGTTCCCGTAAATGCCGAAGTATGTATATAGACATTGGGGCATATTTTGGGAATAGACTCCGATATTCTCCTGGATTTCGATACCAAACTCGGCAAGCGCCTCGGCTGTCAGGCGTACCTTTTCTGCAAATTCCGTCCACGAAATTTTCAGCCATTTCCCGGTGGCGGGGTCTTTATGTTTCAGTGCGGTACGATTCCCGTACTTTTCGGCTTGCCGATGAATCAGTTCGGCGTAGTGGTAATGAACCATGATAATAATTATTTGTGAATAATGCTGCAAAAGTACTGCTTTCTGTCCGAACCGCCGCACGTTTTTACACACTTTTTGCAAGAATGTGCAATCGCGCAGCTTGAAATGGTCTTTGCGACGCCGTTGCAAGAGCCATCCCGAGCGAAATGGTCTTTGCGACGCCGTCGCAAGAGCCATCCCAAGCGAAATGGTCTTTGCGACGCCGTCGCAAGAGCCATCCCGAGCGAAATGGTCTTTGCGACGCCGTCGCGAGAGCCATCCCGAGCGAAATGGTCTTTGCGACGCCGTCGCGAGAGCCATCCCAAGCGAAATGAAACCGCTAACGGCGGCGGGAAGCCCCTCCCGTTTCGGGTTCTTTCCAAAACGATTTTCAAACATCAGAACTTTTAAGCGTGCACTTATAGAATTATTTAGTAAGTTTGCAGCCGATTTTCCAAATAGAAAAAAACTGTTATGCAAAAGAACTTAGTCATAGTGGAATCACCCGCCAAAGCGAAGACCATCGAAAAGTTCCTTGGTAAAGACTATAAAGTCATGTCAAGTTATGGACATATCCGCGACTTAAAGGAAAAAGAGTTCAGTATTGATATTGATCACGACTATGCACCGAAATACGTGATACCGGCCGATAAACGCAAGGTCGTGGTAGAGCTGAAATCGGCGGCCGAGAATGCATCAACCGTCTGGCTTGCGTCTGATGAGGACCGCGAAGGAGAGGCTATTGCCTGGCACCTGTCTGAAGTACTGGGCTTGAAAACCGATGAGACTAAACGCATCGTTTTCCACGAAATCACCAAGAATGCGATCCTGCACGCAATAGAGAATCCCCGGCATATCGACATGAACCTGGTAAATGCGCAACAGGCGCGTCGTGTCCTCGACCGTATCGTTGGTTTCCAGCTCTCGCCGATCTTGTGGAAGAAAGTCAAGCCTGCATTGTCTGCCGGCCGCGTTCAGTCGGTCGCCGTGAGGCTTATCGTGGAGCGGGAACGGGAAATCAATGAGTTCGCGGCTGAGGCGGCATTCCGCGTAACGGCATCTTTCCTCTTGCCGGATGGGGAAACGCTGAAGGCAGAGCTGAACCGCCGCTTCAAAGACCAGGAAGAGGTCGAGGCGTTCCTGCAACGCTGTAAAAAAGCTACGTTCACGGTCGAGGATATTACCACCAAACCGATGCACAAGTCGCCTGCGCCTCCTTTCACGACTTCGACGCTCCAGCAGGAGGCGGCGCGCAAGCTCGGCTTCTCGGTTTCGCAGACGATGATGCTGGCGCAGCGGCTCTACGAATCGGGATTCATTACTTATATGCGTACCGACTCTGTCAATTTGAGTGATTTGGCTCTGGGAACAGCGAAGGAAACTATCCTTGAAACCTTCGGGGAAAAATACTACAAGTTCCGTCAATATCATACGAAAAGCAAAGGTGCGCAGGAGGCACACGAGGCTATCCGCCCGACTTACATTGCCAACACCGAGATATCCGGCACGCCGCAGGAGAAACGCCTTTACGAACTCATCCGGAAACGTACTATCGCCTCTCAAATGGCCGACGCGACGCTCGAGAGGACGACTATCTCGATCGGCATAAGCGACGAGAAGGAAAAATTCGTTGCGCTGGGCGAGGTGCTGACGTTCGACGGTTTCCTCCAGGTTTATCGCGAAAGTTCTGACGACGAGACGGAGCAGGCACAGGAGAATGGGTTACTCCCGCCGGTCCGCCTGAACGACAGCCTCAGCCTGCAACAGGCCGTGGCGACAGAGCGTTTCTCGCAGCGTCCGCCTCGCTATACCGAGGCCAGTTTGGTTCGCCGGCTCGAGGAACTGGGCATTGGCCGTCCTTCTACTTATGCTCCGACTATCCAGACGATACAAAACAGGGAATATGTCGTGAAAGGAGATAAAGAAGGGGTACAGCGTACCTACATGGTCTTGACGCTCAACAAAGGCAGGATAACGAAGAAAAAGCAGACTGAGACAATCGGTGCCGACCGGGGAAAACTTCTCCCGACCGATATCGGTACGGTGGTCAATGATTTCCTCATGGAATGTTTTCCTTCCGTTATGGATTACAATTTCACGGCCAGTGTCGAGAAGGAGTTTGATGCCATCGCCGACGGGGAGATGGTTTGGACGGAGGCCATCGACAAGTTCTACAAGATGTTCCATCCGATAGTAGAACAAGTAGCGGCTGTCCGCACGGAGCATAAAGTCGGTGAGCGTGAGTTGGGAATTGACCCCAAGAGCGGGAAGCCGGTCTTTGTCAAGATCGGACGTTTCGGTCCGGTAGCTCAAATAGGTATTGCAAAGGTCGATGATAAGGACGGGGAGAAACCTCGGTTCGCAACCCTCCTGAAGGGTCAGTCCATTGAGACGATTACGTTGGAGGAGGCGCTAAAACTGTTTGAATTGCCCCGAACTGTCGGAGAGTTTGAAGGGAAACCGATCACGGCGGCGGTAGGACGCTTCGGACCGTTTGTCGTTCACGACGGGAAGTTCACGTCTATTCCCAAAGGGCTCACGCCGGTTTCCATTACGCTGGAAGAAGCCATTGACCTCATCCTCAAAAAGCGCCAGACCGACGAACAACGCTTCATCAAGAAGTTCGATGAAGAACCGGAACTGGAGATTCTGAAAGGCCGCTTCGGTCCATACATTAATTATAAAGGGAAAAACTACCGTATCCCGAAGAGCCTGGGCGACCCGCTCGAACTTACCCTCGAGGACTGTCGCAATCTCATCGAGGAGGCTGCGGCTAAAGCTCCCGCCTCGTCCAAACGTTCAGCCAAGAAATAACATAGATGAAAACTACGGGTAGCTTCTACTCGTAGTTTTCTTTTATCAGCCGGGCACATTCCTCCAGCTCGGCGTACCATTCCGCACCAAACTTCCGGACCAGCGGTTCTTTCAGGAACTGATACACGGCCAGGTCTTTCATCTTCCCTAAGACGACGGCACCCTTACAGACATCCCAACGGTGATAGTTCACCGCCGTGTATGTGTTATAGCGTTCGATCCGGATGGGATAGAGATGGCAGGATACGGGCTTGTAGAAGGAACAGCGTCCCTCGCGATAGGCCCGTTCGATAGCGCAATAGCATTTCCCGTCGGCGTCGCGGCAGGTAAAGACGCAATCTTTGTCGCCGACGATCGACGTTACCAAATCTCCGTCGCGGTCTCTGTAAACTACGCCTTGCCGACGGATGGTTTCCTTGGCTGCCTCGGTCAGACTATCCCAAACGATGGGAACAACCTTTTCCAACTCAGCGACTTCTTCGTCCTCGACCGGAGCACCGGCATCGCCTTCGATGCAACATGCGCCACCGCACGCCTCAAGGTTACAACAAAACTTCTCTGTCAGGATGTCGGATGAAACTACGACATCCTCTATTTGTATCATCATATTTGTAATCGGGATATAAAAAGGCGGACCCGTAAAAGCGTCTTATTTCACAATAAAACGGCTTCGCCGGGTCCGCAAGTTCTCAATATAATTATAGCTTATGAAATCAAGTCTTTTCCAGTCATATCCGCCGGCTGCGGCATCCCAAGGATGTGCAATATCGACGGTGCCACGTCGGCCAACACACCATTGGCAACCTTCGCTTCTTTATTTTCCGTTACATAAACAAACGGAACCGGGTTCAGCGAATGTGCCGTGTTCGGCGTACCATCGGCATTCAGCGCATGATCGGCGTTGCCGTGGTCGGCGATGATGATGACTTCGTAGTCATTTGCCTTTGCCGCTTCGACGGTGTCGCGCACGCAGTTGTCGATGGCAACTACTGCCTTTTCGATGGCCTCATACACACCTGTATGGCCTACCATGTCGCCGTTAGCATAGTTCACCACGATGAAATCATACTTCCGGGTGTTGATGGCTTCAACAAGTTTGTCTTTCACTTCGTAAGCACTCATCTCCGGCTTCAAGTCGTAAGTAGCGACTTTAGGAGAGGGAACGAGGATACGATCTTCGCCCTCGAAGGGAGCCTCGCGTCCGCCGTTGAAGAAGAAGGTTACGTGTGCGTATTTCTCTGTCTCGGCGATATGGAGTTGTGTCTTTCCATTCTTCGAAAGATATTCACCTAATGTATCTGCCACATTTTCTTTCGGGAAAAGGATGTGTACGCCTTTGAACGAAGCATCATACGGCGTCATGCAGTAATATTGCAGGCCCGGGATGGTCTTCATGCCCTGCTCCGGCATATCCTGCTGCGTCAAGACGATAGTCAATTCCTTCGCACGGTCGTTGCGGTAGTTGAAGAAGATGACGGCGTCGCCTTCCTTGATTGTTCCATCAACCGTCGCATTGTTTATCGGTTTGATAAATTCGTCCGTTACACCTTCATCATACGATTCCTGCATAGCCTGTACCATGTCAGTAGCCTGCTTGCCTTTTCCTTCGATGAGCAAATCGTAGGCTTCCTTGACGCGTTCCCAACGCTTGTCGCGGTCCATTGCATAGAAACGGCCGACGATGGATGCGATGGTACCGCAAGACTTCTCGCAGTGTGCCGTCAGTTGTTCGATGAAGCCCTTACCGCTCTTCGGGTCTGTGTCGCGGCCATCCATGAAGCAGTGGATGAAGGTCTTCTCGATGCCATATTCCTTCGCGATGTCGCAGAGTTTGAACAGATGGTCGAACGAAGAATGCACGCCACCGTTTGAAGTAAGCCCCATGAAGTGGATAGCCTTCCCGTTCTCTTTCGCGTATGTGAAAGCGGAAACGATTTCCGGATTTTTCATGATGCTGCCGTCAGCGCAAGCGCGATTTATCTTTACGAGGTCTTGATAAACGATTCGGCCGGCACCGATATTCAAGTGGCCTACTTCAGAGTTACCCATCTGACCGTCGGGCAAGCCTACGTTCTCGCCAGAGGCTTGCAACTGTGAGTGGGGATAGCTGGCGAGCAGCGAATCCCAATACGGTGTCGGGGTTACATAGATTACGTCGTCCTTCTGGCGGTCTCCGATGCCCCAGCCGTCCAGAATCATCAAAAGTGCTTTCTTAGCCATATTCTTTATATATATTTAAAAATTTGTTGCGCTTCTTTCAAATCGACTGCAAATATACGGTTTAAATCGGTACACCCCGTTTCGATAGCATAGATTAACATTGCTACTGAGGCTTCCGAATCGCTCGGGAACAAAGAAAATCCATTTCTTGCGTTTCCGAACACTTCGGAACCTTTGAAAATCCATTTTCGACCTCTCCGAACACTTCGGAATGTATAAAAATCCATTTCCAGTGTTTCCGAACACTTCGGAAGAACAAATACTATCTGCACTCTTCCTCTGATTCAGGGGAAGTCCCCGCAGGGGGATGGGGTCAATATGGGTTAAAACCCAGAATATGAGAGAGACCTCCTGACCACGGCGATAAATCACCGTGCTAAACATAATTGTGAATTGTCAATTGTCAATTGTCAATTAACACAAAAATCCCTGCCTCACACCGACGAGAAGCAGGGATTTTCCTTTAAAACTTTTCCGCCTTTTCCTTTTCACAAAGTACTTTTACTGTGGCGGATAGAACTTTTTCAATTACACTACTATTATTATTAATACTAATTAAAAGCGTTCACCCTCACGGGCTACTATTTCTTTTCAATTGACAATTGAGGATTGACAATTGACAATTATTGGAGATACCCCTAAATTGTCAATTGTCCATTGTTAATTGTCAATTGGTTAGCGTACGCTAACCTTAACGGCTTCTTCACCATCCACGCTTACGATTGCGATACCTGCCGGTACGCTGATTGTAGCGTTATCAGAAGTAAGAACTTCGTTAGCAACGATCTGGCCGAGGATAGTAGAAACTACCACGTTCTTACCGGCGGCGTTCTTGATGTTGATGGCACCGTCGTATGCTACGACCTTAACGTCTGTTGCAGAGATAGCTTCGTTGGCTGTAGGAGCTTCAACGCCTTCGATTGCGAACAACATAGCTTCAGCCTTTTTACCCCAAGAAAGGCTCTCATTATGGCTAATCAGATAATTCTTTGCAGATGCGTAGTTGCTAGCTGTCAATTCCTTATCATTTGCACTAAGCTGACGAATGTAATAATATCCATCGCCATCTTCCGTTTCAACAATCTGGAATTTGAAGCGATTCAAACCACCTTGTGTACCGTTGTTATCGGCTTTAGCCGCAATTGTTGCTACTTTACCCTTGATATCTGTAGTCATTGTGTCGCAAGATGCATCCAATGTACCTGCCTTGAACAATGCCTTCTTATAATCAGCAGAGAACTGATATTCGCGGTTATAAACACCATCGGCTACATAATAGTCAATAGAGTCTTCCGGATTGAACAAGAACATGCGTTCACCCAGACCGTCGTTACCAATACCCTTAGAGATATAGAATGAAGGAACAACTGCGTCTTCGTCTGTTATGTGCAGATAGAGGACTTCATTATCGTTATTAACAACGACGGCATCACGACTATCTTCTTCCATAGAAATGTAGTTGCCTTTTTCACTCTGGAGAGTGATATGACCAGATTCAGTCCAAGAACGTTCAGGAGCTTCTTCGAGCAGATAGCTCTTGATATATTTGGCATCCGGTTCCTGAGTCAAAGCATCAGCACCAAAACCAATTCCATTCTTCAAATAATCAGAGATATCATTCTTTGTCGCTGTGTGATTATCAATAACGACTTGACTATTGGTGGCATAACCACTCTTCGCAGTTGCATTGTCTGCCAAAACAATTAATGATACAGACTCATCGACATTGTCTTTAATGATATACTGCTGAATTGGAATGTAATCATTCAGTTCTGCCTCGTTACTTCCATTAATATCGAAGTACTTATCTTTAACGACATCACCATCAACAATCAACTGCATATTATAAGTATAGTATGCGATAGTATCGCCATCTATCTGATAATCTACAGTAGCTTTATCACCTTCACCTACGCGGAATGCGTATGTACGAGTAATATAGCTTGGCTTTTCAGACTTGTTCAATTGCCATTGAGCTGCTTCAGCTACATCGGAAGTATTCGTTCCAAAGACAAAATCTTTAGGACTAGATGTATATTTTGCTGTCGGATATACCTTGTTAGAAGTCGGAGTATTATCACGTGCAAAAGCAATCGTTACTTTTGTTGCATCATCTACATTCCAAGTACCATTGAATTTATCTGTTGATTCCGGAGTCTCGAGAACTACTTGGCTCAATTGCAAGTTAGCTACAGGAGAAACAGCATCGATGTCGCCATTATCTTGAACATCCAGAATCGTGTAGCTGGAAGTTCCTTTGCTGTATCCCAAAGAGTATTCGCCATTTCCTTCGTCGAACAACTGTACAGTAAACTTCACTGCATCGTTCGCACGGTTAGCGAATGTAACCTGAGTACCCTGAACTTCCGTGATTACGAACTGGAATTCCGGCATATTCTCATCTGTCAGCACGCTACCTTTTGCATACAATGCGTCTGCATAGGCCGGAGCGAACAGATATTTGCCATATTCAGATTCGTCATCATTCTTGTCGCCGCTGACAAACTTGATGTTATAGATAGCAGGACCATCGGCATTCAAGAAGTGAGTACCTGCAACGGCATTGGATTCAACGAACTGGAACTTGTAGTCGTAGCCTGTAACGTTAGCAGTTACCAAGTATTCGCTTGCGCCATAACCTGTACCAGACTTGATAGTCATATCGTGGTTATCCTTCATTTTCTGAACTGTAGCATCGGCTGTTTCATTTACGTAGAAATGAGTCAGTGCGATAGCATATTTGCCACTGTTAGAAGCATTCTTCTGGATATCAAAGCAAGCGTTCCAAACAGAGATTTCATTACCTGAAGGAAGTTTGTCTTCGTTTTCAGCAATAATGTCTTTGTTTGTCTGAGCAAACATATTGAACTGCTGGCTTCGAGCTGAAATTGTCGTCAAGGCAAAACCTTCTCCTGATTTTCTAGTTGCGGCAACATCGCTCTTGTTATCATTGGGGTTTACAGCGATGAATTCACAATCCATCAGGAAGTCGTACATTTTACCATTTTAATCATCTGTATTTTTGTTCTTGCCTTGTTCAGGAACAGCACCAGGAGTCTTAACAGCTAAATATGTACCAGCAGGAAAATAGTTATTTCCTGTACCCTTTTTATTGCTATAATTATTCTTAGGATAAACATCATGTTTAACCTGAATAGCCAAAATCTTCTGACCTTCTTGATCTAAGATGTTATCTACATCAGCATAATCTTCTCCTAAAGTAAAGTTGAAGCCTGTTGAATTGTATAAGTTGTTCAATTCAGTATCAGAAACAGATTCGTCTGCGGCTTTATGCAAAGCAAAAGTGTAGCTTCCATCTGTTGTGTGAATCGTTGTACCTTCAATCTGTAAAGCTTTGTCATTATTCTTATTATCATCAATCAGATTAGAAGCAATAAACACACGACGTACATATGGAGAAGTAACATCCTCGGATCCGTATTTAGCGCCGTCAGATCCCCAAGATAAATCACTTGTTCCTTTAGAATTTGTGTTTAATACAACATCTCCTGTTGATTCATCAAAACGAAGAGTTACTCCATCAGATTCAAACAACTTATTTGTTAAAGTGATAACATATCTCCCACTATTGCTTACAAGTTCTCTTTCTGTAACTTTCCAAAGATAAGCATCAGGATTTACTTTAGCAGAAGTAACATCATCAATTTCAACTGTTCCTGCTGTAATCTCTCCAGTTTCTTTGCTGTACTTAGTAAAACCATAAGCCCATCCTGGGGTTTCTCCATCACCTTGATTCATTACCAAGTGGTAATAATCGCTTTCTCCAAGAGATTCAGGGATCGCACCGATAGCTAATTTATCGTATGCAAAAGCCGAGCTACTCAACAGCGAGCCTCCAAGTATCAGCCCGCATGTCAGAATTGTAGAAACTTTCTTGTTCATAATTGTTTAATAATTTAATTGTTAATATTGAGGTATTAATAAATTCTCTATCAACAATTACGGGCAACATAGCCCAACGCTTATGAACACAAAAAAAGCGCGAGCTATGTTTATTATCTATATCAAGGCATCGGCAAACGCCCACTGTAACAATAATAAAACAATAGCTCGCGCTCTAAATTCGGTATAATTCTTTTTTCTCTATTGAAATCTAAAAAAGAAGAATACGCTCCCAGAGCGCAAGCATTTATTGTCTATCATTCCGTTACAGTAAAAATTTTGCCGATTTTTGATATAAGGAATAATATCCGTAAATGCTTTACAATATATCTGACCCCGAATGTCGAGAACCGCTGTCCTCTCAGGAATCGATGCAAAGGTAAGGACGATTTATGAATCTGCAAGAAAAATCTCAGAATTTTTTCCAGAACTATGCTTTCTTTGGACGAAAGAGTAGGTTTCGGGGGACGAAACATACGTGAAAATACATCAACACCTACGCTTTCGCGGATGAACATCTACAAAAAAATACCCCAACATCTACGTTTGCGCGGATGTTGAGGTATTTTCTTTTGTGTCTGAAAGCCTATTTCTTCGTTACCTTCACCCTCTCCGTCGGCCTCAAATGCTCATTGCGATAGGCTACTTGCTCCACGAGGGTTTCAGCTAGCTCGCGGAAGGCTGCGCCGGTGATGCTGTCCGGATTCAGGGCGACGGGCTTGCCGCTATCGCCGCCTTCGCAGATGCTCTGGACGATAGGGATTTGCCCGAGCAGCGGGATGTGCAGTTCCTCGGCCAGGCGTTCGCAACCTTCTTTGCCGAAGAGGTAGTATTTGTTCTGCGGCAGTTCGGCGGGGGTGAACCAGGCCATGTTCTCGATGAGGCCGAGGACGGGGACGTTCACCTTCTCACCCGTGAACATGCTGATTCCCTTGCGGGCATCGGCGAGGGCGACTTCCTGCGGTGTGCTGACGACGATGGCACCGGTGATGGCAAGCGTCTGTACCATTGTCAGATGGATGTCGCTGGTTCCCGGCGGGAGGTCAATCAGGAAGTAGTCTAATGCGCCCCAGTTGGCATCGCCGATCAGTTGCTTCAGGGCGTTGCTGGCCATCGCGCCACGCCAGAGGACGGCGTCTTCTTTATTAACGAAGAAGCCGATCGACAGCATCTTCACTCCATAGTTCTCAGCGGGTTCGATCAGTTCGCGCCCACCGACTTCGACCATATAGGGGCGTGCCTCCTCGAGGTTGAACATCTTGGGCTGCGACGGACCGAAGATGTCGGCGTCGAGCAAGCCTACCTTGTAACCCAGTTGCGCCAACGCCACGGCGAGGTTGGCCGCCACCGTACTCTTTCCCACGCCGCCTTTGCCCGACGAGATGGCGATGATGTTCTTCACCTCAGGCAGGAGCTTGTCTTCCTCCGGACGTGCCAGTTGCTTGGCCTTCACGGTGATGTTGTTGCGGATGTTCACCTCGGGGCTGACGTAGGTCAGGATGGCCGTCTCAGCCGCCTTGACGACAGAGCGGATGAACGGGTCGTTGGGTTTGTCGAAAATCAGGGAGAAGGTTACGTTCAATCCGTCGATGCGGATATTGTCCTCCACCATGTTCATCTCTAACAGGTCTTTGCCTGTCCCCGGATAGCGCACCGTCTTGAGTGCGTCCAGGATTTGTTGCGGATAAATCTTTATCATGGAATATGCGTTTATATTGTACAAATCTGAGCGGAGAAGTTGCATCAACGGTCGATGCCGAGGCTCATTCGATGCGAGTGTGCCGGCTCACTCGGTGTGAGTGTGCTGGCTCACTCGGTGCGAATGCCGAAGCACACTCGATGTGAATGCCGAGGCTCACTCGATGCAGATGCAAGATTCTCCTCCTTCTATACCTATAATAATATATAGACGCGCGGGGCTATTTCCCAGCCGCCAGCGCGCTCCGTTTGCTGCGGTTGAAGCTGCGGTAGGAGTCATATTCGATTTCCACGTCGGGTTCGATCAATTCCTCGCGGGGTTCGCAGACGAACTGGAGGTATTTGATGTTTAAGCCCCGGTCGAGCCATTGCTGTTCGTAGTAGGTGCGGATGGAGAGGATTTCGTCGGCCGCGCCGCTGTGGTAGAGGTCGTCGGTCGAGACGCGCACCGGGTAACGGTTGGCCTTCACCATCTCGCAGGTGTAGGTGAAGAGGAACTGGCTGTCGGTCTTGAGGTGGATGAGGCCCTCGCCGGCGAGGATTTCGCGGTACAACTTCATGAAGCGGGTCGAGGTGAGCCGCTTGTTCACCTTCTTCATCTGCGGGTCGGGGAAGGTAATCCAAATCTCCGACACCTCGCCCAGGGCGAAGAACTGCGCAATCAACTCGATGCTGGTGCGGAGGAAAGCCACGTTCGTCATCCCGCTCTCCAGCGACTCCTTGGCACCACTCCACATCCGCGCCCCCTTGATATCCACGCCGATGAAGTTCTTCTCGGGGAAGAGGCGGCCGAGGCCGACGGTATATTCTCCCTTGCCGCAGCCCAGCTCGAGCACAATCGGGTGGTCATTCTTGAAAAACAACTCGTTCCACCGGCCGCGCATCGGGAAGCCCTGCTCCTGCAACACGGCATACGGATATTGGAACACATGCGGGTAGCCCGCCATATCGCTAAACTTTGCTAATTTATTCTTTCCCATGCGGCAAAGGTAGCACTTATTGTTCTAAAAAACGGCTTGGGGATATAGAAAATACTCTATAGTCCTTCCATCAGCCTCTCCACGAACCTTCCCCAGCTTCTTTCTGCCTTCTCACGCGCTATACCTTTATAATATATCTCCCTGTTCTCCGGACGGAGGACTTCGCGGATGCCATCTGCAAGGGCGCGGGCAGAGACTTCGGGGACAACTACGCCGGCTTCTGCCTTCGCGATACTGTCCGAGAAATCGCCGACGGGGGTAGAGACCATCGGGAGGTCATAGACGTAGGCGATGGAGACTACGCCGCTTTGTGTCGCACTCCGATAAGGAAGGATTAGCGCGTCGGCGGCAGAGAAGAAGGTCGGGATGTCTTCGTCGGCAATGAAGCGGATATGGGAAAAGATGCGCTCGCGTGCCGGGGAGTTATCTATCTGATGCTGGTAGCGTTCGAAGCTACCATAGCACTCACCCGCTATCACCAGCTGGCAGGTATCATCCAGCAGGCTCATGGCATCGAGGAGCAAGTCCAGCCCCTTGTATTCCCGTATCAGGCCGAAGAACAAGAGGGTCTTTCGCTGCGGCAGTCCCAGTTTTTCCCGTGCCTCATCCTTATCTATCTTTGCCCCAAACTGGTTGTAGAGCGGATGGGGAGAGACAACAGGATGTGCCCCGGAACAAAGCCTCTCGACGTCCCGCGCAACGGCATCGCTCATCGTGAGGAAGCCGTGGCACTGACGGAACAGGAGCTTCGCCAACGGCTTGTCGAAGAAGCGGGGTTCATGTGGGATAGCATTGTGCACCAGGAGCAGCACACGGCACTCTCCTTTCAACCTATTGGCTATGTGGGCGTAGGCGGGGACAAAGAAGGACATCCAATAGGAGATGATAAGCACATCAGGTGCGAAGCGGCGGATAGCCCGGACGGTATGTCCGTAACTCAGGGGATTCACACTATCCAGGACGCGCTCGCTGGGACGGTCCCCTCGCCTCTCGGCCTCCTCGACGTACTGGCTCTTGCCGGGGAAGAGGATGTCGGGGTAGAGACGGGTGAAGCCAAAGACACGGACATGGTGGCCGGCCTCCTCCAGGGCGAGGGTCAGTTGCTCACTGAACTGGGCGATGCCGCCTCGGTAGGGATAGTATGGGGATAACAGGGCAATATTCATAATCTTAGATGCATAGCCCGGCGTTGAAACGCCGGGGGATTATAGGTAAAGAGGGGGCTATATGTCCCGGCGTTGAAACGCCGGGCTATGCATGATTATATCCCCTCCCTATACCTTTAATATCTGTAATGTTCGGCCTTATAAGGTCCCTCAACCGGCACTCCTATATAGTCAGCCTGTTTCTGAGTCAGCTTGGTCAGCTTCACCCCAATCCGCTCCAGATGCAGGCGTGCCACCTCTTCGTCGAGATGCTTCGGGAGACGGTAAACTCCGACTTTGTAGTCCTGCCGCCACAGCTCCATCTGCGCCAGCACCTGATTGGTGAAGGAGTTGCTCATCACGAAGGAGGCATGCCCCGTAGCGCAGCCCAGGTTCACCAGGCGTCCCTCGGCCAGGAGGAAGATAGAGTGTCCGTCCTCAGGGAAGGTATATTTGTCCACCTGCGGCTTGATGTTCAGATGGCGGATACCGGGATAGTTCACCAGGCGGTCCACCTGTATCTCATCGTCGAAGTGTCCGATGTTGCAGACGATGGCCTGGTCTTTCATCGCCTTCATGTGTTCCAAGGTGATGATGTCGCAGTCGCCCGTGGTAGTTACGAAGATATTGCCTTCCTTCACGGCCTCTTCCATCGTCGTTACCTCGAATCCCTCCATCGCGGCTTGCAGGGCACAGATGGGGTCTATCTCCGTGATAAGCACCCGTGCGCCGTACGACCGCATCGAGTGTGCGCAGCCTTTGCCTACGTCGCCATAGCCCGCCACGACTACCACCTTCCCGGCTATCATCACATCGGTGGCACGCTTGATGCCATCGGCGAGGGACTCGCGGCAACCGTACAGATTGTCGAACTTCGACTTCGTAACCGAATCATTGACATTGATGGCAGGGATAAGCAACTCGCCCCGCGCCATCATCTGATAGAGGCGGTGCACACCGGTGGTCGTCTCCTCGGAGACTCCGCGCATCTCGCCCACCGTACGATGCCACCTTTCGGGGTCCTCAGCCAGCACGCGGCGCAGTACAGAGAGGATGCAAGCCTCCTCGTGATTCGACGGCTCATAATCCAGCGTCGTCGGGTCTTCCTCCGCCCTATATCCCTTGTGCAGGAGGAGCGAAGCATCGCCGCCATCATCCACGATGAGGTGCGGTCCCTTGCCCCCCGGGAAGCGGAGCGCCATCTCCGTACACCACCAATATTCCTCGAGGCTCTCGCCCTTCCAGGCATATACCGGGACGCCCGTCGCCGCTATCGCAGCCGCGGCATGGTCTTGTGTGGAGAAGATGTTGCAGCTTGCCCAGCGGACGTCTGCCCCGAGGGCTACGAGGGTTTCAATCAACACGGCGGTTTGGATGGTCATGTGCAACGAGCCGGTGATGCGCGCCCCACGGAGGGGTTTCTCGTCGGCATACTTGCGCCGGAGCGCCATCAACCCCGGCATCTCGTGTTCGGATATCTCGATTTCCTTGCGGCCGAACTCCGCCAGACCCATATCTTTTACCTTGTACGGCAGGTCTTTAGATAACATTTCAGTCATATCGTTTAGTTCTTTGGAATATGCTTGTCAGAAACTCTGGAGAGTTGCTGGTAGTAACTCTGCGGAGGAGCTGGTAGTACCTCTGCGGAGGGACCGCCTGCTCCTCTGCGGAGGAACACCGACCTCCTCTGCGGAGGGACCAGCAGCTCCTCTGCGGAGGAACACCCGGCTCCTCTGCGGAGCTTATTTCCGCTTCTTCCCTTTCTTCTTTCCTCCTTCTTTGGAGAAACGCTCGAAGCGGCGCTGGGCCGTTGGTTTCGAGCGCTTTGGCTTACGGTCTTTGCCCTTCTTGTCCTCTTGCGCCAGCTCCACTGAGATGCGGCGGCCATCGACTTCGTAGCCGTTCATCAGCTCCATCACCTCCTCGGCTTCCCCGGCCTTCACTTCGAAGAAAGAGAAACGGTCGCGGAGGTCGATGCGGCCGACTGCCACCTTGCCGGGGACACATCGGTTGATGAGGGAGATGAGGGTGTTGGGGTAGAGGCCGTCGAACTTCCCGAAGTTGATGAAGAAGCGGACGTAGCCCTCCTCGGCCTCGCCCTTGCGACGTTTGGCGCGGGCCTCCTTCGATGATTTTTCATCTACCACCTCAATCTCCTCGGCGTCTTTATAGTAGTCAATCATGCGGTTAAGCTCCAGCGAAACCATGCGTTTGATGACGTCCTCCTTGTCCAGCCATTCGAGCTTGCGATAGACCTGGGGCATGAGAGCCGCAATCTCCTCCTCATCGACCTTGACCTTCTCGATCTGGTCGATGAAGTTGAAGAGCTGTTTGGCACATATCTGCTCGCCGGTCGGCATCTCGCCGCGCTCGAACTTCTTGTTGATGGTACGCTCGATCTCGCGGATCTTCTTCTTCTCCCTCACGTGGCAGATAGAGATGGAGATACCCGTCTTGCCGGCACGGCCTGTGCGGCCACGGCGGTGAGTATATGACTCGGTTTCGTCGGGCAGACCGTAGTTGATGACGTGCGTCAGGTCGTCCACGTCGAGACCACGCGCTGCGACGTCGGTGGCGACGAGGAGCTGGAGGTTCTTGATGCGGAACTTCTGCATGACGTAGTCGCGCTGTGCCTGGCTCAATTCGCCGTGGAGGGAGTCGGCGTTGTAGCCATCCTGGATAAGTTTGTCGGCAATCTCCTGCGTCTCCTTGCGGGTACGACAGAAGACGATGCCGTAGATATTGGGGTAGAAGTCCACGATGCGCTTGAGGGCAAGGTATTTGTCCTGCGCACGGACCATGTAGTAGATGTCGCGGATATTCTTGTTGCCCTCGTTCTTACGGCCGATGACTATCTCCCGCGGAGCCTTCATATACTTCTTGGTGATAGCGGCGATGCCCTGTGGCATAGTAGCCGAGAAGAGGAGCATGTTGCGGTTGGCGGGGACAGCGGCGAGGATGGCGTCGATACTCTCCGAGAAACCCATGTTGAGCATCTCGTCGGCCTCGTCCATGACTACGTTGCGGATGGCGGAGAGGTCTACCGTCTTGCGCTCCATGAGGTCGAGGAGACGGCCCGGCGTAGCCACCACGATGTGCACGCCCCGCTTGAGGGACTTGATCTGGCTCTCGATGCTGGAGCCGCCGTAGACAGGCAGCACCTTGAGGCGGTCGATGTACTTGGAATACTCGGTGAGGTCGTCGGAGATCTGGAGACACAACTCACGCGTGGGACAGAGGACTAAGGCCTGGGGATAGACTTTCTCAACCTCAACCTTCTGGAGGAGAGGGAGACCGAAGGCTGCCGTCTTGCCCGTCCCCGTCTGGGCGAGGGCAATCACGTCGTTGTTATCATCACCTAACAAGAGAGGAATCACTTCTTCCTGAACCGGCATGGGGGATTCATAACCCAATTCCTGGATTGCCTTCAAGATGGGAGCGGCAACCCCTAATTCTGCAAATGTCTTCATACTGGGCGCAAAGATAATACAAAAAAGTGAGATGCAGAGGGACTAATGCACTCAAGCCAGGAACAGGGAGGCGACGTACATGTAGATAAGCATCCCAATCACGTCATTCGTAATCGTGATGAACGGGCCGGTTGCCAAGGCAGGATCGATTTTCACCCGGTCGAGCATTATCGGAACCAGCGTGCCAAAGATGCTGGCAAACATCACGACAGCAAAGAGACTGATGGAGACAGAGACCGTAACGACACGGTCGCCAAGAACGAAGAAGTTGTAGATAAACACCACTAGGCTGATGATGCTGGCATTGATGAGCGAGACGAGCGACTCCTTGATGATTTGCGGGAAGATATGCCCCTCCTTCAACGAGTTGTTCGCCAGACCCTGCACCACGATGGCTGAGGATTGGATACCGACATTCCCCCCTGTTCCACCAATCAAGGGAATGAACAGAGCCATCTTGGGATTCGAGGCAAGGCTACCTTCGAAACCACCCAGGATAAGTGAGTTACCCAAGCCACCCAGCATACCAATCAAGAGCCAGGGGAGGCGGGCAGCCGTCTGCGTGAATACATTATCCGTAGTCTCGACATCTTGCGAGATACCAGAGGCCAATTGGTAATCACGTTCGTGGTGTTCCCGGACTTCATCCATCACGTCGTCGATGGTGATACGTCCCACCAAGCGACCGATGCTATCGATGACAGGCAAGGCGACAAGGTCGTACTTCTCGATTGTCTGGGCTACTTCCTCGATACTATCACTATCGCGCACAGCTATAGGGTCCTTCTTCATGACGTGCTTGATACGTGAGACACTGGGGCTTGTGATCATTTGCTTCAAGGGCAAGACACCCTTCAGCTTCTCATCATCATCAATAACATAGACGTAGTAGATTTCATCCACCTCCTCGGCCTGCTTACGCATTTCGTCGATACACTTGGGCATACTCCAGTTTTCATTGACGGTAATCATCTCCGTACCCATCAAACCACCGGCGGTATCCTCGTCGTACTTCAACAAATCGACGATATCACCTGCTTGCTCGACATCCTGGACGTGAGAAAGGATTTCTTCCTGCCGGTCCTCATCCAATTCACGCATGAGGTCTACGGCATCATCCGTCTCCATGTTGTCCACGAAGCGCTTTGCGATTAACTCGTTGGGGAGTTCTTTAAGCAGCTTGGAACGGTCTTCCTCATCCAGTTCCATGAGGACATCGGCTGCCTTTTCATCATCCAACAGGAGATAGATATAAATCGCCTCGTCCAAGTCCAGCTCTTGGTATAGCTCCGCGATATCCGCAGGATACATCTCTTGCAGAAGTTCGCGCGCCTTGGCATCGTCGCGGTCAGCGATGATCTTACGGATGTCTTCGATAAACTCTTTCGTCAATTCAACCATGGCCATATATATTATAAGGTAGAAAGAAACTGGTCGCTCAATATTGTCAGTTCGATAAAGTCCTCGACAGAGAGCTGCTCAGGACGCTTGTCGAATATCGGCAAACTATAGTGAGGGAACTCCTTACCAAGCAATGGTTTCATCGAGTTCCTCAATGTCTTCCGCCGCTGGTTAAAGGAAGTCTTCACGACACGCTTAAACAAAGCCTCATCACAACCCAAGGACCTCCGCTCATTACGTGTCATCCGAATGACGGCACTCTTCACTTTTGGAGGCGGGTCGAAGACATTTTCGCTTACCGTAAATAGATATTCGATATTATACCACGCCTGTAGAAGTACGCTAAGGATACCGTAATCCTTTTTCCCGGGCGGTGAAGCAAGACGGAGAGCTACTTCGCGTTGAATCATCCCCGAACAACAAGGGACAGAATCTTTATAATCCAATACCCGGAAAAATATCTGACTGGAAATATTATAAGGATAATTACCTATAACGCAGAAGGGCGATGAGAAGATTTTCGATAAATCCAAACGCAAGAAATCTTCGGCAAAAATCCTCCCTTCGAGACGTGGAAAATTCTTTTCAAGGTAAGCAACGGATTCGCGGTCAAGCTCAACTACTGTCAAATCATGTCCCGCGTCTAAAAGGAATTGTGTCAAAACACCCATGCCCGGCCCGATTTCGAGTACCGGCATACCCTTGTATGCATCCAAGGTCTCGGCAATCTGCCTTGCTATCTGCAAATCCTTGAGGAAATGCTGGCCTAAAGCCTTTTTAGGTTTAACTAATCTCATTCAATCTCGATTATGTATTCCTATTTCAATTTAATGTCTATCTTTGCAGACGCACAAAGTTACAATAAATAATCAATAATGCGATTCCCAACGGACAGTAATTTATGGTTGCCTGCGGGAAAACTATATTCTAATGGAGGTAAAACATATATTTCAGACCGCTATAAAGGTATTTTTGCCACTGCTATTAGGCCTTTTGCTATTGGTATTCCTATATAGCAAGATGGACCTCGCAGAAATCTGGCAAGTTGTCCGTTCGGGTGTGCGTTACGAAATCATCCTTTTCTCTCTACTATTCGGCCTGTTTGCGAATCTGATGCGCGGGGTTCGGTGGGGACTTTTGATCCAAAGTCTGGGCGAGAGCTTCCGTATGCGGAATGCTATACTTGCAGTATTAGGGAATTACGCCGTCAATCTCGTTCTGCCGCGCGTAGGCGAAGTCTGGCGTTGCGGGATGGTAACGAAGTACGACAAATTATCATTTACCAAGCTATTGGGGACACTTCTGGTCGATAGAATCAGCGATACCATCATGGTAGGACTGATTACGCTGGGGATTATCCTTTTCAACTTTGGCTTTTTCCAAGACTTCTTTTCCAAGAATCCAGAATTACTTGTAGGCTTCCACTCCATGTTCCATTCGATATGGATTTATGCGGCCATTGTGATTTTTTCGCTTTTGATTTGGTTCGTATTCCGATATATGAGTAATTTTACGCTCGTAAAAAAGGCCAAAGGGATGTTGCAGAATATTTGGATAGGGATTCGCAGCTTCCAGACTTTACGAAAGAAAGGGCTTTTCCTCATAGAAACACTGTTAATCTGGGCCGGATACTATTTCTATTTCTACATTACCTTTTACGCCTTTGGTTTTACAGAGAACTTAGGAATGACCGTTGGGCTAATCGCTTTTGCCATGGGAAGTATCGCCGTAGCAGTTCCCGTACAAGGAGGAATAGGGCCCTGGCACTTTATGGTTATCGCGACATTGGTTTGTTTCGGTGTAAACGAAAACGATGCAGCGGCATTCGCGTTAGTAGTACATACGGTGCAAACGGCATGGACTGGGCTATGCGGGCTGGTGGCTATTGCCGCTTTGCCTTTACTTAATAAGGATACGCAAAATCATGAATCACTAAATAAAAAGAAGTTATGTCAGAAGGAATAAGAAGTTTAGAGCCTAAACAGGTTTGGAGGTATTTCTATGATTTCACGCAAATACCTCGTCCGACAGGACACATGGAAGAAATTACGAACTACGTAATGGAAGTCGGAGACCATCTGGGATTGGAAACTATCCGAGACGCCGTCGGGAATGTGCTTATCCGAAAGCCGGCAACTCCAGGAATGGAGAATCGCAAGACCGTAACCCTACAAGCTCATCTCGACATGGTTCCCCAAAAGAATGCGTCAGTAAACCACGACTTTTTATCCGACCCGATTGATGCTTATATCGACGGAGATTGGGTAAAAGCCCGGGGAACGACGCTTGGGGCTGATAATGGCATCGGGGCTTCCTTTGCATTGGCCGCACTTTCCGATAACACAATCAAACATGGTCCATTGGAGGCTTTGTTTACTATTAATGAAGAAGAAGGGATGGATGGGGCCTTCGGATTGAAGCCTCGCTTTCTCCAAGGAGATATTTTGCTGAATTGCGACTCAGAAGAAGAGGGACAACTCTTCGTGGGATGTGCTGGAGGTGCGGATGTCGATGTTACGTTCCAATATAAAGACGATACCTATATACCAGAAGGTGATATTGCCGTCAAGATAACTCTCAGCGGACTAAAAGGCGGACATTCAGGTGTAGATATTCACTTGGGCCGGGGAAATGCCAACAAACTTATCTTCCGTTTCTTGAAAGAGGCGGTCTGCGACTATGGTGCTCGTTTGGCATCCGTCCAAGGAGGGGATTTGCATAATGCTATTCCTCGGGAAGCCGTTGCCGTCATCACGATTCCCGGCGATAATGCCGAGGCATTGTGGGAACTGGTCTCTGATTATCAAGATTTATTCCGTGAAGAGTATAAAGGTATCGAAGAAGGGATAACTTTTGTCGCCGAACCGGCTGATTTACCCCAGACGCTCATTCCCGAGGAAATACAAGACGACCTTATCAACGCCATCGAGGGCTGTCAAAACGGCGTCATCAGTATGCTGCACGACTTCCCGGGCACGGTCGAATCCTCGACGAACCTCTCCGTCGTCCGTACCTCTCCCGGTCTCATCGAAATCCAAATGTTGGTACGTAGCTCGTCTGAATCACGCAAGGATGCGGTTTGCTCGAGCCTCGAAAGTATCTTCTCTCTTGCGGGAGGAAAGGTCGAAATCGGGAATGGCTACAATGGTTGGCAGCCGAATATCAACTCTCCGATTCTACACCTGATGAAAGATGTCTATCAAAATCTTTTCGGGAAAGAGCCTGCCGTCAAAGTAATGCACGCGGGGTTGGAATGCGGCATCATCCAAGGTATTTATCCGGATATGGATATGGTTTCTATCGGACCGGATTTGCAGCATCCGCATTCTCCGGATGAGCGCGTAAGCATCTCTTCGGTGGCACGGACTTGGGAATTTATAAAGAACGTATTGGAAAATATCGGACAGAAATAATTTAGCGAAAGGCAGCAAAATGGACGAAAGGAACTCGATTCTCATCAAGGGAGCCCGGGCAAACAACCTCAAGAATATAGATGTAGAAATACCGCGCAATAAATTGGTCGTCATCACCGGCTTGTCGGGCAGCGGAAAATCTTCGCTGGCATTCGATACGTTATTTGCCGAGGGACAACGCCGATACGTCGAGAGCCTTTCGGCCTATGCCCGCCAATTCCTCGGCCGTATGGATAAGCCGGAGTGCGATTATATTAAAGGTATCCCCCCGGCCATCGCCATCGAACAAAAGGTCAATACCAAGAACCCGCGCTCGACGGTGGGTACTTCTACGGAAATATACGAATACCTGCGTCTCCTTTATGCTCGTATCGGAAAGACATTCTCTCCCATCTCCGGGGAAGAAGTCAAAAAGCACCAGACTAAAGATGTCGTGGAGGCAGTCATGGCTTACCCCGAAGGAACTCGTTTCGCGCTCTCCAGTCCTGTGGTTTGTCAGGCCGGACGGACGATGGCGGAGCAATTGGCTATTTTACAGAAGGAAGGTTACTCTCGTCTGTACATCGACGATAAGGTGTACCGTATCCAAGAAGTATTGACAGACGAGAAGCTCCTGGAGCAACCGATCGAGTTAATGATCGACCGCCTGGCCGTCAATCCGGACAAAGCTTTCAAGAACCGATTGGCGGATTCAATCGAAACTGCGTTCTATGAAGGCCACGAGGTCTGCCGGCTCCGCATCTATTTGCCGGAACAAACTATCCTGAAGGAGTTCTCCAAGAAGTTCGAGGCGGACGGTCTCAAATTCGAGGAGCCGACCGACGCGATGTTCAACTTCAACAATCCCGTCGGAGCGTGCCCCCAATGCGAAGGTTTCGGGAAGGTTCTCGGTATCGACGAGCATTTAGTCGTTCCCGACCAAAGTTTATCGGTGTACGACGGGGCCGTAGTCTGTTGGAAAGGCGAAGTCATGAGTGAATGGCTGAACGACTTCATCGTCAAAAGTTCGCGCTACGATTTTCCTATCCACCGCCCTTATTATCTTTTGACAAATAAAGAAAAAGACTTGCTCTGGCACGGTGCCAGAGGTCTCCACGGCATCGACGACTTCTTCAAATTCGTCGAAGAGAATTTGTATAAGATTCAATACCGCGTCATGTATGCCCGCTACCGGGGGAAAACGACCTGCCCCAAATGCCATGGCGCCCGTCTGAAACCGGAAGCGCTCTACGTCAAGGTCGGCGGGAAAAACATCGGCGAACTGGTCGTCATGCCCATCACCGAGCTAAAACCGTTTTTCGATAACCTCCAGCTCTCCGAGACGGAGGCTGCCATCGCCAAACGCTTGCTCACCGAAATCAAGAACCGCCTCCAATTCCTCCTCGACGTAGGCTTGGGCTACCTGACGCTGGACCGTCTCTCCTCGACACTCTCCGGCGGAGAGAGTCAGCGCATCAATTTGGCCACATCCTTAGGCAGTAGTTTGGTCGGCTCGCTCTATATCCTCGACGAACCAAGTATCGGATTGCATTCGCGGGATACTGAACTGCTGATTCACGTCCTTCGTCAGCTGCAGGCCTTGGGTAACACGGTTGTCGTAGTCGAGCACGACGAGGAAATCATCCGTTCGGCAGATTATATCATCGATATCGGCCCGAAGGCAGGCCGTCTCGGGGGTGAAGTAGTCTTCCAAGGGAGTATCCATGACTTACCTCAAAACAGCCAAAGCTACACGGTCCGCTACCTGAAAGGTGAAGACACCATAGACCTCCCCTTGTTCCGCCGCCCATGGAATAATTATATCGAGGTAAAAGGCGCGCGGGCAAACAACCTAAAACACATCGACGTCCGTTTCCCTCTGAACGTGATGACGGTCGTTACCGGCGTCAGCGGATCGGGCAAGAGCTCGCTGGTACGCGATGTTTTTTACGAGGGAGTGCGCCAGCGGCTGGAAGACGTCAGCCGGCTGACGGCGGAATGCTCCGGCATCGCGGGCGACTTGAATTTAGTCAATGCCATCGAGTTCGTGGACCAGAACAGCATCGGAAAAAGCTCGCGCTCCAACCCGGTTACCTACGTCGGAGCATACGACGAAATCCGCAAACTCTTCGGCGAGCAGCCGCTGGCCAAACAACTCGGCTTCACAGCGGCCTTTTTCTCCTTCAACAAGGAAGGCGGACGCTGCGAAGAGTGCAAGGGCGAGGGCAAGATTACCGTCGAGATGCAATTTATGGCCGACATCACCCTCGAATGCGAAGCCTGCCACGGGAAACGCTTCCGGCAGGACGTCCTCGACGTGGAATATCGCGGCGCAAACATCTACGACGTCCTCGAGATGACCGTAAACCAGGCCATCGAGTTCTTTAGCCAGAACAAGGGGGCGCAGGAGGCGAAAATTATCCGCCGGTTGAAGCCCCTGCAGGATGTCGGGCTCGGCTACATCAAGTTGGGGCAAGCGTCATCCACGCTCTCCGGCGGCGAAAACCAGCGCGTCAAGCTCGCCTACTATCTCGGGCAGGAAAAACAGCAGCCGACGGTCTTCGTGTTCGACGAGCCGACGACGGGACTCCATTTCCACGACATCAAGACCCTCTTGAAGGCTTTCGACGCCCTCATCGCCAAGGGACATACGGTCATCATCATCGAGCACAACATGGACGTCATCAAATGCGCCGATTACGTCATCGACCTCGGGCCCGAGGGCGGCAGCGAGGGCGGAAATCTGGTCTGCACCGGCACGCCGGAGGACATCGCAGCCTCATCCGCCTCTTATACAGGCCGGTATTTGAAGGAGAAACTTCCTTTGGCAAAACCCGAATAGCCCCTCGTAGTAGTACGAAGCCATTTTGCAAATCTGCAAAGCCGCCTCGTACACGTACGAAACCACTTTTCAAATCTGAAAAATCCCCTCGTACACGTACGAAACCATTTTTCAGATCTGAAAAATCACTTTGTACTCCTACGAGGCCATTTTTCAAACCTGAAAAACCATTTCGTACTACTACAAAAGCATTTTGAAAAACTGAAAAATGACTTCGTACGTGTACGAAAAGCCTCCCGGCCGCTCCCCCCACCCCCATTTTAGCGCGCTAAAACCCATTTTTCCATTTTGAAAAACGAACTTTTGCGCGCTAAAAAGCACTTTTCAAATCTGAAAAATGAACTTTTGCACGCTAAAACTTATTTTTCAGAACCAAAAAATCAATTTTAGCGCGCAAAAGTGGACATTTTGATTACGGGAAAGCCATTTTTGCCCGCAAAAAATCATTTTGCAAAATTGAAAAATGAACTTTTGCACGCAAAAATATCCCCCGAAGGGCCGGAAAGGAGCGCGGAGGGGCTGCGAGAAGAAAAAAACGGATTTGGAGAAGGGGGCGAGGCCGTATGTCTCGAAAAAACCGTATATTTGCCCCCGAATCCCCCATGCAGAAAGCCCCGAAGGGCGGGCACGGGGGATTTCGTACAGAAATAGAAATAGATAGAAGACGTTTACTGGCGTTTGTCTTTCATACTTCAAAAACTTCGCAAACTTTTGACTATTCAGGAAGATAAACAGCAACGGGAGACGTCCTCGTGATATGTATTCACGGCCGCTTATGCTTTGAAAGCACAAAGTGTAAGCTGGTTATACATATCGGCGTGGGCTTTCTGCGTTGCTCGTTACTGGATAGGGGCAATGCGAAGGCCTTGAAGTGTGGGACGAGCAAAGGTAAGATTCCCACGCTTTTTCTTTTATACAGCTACTATTATTCATGATGTAAAGCGAGGCCTCCAGGGAATCGGGGCAAATGGGGAGGGAGGCTATGCCGGTACATGTGGGAAAACTCATCGAGCGCACGCTGCACGCGCAAGGGCGGTCGGTAACTTGGTTTGCCGTCCAGTTGTGCTGCACCCGACCGAATGTCTATAAGATATTCGCGAAGGCGAGCATCGACACGTCTCTGCTGTGGCGCATCAGCCACATCCTGGAGCACGACTTCTTTCAGGAACTTTCGGAGGCGATGGAAGAGGCTGTCGCCAAAAGAGCGACAGAAGTGTAAACGGGTTGGAGATAGGACAGAGACGGTTACGTTGCCGGGAAGATGTACCTTTGCAGCGACGAAAACATTTCTTCCAAACAAAAAACCCCTCAAGACAACAAGCGACTCGCTTGTCAATTTACACTACTAATCTGGCGGAACGACGGAGGCCTTCGGGAGGAAGGGGGAGGGTTCCGCTGTGTGGACGAATATCTCTCCCATAGAAAAGAAATGGTATAGTATGGAACTGTTTGGACAAAATTCTTTTCCTCAATGAAAAAAATTCTCGGAATGTTGAGGAAAATTCCGAGGAATATCCCTATATTTGCACTCACTCACAAGAGAAATGTGATGCAAGGGTTTATAAAGACCTTAACTAACTTTTTCTTTTTGTTTAAAACGGTTAAATGTAGAAACGGCCAAGCGAGAGCTTCGCCGTTTTCTGTTTATTAGAACTCCAATTTCACGATCTGCGGATTGTGGTCGCTCAAATAGCCCGTCGGTCCTTCTGCTTCCTGCGCGATTTCCGAACTTACGACATGTATCTGAGGCGTAACGAAGATGAAGTCTATCTTCTCCCGCTTCTCCATGGCCAAACGGCCGTAGTCGTGGAAGGTATAGGCCGGACCGGAGGTTGTATCGGCAATCTTATGCGCGTCTTTCAGGACAAATTCGTTTGTCGTCAAAGTCTGATAGGCCTCAGAATCATCCGCAACATTGAAATCGCCCGTCAAAACAGCCGGCTGGTCGCCTACGATTTCCTTAATACGGTCGATGATCAGCAGCGCGCCGTTCTTGCGAGCCTCGACACCGACGTGATCGAAGTGCGTATTCACTGCCATGAAGATTTTACCGGTCGCTTTGTCCTTCATCTTGGCCCAAGTCGCTATACGAGTACAAGCACCATCCCAGCCGATGAAACCGACGCTATCGGGATATTGAGAAAGCCAGAACGTATTGCTATCGAGCACATCGAATTTATCGGGACGATAGAGGATAGCTGAATACTCGCCCTGTGTCTTGCCATCTTCACGACCTACGCCGATAGCGGCATAACCAGGCAATCCAGCTTTCAGGTCTTCCAACTGATGATGCAAGACTTCCTGCATCCCGACGATATCCACTTGCTTGCTCTGGATATATTTGCAAACATTGTCTTTGCGGTACTTCCAGCTATTCAAGCTATCGGCATCCGTATCCATGCGGATATTAAATGTTCCCCACGTAATCTGGGTCTTTTGCGGTGCAGCATCTTCCTTCGCTGCCTGCGATTTTTTGCCCGAGCAACTGCAAACGAGCAGCGCACAAAGGGCCAAATACAAAAAATGTTTCATCTTACTTATTAAATAGATTAATATGTTATGTATTCAATTCGCCTTTCCCTTGTCGGACTACTTCAAATTCGTCGTCCGTACAATCGACTACCGTTGAGGGTTCGATTCCGCCCATTCCGCCATCTATCACGATAGAGACTTGGTTGGCATACTTCTCGTGTATCAACTCCGGATCGGTAGAATATTCGATGAGTTCGTCGTCCTCGTCGTGGACGGACATGGTGAGCAACGGATTGCCCAATTCCGCCACCAGCGTGCGAACAATATTGTTGTCCGGCACACGGATACCGACTTCTTTCCTATTCTTATAAATTTTCGGAAGTTCGCTACTCGTGGGCAAGATAAAAGTAAACGGCCCCGGCAGGTTTTTCTTCATCAACTTGAAGGTAGCATTGTTTACTTTAGCATATTCGCTCAGGTTCGACAAATCAGAGCAGATAATAGACAAGTTGCTCTTCTGCGGATTGACGCCTTTCATCCGGCATATCCGTTCCACCGCCCGCACATTCAGCGCATCGCAACCGATGGCATAGACCGTATCGGTCGGATAGACTATCAGCTCCCCGTCTTGCAATGCCTTCACGACTTTGGCTATCTCGCGAGGGTTGGGGTTTTCGGGGTATATCTTTACAAGCATCTTTTTTATAGTTATGAATTATGAGTTAGGAGTTACGAGTTGTGTTTTGGAGACTCAGAACTCGTAACCCGTAACTCATAACTCCCATCATCCATAAATAATATGTCCGTTCTCGTCGGTATATTCCTCCAGCCCCTTGCTATACTGGTTCATGGCGCGGAGACTCATGCCCATGCTCGAGAAACCGCCGTCGTGGTAGAGATTCTGCATCGTTACCTTGCGGGTGAAGTCGGAGAACATCAGGATGCAATATCCGGCACACTCATCGGCCGTCGCATTACCCAGCGGACTCATCTTGTTGGCGAAATCCATCAGATGGTCCATGCCTTTCACCCCGTCGCCAGCCGTCGTATGCGTCGGCGACTGCGAGATGGTATTGATGCGCACATTTTTCTCGCGTCCATAGATGTAACCGAAACTGCGGGCGATAGACTCCAAGAGGCTCTTGGCGTCGGCCATATCGTTATAGCCGAAGAAAGTCCGTTGCGCGGCGACATAGCTCAGTGCTACCACGGAACCATATTCGGCAATCGCGTCCATCTTCTTCGCCACCTGCAACATCTTGTGGAACGAGATGGCTGAGATATCTAATGTCTTCTGCAAGAAATTATAATCCAAGTCGTCGTACGTGCGTTTCTTCCGGACATTCGGGCTCATGCCGATAGAGTGCAAAACGAAGTCCACCGGCCCGCCGAGGACTTCCATCGACCGTTCGAAGACCGTTTTCAAGTCGTCCACACTCGTCGCGTCCGCCGGAATCACTTCCGCATTCAGCTTTTTGCCCAATTCGCTTACCGTTCCCATGCGCACGGCCATCGGCGTATTGCTCAACGTAATTGTTGCGCCCTCATCAACGGCGCGCTCCGCCACTTTCCAAGCGATAGACATGTCGTTCAATGCTCCGAAGATAATTCCTTTCTTTCCTTTCAATAAATTATGTCCCATCATCTTAATTTTTAATGTTTGACGGCGCAAAAGTACAATAAATCCGCCATTTGTGCAACCGCGCATTCTGAAACGCAATCGTGAACGCCGGTTCACGACTTTGTTGCAACTGAAAAGTTATCGTGAACGCCAGTTCACGAACCCGTTGCAACTGAAAAGTTATTGTGAACGCCAGTTCACGAACCCGTTGCAACTGAAAAGTTATTGTGAACGCCGGTTCGCGAGCCCGTTGCAACTGAAAAGTTATTGTGAACGCCAGTTCACAGTCCCGTTGCAACTGAAATGCTTCTGTGAACCGGCGTTCACGAGAACAAATCGCTATTCCCGATAATATACCCGCTTGACACGGGGCGAAACCGAGGTCAGAATCTCGTAGGGAATGGTGTGGAGGCGGTCAGAAAGCTCGTTTACCTCCAGTCCCTCGCCGAAAATGACGACTGTGTCGCCTTCATGCGCCTCGATATCGGTAACATCCACCATGCAGGCATCCATACAGATATTGCCGATGATGGGACAACGCTGTCCGTTTATCAACACAATACCCTCGCGATTGCTAAAGTGGCGATCCAGCCCGTCTGCATAGCCGATGGGGATGATGGCAATGCGCGAGTCGCGGTCCACATAGCTCCGGCGACCGTAGCCGATGGAATCACCCTTCGGCACGTTCTGTATCTGGAGAATCGTCGTCTTCAGCGTGCTGACATTACGCAAGCCGCGCAAGCCGGAAGCGCTGACACCGTAGAGGCCGATGCCCAGGCGCACCATGTCCATCTGGTATTGCGGGAAACGCTCGATGCCGGCGGTATTGAGGATATGCTTGATGACTTTGTATTCCAACCCCTCTTCCAAGGTCTTCGCGGCCATTTGGAACTTCCCGATTTGCTCCATCGTGAAGTCGTCGAAGATAGACGAATCGCTCCCCGCAAGATGCGAGAAGACCGAACGCGCCACGACACCGCTCTGCTGGCGCAGACGCTCGCAGACAGCGGGCATATCGCCGGGTTGGAAGCCCAAGCGGTGCATTCCCGTGTCCACTTTAATATGGATGGGGTACGAAGTGATTCCGCGCCGCTCGGTTTCGCGGATGATGGCGTCGAGGAGGCGGAAACTATAGACTTCCGGCTCCAGATTATTCTCGAAGAGGACATTGAAGCTGCCGAATTCCGGATTCATAACCATAATCGGAATGGTGATGCCAGCTTTGCGCAATTCCTCACCCTCGTCGGCGACGGCGACGGCGAGATAGTCGCAGCGATGCTCCTGCAAGGTCTTTGCTAATTCGTATGAACCGGCTCCGTAGGCGGAGGCTTTTACCATGCAGACCATTTTCGTCTCCGGATTCAGGCGCGAGCGGTAGAAGTTGAAGTTGTGGACGATAGCGTCGAGATTGACTTCGAGTGTTGTCTCGTGGACTTTTCTCACCAGCCGCTCGGTGATGCGTTCGAAGTGGAAACGGCGGGAACCTTTGATAAGGATTAGTTCGTTGCGGAACATCTGTTGCAGAGGCTGCGCGAGGAACTCTTCTGTCGTGGTGTAGAATTCTTTTTCCTTAGTGGGGAAGAATGCTTCATATTCCTTCAAATCCTTGCCGATACCGATGAGACGGTCCACCTTCCGATGGCTCACCAAGTCGGAAACCTTCCGATACAAGGACTTCGGGAGCGTACCGGACTGGAGAATGTCCGAAAGGATGAGCGTCGTCTTCATCTCGCGTCCGACTTTCCGGCTCTGTTGGAAATCGAGAGCGATATCCAAGGAATTAATATCCGAATTATAGGTATCGTTGATTAAAAGGCAATCGTTGATGCCCTCTATTACCTCCAGGCGCATGGCGACAGGCTCGAGGCGGCTGAACTTCTCGACGTCGTTCACGCTCGTCGGTTTCAAATAGAGCATGATGGCGATACATTGGATTACGTTTTCAATCGAAGCATCGTCGGTAAAGGGAATTGTATAAGTCCGCTCGAAGCCGAGGAGGGTGCAACGGATTATGGTTTTGTCGGCTTGTTTCTCGATCGATTCGATATAGAGTGGAGCTTCCGTGTCAGTTCTACTCCATATAATCGCTTTATGAGAAAGGCAAGAGGCTTCAACCGAATCGGCAATCAACGTATCATCTCCGTTATAGATGATAGCATCGCTATCGACGAAGAGCTGGAGTTTCTCGCGGCATTTCTGCCCCATCGAGATGAAATTCTCCTGATGCGCCTCACCAATGCTGGTTATCACGCCGATGGTCGGGGAAATGATAGGCTGCAAATACTCCATTTCGTCCGGTTGCGAGATACCCGCCTCGAAAATACCCAAGGTATGCCGTTCGTTCATTTCCCAGACGGAAAGCGGAACGCCAATCTGCGAATTATAGCTCCGGGGCGAACGCACAATGTTGAACTCGCTGCGCAATAGCTGGTAGAGAAATTCCTTCACAACCGTTTTCCCGTTGCTCCCCGTTATCCCAATGACCGGAATATTGAACCGCTTGCGGTGATAAGTTACAAGACGCTGCAAGGCACGGAGCGTATCCTTGACGACTAAGAAATTGGCGTCAGGCATTGCGGAATATTCCGGCAAAATATCGCTCACCACGAAATTACGAACCTTCAAGCCATATAAATCTTTGATATAACGATGCCCGTCATTGGTTTTCGTCTTTAGGGCAAAGAACAGACTCTCCTCCGGGATAGACAGACGGCGACTATCGGTCAACAGAAGGCTCACCGTCGCGTCATGCCATTCGGCCGGACGGGCTGAGATGACTTTTGCTATTTCTTTTATCTGATACATCATGATACAACAGTAATTAAGCACGAGGGATGAAGAATAAAGACTTCAAATATCCACATCCGACTCTTCTTTCTTCACGCTTCATCTTTTTCGTCTCCAAAGTAAGGAAATTTCTCTTGAAGCCGTTTCAACTTTAACATAGTTTGATGCATAAATTCCCGATAAGCATCACTCTCCGGATGTAACGGACGGTGATGAAGGGCTTGGTTAATCTGCTGCCACTCCTCCATAACCGCAAGCGTCTCCTCCGTCAAGTAATTCGTGCGAAATGAATCCCAGATATATTCGACAGCCTGCGGCGAGGGATGCAACATATCGTCGGCATAGAAACGATAATCGCGCAACTCGTCCATCATAATCTCGTAGGCCGGGAAATATTGGACAAACCCCGGGTATTTCTGCTCCAACTGCTCGGCGGCAAGCAGTAGCGTCGCTTTGCTCAGCTGGTTCCCATGCGCCCCATCTTTCCAGTGGCGTATAGGACTTACCGACAGGATTATCTGTTGCAATGAAGGGCAGCGATTCACCAACAAGCCGAGCAATTCGCCCCAATCCGCTACAATATCTTCTACCGACAGCCGTTCGCGCATAAATTCCCGCCCAGCAACCTTGTGGCAGTTAGAAACCACTTCGCCCGTTGAGCGAAGACGGTAAATATAAGCCGTTCCCCATGTGATGATGAGGCAACTCAATCCCCCGAGGCGTTCCTCGGCATGGATGAGCCGAGGATTTATCGTCTCCAGACATTCAGCCTCCGACATTCCGGAAAACGAACCCTGGTGCATCCAACTATACCAACGTTCGCCGTAACGGAACAGGTCGGAGGATGAGAAGGTCTTTCCTTCCAGCAAAATCCGCAGTGCCCGACTGATAGAGGCGGGATTGTAGAGCGTACCGAAAGGATTTACATCCATATCAAACCGGTTTTCCTTCATATATCCTGCCATGTTCTGGGCAAAACATGAACCCAGCAGCAGAAAACGGTCGGCGTATGAAAACCGGCGCGGGGGGCGGGAAATGGCGATGTGTGTGAAAAAGTTCATCTCGTTATTTCTCGTTCTGGGATAAAACTTCTGATTTCGTTTCCTTATCTCCTTTACTCTGATTTAATATCCGTGCCTTGAAGCGGAAAAAGAGGGCGCATACGAACAGCGTCAGTACTACTCCAATCGCCAACGAGATTTCCAAAGGCAACTGCAGCCCCTCGGGAGCTACCAACAAATACGTCGAACATACCATCGTCATGAATACGGTCGGCACGAACGTAACCCAATAGCATTTCCCCGCATGAGCCAAATAAACCGTCAACGCCCAAAGTGTAAACACCGCCAACGTCTGATTACTCCAGGCAAAATAACGCCATATCATGTCGAAACCGTCTTGATCGCGTAGCGAATAGAACAGCAGGGCTATGGCCACCAAAAACATCGGTACCGATATCATCAGCCGCCGCGATATCGACCGCTGTTCCAGATGCAGGAAATCTGCTACAATCAGACGGGCCGAGCGAAAGGCCGTATCTCCCGACGTAATCGGAGCAGCAATTACTCCAAGTATAGCCAACACGCCTCCAACCGGGCCGAGCCAGTCGCGCGTGATACTATCGACTACCACGGCGGCATTGCTTTCGCCCATCCCGTTTTCATGGAAAAAGTACGTTGCAGCGGCTGCCCAGATGAGGGCGACGATTCCTTCCGTTATCATAGCCCCGTAAAAGACTGGATACGCATACTTCTCGTTCTTCAGACAACGCGCCATCAGCGGACTTTGTGTTGCATGGAAGCCAGAGATTGCGCCGCACGCGATGCTGACGAACATGATGGGGAAAAGCGGCAGTCCTTCGGGGTGCGTATTTTTCAACCCGTCGGTCAGCTCCGGGAGTTCCAGGTGATTGACGTAGAGCATCGCCAGAATGCCTACCGCCATAAACAACAAAGCTATCGCGAAAATGGGGTATATCTTCCCGATAATTTTATCTATCGGCAATAACGTAGCCAAGATATAATAAAGGAAAACAACGACTATCCAGAATTGGGCGTCCAAGACTTCTGGCGTGAGACTTGCCAACAGTCCTGCAGGACCAGCGACGAACACCACGCCGACCAGCACCATCAGCACGACCGTGAATCCACGCATGAATTGTTTGAACCGATTGCCCAGAAAGCGCCCGACAAGCTCCGGCAAACTCTCCCCCTCGTGGCGCATAGACAATGCCCCGGCTAAAAAGTCGTGCACCGCCCCGGCAAAGATACTCCCGAGGACAATCCAAAGGAACGAGGCCGTACCGAATTTAGCCCCCATGATAGCACCGAAGATAGGTCCCAGACCCGCAATGTTCAGGAACTGAATCATGAATATCTTCCACGTAGGCATCGGGATGTAGTCCACGCCATCTTGAAGTGCGTAAGCAGGCGTCGTACGTTGCGCGTCAATACCGAAAACACGCTCGATAAACTTGCCGTAAACGAAGTAACCAATGACAAGAGCCAAGAGGCAACATGTAAATGTAACCATAACAGACAGATTTTATATGAAAAAGTAAAGAACAAAAAGGAGGAATATAAGCGGTACGTAAAAGATAAGTCTTATTCCCCGGAGGAATAAGACTTATACGAAAGGGATTCTCATTATTCCCTCAAATTCCAACGACCTTTTTCTTCTTATAATGATTAATTGAGCAAACGCTTGACGGTCTCAGAGATAGCTCTGCCTTCTGCACGACCCGCAAGCGTCTTCGAAGCGACACCCATCACTTTGCCCATATCCTTCGGACTGGTTGCGCCCACTTGTTCGATGATTTTCTTCAATTCCGCTTCTAGTTCTTCGGCAGAAAGCTGCTTAGGAAGATATTTTTCCAGAACAGCAACCTGGGCGAGTTCGCCGTCAGCCAAATCCTGACGCCCCTGCTCGACGTAGATAGCGGCAGAGTCCTTGCCTTGCTTTACCAGCTTTTGGATGAGTTTCAAAGCGTCGGCATCACTTAGTGTATCGTTGGCACCCGGTGCAGTTTTGGCTTCGAGAAAAACCTTTTTCACATTTCTGAGAGTCTCGAGGGCAACTTTGTCCTTTGCCTTCATCGCGTTTTTAATGTCTTCGCTGACAGTTGCAAATAAATCCATAATAATCTTTATTATTTGATTTCTATCTTATATACATTTTTATCCCGTATCAACCAAAATGAATTACTGTCCCAGTCTGTTTCTTCGTTTTACTTTCGCTGGCAACGGGGTTATGTGTGCCGCGCAGACGGGCGACATCTTTGGGGTCGCGGTTGAAAGCCGGAGTGGACTCCAAGAGACGGATAAGCGAGTCATCGTCGCTTTCCAGCTCGCGAGAGGTTAGAACAACCGGCTCGACACGCGGGCGAAAGCGGATGCCGAAGGAGCCGTAGTAGGTATCAATCAGTTTATCCTCGGCATCGCGGGCAAGTTTCTTCTCTTGCTCTTCCTGAGCCTTGCGAAGACGGTCTTCTTCGGAGATTTCCGTCTGTTGGTCGTCGGTCAAGACATCGCCGAGACCGAAACCCGTAACAAGAATCGTGATTTTGATGCGGTCTTCCAAAGAATCATCGTATCCATGGCCCCACTTGACTTCGTATTCGGTCTTGAAGCGGGCCATGAAGTTGTGGATGTCATCCATTTCGTCGATACGAAGGGCATTTTCGTGGCTATAATAGATAACAAAGGCCACGCGCTGTGCGTTGTAGATATTCTCCACGTCGTTCACCAAGGTGCTGTTTACCGCATCCTCGATAGCACGCTGAAGGCGGCCCTCGCCTTCTCCGTATCCCACACTAATCAGACCCACGCCGCTGTTGCGCATCGTGAAGTCCACGTCGGCGAAATCGACATTCTGCTCTAAATTCGTTGTGATAATCTCGGCAATGCTTCGGGCAGCGATAGTCAGCGTCTCGTCAGCCTTCCGATAGGCATCCGGCACTGTAGTCCGCGCCTCGGAATACAACGTACGGAGTCGTTCATTGTTAATAACCAGCAAGGAATCGACATTATCAGCCATTCGTCGGACACCCTTCACAGCCTTGACGATTTTAGGCCGTCCTTCAAAGAGGAAAGGAATGGTAACGATACCTACGGTCAAGATACCCATCTCTTTCGATATCTTTGCGACAATCGGGCCGGCACCGGTACCGGTTCCTCCGCCCATACCGGCAGTGATGAAGGTCATTTTCGTGCCATCATTGAGCATCGACTTGATTTCCTCTTGACTTTCCACTGCCGCCTTTTCTCCTTTCTCCGGGACGTTGCCAGAGCCTAAGCCACCGGTCGTGTCGCGACCCAGCAAGAGTTTGTTGGGGACGTTGGATTTGAGCAACGCCTGGTTATCCGTGTTGCATAAGACGAAAGAGACATCTTTGATGCCCTCGTTGTACATATTGGTTACGGCATTACCACCTCCGCCGCCGACGCCAATAACTTTGATAAGCGTTTGCGAATCAGATGGCGTACCGAAAGATAATACTTCGTTGTCCATGGTTTCCCGCTACTATAATGTTAATAATCTTTGTCTTTTATTTCTGTTACCTGTTCTATCTTACCCCAGATTTTTCCCCACAGCGTAGGCCCTTTTCGTCTTTCTTCTTCTTGCAGCCGCTTAATCCGCTCCTTTTCTTTCCGTTTCTGTTCTTCTTCGGCGGCTTGGCGACGTAAGATTTCAGCTTGCTCTTCGGCTTCCACGTCAATATCTGGTTGAGGAGCCTCGACCTTCTTTTCCTCCTGTTTCGGCTGGGTTGGGGCAGGATTAGCCTTCGGTTCAACCTTCGGCTTGACGAATGTCGAGGTCTGAACCTTTACCTCCGGCTGCTCAGCGCAGTTTTCCTCACACTGAAGTAAGAGCGCGGCAGCCAGCATATACTCCGGATTGTTGGCAATCATATCATTCCCCTCTATCAGGTCGCGACGAGCGGAAGCGATGCGGACATCCATCTTAAAACGAGATTTTACGGCTTCGCGCAAATCTTTCAGCATGGCACCACCGCCAGCTATCACGATAGAGTAGCCACCATCCTTCAAGATATTAGAATCTTGCACACGGGCATATACATTCTCTATGATTTCACGGACACGGGCCTCTACGATTTCATCCAAATTTGTTTGCTTAATCGTATGCACACCGTCCATCCGATTAATATCGAGGGGCTGCTGTTCGATTTCCTTATTAGGCAAAGCCATACCGTGAACACGCTTCAGTCGCTCGGCCTCAGACTCGGAGACATCCAGCCCGGAAGCGATATCGCGCGTAATCAAATGACTACCGAAAGGTACCACGTACAACATTTGCAGACGCCCCTTTCGATAAGTACTGACAGAAGTTACTCCAGCACCAAAGTCAATAAGGATTCCCCCTTGTTGCCGCTCGGCATCAGTCAATACCAAATTAGCTAAAGCAATTGGAGAAACAAGTACCCGAGGCACCTTACGTTTTATCCGTTCCTTCACCGTATTCTCAATGGAACGGCGAAGAACTGGACGCCCTACAATGAGCTTATATTTGGCATCGATACGTGAACAATTAACTCCTAAGGGTTCGTTCTCCGCCCGGCCATCTAAATAATACGCAGGAGAGACTATATCAAAAACATCTAATTCCGCAGGACGATACATACGGCAATCTTTTGCCATCTCCTGCAAAATAACTTCCGTAACTTCCCCGCCAGAGCCTAAGACTTTATTTACCGTATAGTCCATTGAGCGGAGCGATTGCCCCCCTATACCTATATATACTTTATCTATCTTCGCTCCGTCAAGTTTGTTTTCCAACTTGCGAAGGAGCAATCCAATATGATAAGCCACTTCTTCCCCATTGTAAACACAGCCTCTGCGGATAGAGCCCTCAGCTTTCTCTACCTCATAAGCCAAAATAGACAATGCGCCGGAAGCATTCTTCGTCCCGACCATTCCTACAATATGGGACGTGCCCAAGTCGATAGCTGCTATAAAATCTGTATATGCCATGCCTCCTTATCGTTTAGTACAAACAATCTGGTTCTTATATTTTAAATTAATAATACTATACTTCTCCCAGCCGACTTTCGGAATAGCCTGCTCGTAGAAGAGTCGCAAATTACCCAATTTTTCTTGGAAATCAGCAAATGAACCCAATATTATCCGATGGTTTCCTACACGGGGAATCAACTCAACGTCCCCGTCCGGATGCACGAATATCTGTTCTATCTGATTATTCCAAAAATCATCGTCCTGCAAAAATAGTGCAAATTTGTATAAATCGGTTGTCGATAGCTCTTTTTCTATCGATCCACTTGCAATTGGCACTTGGGCGACATAGCGACGGCTCAACGCCATCGTGCTTCCCAAGTTGTCTATATAATAGGCTCCGTCAGCACTCATGACACGAAGTATAGGCATTTTCTGTTCCACTTCCAGCTTGATTTTGCCCGATGGAGTTTTATAGGCTTCCACTTCTGCTATCATATCGTTCTTTTGCAAAACCGACTCAATCTTTTCGGTATTAATCTCATCCATATTCCGCTTCATCGGATCGAGACCAGCCTTCCGAAGGATTTGCGACAAGTCTGCCTCATTGACAAAATGTTTATCCAGACTATCTCGAACCACAATCTGCATCCCGGCACACGGAGCCGTCTGCTTCCGCTCCACCAGGAATAAGGAAGCAGCTACGATATATCCGCTAAGCAGCGTCGCAAGCACTATGGACAAAATCTTTATCACCGTCTTTCTAATATTTGTTTAACTGGTTCTACCAATCGGTCAATATCCCCGGCACCCAACATCAATACGACCTGATACGATGCTGCTTCAGCCTTTACCCAATCCAATAACTCTTCCTTTCGGATAAGGTGTTTGTCCGGAATCGTTACGCGATCATAAATTAACTGAGACGTAACTCCCGGTATCGGCTCTTCCCGTGCCGGATAAATATCCAATAAAATCAATTCGTCGAGGAGCGAAAGGCTCTTTGCGAAGTCGGCGGCAAAATCGCGTGTCCGACTATATAAATGCGGCTGGAATATACCCGTTACCTTCTTTCCGGCATACAATTCCTTGACAGAAAGAATGCTCGCGCGGATTTCTTCCGGATGATGAGCATAGTCATCAAGCAGAACGATATCGTCCCGCTTCAAATGGAAATCGAAACGACGAACTGGACCGGCAAATGTTGCCATACCCTGACGTATCTCCTCTTCCGTCGCCCCATTCAACCAAGCCAAAGCCATAGCGGCAACTCCGTTCTCGATATTGACTTTTACAGGAACTCCCAAAGATACGCTTTTAATTCGAACATTCGGTGCAATAAAGTCAAAGATTATTTTTCCATCCCCTATTTCTATGTTTTCGGCATGGAAATCCCCATCTTTCGTGCCCGAATAGGTATATAATCTCACTCCTTCCTGCAAACGAGGGTGAATGGCTATGCCTTTTTTCATGACCAAGCAACCACCCGGACGAATGAGCGAAGTGAAATGTTCAAAGCTTTCCCGATAGGCTTCCGGCGTGCCGTAAATATCCAGATGATCCGGATCTGCCGCCGTTATGATGGCCATATAGGGACGAAGCCAATGGAAAGAACGGTCGAATTCGTCTGCCTCAATCACCGTCAGGTCGCTCCGATCAGAAAGCATGAGATTGCTCTCGTAGTTTTTCAAGATACCACCAAGAAACGCATTGCAATCCACATGCGATTGCTTCAAGATATGCGCCAGCATGGAAGAAGTCGTCGTTTTCCCATGAGTCCCGGCCACACAGAGCCCCCGCGAACAGTTCGTAATTTCGCCCAAAACCCGTGCCCGCTTCATTACCTCGAAGCCATGCTCCCGGAAATAGGTCAGTTCAGTATGACTTTCGGGAATGGCTGGCGTATAAACCACCAACGTATCTTGATGATTACGACAATAATCCGGAATTAATGCCACGTTATCTTCATAATGAATCTCGGCACCTTCTTGATTCAACTCAGCGGTCAAATCAGTAGGCGTACGATCGTAGCCCGCCACTTTTTTCCCCTTGGAAAGGAAGTAGCGCACCAAAGCACTCATGCCGATACCACCGGCACCGACAAAATAGACACTCGATATAGTTTGTATCGTACTCATAACTCGTCATTCAAAACTCAAGATTTCTTTATAATCCTCTCTATCTCATCGGCTATCTTTCCCGCGCTATCATGATAAGCCAGCTTGACTATATTCTGACTCAAATTTGCCAATAATGCATCGTCGGCAAGAGTAGCCAAAGCTTTCTCTACCAAATGCTGAGGTGCTTCCTGGTCTGTTACCATCAACGCCGCCTCCCGATTTACCAACGCAAGGGCATTCTTCGTCTGATGGTCTTCCGCCACATTGGGCGAAGGGACAAGAACTACCGGCTTCTTCAACAAACATAACTCAGAGATTGTTCCGGCCCCGGCGCGAGATATCACCAAATCAGCTGCCGAGTAAGCATAGTCCATCCGCGAGATGAAGTCGGAGCACCACACAGGCATTCCATGGTACGCCTTCAAACGCTTCAAGGCTTCCTCATGATAATAACGTCCCGTTTGCCAAATCAACTGCACTCCCGAGGAGAGGATTTTATCCAATCCATTCTCTATACTGCGGTTAATGGTGCGCGCCCCCAGACTTCCTCCTACAACCAACAACGTCTTCTTCTCCGGAGAAAGTCCGAAGAAAGCGGCCGCCTCATCCCGCTTATTCTGTGCATGTTCCAAGTCGCTACGCACCGGATTGCCGGTCAGGACAATGCGGTCAGCGGGGAAAAACTTTTCCATTCCTTCGTAGGCCACGCAAATCCGCTTGGCCTTCTTCGCCAACAGCTTGTTTGTTACGCCGGCATACGAATTTTGTTCCTGTATCAAGGTCGGAATGCCTAAGGATGCTGCCATCCAAAGCGTCGGGCCACTGGCATATCCGCCCACACCAATGGCAATGTCCGGACGGAAATCGCGCACGGTTTTCTTGGCTAAATGAAGGCTCTTCAGGAGGCGTGCCACCACCTGAAAGTTCTTTACCAGCGAGGAACGGTCGAAGCCGCTCACCGGCAAACCCACGATCGGGTAGCCTGCCGCAGGCACTTTCTCCATTTCCATCCGGTCTTCCGCACCTACAAAGAGGATTTCGCAATCCGGATAGCGCCGTTTCAGTTCGTTTGCGATGGAGAGAGCCGGGAAGATATGTCCCCCTGTGCCACCTCCGCTAATGATGAATTTATAGGGTTTCATTGTTGTTATCGTTTAGTTTGTCTATTCAAATATCTCCCTTCTTTGCCTCTGGCATCGTGATGCCTTCCGGCGCATCGGGTACCCAATGGGCTATTTCCTCTTGGGTAATAGTAACCGGCACGGCTTCCGGCTTTACTTCCTCGGGAGGCAGTTCGTCTTCCTCATTGCCGATATTAGCGGCAAAGCGACTTACGCTCAGAATAATGCCTATATAGAAGCAGCTAATGATGGTCGAGGTTCCCCCTCGGCTTATCAACGGAAGCGGCTGCCCGGTAACAGGTATCAAGTGCACCGCCACCGCCATATTCGTCAGTGCCTGGATGCCCAACAGCAATCCGCAACCTATCACCAAGTATTTCGGATAAAGCCTTTCGCATTTCTTGGCTATCATCCCGACGCGCACCAAAAGCGCCAGATAGACAAACAGGAGGAACACGCCGGGTATCAACCCTCCTTCCTCCAAGATGATGGCATAGATGAAGTCCGAATAGGCCTGCGGCAAGAAATCCCGCTGGTCGCCGTATCCCGGTCCTTTCCCGATGATATTCCCCTCGGCTATCGCGATTTGCGCATAGACTACCTGGTAATATTCATCCTTAATCGTCCCGTTTTCATTTATCATCGGCTCGTTTTCGGTAAACCGCTCGATACGCGCTTGCCACGTCTTAAAGCGAGGAATATGCTTCCCGATTGAGTCGGGGGTAAACTTCAAGACTAATATGCCTACTACGGCTATCGCAGCCAATATGCCGATTAGCTGCCCTATCCGCTTCCACGACACCTGTCCGATGATCATCATCAGCAGCGTAAACCCGAAAATGAGCAACGCCGTCGAGCCGTTCGTCGGGAATATCGCGGCGCAGACGGCAAACGCCCCGCCTAATATCCAGACGAATATCTGCTGATCCGTCAGCTGTCCCCGCTTGCTCAAGACCAGCGCGATGTAGCTGATGAGCGACAACTTCGCCAGCTCCGAGGGTTGAAATTGGATGCCGAATATCTCCAACCAACGCTTCTCCCCATTGATTTCCACGCCAAAGAATATCGTGTAAATCAAGAGCAACACGACAAGGGGCAGCACCAGTCCTCCAATCTTGAAGAACCGGTAGGGGATGTTGTGGGTTACCAGGATACCAAACGTGAATCCCAGCGCCAGCATCCCGAAGTGCCGCGTAATCGGTCCCAGCATATTGTCGTTCTTATAAACGATTGTGCTTGTCGCACTGAACACGAATACCAGCGAATAGACGCACAAGATGGCGAAGATAATCCATATCACCGGGTCGCCTTTGAATAGTTTCTTCAGCAAATACATCGCACCGTTCCTCCTTTCTTACCTTATATTATATTATAATGCGCGCACGCAATCCTTGAACTGTCGCCCACGGTCTTCGTAGTTCTCAAACAAGTCGAAGCTGGCGCAACAGGGCGAGAGCAGCACCGTATCCCCTTTCTGCGCCATCCCGTAGGCCGTATCGACAGCTTCCTTCATGGAGCGGGCGTCAGCGATTTGCGCCACCTTCCCGTCGAAGAAGGCGTGCAGCTTCGCGTTGTCCTTGCCGAGGAAAATCAGCCCGCGCGCTTTCTTGAGGACGAGCGCTTCTATCTCGCTGTAATCGTTCCCTTTGTCGGTCCCGCCCAAAATCAGGACGACCGGTGTCTTCATGCTCTGGAGCGCATACCAGCAAGAGTTCACGTTCGTAGCTTTCGAGTCGTTGATGTAATCGACCCCCCGGACGCGCGCCACTTTCTCCAGACGATGTTCCACGCCCGTGAAGTCCATCAGGGACTCGCGGATCTTCTCATCCCGGATATCCATCACCTTCGCGGAGATGCTTGCCGCCAACGAGTTGTACAGGTTGTGCGTCCCGGTCAATGCCAATAATTCTTCATCCATTGTAAAGTCTCCTTTCCTTGATTCTACGATAATCTGGTTATTTTCTACATACGCCTTGACGCCCGGCTCGTGCGTCTGGGCAAAGGGATACAACGTCGCCTGCGGCTTCAACCGCTCCACCTCGCGGCGGATAATCGGGTCGTCGTTCCAATAAATAAAAGCATCGGCTGCGGTCTGGTTCCGGATGATGCGGAACTTCGCGTCGATGTAGTTCTGCATTACATAGCCGTAGCGGTCGAGATGGTCCGGCGTGATGTTGAGCAGCACGGCAATATCGGCCTTGAAGTCATACATATTGTCGAGCTGGAAGCTGCTCAACTCTATCACATAGACGGCATGGGGCGACTCGGCAACCTGCAGCGCGAGACTGTTGCCCACGTTCCCTGCCAGCCCGACATCCACGCCCGCCTGCTTCAAGATATGGTAGGTCAGCATCGTGGTCGTCGTCTTCCCGTTGCTCCCCGTGATGCAAATCATGCGGGCGTCGGTATAGCGGCCCGCCAGTTCAATCTCCGAGATGATCGGCGTCCCTTGCGCCTTCAAGCGCTGGATAATCGGCGCCTTGTCGGGGATGCCGGGGCTTTTCACCACCTCGTCGGCCGCGAGGATACGCTCCTCCGAGTGCCGGCCTTCTTCCCACTCGATGCCATGCGCGTCGAGCATAGCCTTGTACTTGGGCTTTATCGAGCCGCTGTCCGAGACAAACACCTCGAAGCCCTTCGCTTGGGCAAGGACGGCTGCACCCGCGCCGCTCTCGCCTGCACCCAATACTACAATCTTACTCATATTTTTGTGTCTTTAAAATCCTTTCTTCACTTATCCGGCAAGCTGGCGGAGGCCGTAAATGGCTTTCCGCACCCGTGCAAAATGCTTGAAACCGTCGTAAATGGCATTTTGCAGCCGTGCAAACGCTTGAAACCGCCGTAAACGGCTTTTGCAACCGTGCAAAATGCCTAAAACCGCCGTAAATGGCCTTTTGCAGCCTTGCAAACGCCTGAAACCGTCGTAAACGGCATTTTGCAACCGTGCAAAAGGCTTAAAACCGTCGTTTTTGGCTTTTCGCACCCGTGCAAACGCTTGAAACCGTCGTAAACGGTATTTTGCACCGCTGCAAAAGGCCTGAAACCGTCGTAAACGGCTTCCCGACCGACCTCTTAACGCATCTTTAGCGTTACGATGGTTATTACCGCCAGGATAATCCCTATCAGCCAGAAGCGAACCACGATTTTCGATTCCGGCACCACGTTGAGTGGCTTCTGGATAATGGCTTCGATACCTGCGTTGCCGGCCTTCTGGAAGTGATGGTGCAGCGGCGCCATCTTGAAGATACGACGGCCGGCTCCGTATTTCCGCTTCGTATATTTAAAGTAGAACGTCTGGAGGATAACCGACAGATTTTCTACCAGGAATATGCCACAGAGGATGGGGATGAGCAGTTCCTTGCGGATGATTATCGCAAAGACGGCGATGATGCCACCCAGCGTGAGGCTCCCCGTGTCGCCCATGAAGACCTGCGCGGGGTAGGCGTTGTACCACAGGAAGCCGATGGTCGCCCCGATGAAGGCGGAGGCAAAGACTACCAGCTCTTCCGCCCCCGGGATGAACATGATATTCAGGAAAGAGGCAAACTCGAAGTGCGACGACATATAGGCCAGGATGCCCAGTGCCACCCCGATGATGGCCGAGCTGCCCGCCGCCAGACCGTCCAAGCCGTCCGTCAGGTTGGCCCCGTTCGACACGGCGGTTACGACGAATATCACCATCAGCACGAAGACTACCCAAGCGGCTTCCTCCTTGTAATCGCCTGCCCAGGAGACGAGTTGGGCGTAGTCGAAGTTGTTGTTCTTCACGAAGGGGATGGTTGTCTTCGTCGATTTCGTTTCTTGCGGATGGAACTTGACCTCCTGGATGGTGTCGCCTTGGCGAACCTCCATATTCTCGCGGATGACGACATCGGGACTGAGGAAGAGGACGAGACCCACGATGAGGCCCAGACCTACTTGGCCGACGATTTTGAACCGTCCGTGCATCCCCTCTTTGTTCTTCTTAAATACCTTGATATAGTCGTCGGCGAAGCCCAAGGCACCGAGCCACACCGTCGTTATCACCATCAGAATAAGATAAATATTCGTCAGCTTGGCGCATAGCAAGACGGGGACGAGGATGGCGATGATGATGATGATACCACCCATCGTGGGCGTTCCCTTCTTGCTCATCTGTCCCTCCAGACCCAGGTTGCGTACCGTCTCGCCTATCTGGAGATACTGCAAGCGGTCGATGATGCGCCGACCGATGGCGGTAGCGATGAAAAGCGAGAGGATGAGCGCCAGTCCGGAGCGGAACGACACGTACTTGAACATGCCGGCGCCCGGGAAATCCAACTGGTCTAAGTAGTTAAACAGGTAATACAACATGACTTATACCTCCCCGGCTGTAAACAGTTCACGGATAAGTTCGCGGTCGTCGAAGTGATGCTTGACGCCCTGAACCTCCTGATAATCTTCGTGTCCCTTCCCGGCAACAAGGATGACGTCGCCCTTTTGCGCCAGCATCGTAGCCGTCTTGATAGCTTGGGCGCGGTCGGTGATACGGACGACACGCTCCATATCCCCGGCGGTGAGGCCGGCGGCCATGTCATCGATGATGGCATCCGGCTCCTCGAAGCGGGGATTATCGGATGTCAGGACAACCATATCGCTCAAGCGGACAGCTTCCTTCGCCATCAGCGGACGCTTTCCTTTGTCGCGGTTTCCGCCGCAGCCGACTACCGTGATGACCCGTCCCTTGCCGTCGAGCACCTCGTGGATAGCGTTCAAGACATTCGTCAGGGCGTCGGGCGTGTGGGCATAATCCACGATAGCCGTGAAGCCCTTCGGAGAACGTATCGTTTCGAAGCGGCCGGTAACGGGATGCAAGGCACTGAGGTGCACGAGAACATCCTCCGGGTCCTTGCCCAAGGCGACGGCGGCACCATAGACAGCCAACAGGTTATAGGCGTTGAAGCGACCGACGAAGTGGACCGTAACCTCGTGGTTGTTGATGAGTAAATCCGTGCCCTCGAAGTGGGCCTCCAAAATTTTCCCCTTGAAATCAGCCAGCGTCCGCAAGGAATACGTGAGCTTCTTGGCTCGCGTGTTCTGGAGCATAACCATGCCCGACTTGTCGTCCAGGTTTGTCAGGGCGAAAGCCGAGGCAGGCAACTCGTCGAAGAAACGCTTCTTGGCGCGGAGGTAGTTCTCCACGGTCTTGTGATAATCCAAGTGATCGCGTGTCAGATTCGTAAAGATGCCTCCGTTGAAATCCAGGCCGCTGATGCGACGCTGGTCGATGGCGTGCGAACTAACCTCCATGAAAGCATACTCGCATCCGTCGGCAACCATATCCGCCATGAGACGGTGGAGGGTCAGTGGGTCGGGAGTCGTATGCTCCGTCGGGATAGGCCGCTCGTTGATGTAGTTGCATACGGTGGACAGTAATCCCACCTTGTGTCCCATGCGGAGGAACATCTTATATAATAAAGTAGCGATAGTCGTCTTGCCATTCGTGCCGGTAACGCCGACCAACACCAGTTTCCGCGAAGGATGGCCGTACCACGCAGACGCGAGGAGACCGACCGCCGGGGCGGAATCTTTTACCACGACAAAGGTTGTTTTACCGTTCAAGTTTTCAGGTATTTCCTCGCAGACGACCGCAGCCGCACCCTTTTCGATAGCCGCGCCGATGTAGGTATGCCCATCGACCGCCGTCCCACGGACAGCAACAAAGAGCGAGCCGGGTGCAACGAGCCGGGAATCCGATTGGATACCGGTGATTTCCACCTCGCTGTCCCCAACGATTTCGGGAGCCTCTAAAACCTGAACCAATTCATTCAATCTCATATTATTTCAAAGTTAAAACGATAGTCTGACCTTTCACAATGCGCTGCCCCGGCAAGATACTCTGCGAACGGACACGCCCAATACCATGGATTCGTGCCCGCAAACCTAAGCTTTCCAACAGGTAAACCGCATCTTTCGCACCCATGCCAACCACACGCGGCACGAGACCCTGGCGGATTGTCAAGTCCTCAATGTCGAGTAACCGACGGGCGGTATCCGCTTGGGCATAGACCCATTGTTCTTGCTTCAAACTATCTGTATCCATATTAATATCCAATTCATCCAGCACGGAAGTGAGGGCTTGGTAATCGCCCGACTTCGCCGGCGGGAGCAAGACTGCCGTAGAATCCGGCTGCATCTCGTTCACGTTGATGCGGACGTGGCTGGCATATATCTTTTCTGCAATCGCCTTCACGACGCCTCCGGACATCGTTCCCCCTGAAGGATAACCGATTCGGGGCTGCCGAATCACCACGATGCAGGTATATTCCGGTTTGTCCGCAGGGAAATAACCGCAGAAAGCAACCTGGTGCCCTGCCCGGCGATAGACACCGCCGGAGGCAATCTGCGCCGTACCCGTCTTGCCGGCAATACGGACGATGTCGGAATGCACGGCCTTTCCCGTTCCTTTCTCTACGACTCCCAACAACATATCTTTGATAATCGCCAAGGTCTGTTCGGAACAGATGCTGGGATTAATCACCTCCGTGGAGAAACGCTGGACGACCTTTCCGTTCTGCAATATCTCCTTCGTAAACATCGGACGCACCATCTTGCCATCGTTGGCTATCGCGTTGTAGAACGCCAGCGTGTAGATAGGCGGAATCTGCGTCTCGTAACCGAAAGACATCCAAGGCAATGTCGTCTTAGACCAATAGAGGGTCGTATCATCCGGCCTGCGGATTTTCGCCCGTCCTGCGCCGGGGATTTCGAGATGCAAATCCTTCGTCAGGCCGATGCGATAAAGGCCCTCGACATATTTCGTGGGATTATGTTCGTATCCCTTGAGGATGACTTTCGCCACGCCGATATTCGAGGAATACCAGATGGCTTGCTCCGCCGTAATCTTGTGATAGCCTCCTTTATTATTATTATGGTCGGTCATGCGGGCACCCTTATACATAAAGATACCGTTGCCCACATCCACCGTATCGCCCGGCTGACAAACTCCGTCCTCGAGGGCAACCATCATGGAGGCGACCTTGAAAGTCGAGCCCGGCTCCGTTTCATCGGCCACGGCATGGTTCTTAGTCTCGGCATAGACGCCTTCGCGGATGCGGGCCATGTTGGTTATCGCCTTAACCTCTCCGGTTTTCACCTCCATCACCACGGCAGTCCCGGAGGCCGCATCGATACTTTTCAACATATCTACCAGCGACTTCTCGGTAATATCCTGGATGTTGATGTCTATAGTCGAACGGATATCCATCCCATCCACCGGCTCGACTTCCGTTACATTCGTCCATCGTCCGCCAATGCGCTTCACGGAGCTAACGCCCGGCACACCCCGGAGCAAAGAATCGTATTGCAACTCCAATCCGTTCTTGCCCTTTGATACGCCGGTCGAATCTATCTCGCCATAAATATCTCCAATCGTACGGGAAGCCAAGGAGCCAAAGGGCTTCTCGCGCTGCACCATCTCCTTCACATAGAATCCGTTCTTGTATTTGTTCAAGCGAAGGAAAGGATATTTCCGAATCTCCTTCAAGTCGGAATAGGAAATCTTGCGGGTAATCAACGGGAACTGCCGACTCTTCGAGGCCAACCCCCGGCGCAGATACGACCGATACCCCGCCGGCGTCCTGTCCTTGAACTTATGCGACAGGCATATCGCCAACGAGTCCAGCCCATTGTTTTTATCCTTGAGGAAGACATCCCGCACGAAGCCATCCGCCCGGAAGTCGATATAGGTATAATAGCGGGGCACACTGGTAGCCATAAGCTTCCCATCGCAAGAATAGATATTCCCGCGCCCCGGTAGTATCAGGCGATTCGGCTTCTCCTGTTTCTTCGCAATCTCCAACCAATAACCCCTTTCCACGAACATCACCTCGCACGTCTTCACGACAATAAACACGATGACGATGCTCAACAGGAAAACAATCACATAGTAGGAACGCAAGATTCGCCGACTATCATCAGCCTGAGGCTTCTCTTTCGATTCATTCTCCTCTGCCATATCACTTATATAGTTCATAAGGAGGCGTTTTGGCGCCCTCTAAGTCGATACCTTGTTCTTCTATCAATAGTTCTATCTGCGACTGCCGGCTATGCCCCGTCAGCTCCGACGAGATAGACAATGCCTCGAAACGCACATCGCGCAACACCTGCTGCAACCGGTCTATCTCCTTCAGCTTCTGATCGCACGTATAGCGGTTGCCGATAAAGAAGAAAATCATGCACACGACCAGCAATATCATCCGCGTATGCTTCACGACGAAGTCTTCCTTCAGCACGCCGCCGCCCAAGATATACCAAGCCGAGAAGCGTTTCCCTTTCTTCCCGCCCTTCGCATTCGTTTGTTGATTCGTATCTTTCATCCTTATTCCTCCTGTCGTTTTTCCGCAATGCGGAGTTTGGCGCTCCGCGAGCGGGGATTGCGTTCTATTTCTTCCTTCGACGGGGTGATTACTTTCCCACTCAGCAACTTGAAGGGCGAACGGACATTCCCGAAGAAGTCCTGCTCCACCTTGCCCTCGAAGTTCCCGGTCTTCAGAAAGTTCTTCACCAAGCGGTCTTCCAGCGAATGATAGGTGATGACCACCAGCCGCCCACCGGGTCGCAACACCCTGAGGCTCGCGCCCAGCATCTCGCGCAGGGCACGCATCTCGTCATTCACCTCGATACGCAATGCCTGAAAGACTTGGGCGAGAAACTTCTTCTCCTTGTCGCGCCCGATGAAGGGGGTTACGATTTCCAGCAAGTCGCCACTCGTCAAGATGGGTTTCTTCCCTGTCCGATAGGCTACGACCGCTGCCGCCAGCCGCCGCGCGTTCTTCAGTTCCCCGTAGAGGTAGAACACATCCGCCAGCTGCTCCTCGGTGTAGTTGTTGAGGACATCGGCTGCCGTCTGCCCGGCGCGCGTGTTCATCCGCATATCCAGCGAGCCTTCGAAGCGGAAAGAGAAGCCGCGCTCGCGGTCGTCGAAGTGATGCGACGATACCCCGAGGTCGGCCAGCAACGCGTCCACCTCGCCCACCTCGTCGTAATACCGCATGAAGTTGTACAGGTACCGGAAGTTACTCCGGACGAAGACGAAGCGTTCGTCGTCCGGGATATTCTGCTCGGCATCGGCATCCTGGTCGAAACCGTAGAGCCGGCCTTCGTCGCCCAGCCGTCGCAAGATTTCCCGCGAATGTCCTCCGCCTCCGAAGGTTACGTCCACATATACGCCGTCCGGATGGATATCCATCCCCTCCAGACTTTCGTGCAAAAGCACCGGCACGTGATATTCCAACTCACTATTTCCCATATTTCCTCTATTAAGCTACAACACTTTCCGAATTAGCGGGTAAAATTACATATTCCCACTACATGCGCCAACCAAATGGGCATGAAAGTAAGAAAAAAGTTATCAACAGGGGAAGAAAATGGTTTCGTGCAAGTTTGCACGACGCCAGAGACGCCGTCTCTTGGTCCATGCAGACTGGAATCATGCTAGAGACGGCGTCGCGAGCGTCATTCCAGCCGGAAAGTTGCTTGCGACGCCGTCGATTTTAACACGCATAAAGGTTTATAACAAGAGACGCCGTCGATTTAACCTTTCCAAACGTTTTCTAACAAAAGACGGCGTCGCAAGCATTCTGCCACGCGGCGCGAGACTTGCGACGGCGTCGCAAACGTCCTGCCGCGTGGCAGAAATGCCTAATTCCGCGTTTCAAGCTCCTTTCTCAACGGAGCGAAGCATAAACCGCCTCCGTCTGCCTCGCCGTCTCCGCCCACGTATAGCGCGGGAGGCGTTTTTGCCCCAAAGCAATGAGGCGGGAGCGGTAATCGCTATCGTCGAGGACGCGCCGGATGGTGGCGGCCATACTTTCAGAAGACAGGGGGTCGAAATAGGCACCCGCCTCGCCTGCTATCTCGGGGAAACAGCTCGCGCGACTCAAGGCGACGGGGCACTCGTTGGTATATGCCTCGAGGATGGGGAAGCCAAAGCCCTCGTAGAGCGAGGGATAGACGAAGACGGCGGTTTGGCGGTAGAGCTGGCTCAGGGCTGCATCGCTGACGGTATATTGCCGGACGCGCGCCGTCAGCCCCAGTTCCGCGATGCGTTCTATTTCTTTCTTTTTAAATGTTTTGCCCACACAGAGGAGGTAGAGGTCGCGCCGCTCGGAGGCCAGCTCGCGGAAAGCCAGGAGGAAGCGGTCGAAGTTCTTGTAGCCGTGGCGGTCGCCCACGAAAAGGAGGTATTCGTCGGGCAGCGCGAGTCCGGCGTAGTCGCTCCGGATGGCGCTCGAGCCGTGATAGACAACGTCGATGCGTTCCGGCGGGATGGCAAGGAGGCGGACGATGTCGCGCTTCGTATGCTCGCTGATGGCGATGATGCGCGAGGCGTGGCGGATGGTCTCGGCTTTCCAGGCTTTCATCAGCGCGGCGTTTCCAAAGTATTGGGGAAAAAGCTCGTGCGTCATGTCGTGGACGGTGATGACGTAGGGTTTCTCTCCGAGATGCGGAAGGAAATAAGGGTTATAATACGTCGGATGGAAGACGCGGAAGTCCCCGCGAGTGAGAGCGCGGAGCGAGACCGAGCGGTTCCAACGTTTCTCCCAGCCTTTGAACCATTTATAAGGGCGTTCGGGGAGGTAGAGGCCGGATTCGCGGCGCGTCTCGGGGTCGGCGTGAAGATAATAGTTGGTCGAGACGGCGAGGGAAAGCTCCGTGCCGAGGGAAAGGTGTCTTCGCAATTCGTAGAAGTAGCGGGAGATGCCGCCGAAACGCTGCATTTCGAAGGCCTGATGGTCGTATAAGATATTTGTAGTCGTCATATTACGCTTGCTGCCGGTGTTTGACTATCCGCCGATAATTCCGTTCCCTCACGGCGCGGACGTACCGCTGGGGGAAGATATGCTGTAAACTATCTTTCAGCTTCACCCGCAGGCATTTGAAGACATACCAGAGACGCCAGCGGAGGGTTTGGTCCACGCCGTGGATGCGCGCATATTCCCGGTTCACCTTCAAACGGTTGCGCGACGAGGCCCCTTCCTCCGATTCAAAGTAGGCGACGAGGCGGTTCACGTAGCGGAAACCTCCTCCGTGCTGGTAGTATTGATAGAAGAAAGCGTAGTCGGCGGCAAACGGGTAGGTGAGGTCGAAGGGATGCGCCTTCATCTCCTCCGCCCTTACAAAAGTGGACTGATGGCAAAAGGGCATCTTCTTCTGTATGTATTCCAGCGGCTTGGGACGCATCTCGACGGAGCCGAAGGAAAGGCGCAGCTCGGTATCGCCATAGATGACACCGACCTCCGAAGGATATTCCTCGCGAGAGAAGATATCCGCCAGCACCTCGGCGTCGTGAAAGCCATCCCCGGCGTTCATGAAGTTGAGCCACCGGCCCGAGGCGAGGCGGATGCCTTTGTTCATAGCGTCGTAGATACCGCCGTCAGGCTCGCTCAGCCAGCGGAAAGCGATGCCCCGGCTACGGAATGCGGCTTCCCGTTCCTTAATCAGGGCAAGGGTGCGGTCTGTGGAGGCACCATCTATCACGATATACTCAATAGGTTGGAAGGTCTGCGCCAGGATACTGTCCATCGTGGAGCCAAGGCACGACTCGGCGTTGCGGCAGACCGTGATGATACTGACTTCGGGGATATGATTCATTTCTTCCTCCTTTCTTCTTCTTCGTGAATGGCTTGACGCATGATGCGGAAGCAAGCCTCTGCATCAAAGCCCCGCGCGGCGGCATACGTCTCGGCCAAGACACGGAGCATCTCGTCGGAGCACGAGAGTCGCTCGAAGTTCCGGCAGCCTTTCTCCATTCCGATATGGCCAAAGGACATGCGGTTCAGGTCTATCAATTCAACTGCTATTTCCTCCTTATCATCGCGAAAGAGGATGTTGCCTGCGGAGTAATCGCGGTGCAAGTATCCCAGCTCGTGCATCTTGGCGGTAACCCGGGCGATGGCTTCCAGAATTTCCCGCTGACGGGGGAACGCCTTGGCTTGCAAGTCCCGGAAAGTATAAGGGCATTCCGATTTCCGGCTGACAAAGTAGCTCTTTGCCATCAGGAAACCATAACCTTGCGTGATATATCCCACCGGTTCCGGAGAGCCGATGCCGTGTTCCCGCAGGAGGAGGGCGTAGTCGTAGGCTCGCGCAGCCTTCGATTTCCGGAACCAAGTATAGGCGATGCGGTTTATCCAATGGGGCTTTTGGTAAGACTTGACGATGAAGGTCTGTCCCTCTCGCTCGTATTCCTTCAGCTCGTTCCTACCTTTATATATAGTCTTCCCGCTCGTCTCAAATTCTTTCGGCAAGGCATAGACAAACGGGGCGAGCCGGGTGTATCCCTTGGCCACTTGGAAAGTTCTCGGTTTATCTAGCTTGGAAAAGAAGTTGATGACGCGGGACCACGAACGGCGGTAGCGCAAAGGTCCGCCCAGCTCCCGCTCGAAGAATTCCGGATGGCGGCGGTTCAGCGTATCTATTACGTGATGCTTCAAGGCTCTATCGCTGACGCGCTTCGACTGCGGGCGCACTCGGTAGTAAAGCCCAACCTCCGGGAGACGCACCACGCGACCGCCGTCTTTCAGCATCGCAATCCAGAACTCCCAATCTTCTCGCGCAATGATGTCTTCGCAATAGCCCCCGATGCGCTCCCAGTCCGAACGGCGATATAACGCGCATGTATCCATCATGTTCTTTCGGGCTAAAAGATGCAGGGAGAAGGGAGGCAACTTCCACTCGCCTTGCCGCGCGCCAAAGAATTCAGCACGACAGCAAACGGCTTTAATATCAGGAGCAGACGCTATGGTCTGCACGGCAGAAGAGATGAATGTCGGCGTAATGCGGTTGTCGGCATCCACCGGCAAAATATATTCTCCCTTTGCCTTGGCTATCGCTTGGTTCCGGGCTACACATACCCCGGCATTCTTTTGTGTATAAACATATATTGAAGGATATTTCTCCGCATATTGGCGGGCAAGTGCCAAAGAATTGTCCCGCGATCCGTCGTCCATAACGACAATCTCAAGCGCGGGATAGTCGGAGGCAAGGATAGAGTCCAGCGTTTCAGCCAGATACGCCTCCATATTATAAACAGGTATGACTACTGATACTAAGGGTCTCATCGTGCTCATCAGATTTTGTCGCGCCCCTTAGTAAACTTCAACCAATAGTATTTCAGCGGATTAGTATATTTCAACTGTTTCCACGGACGGCTCCCGTGCGGGCGGTGCCAAACCGGGAGATTGGCAAAGAGGTAATTGGTCAATCCTGCCTCCAGCGAGCGGTGCGAGACCGTTACATCATGCCAACTCTTCGTCGGGTCAAGTTGATGGAAATCCACTGCCTGCAACAGGCGCGGAGTCAAAAGGGAGCAACAGAAACTCAGATGCTTCTTCTCGGCAAATGCCTGACCTTCTTTTCCTTTCGCATAGAGATAGGGATAGTTGATTTGCCCGGCTTCATCCACCGTTACTGCCGCCGCAATCCCGCAATCCGGCCGCGCGAGCGCCCCGTCAAACAGTCCTTGCAGGGTATCCGGCTTCACCAGCACGTCCGATTCGACAATCACCAGCGCAGCATCAGCCTTCAACGCCCGCTCTTGCGCCATTTGAAGCACCAACAGGTAATTCGGCGAAGGATGCGTCGTAATATCTGAAAGATGAACCAACTCGAAACGACCACCTTGCGCTGCCCATTGCAGCCGCAGCCGCGTATCGTCCCCGCTAAAGTCGTCATACACGAAATAAGTGTGCGGCACTGAAATTTGCGACGAGAGCACAGCCTCAATCGTCTCGAGCGTCAAGTCCGGCGAGTCCTTCACCGGCGTAATGATATGCATTTCCTTCATACCCTCTATATTAATCATGATTATATCCGTCTGATGAGGTAGCGAAATTACATCTTTTCTTTCAGAAAACCCATTTTCTGCGGGAAATTTCTTGCATCAAGCGTTGATGCCGGTCGTCATCACCTCCGAGTGAGCCTCGCCATTCGATGCGAGTGTGCCCCGTCATCTGCACCGAGTGTGCTTCGCCATTCGGTGTGAGTGCCGGGGCTCACTCGATGTGGATGCAAACAAAAAGAGCCATCCCCTCTTCGGGAACAGCTCTCTTCTTTCTAAAACGGCGGCTACCTACTCTCCCACTGTTACGCAGTACCATCGGC
>CALUZV010000022.1 GCA_944325345.1 uncultured Parabacteroides sp.
GGAGAGTAGGTAGCCGCCGTTTTAGAAAGAAGAGAGCTGTTCCCGAAGAGGGGACGGCTCTTTTTGTTTGCATCCACATCGAGTGAGCCCCGGCACTCGCATCGAATGGCGAGGCACACTCGGGGCAGATGACGGGGCTCACTCGCATCGAATGGCGAGGCTCACTCGGGGGTGATGCCGACCGTCATCAACGCTTGATGCTGGATTTTTCTGTTAAAATGAGGACAACCGGATTGGAATCTTCCTCCAATGTGGCGGCCACTTCTTTCAGTTTCCCTTCTAATTCATCCTCGCGATATGCCTCTACCAGCTGGTCGGCTTGTAGGATTTGGTAGGCGGCGATTGGCTTGTTCATGGGATGTGAACATAAATCCACCGGGTTGCCTTCTTCGTAATCCGCATTCTTGATTTGAGGCTCGAAGACTTTCTGTGCGGCTTTGTCGTACATGAGATTCGTGATTTCAAAGCCCTTCCCGGTTGTGAAGTCGAACTCCTTCTGCATAGTTTGCATGAAATAGTAGTCTTTCGTCTCGACGCACAGCGTCAAGAATGTCTCCGGGAGGTCGGTGCTTGTGTGGAGGATGAGCGGACTGAGGCGGTCCTCGGTGGGCGAGTAGCGGTAGATGGTGTCTGTCGAGGTATCAATCAGTGCCCAGCCTTGGCGGAGGGGAGCGATGGCGCGCATCGATGCCATGGCGGTATATTCCCCGTCTTGCACGACTAAAGCCCGGACTTTCTCAAACGGAATAGGCAGTTCGCGAGTGATACTCCCGTCTTTTTTCGAGAAGATGACGTGGTAGTAGGATTTGCTCGGCTGCTTGCCTTCCTCGACGAAGGAAGAGGTATCGTAGCCAATCAGGTTCTCGTCGTCGTAATCGAAGAGTTCCATGAAAGATGCCTCGTTGGGCGTCGGAAAGCTCCGGAGGAAATTGCCATCGAAGTCATAGACGTAAATCTTGTTTGTAACCGAACTATTGACCAGCAGTTCGCCCCGCTTCTCATCGAGGAGGATATTATTGATATAGGGGTATTCCTCGCCGCCCTGCCCTTTGCGGTTAATCTTTTTCACGGCCTTCCCGCTCTTCCGGTCGAAAAGGAAGATGTCGCCATCGTTCACCCAGTTCTTCACGACGATATACTGATTGCCGATAGCCTGCACATCGCCTTGGGTCAGATAGTCGTCCGTTGTCTCCAGCGGTACATACTCCACATCCATGAAGTCCTGAGCCACTAGCTCCTTTTCGGGATAACTTGCACTGGCATTAATTGTGATAAGTTCATTCGTCTGCTTTCCTTCGCCGCAGCCTGCCAGGAGGAGCAGGGAGACGAGGGCGGTAGTCAATGTTTTTCTGTTCATGTGTATAAGATTTATTGGGTTTGAATAGATGGGGGCAAAGTTAGGAATATTTCTTACTTGATATGCATATTTCTACGAAAAATTCGTAGTTTGACTTATTATTCCCCCTTGTATTCATGCAATGCGGAAAGCATATTGACTATTTCCGGAGTCAAGAGCTAACGAGGTGTCTCTTGATAATCAAATAGGTGCATATCGTGATTGTTTTCTTGCAAAGGTAATCCTTTTTTATAGATTATCTGCCTCATCTTATTATTATCTTCGTCATTTTAGAAGCAAATGAGGCAGATATTGGCGGCATGAGGCAGATTCTTAGCGTGGCTCAGGAAATGGATGGTAATAATGGTTCAGCGAGCTGGGAGTCATAGCCGCAACCAGATTAACCGCAAGATAACCCAGCTCCCGCTCGGCTTCTTTGTTCATAATCTATTAGATTTGCGAAAACAAAGTTAGAAATTTTCTTTGTAATCGAAATGAGATGCAAAAGACATATTGGCTCGCTTCGTAAATCTTACTTTTGTGGCATAAAATTATTATAATTAGTTTTTTTGATTATGAAGTATTATTTACAAGCAGCAATGTTCTTGTTCTTAAGTACAGGAATTGCGTGTACACAGGACGATAGCTTGAATGTACAAATCCCCAAAAGTAAAAGTACAAATATTTTAGCTCTTAATAAGGCTAAAGGTAAGGATGTCTCAATGGAAGACCTCTCTCAAATTTCTACAAACTTTTGGGCGCAACAAAATGAAGTAGGTCTGCAAACGAAAATGGCTTTAGCTACAAAAACGGTAAAAGAAATTCATCCTATTCTTAATGAAGAAGGAACGGATACTACAGCATTTGTTATTAATTATACCAATAATAATGGATTCCTTATTGTAAGTGGAACGAGAGATTACTATCCAATTCTAGCGTATTCGGAAGAAGGAAACTTTGATGTAAATAAGGAAGGTTGTCCTCTTGGCGTGGAAATAGTATTAGCTGAATATGAGCAAGGAATGAAAAATGAGATTCATACGGATTCTACCAATTATGCTTTATATTGGAATGCCTTAGAACCTCATGATATCCGAAATGTAGAACAATTAAAAGCAATTTCAACGAGAGCGGGAGATGATTATTTTCAGTATATGGAAAGTTGTATAGCCGAATGGCGTGAACAAGGTTATACTGTATATTTTATAGATCAAAATCCAGGTTTACCGAGTGATACTTATCAACAGTGGTATCAATTAGCTAAAGATAAAACTAAAGAAAATGGTCATATTTTTTCACAAAGTGCGTTCATCTTGGAAAGAACTACAAGTGAAAGTGTGATGAGGGGTCCATTATTAACCACGGAATGGCATCAGGATTATCCTTATAATCAAAAGCTTGATAAAATAGATGGCGAATATCCGAAAGCTGGATGTGTTGCTATTGCTATGGCGCAAATCATGAAATATCACCGTTGGCCCTCAAATTATAATTGGTCTGCTATGAGCAATCGAGAAACAGCCAACACCAATTGGACTTATGCAGCTACTCTGATTAGAGATATTGGTATTGCAGCCAAGATTGATTATGGAACCGATGCTTCTGGAGGAGATGCTGATGATGCAAAAAATGCTTTTACATCGAGTAAATTCAACTATTCGTCTGCCATTAAGCTTGTTGATCATAAATCTTCAACTCCTATAGCAGACTTGGAAGCTAATAGACCGGTTTATATGCGCGGGTATAGAAACAAGGTCTTATTCTGGGGAAAAAATGGACATGCTTGGGTTTGTGATGGTTTGAGTACAGTTTCATCTCAAAGTTTTTATAGATTAGTGGTTATGCCATCTCCTTATGATAATTATTATTTTGAAGATGAGGCTAGTTATCATAAAAATAATGGTTCTGCAGTTAATTTACATATGAATTGGGGATGGAATACGGAAACAACTAATTATAATGGATGGTATTATAATGATTTAGCAAATCCTGGTAGTTATAATTACCAATATTCACGTCAAGATATGATAAATATTTATCCCAATAAATAATTACTTTGATTATGCGTCTAATATATTTTTTCTTGTTCTCCCTCCTCTTCTTTTTGGGAGGCACATCTTGCGACATCGGCAAGGATGAACCTTATCCTAATTTTCATGGGGTTACTATCCATATTCAAATTGCGGATGCTGCCGGACATGATTTGATTGATAGTTTGCGGACCATTGGCAGGGAGACTACGCAGGCAGAGTTCCATGTGGTGCTGGAAAAGGAAGGGCGGATTGAGGAGAACCGCACCTTCCAGCAAGTATCGCTGGAAGAGGGTGAACCGGGGTATATCTCTGTTTCGCAAGATATAAACTTTGGCGAAGTTGAGGCGGGACTTCGCGGGCGAGTTTTGTTCGATTTTACCATTCCGGCTTTGCTTGGCCCTAATCGCCAAGTTGCTGTTTCCGTAAATTGGGAGGTGGAGGATACGGAGTCCTATCAGAAGGAAATCTATTTTACGGATATCATGGTGGATGGAAAGCTTTTTCAAGCGGAGGCGACAGAAACCCTTGTCCTTCCTTTAACCTCCGAAGGCTTGCATCTGGAACTCCCCTAAGCACAATTCCTATTAAGTCTTTCATCTCCGCCGCACCACAGTCTCGCCAATATTTCTTACCTTTGCCCCCTTCATCAACGATTTTGTTTGTATATGAAAGATTTCCTCCTCATCATCCGGCGCTTCGTGCCGCCTTACAAGAAGTATATGGTTCTGAATGTGGTGTTCAACATCCTTTCGGCCATTCTCAATCTCTTTTCTTTCGCACTGATTATCCCTATCTTAAATATCCTCTTCAAGATTGACAAGGAAGAATATACCTTCATGCCTTGGGCGTTCGACCCAGCGAGCTGGGAATCATGGAAAGAGCTGCCTCTCGTCTTGAAAAATAATTTCTTCTGGTACGTCGGCGACTTAATTCAGACCCACGGCGGTTCGACGACGCTGATAGTCCTCGGCCTCTTCCTCGTGGTGGCGACGTTCTTGAAGGTATCGACGATGTACTTGGCCTTCTTCACGATGATTCCCATCCGCACCGGCGTGGTGCGCGACATCCGCAACCAGATTAACCGCAAGATAACCCAGCTCCCGCTCGGATTCTTCTCCGAGGAGAGGAAGGGCGACATCCTGGCCCGCGTCTCGGGCGACGTGAACGAAATCGAAGCCTCGGTGATGAGCTCGCTCGACATGCTCTTCAAAAACCCCATCCTTATTTCGATTTATCTCATTGGCATGATTGCCATCAGTTGGCAGCTCACCTTGTTTGTCTTCATCCTCTTGCCTTTTGCCGGCTATGTCATGGGTCAGGTCGGGAAGAAGCTGAAGCGCCAATCCCTCGAAGGACAGCAGCAGTGGGGCGGACTGATGAGCCAAATCGAAGAGACGCTGGGCGGCCTGCGCATCATCAAGGCTTTCAATGCCGAGAAGAAGATACAGGAACGCTTCGAGAAGGCCAACGAACAATTCCGCCAGACCATCACCCGCGTTTACCGCCGGCAGCAGATGGCGCACCCGATGAGCGAGTTCCTCGGCACCGCCACCATCGCCATCGTCCTCTGGTACGGCGGTTCGCTTATCCTGAGCGACCACAGTCCTATCGACGCCTCCACCTTCATCTACTACTTAGTCATCTTTTATAGCATAATCAACCCGGCCAAGGATTTGAGCAAAGCCGCCTACGCCATCCAGAAAGGCGTGGCCTCGATGACCCGCATCGACAAGATTCTTTTGGCTCAGACCAATATCCACGACCCGGCATCCCCCAAGCCTATCCGCCTGGAGAAGTCCATCTGTTATAACGATGTCTGGTTTAAGTATCAGAATGACTACGTCCTGAAGGGTATCAACCTGGAGATTCCGAAGGGCAAGACTGTCGCCCTCGTCGGCCAATCGGGTTCCGGAAAGAGCACGCTGGTTGATTTGTTGCCCCGCTTCTACGACGTCTCGAAAGGCTCCATCACCATCGACGGCACCGACATCCGCGACGCCCGCCTCTACGACCTCCGTGCCCTCATGGGCAATGTAAACCAAGAGGCGATACTCTTCAACGATTCCTTTTTCAACAATATAGCCTTCGGCGTGGACAATGCCACCCAAGAGCAGGTAGAGGAGGCGGCACGCATCGCCAACGCCCACGACTTCATCATGGCCACCGAGCACGGCTACCAGACCAACATCGGCGACCGGGGCGGGAAACTCTCCGGCGGCCAGCGTCAGCGCATCAGCATCGCACGGGCTATCTTGAAGAACCCGCCTATCCTCATCCTCGACGAGGCTACTTCCGCACTCGACACCGAATCGGAACGTCTGGTACAGGAGGCGCTGGAAAACTTGATGCGCAACCGTACGACAATAGTCATCGCCCACCGCCTTTCGACTATCCGCAATGCCGACGAAATCTGTGTCATGCACGAAGGCGAAATCGTCGAGCGGGGACGCCACGAGGAGCTGCTTGCCCTCGACGGCTACTACAAGCGGCTCTGTGATATGCAGAGCTTCTAAACGGACAATTTGTCAGTCGTCTCCGACGGCTTTCTCGTGTGTCCCCGACGACCACCTCGTTGGGGACACACGAGGCCCTCGTTGGGGACAAACGAGGGTGTCGTCGGGGACACACGAGAATTTGCCCAAAAACATGCCAATATGTCATTTATTAGATAGCAATGAAGTACGAAAGAAAAAAACACAGGTGCAGGGTCGTTTCTTGGCTCTGCGCCGCCGTCGTCCTGCTGGGGATGGCGGGATGCCAAGAACAGTTGGCAAAGTATCAGCAAACGCTGAGTTATCACTACGACCGTCCGGCTCGGATTTGGGAGGAATCCTTCCCGCTGGGAAACGGACGCCTCGGCTTAATGCCCGACGGGGGTGTAGATACCGAGCGCATAGTCTTGAACGAGATTTCCCTCTGGTCGGGCAGTCCCCAGGAGGCTGATAATCCGCAAGCCTACTATTCGTTGGGTACCATCCGGAAGCTACTTTTCGAGGACCGGAACAAGGAGGCCCAGGAACTGATGTACCGCACCTTCGTCTGTAACGGAGCCGGCAGCGGACAGGGCGACGGGGCGAATGTGCCCTACGGCAGCTACCAGTTGCTGGGAAATCTGGAGTTGGCCTATCAGTATGCCAACCCGGAGGATTCGGTAACGCGCTACCGCCGTGAGTTGAATTTGCAGACGGCCGTTGCCACACAGCATTTCCGTCGGGGCGGAGTAAATTATACCCGCGAGGCATTTACCTCTTTTGCCGGCGACATCGGGGTCATCCGCCTGACCAGCGACACCGACCGCTCGCTGAATTTTTCCTATACGATGAACCGCCCGGAACACGCTGCGCTGGCACAGGACAGCACCTCGCTGTGGTTGAAAGGCCAGTTGCCCGATGGGAAAGACACGACGGCTTGCCGAGGGATGAAATTCGCGGCGGGGACACGCGTCTTGCTGCCCAAAGGCGGGACGATGGTGGCCGAAAGCGGACGCATTACGGTGAGCGACGCCACTGAAGCCGTGCTTTTAGTCAGCATGGCCACCGATTATTGGCGGAAGGATTATGAACAGCAGATAGATTCCCTCTTAGACCTTGCGGCAGAGAAGGGTTATAAGACTTTGCTGGCAGAGCATACACAGGCTTATCAACAACTTTTCAACCGTGTATCGCTTGACCTGGGCTCCTCGGAGCGCGACGCATGGCCTCTCGACCGGCGGCTGACGGCCTTTGCCGAAGACCGGAACGATCCCTCGCTGGCAGCACTTTACTTCCAGTTCGGACGCTACTTGCTGATATCCTCCACGCGCGTGGGACTTTTGCCCCCGAACCTTCAGGGTTTATGGTGCAATACGATTCATACCCCCTGGAATGGCGATTATCACCTGAACATCAACCTTCAGATGAACCTCTGGCCGGCGGAAGTCGCCAACCTGAGCGAGTTGCATCTCCCAATGATAGAATGGACGAAACAGCAGGTGCCCGCCGGGAAGAAGACCGCGAAGGCCTTCTATAACGCCAACGGTTGGGTGATGCATATCTTGGGGAATGTCTGGGAGTTTACCGCGCCGGGCGAGCATCCCTCGTGGGGAGCGACGAATACCTCGGCGGCCTGGCTCTGCGAGCATCTCTACCATCATTATATTTATACACAAGACACAGCTTACTTGCGCGATGTCTATCCGACGATGCGCGAAGCAGCCCGCTTCTTCGTCGATATGCTGGTGAAAGACCCACGGACGAACTACCTCGTAACGGCACCCACCACCTCGCCGGAGAACGCCTACCGCATGCCTTCGGGAGACACCGTGAGCATCTGTGCCGGTTCGACGATGGACAACCAAATCATCCGCGAGCTGTTTACGAATACCATCGAGGCGGCGCAAATCCTCGGCGAGGACTCCGCCTTTGCCCAAACGCTGGAGCAGAAGCGCCGGCAGTTGATGCCGACGACTATCGGCGAGGACGGGCGCATCATGGAATGGCTGCAACCTTACGCAGAAGTGGAGCCGCATCATCGCCATGTCTCCCACCTCTACGGTCTCTATCCCGGCAATGAAATTTCCCTGAGCCGTACTCCCGAACTGGCCGAAGCTGCCCGCAAGACCCTCGTGGCGCGGGGCGACGAAAGCACCGGCTGGTCGATGGCGTGGAAGGTGAACTTCTGGGCGAGGCTCCACGACGGCGATCATGCCTATAAACTGCTGGGCGACCTTCTGAAACCGGCCATCGGCAAGGGGACAGACTACCAAGGCGTGGGCGGCGGTTCGTTCCCGAATCTGTTTTGCTCGCATCCGCCGTTCCAGATAGACGGGAACTTCGGAGGCTGTGCCGGCATTGCCGAGATGCTCATACAGAGCCATGATGGGTACATCGAAGTGCTCCCGGCTATCCCTTCGGCATGGGCAGACGGTTCGTTTACCGGTCTGCGAGTGAGAGGCGGGGGCGAGGTCTCTGCGAGATGGAGCGAGGGTAAGCCTGCGCAAATCACGCTCCGGGCGACGCATGGGAATACGTTCCGCATCAAACTGCCGGACGACTCGGCCAACTTATCCCTGTGGCTAAATGATAAACCCGTATCTCTGCCGGTGATAGATGGGTGCGTGGAGATAGAAATGAGAGAAGGGGAGACGTTTAGGATGGAGTTTTGATAGTTCTGAGTTACGAGTTCTGAGTCAGGCAAAAAGAAACGAGTTATGAGGCGGGCGAATACCCGTAACTCATAACTCGTAACTTATAACTCAGACTTATTTATTGTATTCTTCCCACTTCACATTGTGCATATCCCCGCTCTTGGCGAACTCTTCGTGGAAAGCGAAGCAGCACTTCAGGTTCTGTGGCGTATGCCCCTTGATACCCATGTTCAGGTATTCGTTCAGCAGCGGGCGGTAGTCCGGATGGACGCAGTTGTCGATGATGCAGCGGGCACGCTCTATCGGCGACTTTCCGCGCAGGTCGGCTACACCGTATTCCGTGATGATAATCTTCACGGAGTGCTCGCTGTGGTCGAGGTGAGATACCATCGGCACGAACGAACTAATCTTACCGTCCTTAGCCGTCGAAGGTGTCGTGAAGATGGAAATCATGGCCGAGCGAGTGAAGTCGCCTGAACCACCGATACCGTTCATCATCTTCGTGCCTAATACGTGGGTAGAGTTGATATTGCCAAAGATATCAGCCTCGAGTGCTGTGTTGATGGCAATCAATCCCAAGCGGCGGGCTACCTCCGGATTGTTAGAGATTTCCTGCGGACGAAGCAAGAGCTTGTCCTTGAAGAAGTCGAGGTTGCTGTAAATGTCGCGGATAACTTCGTTGCTGACAGAGAGCGAGCAGCCGCTGGCAAACTTCACCCGTCCTTCCTTCATCAGCTTGATGACGGCATCCTGGATAACTTCCGTATAAACGTTGAAGGCCGGTATCTCTTCGTTCTCGCCCATGCAGCCCAATACGGCGTTGGCCACGTTGCCGACACCACTCTGCAGCGGCACAAACTCCTTCGGCAGGCGTCCTGCACGGATTTCCTCTACCAGAAAGTTGGCCACATTCTTACCGATAGCCAGCGTTACATCGTCCAGCGGAGCAAACGGTTTGCCTTCGTTCGGCTCGCTTGTCTTCACTACGCCTACAATCTTCGCCGGGTCCACCTTTACACACGGAGAACCGATGCGGTCAGACGGTGTATAGATAGGTATCTCGCGACGATAAGGCGGGTCAGCCGGCTCATAGATGTCGTGCATACCCCGGATTTCCTTCGGATGGCGATCGTTCAGCTCGACGATGATGCGGTCGGCCATCCGGCAGATAGTCGGCAGGATACCCACGCCGCAAGTCGGTACAATCTCGCCGTCTTCCGTTACGTCGGCAGCCTCGACGATAGCCACGTCTATCTTACCCAAGAACCCGTAGCGCAAGTCCTGAGCCAATTCGGAGAGGTGCATGTCGAAGTACTGTGCCCCGTGAGCATTCAGCAACGCACGCAAGTCCTTGCTCGACTGGTACGGTGTACGGAACTTGATTGCATTCGCCCGAGCCAACGCCCCGTCCAGCTTGTCGCCGGTCGAAGCTCCCGTAAACATCCCGATTTGGAACGGGTTCCCTTTCGCGTGTTCTTCTTCTGCCTTCTTTGCGATGGCGCCCGGAACGACCTTCGGGCAGCCTGCAGGCGTAAAACCACTGAAGCCCACGTTGTCATTGTGATGAACGTAAGCCGCAGCTTCTTCAGCTGTTATAAATTTCAATGCCATGATGATATATATTATAAGGTTTAAATGAATATCGCTATTGGTGTCGCAAACTTACGCAAAAACCGCGAGATAACCGCATATTTTCGCATTTTCCCGTCAGGAATTTATCTCACCCTCTTCCCCGCACACCATCTCCCCCTTCATCGTATAGCTCGCCGCCTGCTTCATCGGCCTTGGGCTGGTGGTGCACTGGCTGACGATGCGCAGCTTGTAGCGTCCCGCCGGCAAGTCCTTGGGCACGATGGTGATTATCTCGCTCCGCGTATTGATAGAGAGCTGTTCCGCAGGGATATGGCAGACCGTCGCGCCCGTCTCGGCATTGAGGTAGTAGAGGCCGCGCTCGGGGAGGTCGCCGTTCATCAGCAGCAAGTCGCCTTGGATGATGATGGCGTTGCCCGGTGTCAGCCGTTCGTTTATCGTCTCGCTTCCCTTGTCTTCCACGCTGTTGATGACTACCCGCCGACTACGGATGTTTTCGGCCTCCAAGAGCGGGTTTTCCAGTGCCTTGCGTAATTCCGCGCTCATCTTGTAGTTGATGACCGCCTCGTTCTGCGCCCTGACTTTCGGGTCGTACCGCTCGCTGACTTGCCATAAGCCTTTGACCCCCGGCGTCAGTATCCCGATGGGCAGATTCACCGCCGAGCCTTCCAGCAAGCAGTCCTCTATCTCGTTCATTAACAAGTCCGCCGCGTGTTTCAGTGTCCCATACGACAGGGCGCACCCGCCTTTCACGATGCGTTCCAGCACCCCGTTTAACTTATACGTCTGCGCCAAAATCACGCGCGGAGCCAATTCGCCCCTGTGCATCTTGAAGTTCGACCTTCTCAGCTTCACTTTCCATTCTGCTCTTTTCTTTTTCATACCTGTAATCCTATTGAGCCTCAACAGATAGTGAGTGCGAGGCATCGCCGCATTACCGTGCAAGCCTCCGCCACCCTCTCCTGCGGAGCATTTTATCTTTGCAAAGATAAACATTTTATTCTTATAAGAATATAGATAATATCTTTATAAGAATATATTTTTTATTCTTGCAAGAATATTATTTGTATTCTTATAAGAATATAATGCTCCGCAGGAGAGGGAGGTGGTGGCAAGCAGGAGAGGATGGCATAGCCCCGCATTCCTTAGCGGAGCAGCCTCCCCCGAGCGGGCAAAGAAATCGGTGCCGAGGCCGCGTTTTCTCCCCACAGTTTTATATTTTTGCAAATGAAATATAAATGCAGACTTAAAGGCATGGAACAAAATGTATTGAATCTGGACTTCCGTGCTGTGCCTCTCCGCCGTAGCCTTTGCTCCGCTCTATGTGTTGAAAGAGCTAATCATGGGTAGCGGAGATGCTATCGTGCGGCAGAGCGCGGGGACGGCGTTCGATATGTATCAGAAGCTGGCGTTTACGGGGGTACTGGTGTCGGCCTTCGTCCTGCTCTATCAGGGGGAGGGGTTCAAGCGGATGGTCGGCGGACTGCGCTACTACGGGAAGATGAGCTTGACGAACTATATCACGCAATCCATCATAGGGGCTATCATCTATTTCCCCTTCGGACTTTACCTTGCGCCGCACTGCGGATATACGCTTAGCCTGCTGGTAGGTATCTGTACCTTCCTGCTGCAAGTGCAGTGCTGCAAATGGTGGTTAGCACGGCATAAGCAAGGGCCGCTGGAGAAGGCTTGGCACCGGTGGACGTGGGTCGGTACGGAGAAGTCCTGACAGAGGCTTAGAGGGAACAGCGGTAGCGCTTCAGTTCATCGCGGAGGGCATGAGCCTTACCGCCGGTGAATTGGTCCAAGAGCGCCCAGAAGCGGGGACTGTGGTTCATCTCGCGGGTGTGGCTCAGTTCGTGGAGCAGCACGTAGTCAATCAGGTGCAAGGGCAACAAGACGAGGTAGAGGGAGAGGTTGATGTTTCCCCCGGAGGAGCAGCTACCCCAGCGGCTGGTGCTGGAGCTTATCTTTGCTTGGTTATACCTCAGTCCATGCGCCTGGGACAGCGTCGCCAAGCGTTGGGGCAAGACCTCCTTGGCACGGCGGCGCATCACTTCCACGATGGCATGGCGCAGCCAGTCCTGGAGCTTCGTCTGGTTGAAGTCCGTGTCGGGCGGGCAGACTATCTGGAAATCATCCCCATTACGCCGCAGGAGGAAACGCGTCGTCTGGTCCTTCACCACCGAGAGATGGAGATACGGCGCGTCGATGCGGTAGCCCGGCAGGATAGGAGGGCGAGCCTGAGCCGTCATGTCGCGGAGGCGGGGACGGAGGTCGTCGATGGCACGCTTGACCTCTGGCACGGTGGCCCAGGCAGGGATGGTAACCCACATCTCATGCTCTTTGACCCGGAACGTCAGTCGCTTGGCGCGGAGGCTGAGGTGGATGTGGAAGCGGCCCAGCTCGGGGTCGTCGTAGAAGTAATCAGATGCAGTCATATATTAAATTAGTATAGTATGAAAGTAGGAATTATTCGCTGTATGCAAACAGAAGACTATTGTCCGGGGACGACCGACTTCCGGGCGATACGGGAGAAGACCGGCGTATTTGCCAATGTGGAAGAAGACATAGAGCTCGTAGGCTTTACGAACTGCGGAGGCTGTCCGGGCAAACGCGCTTTCCTCCGTGCCAAGGAACTGGTAAAGCGGGGAGCAGACACCATCGCCTTCGCCTCGTGCATCCGGAAAGGGACACCGATAGGCTATCCCTGTCCGTTTGCCGATAAGATGAAAGAGCTGGTAGCGCGAGGAGCCGGTGAGGGCGTGCGGCTGTTGGACTATACCCATTGAGCCTATGCCTTCTCTCCCTTGATGCGCATGATGCGGCTTACGGCATCGTCCAACTGCGCGATACTCTCGAAGCCGATGGTCATGCAATGGAGCGGCGAATCCGTCAGGGCGAAACGAAGGGACCGTTCGCGTTCTTCGTCCTTGACGTGTTTGCCCTCGCCGAATATCTTCATGCCAATCACTCCCTTCCCGTTGTCGCGGGCAAGGGAGAGCACCTCACGTATTTCATCCGGCGTCCCATCCATGTGGCTCTGGAACGGATTGAGACGGGCGAGGATGACATCCAACCACGGCGATTCGGCGGCAGTGCGGAGCGCGTCGATGTTGTGGCACGAGATGCCGACGGCGCGGACGCGGCCCTCGGCCTTGGCACGTTCCAATGCCTTCATAGCCGGCTGGTTCTTCGTAGGCCAGTCGCCGGAAGTCATGCAATGCATCAGGAGGATATCCAAGTAGTCCGTGCCAAGCACCTGGCAGAAGGAGTCGATACGCTTGAGGACATCCGCCTCCGAGAGCTTCTCGGTGCCGGCAATCTTCGTCTGGAGAGTCAGCTCCTTGCGCGGTAGCCCCTTGATCGCCTCGGCGACAAAGGGATGAGAGCCATACTCCTCCGCCATGTCGAAGAAACGCACGCCGATGTCGTAGGCATGATGCGCCAGCTCCACGAAGCGGTCCATGCCGAGGCGCGTCTGGTTCGAGGCACCGTTCCAGCCGATAGTACCCGTGCCCATCGCCAAGACGGGGACGGAGAGGCCGGTTTGTCCGAGGCGGACGGTCCAGTCTAAATGGATGTTATCTGTCATCTCCCGCAAGGCTTCCGCGTGGAGGTAGGTCAGGCTGGTGCTGCTGAGGAGCGCGAGGCCCGACATTCTTTTGATAAAACTTCGTCTATCCATAGTACCGTTATTTATTGTTGATGAGGGCAAAGGTATAAAAATAATCCGCTGCGTGTCGATGCCTGGGCACAAAACGCAGCGGATGGATTAGAAAAAGTGGGATAGGATCATCCAATTATTTCAGATGCTGGCGGTAGAACGCCTCGATACGGTCGAAGGGAATCACCTCGAGGTTGTCATACAAGTCCGTATGCACCGCCCCGGGGATGAGGAGCAGTTCCTTGTTCTCCCCTTTCAGCTTCGCGAAAGCATCCTTGCTGAAGTAGCACGAATGCGCCTTCTCGCCGTGGATGACCAAGACCGCGTGGCGAATCTCGGAGCTATACGCCAATATCGGCATATTTAGGAACGAGAGCGCGGAGGTCTTGTTCCAGCCGCCGTTGGAGTTGAGCGAACGCGTGTGGTAGCCCCGCTTTGTCTTGTAATAAGCGTAGTAGTCCTTGACGAACCACGGGGCATCGTCGGGCAAGGTGTCAGGGAGACCGCCGGCCAAAGCGTATGAACCGTTGCGGTAGTCCTCCGTGCGTTGGGCATTCAGTTGCTGGCGGAGTTCATAGCGGGCATTCTCGTCCATTGAATCGAAGTAGCCATTGGCATTCACCCGGCACATGTCGTACATCGTGGAAGTAACCGTCGCCTTGATGCGCGTATCGATAGCCGCCGCATTCAGCGCCATGCCTCCCCAGCCGCAGATGCCGAGGATACCGATGCGTTCCGTATCCACGTCCTCGCGAGTCGAGAGGTAATCGACGGCGGCGCAGAAGTCCTCCGTATTAATATCCGGAGAAGCCACGTAGCGCGGTTCGCCGCCACTCTCGCCGGTGAACGACGGGTCGAAGGCGATCGTCAGGAAGCCCCGCTCGGCCAGCGTCTGGGCATATAACCCTGCCGCCTGCTCCTTCACGGCCCCGAAAGGACCGCAGACGGCGATGGCGGGGAGCTTGCCCGAGGCATTCTTGGGGATATACAAGTCGGCGGCGAGGGTGATGCCGTAGCGGTTGTGGAAGGTTACTTTGCTGTGCGTAACCTTGTCGCTCTGTGGGAAGACCTTGTCCCACTCCTGCGTTAGTGTAAGTTGAAGCCCACCTCGGCATAGACATCCACGATGCGCCGCCCGCCTTCCTTCATCATCGCGTAGGCCACCTCGAGCCGCTTCCGGATAAGCCACTTCTCCGGCGTGAGGCTGCTGATTTTCTTAAAGTCGCGCTTGAAGGTGGCGAGGCTCCGACCGGTATAGTGCGCCAGTTCCTCGAGGGTAAACTCGTACATATAATTCTTATTCATGAAGTCGATGATGTCTATCTTCCACGGCTCGTTGAAGTCGAAAAGGGTGGGCGCAAAGCGAGGGTCGATGTGGAGCAACGCCAGCAACCCCTCCTGGAGCTTGAGGTGCATCAGGTCGTCTTGCGGCTTCACATTCGCGTCGAAGTAGGGCGTCATGGACGAGAACAGGCTGGTAATCTCCGCCGTCCGGGGGAGCTTGATGACCTCCGGCTCGAGCTTCGGCGTATCGGCGGGGAAACTGTTGCGAGGCAGCTTCCCGTACATCTCGCGGAGGAAGTTGCGGGTGAACATCAGGAAGATGCCGCAATACCGCTCGCCGTCGCAGGCTTTCTTCAGCAAGGAAATATGGTGGTCGCGGGGGATGAAGACGCATTCGCCCTTGCCTACATGGATTTGCTCCCGTCCGTTGTCGAGCACCATTTCCCCGGAATAGACATAGTTCATGGCATATTCGCGCGAACGGTGGGTGCAGGCCGTCGCGTCGTCGTAGAAGAAGCTGAAAAATATGTTGTTGTAGTTGAAGATGACCTTCATGGCATCCGAAGTCTCTTCGTCCTTGCTCTGCTTTTGGTTCATGTTCGTATTCATATCTTTCCTGATTTTTGTGAGGAAGGCAAAGATAAGGATTTCTCTTGATTCCGATATCCCGACGGTTCAGGAAACACCGTTTCCGCTCAGCCGACGACCCAGATGGAGTAAGAAACGCTGTTTCCTGCTTGCCGACAGTCCAGGAAAAGCCGGAAACACCGTTTCTGACGTGCCGGCAGTCCCGACGGCTCAGGAAACACTGTTTCTGGCTTGCCGGTGGCCCGGGAGACGTAGGAAACGCTGTTTCCGGCCTCTCCGGGACATCTTTTTCAACGGAAATGGAGAAAAATAAGTTTATAGCATACACATTTACTCGGAAAACACTACCTTTGGCGCATACATTATATAATACGAACACCATGAAGCATATCTTATCATTGACGCTCTCCGCCGTCCTGACCTTTTCGGCCGGCGCGCAGGAGCACCACGGCTATCCGATAGACCCGGTGCCGTTCACATCGGTCAAAGTAACTCCGGACTCCTTCTGGGGGCAACGCTTGAAGGCGAGCCGGGAAGTAACCATCCCCCTGGCTTTTAGCAAATGCGAGGAGACAGGGCGGTACGAGAACTTTGTCAAGGCCGCGCATCCCAGCGACACCATCACCGTTGGCGGGTTGGCTTTCGACGATACCGATGTCTATAAGACTATTGAAGGAGCGAGCTATATCCTCCAAACCTATCCCGACAAACAACTGAAATTGTATATCGATAGCGTGCTGACCCTCGTAGCCGCCGCGCAGGAACCGGACGGCTACCTCTATACTTCCCGCACGATGAATCCGAAGCACCCCCACGAATGGGCCGGAACGAAGCGTTGGGAGAAAGTCGAGGAGTTGAGCCACGAGTTCTATAACCTGGGACACATGGTGGAAGGCGCGATTGCCCACTACCAGGCGACGGGGCAGCGGAACTTCCTCGACATCGCCATCCGCTATGCCGACTGTGTCTGTCGCGAAATCGGCGACAAACCCGGACAGGAGGTGAAGGTGCCGGGGCATCAAATCGCGGAGATGGCGTTGGCCAAGTTATATTTGGTTACGGGCGACAAGAAGTACCTCAACCAGGCGAAGTTCTTCCTCGACAAACGCGGATATACCTCGCGAAAGGATGAATACAGCCAGGCGCACAAGCCGGTAATCGAGCAAGACGAGGCAGTTGGGCACGCCGTCCGCGCCGGCTACATGTATTCGGGTATGGCGGATGTGGCTGCTTTGACGGGCGACACGGCCTATATCCATGCCATTGACCGCATTTGGGAAAACATCGTGGGTAAGAAATACTATATCACCGGCGGTGTGGGAGCCACCAACATCGGCGAGGCCTTCGGGAAGAACTACGAGCTGCCGAACATGTCTGCCTACTGCGAGACGTGTGCTGCTATTGCACAGGTCTATATGAACTACCGTTTGTTCCTCCTCCACGGCGAGTCGAAATACTACGACGTGCTGGAGCGGACACTCTACAACGGCTTAATCTCCGGCGTCTCCCTCGACGGAGGTACCTTCTTCTATCCCAACCCGCTGGAGAGCATCGGGCAACACCAACGCCAGGCGTGGTTCGGATGCGCCTGCTGTCCGTCGAACATCTGCCGCTTCATCCCCTCGCTGCCGGGCTATGTCTATGCCACGAAAGGGAAAGACCTCTATGTGAATCTCTTTATGGCGAATGCCTCCGAGGTGAAGGTCAATGGCAAGGAAGTCGCTTTGGAACAAATCACCCGCTACCCCTGGGATGGGAATATCGTCCTGACGATAGACAAGAACCGCGCCGGGGAGTTCAACCTGAAGATTCGTATCCCTGGCTGGGTGCGCAACCAAGTGGTGCCCAGCGATCTCTATTACTATACCGATGGCAAGCGGCTGAATTATTCCATCCAGGTAAACGGCGAGCCGGTCCAATATACCGAGGATAAGGGTTATGCCTGCATCCAACGCAAGTGGAAGAAAGGCGACCGCGTGGAACTGCACTTCGATATGGAGACCCGCATCGTGAAGGCCAATGACAAAGTTGAGGCCGACCGCGGACGCGTCGCCGTAGAACGTGGTCCGTTAGTCTATTGCGCCGAGTGGCCGGACAACGACTTTGATATCCAAAGCATCTTGGTGAACCGCACGCCGAACTTTTCGCCCTACTTCCGTCCGGATTTGCTCTACGGCATCATGACGCTGAAGGGAAACGCCCAGACGCTGAGCTACGACGAACGGGGAAGATTGGCACCCAAGGATGTCCAGCTCACCTTGATTCCCTATTATGCTTGGGCACATCGGGGCGCCGGTTCGATGATGGTTTGGCTGCCGCAAGACGTGAATGCTGCCCGGCCGGTAGCACCTGCGACCTTCGCTTCCAGCAGCAAGGTTGATGCGTCGCACAAGGTCAAGTCGCTTTCGGCTATCAACGACGGCTATGTCCCGAAAGACGAGAACGACCGCACGATACCCTACTACCATTGGTATCCGAAGAAAGGGACGACCGAGTGGATTTCCTACGAGTTCCCTGAAAAGGCGACTGTCTCCAGCAGCACCGTCTATTGGTATGACGATGCCCCGTGGGGCGATTGCCGTCTCCCGCAAAGCTGGAAGATTTACTACCGCGACGCTGCCGGGCTGTGGCAACCCGTGAAGGACGCCGACCATTACGGCACGGAGAAGGGCACGGGCAACCGCGTAAACTTCGAGCCGGTCGAGACCTCAGCCGTCAAACTGGAGGTCGTTTTGCCGGAAGATAATTCCGCCGGCGTGTTCGAATGGGAAGTGGAATAACGGAACAGACCCTTGAAGAATCAGGCAAGCCAAGATGTGTAAAGGCTTGCCTGATTTGTTTTTAGTAAATTTGGCACAAACGAAGTGAAGATTTGGGATAACTTCAGTATGGTATATTCTCGTTTCCATATATAATAAACAATACCTTTGCCACCTCAAAAGCAAATTTAAAATTTATATCCAAATGAAAAAGTATTTTTACACCATGTGCTGCTTCTTGGCAGCAACCACATTTGCACTGACGAGCTGTGGAGATGATGAGACGATTATTGACGAACCGGATGTGCCTGTAACGCCGGAAAACCCGGATGAGGAAGAGCCGGAAACGCCCGCAACTACTTATGCGGTTTCGGTTTTTGATTTGAATGATAGTTCTGAGGGCTGTGTTGCAGGAGGCGATTCCATTGCATTCTTTGCCGTAGTAGATGAAATGCTTGCCGCTGTGCAGGATTCTTTGACGAAAGCCGAAAGTACGATGCGTATTGAAACGAATGATGATCATTCTTTCGCGTTAATTGCAGAAAGTTCAAATGGAGGAGAGTTTGATGCTTTAGAAAACTTATTGATGGCGCGTCTCTCTAATCTTGGGAATGAACAGCAAGATTTTGTTTATACAGGATATTGTAGTATTTATACAAGAACTGTAACAACTACAGGAGATATATTTCAAGGCATTGGGACTGTTGGAGGTACTTCGGGTACTAATCGAATGAACATTTGTATTCCGAGTATCGAAGGTACATCATGGGTAACTACATCTGAAGATGCTGCAGTACAATCCATTGCCTTTAACGCAGATGTGTCAAAGACTAATGGCGCTTACATTAATGGAAACCAGGATGTTCCTTTCCGTATTAGTCGTAACGGCGTGGAAGTTTCTCTGACAGCAACAGACAATACTTATGTCTTCCTCTTCAACGAAACCGGCACCGAACTCACCCTCGTCTCCATCAACGGCGAAGAAGTGAGTGAAACATACGTTTATACGAAGGAAACTCCGGCAGAATAATAAGAATACTTAGTTATCTTTTAAACAAGGACTTCGTTTTTGAAACCCAAGATACGGTTTCTGAAAACGGAGCCCTTGTTTTTTATAAACTAAAGTTCCATTTCCAGAATAGGAAACGGATTCCCTTCGCTATCCAATTCGTTCCGCTTGAATACTTTGAAGCCCATGCGCTCGTAGAATCCTCTGGCCCCCTCGTTTTGCTCGTTTACATCGACGTAGCGGACATCCCATTTATCGAAGGCGAGGCGCACCAACCGTTTGCCCAATCCTTGTCCGAAGCAGGCAGGGGAGAGGAAAAGCATCTCTATCTTCTGTGCCTGGATGCCCATGAAGCCGACGGGATTCTCCGTCTCGTAAGCAACTAATAGCGTATCTATAAAGCGTAAAGCTCCCTCCGCTTGCGGCGTCAGGTGGCAGATGTCGTCCTCCGTCAGGAAATGATGACTGGCCCGCACGGAGTCCTTCCAGATGCGGATAAGCTGGGCAATCAATGCCTCAGTGCGTTCTGCTTTTGCAATTTCTTGGATGTTCATGCTGTTTGTATCCATACTATATTCATTAATCGGCGTAAAGATACAACTTTTGCCGGAAGTTCAGGCGAATCGCCGAAAGTCGCCGGAGACCGTTGTAGGCGTACAACAGTCCCGCTGGGGCGCAGCGGCTCCGTTGCAGGCGTACAACGGCTCCGCTGGGGCGCAGCGGCTCCGTTGCAGACGTACAACGGCTCCGCTGGGGCACAGCGGCTCCGTTGCAGACGTACAACGGCTTCGCTGGGAGGCAGCGGCCTCGTTGTAGGCGTACAACGGGCTTTCAGAAGGCCTGCAACTTCACCCCAACCGACAAACTCAAATAATCCTTCGGCTTGAGCGCCCGGTTGCCGACCTTGTTGATCAGATAGAGGTCGCAGGTGCTCAGCTCGTAGAAGAAGGAGATGGACTTGTGCCACCGCCGGGCGTTCTTCAGCTTCAGCGTTATCCTTTCCCCGACGAAGGCATGGAAGCGCATCCGCGTCGAGAACCAATAGTAGCCGTCGGGATACTTGTTCGGCTGTTTGCCCCAGAATTCCCTATCCAATAAGATGTTGAGGTACATTCCGCACGCGAGTGGCTCGAACAGAAGCCGCTCGCCTATCGGCACTTTCCACGGGAAATAGTTCTGTTTTGCCGTAAATGTTATTTTTTTGCTAAGTTTGCAGCCAAAAAACAATACTAATATGCAACGTATATTTCTCACTGGCTACATGGGAGCCGGAAAAACGACCCTCGGGCGCGACCTCTCCGCCCTGCTGGGCCTTTCCTTTATCGACCTGGATGTCTTCATCGAGGAGCGATTCCACAAAACAATCCGCCAAATCTTCGCCGAGCGGGGCGAGGAGGCTTTCCGCGAACTCGAACGCCGGATGCTGCACGAGGTAGCCGAGTTCGAAGACATCATCGTCTCCACCGGCGGCGGCACGCCCTGTTTCTTCGATAACATGTCGTTTATGAACGCCTGCGGGCAGACGGTTTACCTCCGGGTCAGCATCGACGAGCTCGCCGCCCGTCTCGAGATGGCGCGACAGACCCGTCCGGTCCTCCAAAACCGCACCGGCGAGGCGTTGAAAGCCTTTATCCGCGAAAGTTTGGAAAGCCGCCTTCCCTTTTATGAGCAAGCGCGGTTCATTTTCGATGCCGAGACGATGGATACACACGACGACGTGCGGAAATTATCGGAGTGGCTGGCGCAAATCTTAGCTCAATAATACAAATTATATAAAATCTAACATCATGAAACTCTTCAGTCTTTTGGTAGGCTGTCTCTGGCTACCGCAATGCCTTTGTGCCCAGATTTCCAACGAAGGCATCCGGCAAATCCATATCGACGGGTTTGTGGGAAACCGTATCAACACGTGTATAGAGCAGCGCGTGAAAAAACAAGACGTCGCCGCCCTCGTCGAACCTTTCCGGCACATGACCGAGGGCGACCGATGGCAGTCTGAATTCTTCGGCAAATGGTTATTGGGTGCTATCGCCTCGTATGAGTATTCCCAAGACCCGGAATTGCTCCAAATCATCCGCCAAGCCGTCGCGCAGTTCCTCGAAGTACAGCAGGCTGACGGCTATATCGGCAACTACAAACCGGAAAACCGGCTGACAAGCTGGGATATCTGGGGCCGGAAGTATTCTGCCCTTTCCCTCTTGTCCTATTATCGGCTGACGGGAGAGGAGAAGGCGCTCGAAGCCGTCGAACGTCTTATTGACGGCCTGATAAAGGAGTTGGATGCGAAACCGGCGGAAATCGCGACTACGGGAAACTATCGCGGCATGGCCAGTTGCTCCATCCTCGAGCCGGTGGTCTATCTCTACAAGGCGACTCAGCAACCGAAGTACCTCGAATTTGCCGAGCGAATCGTCCGGAGCCTGGAATCCGCCGACGGCCCGCAGTTGGTCGCCAAGGCATTGCAAAACCTGCCTGTGGCGCATCGTTTCCCTTTCCCCAAACAATGGTGGTCCACCGAGAACGGCCATAAGGCTTACGAAATGATGTCTTGCTACGAGGGGTTGATGGAGCTGGGCCGCGTTACGGGCAATCCGGCTTACCTTGAGGCTGCCCGCATGACTGCTGAAAATATTTTGGCGACAGAAATCAATATCGCCGGCTCCGGAGCTGCCTTCGAGTGCTGGTATGACGGGAAGATGCGCCAGACTTTGCCCACTTATCATACGATGGAGACTTGTGTAACCTTCACCTGGATGCAATTCTGCGCCCGTTTGTTGCAACAGACCGGCAATACCCGCTATGCCGATGCCTTCGAGCGGACGATGTACAACGCTTTGATGGCTGCGATGAAGGACGACGGTTCCCAGATCTCCAAATATAGCCCGCTGGAGGGTCGGCGGCAGGAGGGCGAGAAGCAATGTGGCATGAACATCAATTGCTGTAACGCCAACGGTCCCCGTGGCTTTGCCCTCATCCCGCGAACGGCCTTGCATACCTCGGACGACTGCCTCTATGTCAATCTTTATCTCCCCTCGGAATCGGAAATCTGCCTGAAGCACAACGACCTCTCCTTGCAGATGCAGACCCGCTATCCGCAGGACGGGAAGATACGACTCACGGTTGCTTCCTCGAAGAAAGCTCCCTTCACCTTGGCTCTGCGCATTCCGGCCTGGGTCGATGAGGATTACAGCATCCAAGTGAACGGCGAAGAACAGCTTCCCGCGCCCCGTGGCTCTTACCTTTACCTCGAACGGCCGGGAAAACAGCGCGACGAGATTACGATTGACTTCAAATTGAAAACCAAGGTCGTGGATTTCCAGCATACCCAAGCCGTTGTCCACGGCCCGCTTGTTTTTGCCCGCGACAGCCGTTTCCGCGATGGTTTCGTGGATGAATGTGCCGTTATCCAGCGCGACGAAAACGGGGTAGTCGATGCGAAAATCGAGGACACCGCCGCCAACTCCTTTGCCTGGCTGACGATGACCGTCCCGATGGTGCTGGGGACCGACCTCGAGAATCCCGAGAACAAAGCCGTCAAGCAAATCCGCTTCTGCGACTTCGCCTCGGCGGGCAACGACTGGAATCCTTCCGGCCGCTACCGTGTATGGATTCCCCGGACGTTGCATGTGATGTCCGAGCCTTACCACGCCTATTAACCAAAGCTGGAATTTGCTTTTCAGGGCCTTGAAAAGTCCGACCTATCGATGGAAAATGCTTTTCAGGGTCTTGAAAAGCCCGACCTATCGTTACAAAGTCCTTTTCTAAGGTTAGAATTTAACAATCCGACGATAGATTCTTAAATAAAGTTATCGAAAAATGCCGACCGAACGGTAGGAAATGCTTTTCAGTCCTTCGAAAAGCCTCTTCTAACGCTCGGTTTTGCTTTTCTAACCCTCGAAAAGCCTGTCCGAACGCTCGGTCGAGGTTTTCTAAGCCTCGAAAAGCAAAACCGAGCGATAGGTTGGGCTTTTATAGAGTCATAAAACCAATTTGTCGGAATATTCCCTATATTTGCGCCAAATTGAACGAAAATGTCGCGATATACTATCCTTTTAATCATTTTGATAATCCTTTTGCCCTGCGCTTGTCGTCGGACATACGAGAGCAAGCGCAGTGATTTCCTGTGCTTCGAGCAACTCATGCCCAGCAACCCCGATAGCGTCCTTTCCTCCCTCCAAACGATTGACCCGGAGCAACTTTCTCGCGGCGAACAAGCCTGGTATTATCTTTTGAAGACAGAAGCTGAGGACAAACTCTACCGCCAGCATACGACAGATTCTCTCATTGCCATCGCCCGCGATTACTATGCTTCGACCGACGACAACGCCCGCCTCGCCAAGGCTTTCTACCTCTCCGGCCGCATCCATACGGACTGGAAAGAGTGGGAGCGGGCCACCGAAGAGTTTCTGAAGGCAAAAGAGCTGACGGAAGAGAGCCGGGATTGGGGGCTGAAGGGGAGGATTGAGGAGTATTTGGGGTATGTGAGTTGGAAGAATGACTTGGATGAAACGGCTTTGTCCTATTATAAGCAAGCCTATAGCTATTATCTCCGTACCAACAATAATGTAGATATTGCGTATGCTTTAAAAGGAATGGGAAATGCTTGGGGTTCTTTAAAGCAGATGGACAGCACGTTCTTGACCTTGGAGAAAGCCTTGAAAATAGCAGAGAAAACGGATGAATGGCAATTAAAGGCTGAATTATATCGTCGCATCGGTTTTTTATATAGAGAGAAAAGGAATTATAAGACTTCAGAGAAATATACACGGAAAGCAATTGCAATTTCTATTGATGTGCCTGTTCTCTATTATACAGATTTATGTAATTTATATTTGCAGACAAATCAATATGATTCTATATATGTTTTTGCACAAAAAATTTTGCTTTCAAATCCTGATTTGCGTAGTAGATGTTTAGCTAATTATTATTTATCGGAATGGGCAAATTTGGTTGGAAAATCAGATAAAGCATTTGATTACAGAAAACAATATGAATTGCTGTCTGATAGCTTAAAATTACAAAAGGCAACAGAATCAATTGGTGAGAAGCAATACAAGTATGATAAAAATAGATTAGATAAGGAACACGCAGAGAGTGATGCAGTGAACATGTTTATTATAATAGCGATTTCGTTAATTTCCTCACTTGCTATTGCCTATTTGATTAAGAGAGTAGTAGGGGAACAGAAGAAAAACTTAAAATCGGAAAATAGGGCGAAGAAATTATTGGATATTATTCATGGAAATGAAGAGCAAATTGCATTGCTGCAAGCTAAAGAAGTCGAGAATACTCAGAAGGAAGCCGTTATTGAGCAACTGAAAGCCGAAAATCACGAAATGCTCAAAAAGATAAATGCTATTAATATAGCTCGTTGCAAAGCACACCCCAATTTGAGGAGATTGTATGACAAAAGGACTCTATGTGAACCTTTCACGGAAACGATGTGGGCAAAATTCTTAGAAAATTTTGAATCTATTTATCCGGCCTTTGAATCCAAGTTAAGAAAGGACTTCCCGACGATGCCGGAAACCTTGTTGCGTATCTGCACTCTCTCCGTCATGGGCGTGAAGACAGAACGGATTGCTACAATTTTGGATTTGCAGTCCTCTACTGTTTCTTCGCATAAGCAAATCATCAAGAAACGCTACTTTGCGGCAGAGCGAAAGGCACCATTGGAGGATTTCTTACTGAAATATGTGGTTTGAGAGGGGTGCGACTTAGAATTTGTGCTCTCTATAGATGCGTTTTTTTTATATGTTTTGATTTCTAATATGTTGAAACTGTATTTTTCGACTCGAAACTTAGATTTTATTTTGGAGGAAGGCTTACTTTTGTGTCTGCAAGAAGGCTATTTTTATTTTGAGAATATGCAACGTTTCAAGATTTCCCTTCGTTATTCTAAATAGTATTCATCAAAAATTGAACATATCATGAAAAAGCTTTTGACTACCCTTGTTTCTTTGTGTATCGTCCTTGCGGCCTCGGCGCAGCAGGATGTCGTCTCCGGACGGATTATGGGGTCCGATAGTTTGTCGGTTCCCGGTGTGGCGGTGGTGATGCAGACACTGGATTCTACCTATATTAATGCTGAGGTGAGCGATGCGGATGGGTATTTCCGTATCCGGTCGTCGGTGCGGCCCTACCGCCTGGTGTTCCAGCATTTGGCTTACAAGGTTTTGATGCTGGAGTCGTCGAAGGATAACGTGGGGACGGTCTATTTGGAGGATGCGGTGAACGAATTGGCGGGCGTAACGGTGCGGGCGACGCGGCCTATCGTGAAAATCAACGACGGGAGGTTGGATTATGACTTGCGCGCCATCTCGGAAAATAAACTGATAGATAATGCTTTCGACTTAATCAAGGAAATCCCGAGCATCTCGAGCACGGACAATTCCCTCTCAATTACCGGCTCGATGGGCGGAACGACTATCCTGCTCAACGGCGTGAAATCGAACATGTCGATGGAGCAGATGCAAGCCTACCTCCGGACGCTGCCCGCCGACCGCGTGGAGAAGGTCGAGGTCGTCTATAATCCCCCGGCCACGTGGCACATCACAGGTTCCGCCATCAATGTGATTCTGAAGAAAGAGAACCGGTACAGTTTGCAGGGTCAGTTGCGCGGTGCCTACAAGAATTATACGGGGAACGGGGGCGAGGCAGGCGGAAGCCTTTTCCTCTCGTCGCCCAAAGTGTCGCTGGATTTGATTTACAACTTCGACGACGAGCGGAAACGCTACGAAGGTTATGAAAGAAACCTGCACACGGTGGGTTCCGAGGTCTATGATATTGACTTCAATATAAACCAGCCGATGCGCCGCCAGGCACACAACCTCTATACGAGCTTGAAGTATAATTTTACGGAGAAAGATATCTTGGACTTGTCTTACGTCGGGCAATATGCGCCGAAGAGCGACGAAGACTTTGAAAACACGAGCAATTATTTCTCCGATTCCTATTCCCAGCAGCGGATGAAAGACTTTCTGCACGACATTAGCCTGACTTATACCTCTTCTTTTGGTCTGAAGACGGGTGTGGAATACACGCGCTTCAAGAATTACGGCATCCAGTCGCTCGACTTGGTGCGTCCGACCGGCCTGACGGAGGCTTCGGACTACGACATGAGCCAGCGCGTCGATCGGGCGAATGTTTTTGCGGACATGGCGCACGATTGGAACGGCTGGAAACTTTCCTACGGCGTGAAATATGCCTATTCAAAAAGCAAAAATGCCCAATATTATACGGATATCGAGAATGCAGGAGCGGGAAATTATTCCAACGCATCCGAGACGACGGAGCATACGACGGATGTCAGCATCGGGCTTTCAAAATCTTTTCTCAACAACAAACTGAATGCTTCGCTGTATTTGATAGAGGAATTTTACAAGATAAACGATTATAAAAAGAATGCGTTTATCCCCCGCGCATCGCTCTCATATCAATTCGATGCCAATAATTATGCCTCGCTGATGTACCAATCCGTTCGCGTCTATCCTTCGTATTGGGAACGGCAGGAATATACGACTTATACCGATGAATATAACATGCAGATAGGAAACCCGACCCTTATGCCGTCCCGTTATTCGTTTTATACCTTCCTCTATATGTTTAAAAACAAATATATGTTCTCATTTCAATATCAAGATATGGATGATTTCTTTGTCTCGCAGAATTATCAATCGCAGACGGAATTGAAAAACATTTTGCAAACAGTAAATGTCGATCATTATTCTAATTTGATATTCGATTTTGTTGTTCCTTTCAATATCGGGGATCGGATTTCGGTCAATTCGGCACTTGGTGTTTCACGCGAACGCTATAAAGACAGCGACTTTTTTGATATATCTTACGACCGGAAGAAATGGCAATGCTTTGTAAATGTCCGCCCGACGGTAATTTTGGTGAAAAAGCCGATGATAACCTTTAATATGATGGTACATTATAAATCGCCATTCCTCCAAGGTCTCTACGACATTGACAAAAACTGGGGCATGGCCGCCGGACTGAAATGGGAAATCATCAAAGACAAAGCCATCCTCAATATCCAGGCAAACGACATCTTCAACACCTCCAGTATGCCTATATCGGTTAACTACGGCACGCAGAATTACTATTCCAAGTACGATAATTGGTACCGGAACGTGATGGTAACCTTCACCTACAACTTCAAAGGCTACAAGGAGAAGTCGGCGAAATATATCGATACCTCGCGCTTCGGCTTGTAACGCTCCGCGAAAAGTCAATTCTTTCGTTCGGTTTTGCTTTTCGCGCCCGCGAAAAGGCAAATCTATCGTTCGGTCGGCATTTTCGCGGGCGCGAAAATGAAAATCGAACGCTCGGTCGGAGAATTTCGTTTTGTTTATTTAATAATCTATCGATGGAATGTTAAAATCGCGGCCGCGAAAAGGCATTCTAACGCTCGGTCGGCGTTTTCGCGGGCGTGAAAAGCATTTTCTATCGATAGGTTGGGGGTTTCACGGGCGCGAAAAAGAAAAAGTATCGCTCGGAGGGTTGTTCTTAGCGAGATAAGTCGTAACTTGCGAGCCGAAATAAAATTATTATAGTAATATCACATGAATACGAACGACGCACAAAACCAATGCAACTACATCCCGCAGGAATTGTTGAAGGAATTGACAAAGACGGGGTGCCGGTTGTGGATTGCTCTGCCTCGCGAGACGGAGGAAGAGGAGCGGCGCGTGGCGCTGACGCCCGAAGCAGTCGGTATCCTGGTCGAGGCGGGACATCGCGTCTGGGTGGAAACAGGCGCGGGGCTGGGAATCAACTATTCCGACAACCATTACGCTGAAGCCGGGGCCGAGATAGTCGCCTCTGCCGCCGAAGTCTATCAGGCCGACGTCATCCTGAAGATTCTTCCGCCTACGCCCGAGGAAGCCACGCTGATAAAACCACGTGCGACGCTCTTTTCGCTGATGCAGCTCCACCGGTTTGAGTCCGAGACGCTCGCCATCCTCTCTGCCAAACGGGTAAATGCCCTGGCATACGAACTTTTGCAGGACGAGGAGCACCGGTCGCCTATCCTGAACCTGATTTCCGAGATAGAAGGGGCGACGGCCATCACGATAGCGTCTGAGTTGATGAGCAATACCCATGGAGGAAAGGGCATTTTGCTCGGAGGGATACCGGGCGTGTCGCCGACGGAAGTAGTCATCGTCGGGGCGGGCTATGCCGGGACGGTGGCGGCCCGGGCGGCGTTGGCTCTGGGCGCGTCGGTGAAGGTATTCGATAATGATATAAACAATTTGCGCGGGATACAGACCGTGTTGGGGCATGGGTTGTTCACTTCGAACTTCCACCCGAATGTTTTGCACAATGCATTCCGCACGGCAGACGTGGTGATAGGGGCAATGCGTTACATTAATAATATAAAGCGCTACATCGTGGCCGAAGACCTGGTTCGGGAGATGAAACGCGGGGCGTTGCTGATAGATTTGCGCGTTACGCAGGGCGGCTGCTTCGAGACGACCTGTTGCCTGTCGTCGAAAGACCCGGAAGTGTTCGAGCAATACGGCGTGCTGCATTATTGCAAGCCGAACGTGAGCAACCTGGTGGCGCGGACCACGTCGATGGCGGTGAGCAACGTCCTGGTGCCGCTCATATTGGAGTTGGGCGACGTCGGGAGCCTTCAGACGCTGGCGCAGAGCGATGCAGGATTCCGCAGCGGCATCTATCTGTACCGTGGAAAGCTGGTGAGCGACTACGTTTCATCTTATTTTAATATACGCTCGAATAATATTGATATTTATTTGTCGGCATTTTAGTTTGAAATTGCAAAGTTTATGCTTTCCTTTGCCGAAGATTTGACACACGTCAAACATCAACTATTAAATAATGTTGCGTTAAGCTTTAAATATCATGACTGAACAAACGAAAGTAACAAAGTTGGACGAGATTGTGATTCGCTTCTCAGGCGACTCGGGCGACGGCATGCAGCTGACCGGGACAATCTTTTCAAACCTGTCGGCGATTCTGGGAAATGAAATCTCAACCTTCCCTGATTATCCTGCCGAAGTACGTGCCCCGCAAGGGACGTTGAGTGGCGTATCTGGTTTCCAGGTGCATATTGGTTCACGTAAAATCTTCACACCGGGCGACAAGGCCGATGTTTTGGTAGCCATGAATCCTGCTGCCTTGAAGGTGAACGTAAAACATCTGAAACCGAATGCGATTGTATTAATAGACACAGATTCTTTCCAGAAGAGCGATTTGGAAAAAGCCTTGTTTACGACCGATGACCCGTTCACGGAACTGGGATTGACCGGTGTGCAAGTGATTGCCGCATCAATCTCGAGCATGGTGAAGGAAGGGCTGAAAGACTTCGGGTTGGACAACAAGTCGGCGCTCCGTTGCAAGAACATGTTCGCCCTCGGGTTGATATGCTGGCTTTTCGAGCGTCCGTTGGAAGAAGCGATGCACATGCTTCAGAACAAGTTCGCGAAGAAACCGGTCATCGCTCAGGCAAACATCAAGGCTTTGACAGACGGTTACAACTACGGCCACAATATCCATGCCTCTGTTTCTACCTACCGCATCGAAAGCAAGAAGATGCAGCCGGGTATTTATATGGATGTCAATGGCAACAAGGCTACTTCATACGGTCTGATTGCCGCTGCTGAGAAGGCAGGCCTGCGCCTCTTCCTGGGAAGTTATCCTATCACACCGGCTACGGATATCCTGCATGAACTTTCCAAACGCAAAGACTTGGGTGTTATCACCGTTCAGGCTGAAGACGAAATCGCCGGTGTCTGCACGGCTATCGGAGCAAGTTTCGCCGGATGTCTGGCTGCGACATCTACTTCCGGCCCGGGTTTGGCATTGAAGAGCGAAGCCATCGGTCTGGCCGTGATTGCCGAACTCCCGTTGGTTGTTATCGATGTACAGCGCGGCGGTCCTTCGACGGGTATGCCGACGAAATCCGAGCAAACCGACTTGTTGCAAGCCTTGTACGGACGAAACGGCGAATGTCCGGCTGTTGTCGTGGCTGCTGCGACGCCGACAGACTGTTTCGACATGGCGTTCTGGGCAGGTAAGCTGGCAGTTGAACACATGACGCCGGTTATTTTGCTGACGGATGCCTTCATTGCCAACGGTTCTTCTGCATGGCGCTTGCCGGACTTGGAAGAATATCCGGAAATCAAGCCGAACTATGTTGCCAACTATCAGGGCGACAAACCTTGGAAACCGTATCGCCGCGACCAGGAAAGCTTGGTACGTTACTGGGCTATTCCGGGAACGGAAGGGTTCACGCACCGTCTGGGCGGTCTGGAGAAAGACTTCGACACAAGTGCTATCTCTACTGACCCGATGAACCACCAGAAGATGGTTCGCACGCGTCAGGCCAAGATAGACAAGATTGCCGATTATATTCCGGATGTGCAGGTTATCGGCGACGAAGATGCTGACTTGCTTATCGTCGGTTGGGGCGGAACCTACGGACACTTGTATGAAGCCATGGAAATCATGCGCGAACAAGGCAAGAAGGTGGCATTGGCTCACTTCAAGTTCATCAACCCGCTGCCGAAGAACACGCAGGAAGTATTGGCTAAATACAAGAAGGTAGTCGTAGCTGAACAGAACAACGGACAGTTTGCCAACTATCTGCGCGGCAAAGACCCGGGCTTCCAGCCGTATCAGTTCAACCGCGTGAAGGGACAGCCGTTCATCGTATCAAGATTAGTCGAAGAATTCACTAAAATATTGGAGGCGTAATACCATGGCAACAGAAGAAATAAAATATCAACCGAAAGATTATAAGAGCGACCAGTATGTGCGCTGGTGTCCGGGCTGCGGCGACCATGCCGTGCTCAACTGCTTGCACAAAGCGATGGCTGAGGTGGGTGTTGCTCCCCACAATATGGCGGTCATCTCAGGTATCGGGTGTTCTTCCCGCTTACCTTATTATATGAATACATACGGATTCCATACGATTCACGGACGTGGCGCGGCTATCGCGACAGGAGTCAAGACGGCTCGTCCCGACTTGAGCGTTTGGTTGATTACCGGCGATGGCGACTGCTTGGCTATCGGTGGTAACCACTTCATCCATGCCGTACGTCGTAATGTGGATTTGAACATTGTCCTTTTCAATAACAAAATCTATGGTTTGACGAAAGGACAGTATTCACCGACATCCGACCGTGGCTTCGTGTCGAAGAGTTCTCCTTACGGTACGGTAGAAGACCCGTTCATCCCGGCCGAACTGGCGTTGGGTGCTCGCGGCAACTTCTTTGCCCGCACGATTGACGTGGACTTGAAGAATACGACGGATATCCTGGCTGCTTCGGCTCGCCACAAAGGAGCTTCGGTAACGGAAGTATTGGTAAACTGTATGATATTCAACAACGGTATCCACAAACAGATTACCGATAAGGAATTCCGCGCCGACCGTACCATCTTCCTCCGCCACGGCGAAAAGATGATTTACGGAGCCAACAATGACAAAGGTATCGTCTTGGATGGTTTGAAACTGAAGTCCGTAACTATCGGTCAGGATGGTTATACCCTCGACGACGTGCTCGTTCACGATGCACATTGCAAAGACAATACCTTGCACATGATGCTGGCGATGATGAGCGGCGATATGCCGGTAGCTCTGGGTATTATCCGCGATGTGGAAACCCCGACGTACGACGAATCCGTTCATCAGCAGCTTGCCGATGTCCAGGCGAAGATGCCTTGCCGCACATTGAAGGAATACCTCTTGAGCGGTGAGACTTGGGAAATGAAATAAGTTCTTCCTTTTATAATAATATGGAGGGCACAAGGTTTTTGATACTTTGTGCCCTCTGTTCTTTTCCGGCAGGCTATACTAATTCCGTTTATAAGGAGCAGCAAACTCTTTGCAAGACACTTCCTCCAGCTCGACTTTCCAAATCTTTACGTTCCGCACAGCCGGGGCACCGTATTTGAACTCGCGGTTCGAGTATTGCCGCATGATGATGTTCAGCGCCTCGACCTTCGCCTCGAAATCTTCTACATATTCCACTTTTCCCCAAGCAATCACACTCTTTGCCCGCATCCGATAGCTGCAAGCCACCTCTTCGTTTTGATAAAGCAGTTCGCGGTCGCTGCAGAACGAGACGCAGAGGCGCGGGTTCCGGCTCAGAATAGAGATACTCCGCCCTTCTTGTGCCGAATGCAGATAGAGCGTCCCCGCTTGGTAGCCGAAATTCATAGGGATGACGTAGGGCGTCCCGTCCGTATCCGCCATGCCGATGAAGCAGATGTCGCAGTCGCGAATCACTTCCTCAATCAGTTTCTTGTCGTCGTGTTGTAATGTTTTCATCGTTTTACAATTTTGAAATTCAGGTAGGGCAAAGATAGCGATATGCCGGACAAAAGTTGGAATTGTCCGGGGGAAAAGTTCGTTGCCTCGGGACAAAACTTTGCCGGGAGCCGACCTAAACTTAAAACTAAACTTTAGTTTTTAAAAACCAAGATTCAGTTTTCAAAAACCAAGCTTTAGTTTTTAAAAACTAAGCCTTTGTTTTAAGAATTAGTCCCGGAGAAAAAGAGTTTTCATCCGACACAATGAAGAATATGTAGAAATATTTCCTCGTTTCCTTTGCGTGAATTGTAGAATTCACTTACCTTTGCAATCATTAAAAACGCTTGTATATCCGAAGATTTTTAACACAATTAAATAACTTAAATTATTATCTTATGTGGTTACTTAATTCTTCTATCGGGAGGAAGCTGATAATGAGTATATCAGGTCTCTTCCTAATTCTGTTCTTGTTGTTCCACCTGTGTATGAACATCGCGGCGGTATTCTCCGGCGAGGCTTACAACATGGTTTGTGAGTTGCTGGGTACGAATTGGTACGCGTTGGTAGGTACATTGGTGTTGGCTGCGGGTGTGGTAGTTCACTTCGTGTATGCTATCATGCTGACATTGCAAAACCGTCGCGCACGTGGTGCTGACCGCTATGCGACAAGTGCTCGCCCGAAAGGGGTAGAATGGGCTTCGCAGAACATGTTCGTTCTGGGCGTCATCGTGATTTTAGGTTTGATTCTGCACTTGACCCACTTCTGGGCAAACATGATGTTGGCAGAATTGGCTGGTGTTCACGGTGAGATTGCTCCGACGGATGGTGCTGCGTTCATCAATTTCTACTTCCAGGGAAATATCGTGAACACGGTATTGTATCTCATCTGGTTTGCAGCTTTGTGGTTCCACTTGACCCATGGCTTCTGGTCGGCAATCCAAACCTTAGGTTGGAATAACAACATCTGGTTGAGCCGCTGGGAATGCATCTCTAAGTGGGTGGCAACAATCATCTGTGGTTTGTTTGCAATCGTAACGATTATCTTCTATCTGAATGGTGTAGGAGCATAAACAATTAAAAAGAAAAGAATATGGCTGAAATAAATTCTAAAATACCTCAAGGCCCGTTGGCTGAGAAGTGGACAAATTATAAAGCTCACCAGAAATTGGTGAACCCTGCTAACAAGCGTCGTTTGGACATTATCGTAGTCGGTACTGGTTTGGCTGGTGCATCTGCGGCTGCTTCTTTGGCAGAAATGGGATTCAACGTATTGAACTTCTGTATTCAGGATTCTCCTCGCCGTGCACACTCTATCGCGGCTCAGGGTGGTATCAATGCAGCTAAGAACTATCAGAACGATGGCGACTCTGTTTATCGTTTGTTCTATGATACAATCAAAGGTGGCGACTACCGTGCTCGCGAAGCTAACGTATATCGTTTGGCTGAAGTATCCAATAACATCATCGACCAGTGCGTAGCGCAGGGTGTTCCTTTCGCTCGTGAATATGGTGGTTTGCTGGATAACCGTTCGTTCGGTGGTGCTCAGGTATCGCGTACGTTCTATGCCCGTGGCCAGACCGGTCAGCAGTTGCTTTTGGGTGCTTATTCAGCGTTGAGCCGTCAGATTGGCAAAGGCAAGGTGAAGATGTACAACCGCCACGAGATGTTGGATGTCGTGATTATCGACGGTCGTGCTCGTGGTATCATCACTCGTAACTTGATTACAGGTAAGATTGAACGCTATGCCGCTCACGCCGTAGTCGTAGCAACGGGTGGTTATGTAAATACCTTCTTCTTGTCCACAAACGCGATGGCGTCTAACGGTTCTGCCGCTTGGCAGTGCTACAAGAAGGGTGCTTACTTCGCAAATCCTTGTATGGTACAGATTCACCCGACTTGTATTCCGGTGAAGGGCGACTTCCAGTCAAAGCTGACGTTGATGTCCGAGTCTTTGCGTAATGATGGTCGTATCTGGGTTCCGAAGAAATTGGAAGATGCCAAGGCTCTGCAGGCAGGTACGAAGAAAGGTAAAGATATTCCGGAAGAAGACCGCGATTACTATTTGGAACGCCGCTATCCGGCCTTCGGTAACTTGGTACCGCGCGACGTGGCTTCTCGTGCTGCTAAGGAACGTTGCGATGCAGGTTACGGTGTAAACAACACGGGTCGTGCTGTATTCCTCGACTTCTCGGAAGCTATCGGCCGTCTGGGTAAAGAAGTGGTTAAGCAGAAATATGGAAACTTGTTCGATATGTACGAAGAAATCACGGACGATAATCCATACGAAACTCCGATGATGATTTACCCGGCATTGCACTACTCGATGGGTGGTCTGTGGGTAGATTATGAATTGATGACTTCTATCCCGGGTCTGTTCGCTATCGGTGAGGCTAACTTCTCTGATCACGGAGCTAACCGTCTGGGTGCTTCTGCATTGATGCAAGGTTTGGCTGATGGTTACTTTGTATTGCCCTATACAATTCAGAATTACTTGTCTGACCAGATTCAGGTTCCACGCTTCAGCACTGACCTGCCAGAGTTCGACGCTGCTGAAAAGGCAATCAAGGAACGTATCAACAAACTGATGAGCATTAAGGGTAAAGAAACTGTCGATTCAATCCACAAACGTCTGGGACACATCATGTGGGAACACATCGGTATGGCTCGCGACGAAAAAGGTTTGCAGGAAGCTATCAAGATGTTGAAAGACCTGAAGAAGGAATTCTGGAGCAATGTCTTCATTCCGGGTTCGGGCGACGACCAGAACACCGAGCTTGAAAAGGCTCTGCGTGTGGCTGACTTCCTCGAAATCGGTGAGTTGATGGCCCGCGATGCCTTGAACCGTGCTGAATCTTGCGGTGGACACTTCCGCGTAGAACATCAGACGGAAGAAGGCGAAGCTCTCCGCCACGACGACAAGTTCATGTACGTCGCTTGCTGGGAATACCAGGGCGAGGACAAGGATCCTGTCCTGTTGAAGGAAGATTTGAACTATCAGTTCGTTACTCCGCAAACACGTAATTACAAGAAGTAATAACTCAATTTCAAAACGTAGAAAGATATGGATAAAGATATAAAAGTCACCCTAAAGGTTTGGCGTCAGAAAGGTCCGAAAGCCAAAGGACAATTCGAGACTTACCCGATGGAAATCCACCAGAGCGTTTCTTTCTTGGAAATGCTGGACATCCTGAACGAGCGCTTGGTGAAAGAAGGCAAAGAGCCAATCGTATTCGACCACGATTGCCGCGAAGGTATCTGCGGTATGTGCTCGTTGTATGTGAACGGACATCCGCACGGACCGGCAACAGGAGCTACGACTTGCCAGCTCTATATGCGTCGCTTCCACGACGGAGAAACTATTACGATTGAACCGTGGCGTTCGGCTGGATTCCCGGTAATCCGCGACTTGATGGTCGATCGTTCGGCGTATGACAAGATTATGCAGGCCGGAGGTTTCGTATCCGTTAATACAGGTGGTGTTCCTGATGCGAACGCAATTCCTATTCCTAAAAAGGATGCCGACCTCGCTATGGACGCCGCTGCTTGCATCGGTTGCGGAGCTTGCGCCGCTGCGTGCAAGAACGGTTCAGCCATGTTGTTCGTTTCCGCTAAGGTTAGCCAGTTGGCACTGCTTCCGCAAGGCCGCGTAGAGGCTGCCCGCCGTGCAAAAGCGATGGTTGCGAAGATGGACGAGCTCGGTTTTGGTAACTGTACGAATACTCGTGCTTGCGAAATGGAGTGCCCGAAGAATATTTCGGTTAGCAACATCGCCCGCCTCAACCGCGAGTTCTTAAAGGCAAAATTGAAAGACTAATAGATAATAACTTTTCTCATAGCTGTGGAAAGGCTGCTTCGCGAGGAGCGGCCTTTTCTTTTTCCCCTATTTGAAGTTAACCTTTGCGAATTTTACTAAGATTCGCTATTTTTGGAGCTCAATCACAATTTTTTTTATTTGTATGAGCGGAATTCCTAATTTAAAAGACTTAGTGTTCAGAGATACGCCCTTCGCAAATCTGATGAACAAAAGAATTTACAACGTCCTTCTTATCGCCACCAAGTACGACGCCTTCATGCTCGAAGACGACGGCAGAGTAGATGAAAAAATCTTCAACGAGTACACTGCGCTCAATTTGAGCTATCCCCCGCGCTTCACCCAAGTAACAACCGAGGATGAAGCCTTGGCCGAACTCGAAAATCGCAATTTCGAGCTCATCATCTGTATGCCCAATATGGACCATCGCGATATTTTTGCTACCGCAAAAGAAATCAAGCTCCGCTATCCCAGCATCCCTATTGTCGTCCTCACTCCCTTCTCGAAGGAGGTCTCCAAGCGCGTGGCGAACGAGGACCTCAGCGCCATCGACTACGTTTTCTGCTGGTTAGGCAATTCCGAACTCCTCCTCGCCATCATCAAGCTTATCGAGGACAAGATGAATGCCCCGCAGGACGTCGCCAGCGTCGGCGTACAGATTATCCTCCTCGTCGAGGACTCCGTCCGCTTCTATTCGTCCGCGCTCCCGCACCTCTACAAGTTCGTTTTGGAGCAAAGCCAGGAGTTCTCGAAGGAAGCCCTCAACGAGCACTTGCAAAAGCTCCGTATGCGTGGCCGCCCCAAGATTAAATTGGCCAGGACGTACGAGGAAGCTATCCGCATCCTCGAGCAATACAAGGAAAACATACTGGGCGTAGTCTCCGACATGAGCTTCATGCGCGCGGGAGAGAAGGATCCGATGGCCGGCTACCGTCTTGGCCAGTATATAAACTCGAGCGGCTCCATCATCCCCCTCATCCTCGAGTCTTCGGAGGCCGATAACATCCGTTTCGCCAACGAATTGGGCGCGTCATTCATCGACAAGAACTCCAAGAGCTATCCGCAGGACTTGAGGGAGAAAATCACCGACCGCTTCGGCTTCGGCGACTTCGTCATACTCAATCCCAAGACCCGCGAGGAGATTATGCGCATCACCGACCTCAAGGACCTCCAGCGCAAGATCTTCCAAATCCCCGACGACTCGCTGGCCTACCACCTCTCGCGCAACCATTTCTCGCGTTTCTTCTATTCCCGCGCGATTTTTCCCCCCGCCGAAGTCCTCAAACACGTCGATGTCTCTGACTATCACGATATGGACGAGGCGCGCAAGCTCATCTTCGACCTCATCGTCCAATACCGCAAAATGAAGAATTCCGGCGTCGTCGCCATCTATAAAAAGGACAGATTCGACGAGTACAGCAACTTTGCCCGCATCGGAAACGGCTCCTTGGGGGGGAAGGGACGTGGCCTCGCCTTCATCGGCGCCATGATAAAGCGTTACCCCAAGCTCGACCAGGACAATTTCCACGTAACGATTCCGAAGACGGTCGTCATCTGCACCGATATCTTCGACGAGTTCATGGAGACGAACGAACTCTATTCCATAGCATTAACAGACATCGAGGACGCCGAGATTCTCCGCTATTTCCTCCGTGCCAGCCTCCCCACGCGCCTTATCGAGGACCTCATGGCGTTTTTGGACGTAGTGAAAAGCCCAATCGCCATCCGCTCCTCCAGTTTGCTCGAGGACTCACACTATCAGCCCTTTGCCGGCATCTATTCAACGTATATGGTACCCAAAATCGACGAAAAATACGAGATGCTGCGCACGGTCAGCGATGCTATCAAGGCTGTTTACGCCTCCGTCTTCTATCGCGACAGCAAGGCGTATATGACTGCCACGTCGAACCTTATCGATCAGGAGAAGATGGCGGTCGTTTTGCAGGAAGTAGTCGGAAACCGCTATGGCACCCACTTTTATCCGACGATTTCGGGCGTCGCCCGCTCCCTCAACTTCTATCCTATCGGGAATGAGAAGGCGGAGGATGGTATAGCCAACATCGCCCTCGGCTTGGGGAAGTATATCGTCGATGGCGGCGTAACCCTTCGTTTCTCCCCGCGCCATGCCCACAATATCCTCCAGCTCAGTACGATGGATTTAGCCTTGCGCGAGACCCAGACCCGCTTCTATGCGCTCGATTTGGAGAATATGGCAGAACGTTTCGAGCCTGATGACGCCTTCAACCTCCTCCGCCTGAACCTGAAGAACGCCGATGCCGACGGATCGCTGCGGTTCATAGTCTCGACCTACGACCCTTACGATCAGATTATTCGCGAGGGCTACTACCCCGGCGGCCGAAAAATACTTTCCTTCGCCAACCTGCTCCAGCACGATGTCCTTCCGCTCGCATCCACACTCGACGAGCTGCTGAAAATCGGTCAAGAGGAGATGGGGCGCCCGATCGAGATCGAATTCGCCGTCAATATCGACGCGAAGGACCCGCATCAAGGCATATTTTACATGCTACAGATTCGTCCCATCGTGGACAACAAGGAAGTCATGGAGGAAGACCTGACGCAAATCCGTCCGGAGGAGACCGTCCTCTCTTCCACAAGTGTCCTTGGGCATGGCATCATGAACGACGTCTGCGACGTAGTTTACGTCAAGAGCGAGGCCTTCAACTCGGCCAATAACCAGTTGATAGCCTACGACATCGACCGCATCAACCGTAAATTCACGGAGAGGGGCGAGAGCTACGTCCTCGTCGGCCCGGGACGTTGGGGAAGCAGCGACCCCTGGCTCGGAATCCCGGTGAAATGGCCGCATATCAGCAATGCGCGCGTCATCGTCGAATGCGGACTCGAAAACTACCGCATCGACCCCAGCCAGGGTACGCATTTCTTCCAAAACTTGACTTCCTTCGGGGTGGGATATTTCACGATAAATCCTTTCAAGGGCGATGGCTGGTTCGATGAAGCCTATCTCGACGGAATCGAAGCTGTCGAAGAGACCGAATTTCTCCGCCACGTCCGCACCAAAGCCCCGATGGTCATCAAAATGGACGGAAAACGCAGCCTCGGAGTAGTTTTGAAGCCAAATATTTGCAAAGAATAAAAATCGGTTATATATTTGCGGCAAATCTTCACGATTTGTCAAGAATAATACAAAACCGCCGACTATGAGGTCCGATTCTTGGAAATCGTTATCCTCATAGCCGGCGGTTTTTTTTTATTTCCGGTATTTCGTTAAGGTTCTTTATGGACTCAGCCCGTTACTGTTTCCTAGCGTTAAATTCAGGGTGGGAATTGTTTAAGAAGGTTTCCTAGAGTTAAATCCCATTATGATCTCGAGCCTCGAAGGTTTCCTAGAGTTAAAAACAGGGTGGGAAAAGTCCGTTACTGTTTCCTAGAGTTAAAATCACACTTGTTCTCAGTTCGTCGCCGTGGAAACAGAGAAAAACAAGACAAATTTTAAAGTGAAACTATAAATACAGACAGATTATGAAAAAGACAAAAACAAAAGTTACGGATCAAATCCAAAGATTCCAGTTGCGGTCGATGTCAAACTCGCTTTACTGGCAGTTCATGAAAGACTCGGATTATGAATTCAATCGCGTCGGGTTAAAGGCGCTGCGCATCAGCAAAGTGTACGAAAGATACAAGGAGGGGTTAAAGCTGATGGGCGATACCTTCGCGGCGCAGCGGGTTAATAATCTGACGGTTATAATGGATGAAAAAGACCGCCTGCGCCTCAGGGAATATCGTCGTTTCCGTCTTCACGTCCTCGCCGAGAAGATGAGCAACGACGAGACGGACTTGGAAAATGCGAGGAAACTGATTAACAAAATCGATGCCTACGGGACAATGTCGAAGTATGGCTGCGCCGTGCGTTCGGCCAACATGACGGACTTGACAGATGATATGGGCGTCGCCCCTTACAAGGATTGGGTGGCGCATTTCGGTCTGACTGACAACGTCGCGAAGATGAAGGCGGCAAACGATGCCTTCATCGAGGTCTCTCGCGAGCGGATGCAGGAGGACCGCGATGATTCGCCTACCTACAAGGAGGCGAGGAAGGTGATGGACAAGGCGTTCAACGATGTCGTCGAGGTAATTAACTCGCAGAGCAGGCTGCAAAGCCTTGCCGACGAGGAAACCGAAGGCGAGGAAGAACCGGACCTGCCCTCTGTCCAGAGCAGAAACGTGGATAATGACCCGATCCGGGATATTATCCTCTCTATAAATGCCATTATCAAGACGTACAAGACCAAAGTCGCCCAATCGGGCAGCGACAAGCCGAAGGACAAAAACACCTCCGACAAGCCGAATAATTCGACGGACAAAGATAAGGAAGAAAACAAGAAACCGGAAACGAATACCGATAATAATACCTCCAATACCCAAAAACCGGAGGAAAACACGGGTGGCAACACCTCCGAGACCGACAAACCGACTACCGACACGGGCAACACCGGCTCCGAAACCGACAAACCGGAGGGCGAGCAACCCGAGGAAGGCTCTGAAGACCAGAAACCAACCGAGGACGACCGCCCCGTAGTTCAATAACCTACGTAGCGGAGACGAAAGCAGGCCGGCGAGCTACTTCACCCCGATGAGGGGCGGGTGGCTGCGCCGGCCTGCTTCGTTTTTGCCGTAGCGGGAAAAATCGCCGTTCGGACGAGAGGGAAAAAAGATAGCCCCGCTGCTCACGCAGAAGGGCTACCCAAATTGTCAAATTTTAATGAGTAAAAATAGTGAACAAATTATTTTTTCAACGCTGCGATGCTCTCGCGGAGGGCAGCGATTTTTGTTTCTGCGTCGGCTTGTTTCTTCCGCTCCATCTCGATGACTGATGCCGGGGCTTTGCTGACGAACTTCTCGTTACCCAGTTTCTTCAGCACGCTTTGGAGGAAACCTTCCTGATATTTCAAATCGTTTTCAAGTTTTTTCAGTTCTTCCTCGACGTTAATCAACGAACCCAGCGGTACGGCGTATTCTGTCGTGCCGACCAGGAATGCTGCGGCGCCTTCGGACTTGGCACTGACCTCGCTGATTGCGCTGAGGTTGCAAAGTTTGGCGATGACCGCGTTGATCTCTGCGACAGGATTTTTTCCGACAATTTCGAGCGCGAGCTGTTCCTTCTGCGGGATATTCCGCTGGAGACGGATGGTGCGGATGCCGCCAATCACCTCTTTCACCGTTTCAAAGCGGACGAGCAATTCCGAATCGAACGTTTTGGCCTCGGGGACAAGCTGAACCATGAGGCTTTCGCCCGGATTGCGGTCGGCCAGATGCTGCCAAAGTTCTTCCGTGATGAAAGGCATGAAAGGATGGAGCAGGCGGAGCAGACAATCGAAGAATGAGAGCGTTTGCTCATAAGTCTTCTTGTCTATCGGCGAACCGAAGGCCGGCTTGACCATTTCCAGGTACCATCCCGAAAATTCGTCCCAGAAGAGCTTGTAAACCAACATCAATGCCTCGCTGAGGCGATACTTGCCGAAGAGGTCGTCCAGTTCCGCGATGGTTTTATCCAAAGTCGCCTGGAACCAAGCTGTGGCGACGCGGGAGCACTCGGGCTGCTCGGCCTCGGCACTTACGTTCCAGCCTTTTACCAGTCGGAACGCATTCCAAATCTTATTGTTGAAGTTTCGACCCTGTTCGCACAAGGCTTCATCAAACAATATATCGTTGCCGGCAGGCGCGGCCAACATCATGCCCATGCGTACCCCGTCGGCACCATACTTGTCGATAAGTTCGAGCGGGTCTGGCGAGTTGCCAAGAGACTTGGACATCTTGCGGCCGATTTTGTCGCGAACGATACCCGTAAAATACACATTCCGGAAAGGCATGTCGCCACGGTATTCATATCCGGCCATAATCATACGAGCAACCCAGAAGAAGATAATATCCGGACCCGTAACCAGATCGCTTGTCGGATAGTAGTATTTAATCTCGTCGTTATCCGGATCCAAGATTCCGTTGAACAGCGAGATAGGCCACAGCCAAGAGGAGAACCATGTATCCAGGCAATCCTCGTCCTGACGGAGGTCGGAAAGCTGCAAATCGGCATTTCCGGACTTCTCACGCGCCAGTTCCAACGCCTTTTCGGGCGTTTCGGCCACGACATAACCCCCGGCCGGGAGGAAATACGCCGGAATACGGTGGCCCCACCAAAGCTGACGGCTGATGCACCAGTCTTTGATATTTTCCAACCAGTTTTTATAGGTATTCTTATATTTCGGGGGGAAGAACCGGAGTTGGTCATTCATGACCGGAGGCAAAGCCATATCTGCAAAGTGCTGCATCTTCAAGAACCACTGCATCGAAAGTTTAGGCTCGATGGGGACATTTGTGCGTTCTGAGAATCCGACTTTATTCGTATAGGCTTCCACTTTCTCGAGCAGTCCGGCAGCCTGAAGGTCCTCTTCGATTTGTTTGCGGACATCGAAACGGTCCATGCCCACATAGAGACCTGCGGCTTCGGAAATCGTACCATTATCGTTGAAGATATCAATCGACTGCAAATTATGCTTTTCACCCAGCATATAGTCATTGACATCGTGTGCCGGCGTAACTTTAAGGCAACCCGTACCAAACTCGATGTCCACATAGTCGTCTTCGATGACGGGGATGACACGGTTTACCAACGGCACGATGACTTTCTTGCCGCGCAACCATTGGTTCTTGGGGTCATTCGGGTTGATACACATGGCTGTATCCCCCATAATCGTTTCGGGGCGCGTAGTAGCCACGACCGCATAGCGGCCATCTTCGCCTTCAACTTTATAGCGGAGATAATACAATTTACTATGTTCTTCCTTGTAAATCACCTCTTCGTCGGAGAGGGCGGTCAATGCTTTCGGGTCCCAATTGACCATTCGCACCCCGCGATAGATCAAACCCTTGTTATAGAGATCGACAAAGACCCGGATAACGCTTGCGCTGCGCGTATCGTCCATCGTGAAGGCTGTACGATCCCAGTCGCACGACGCACCCAGTTTTCTCAACTGTTTGAGGATAATTCCTCCGTGCTCATCGGTCCAGGCCCAAGCATGTTTCAGGAACTCTTCGCGCGTAAGATCCGTCTTCTTGATACCTTCTTTGGCCAATTTGTTCACTACCTTAGCCTCCGTAGCAATAGACGCATGATCCGTGCCCGGAACCCAGCAGGCATTCTTGCCTTTCATTCTGGCACGGCGGACAAGGATATCCTGAATCGTGTTGTTAAGCATGTGTCCCATGTGAAGGACACCCGTAACATTAGGGGGAGGGATGACGACGGTGTAAGGTTCACGTCCGTCGGGTTTCGAACTAAATAATTTATGATCCAGCCAATACTGGTACCATTTCCCCTCTACATCTGCGGGATTATACTTACTTGCTAATTCCATTATATCTATTTTTTATGAATAAACAAAAAAACTATGTTTGCGAGCGCAAAAGTACAAAATAAATCGGGGAAAGAAGCGGGAGAGCTTCAAAACTTGACTTTCAGAGTATAAAAGCCTGCGGAAACATACAATACGCGGGCGACACCAAGGGACCGGCGCCACCCGCGTGTGAAAAGAGAAAGTGTGTGTTCTATTTATGTGGAGAAGTTGGCATATTATAAAGTCCAGCCGGCAGTCCAGTTGTTATCGGCCGATACGGCGCCTTTGTAAGGAGCAGCGTCGAAGAAAGCATCGTTAACTTCCGTACCCCCTTCAACCGTGCCGATATAGAGGTCGTCGAAAGAAAACTCCTGGTTTGTCAAGTTGCCTTCGCCCGTTGCGAAGTTATCATTCACGTAGATACCCTCTTTAGAGTCCAATTCGCCGCTGATAGCCACGAACTGCAGTTTGGAAGTATCCTCCAAGAGCGCATTCTCAGTCTCAGCCGTTTCGACAGTCAATGGCAACGCCTTTCCGGAGATGAGCGCATTGTAAAGCTCAACCTGCGTGCCGGCACGGAGACGGACGCCCTGTTTCTCACCACCATTCCCGATTAACGTAACATTTGCGAGGACGGGATGGGCTATCGGCTCGGCAGCGAAGTCGGTACCATTGTTGTCGCATTCCATCAAGCAGTCGCAATCATAGCCGAGGGTCGATTCAGCTTCCTGGTAAGCCACGAGGAATTGGCCCTTGCCATTCCAACCTTCCGTCCAATCGAAGGAGTCATCGCTACAGCTTGTAACCACCATGTGTTTCACGTTTACAGAGCCGCCGAAGAACTCGAAACCATCGTCAGAACCTTTATAAGCCTGGAGATATTCCACTGTAGTTCCGTTTCCGACGCCATAGAAAGAAACACCATTAGCTTCATGTTCTTCATCGAAGGCATAACCAGTGTACTCAAGACGGATATAACGCAATGTACCGGAATTGTCCGCGTCGTTATCTCCACCATAGCTTGCCGCGCCGATTTCAGAGCTGCCGACACCACCGGAAGCATTTGTATGCGCGTAACCACAGATGTGGAGGCCACCCCATGCGCCTGGTTCCTCACGATCGCAGGTCATGATGATTGGGTTCTCGGCCGAACCGTTGGCATTGATTTTGGCACCCTGCTCGATGAGAAGATAATCAACAACATCGTCATATTGAGCGACAATCTTAGTCCCTGCAGGGATTGTCAGAGTCGCACCGCTCTTGACATGGACACCACCGTTCAAAGTATAGGTCTGGCCAGCCTCGAGAGAGAGGTCTTCAGTGATTTCACCCTCCAAGACATACTCGACAGGGTCTGGCGTAGGCTCAGGAGTAAGATTAGGGTCCGGAGTCGGTTCGTCGTCATCGCTACAAGCAGCGAAAGCCATCATACTAGCAACCATTGACATGGTTAAGAATTTCCAACTTACAGATTTCATACGTTTCATGTTTTATAAGTGATTTATTAATTAGAATATATTCAAAGATCAGAGAGTATAGCTGAAACCAACCTCGAAGCTGGTACCCCTTTTGAATCGCTCCACCTCAAGAGTCGTATTCTGGCTGGGGACTTCTTGCCGGAAGACAATATCCTGGTTCAGAATATCATTCAGCTGTAGCTTCAGGGACATACGCTCGTTCAGCTGCAAACTGGCGTTGAAGTTGAGCGTATGCTGCGGGCGTTGTTTGATATCACCTAATCCCGAGATACCGACAGAGTGGATACGAGGCCCTTGCAGATTATAGAGCAGGGCGGCCGAGAGCATCATCCGTTCATTGATTCTCGGAGTGTAAGTAAGGTCAGCATTGACCAGATACGGAGATGCCCCTTGCAGTGCACGCTGGCTATTGGTGTAAACCCCACCTTCTGGCAGCTTTACATTTGTGTACATGAACGAACCGTTCACACCGACCTTCAAATCTTGCAAGATAGCTTTGCGAAGCTCAATCTCGACGCCGGCAGCCAGACCATTCTCTGCGTTTCGGAAGGAATGGACGGCGGCACCACCGGCCAACGTCTGTACGCGCTCTATCGGAGCATTTAGGTGCTTGTAATAGCCTGTTACCGATACCATGTCCTGATTCTCACTGAAGAGTTCATATCGCAGGTCGAGATTGTAGTTGTACCCATTCTCCAACTCGGCGTTACCGCGTATCTGCGCTGCACCGTAAGACTCCTGATAGAGAAAGGGCGCCATCTCGATAAATGACGGGCGAGTAATGGTACGCGAGAAAGATAAGCGTAGGCTCTGCACGTCGCTCAACTGATATTTCAAGTTTGCCGCCGGGAAGAAGTCGTCCTTATCCAAGTCCCGATGTCGTATCACTCCATCATCCCCCGCGTAATCAACCCATTGCCGGCTTGCCTCAAAGCGTACGCCAAGGTTTAACAGCAATCGCTCGGTAGGATAGTAGTCAGCCGACAGGTAGCCCGCGTAGATACGGTTTCCGGCATCATACCCGTCGCGCGGCTGACGGCTTCGTTGTAGGGTTATGGTTCCATTCTCTATATTCGCTTGATTCAGATAATCGTTGGTATGGTAAATGTCTGTAACGACGGGATTCAACCGATTCAAGTTATAGTAGAAGCGCGTACTGCTGTAGTTGCGGCTTTTATCTTTATAGTTGAAGCCGAATTGCACCTTGTTGGCCTCTCCGAACGCGTAGGTGGTGCTGACATTGGCCGCCCACTCTTCCTCGTCCAGTTCCCCGAAGTAGCGCATTGTCTCTTGTCGGTTGAGTTTAAATAAGCTCAACGTACCATCCTCGTCGATGAACATTACCTGTCGTCGGTCAGGCTCATCACTGCCGGTCTTGCTGTACGAGCCTCCCCACGCCAAGCTCCATTCGCCCAGTGTATGTTTTCCGTTCAACTGGTGGTTCTGCAAGGTGTAAATGTGAGTTACATTGTGGCTCCCCCGGAGATGATGGTCTTCGTAATCCACGCCTTCACGGTCGAGGTACGTATCACTTGCATTGCGGGCATAGAAGAAGGTGTACCCCAGCATATCCGCCCCGCGCAGCTGATACGACACGCTACCCAGCCCGGCTATCTTTAGTTCGTTCATATAGCTGTCATACATGAACTCATTCACTGTCGTCCCGGTAGCCTCCAGTGTCCGCACCCACGCGTCGCTCATTTTCTGCTGAGAGTTGCTGATTCCTAAGGAGGCAAGGAGGCTCAAGCCATGCCCGTTCAGGTCAAATGTCTTGCCAAACCCGATGTTCCCGCCGAACTCCGGGAGAGACGTCCGTTTGCTTGTCTCAAAGGTGGTATGAAAGACATTCGTTGTCCTACTGTAGTCCTCAAAGTCTTTCAGTGGCATATTCAGTATGCTGGCACTCATATTGTTGTTCTTGAAGAGTGTCCCGCTCCTGTCCATGTGATAGAAGTCCTTCCCGAGCGTGTTGAACTTCCCGCCTGCATTGACGGAGAACGAGAAGAAGTCTGCACCCGTCTGTTCCTTCGTACTAATGTCAATATGTGCGCCTGAATAGTCGGCAAAGGAGCTTGCCTCATAAACCTTGCTGACCGTTACGTTCTTGACCGTCGATGTGGGAAACAGGTCGAGCGGTATCAGCTTGTTATCAGGGTTGGGGGAGGCGATGGGCAAGCCGTTCAGCGTCGTCGTACTGTAGCGGTCGCCCAACCCACGGACGATCAACTGTCCTGCCGAGGCAATGGAGATGCCCGTGAGCTTCTTCACCCCATCTTCTACGGTCGATATACCCTTGATGCTCATCTCTTTCGAGCCTATATTCTCGATTGCAACGGAGGCTTTCTTGCGTTCCATCAGGAGCGCTTGCTCCGACTCGAGTTTCTTGCGTGCCGAGACTGTAACCTCGTCCAGTTGGTGCTCATCCACGGTCAAGGCGATGGTCAGGAACTCCTGCTTCCGGGTATCTACCTGCACGCGTTCTTCTTTATATGAGACGTACGATGCGACGAGCGTGTACGTTCCGTCGTCCAAGCCTGTAAGGGAGAAGTTTCCGTCGATGTCTGTGATGGCGCCTATCGTCGTGCCGGCAATCTGTACGGTCGCTCCGATAAGCGGCTCCTGATTGCTTTTATCGATTATAACGCCTCGGATGTCAGCAGCTTTCAGCATTGCTGCCGGGATGCACAGGGCAATCACTAACCAAAGTCTCTTTCTTTTCATCTCGTTATCTTATTTTCACGCTGCAAAGGTAGGCCGGTGGTATTTCAACACGGAGACAGCGCAGTGTGGTTCCCGTTTCACTTCGGTTACGTTTCTGTTTCCTAAGGAAGGTCTTGCTGAGGATTTCATTCAAGGTCTGGTTAAAAACAAAGCAGGCGAAAGCAGGGACTCGCTTGTCTTCCCTGCTTTCGCCTGTTTTATCCGCCTCGTGGCGGGTCTTGGGGCAAATTCGCTACTTGCGCCCCGAGCTTTCTACCAGACGCCGGACGTGCTGGTTGAAGCTGTCGGCCTGCATGAGCTGCTCGAGGGTAATATGCATCCTGTACCGCCAATAGTGGTGCGAGTCGGCCGGGACGTTGATGCGCTCTGCCTCGGCATCCGGACGTTTGATGCTGTCATCCAGCGCAAACCAGTCCTGCAGCGGTATGATGGTGAACATCGCGGGCGACGAGAGGTGCCTGAAGAGAATCTGCTCGATAACTTCGGACGGACAGTCGGTCGGCGCCTGTCCCTCGCGGTGCAATACCGTGTTGAAGTACCGTTGCGTACGCTCGCGGTCTTCCTTCCACCAGCCTCGGAGGGGCGACATGTCGTGGGTCGAGGTGGTGCAGATGGCGTGATACGGGATGTTGGCCAGATCGGTAAACTCGACGTGCGAGGTCTTCGGCATCCGTTCTATCTCGAGGGAGAATATCTGGAGCTTGTGCATGACATCCGGCACGGAGCTAGGTATCATCCCGAGATCCTCCCCGCAGACTAGCATGTCGGTACATCCGACGAGCGGTGTGAGGCGACCTAAGGCCGTCTCCTTCCAGTATTCGTTGTGCCGGTGGTAGAAGAAGTGCCAGTATAGCTGGTCGAAGGCATAGCGCTCCGGTTCAGATAGTTCCTTGTAAGCGAACGACTGGCTGGCCGAGATTCGCGGGTGGAACTTGTCCGGCTCCTTGGTATCCCGCAGGAAGAGCACCTCGTTGGCTATCGCATAAAGTCCATCGCGGATGCGGAGGGACTCCGCGTCAGTCCGCCCGGCAAAGATACGCTCGATCTTCCGTTGGGTATTACAGTAGGGCTTCAAGACGACGTAGTTAGCCTCGGTCTGTGCCAGGTACGTGCCCTCGACGACTTCTGCCTTCTCCCCAAAGAGCTGCGTGAGGAAGCGGCGGTTGATGTGCGGCGTCGTGAAGCGCTGTTCGTCAAACGGCAGTCCATATTGTTCAATCTCTTCACGCGTGAAGGGGAGCGCGGGGTTGAAGTGCCCACAGAGTCCCTGCGTGTAGTCCATGGGGATCTCCCAGATGCGGAAAAAGCCCAGTATGTGGTCTATGCGGAAGCAGTCGAAGTAGTCGGCCAGCTTCTGGAACCGCTGCTTCCACCAGCCAAAGCCGTTAGCCTCGAGTGCCGCCCAGTTGTAGGTCGGGAAGTGCCAGTTCTGGCCGTCCATCGAGAAGTCATCAGGCGGTGCACCTGCTTGACTGCTCATATTGAAGTACTGCGGCTCGGTCCAAGTCTCGACACTGTTTCGACTCACACCGATAGGCAGGTCTCCCTTCAGGACAATGCCTTGCTTGTGGGCAAGCTCTGACACCGCTTTGAGTTGAGTGTGGAGACAGTACTGCACGTAGTATGTGAAGGTGATTTCCGCGTAGTCCGGATTGCGCCTGCTACAGAGTACTTGTATCGCGTTCCTGTTGTACGTTGCGTACTTTCCCCATTGCGTGAAGTCGGGGGTATGATACTTGTCCCTCAGGTGCCCGTAGGCAGCATACGGCACTAACCAGCTCTTATTATGTTCATAGAACTCCTTAAAGGCGGCTGAAGCGAGTACCTCGGCGCCCTCTTGGGCAAATACTTCGCGGGCATACATCCGCTTGTAGCGCATGACTGCCTCGTAGTCGAGTTCGTCCTTCGCATTGAGCTCCTGCTGCTTGGCGGCGAAGAAGGCTGCACGCTGTGGATTGTGCAGCGGCGGCAGGCTCCGGAGGTCTAAGTACAGGGGATGGAGGGCATAAATAGAGATGGCACTATAGGGATACGAGTCTGTCCACGTATGCGTCATCGTCGTGTCGTTCACCGGAAGTACCTGAATGACACGCTGCCCCGTCGCCTTAACCCATTCTACAAGCTTAGCTAAGTCTCCGAAGTCGCCCACCCCGAAGCTCCCCTCGGACCTCAAGGAGAACACCGGTATAACCGACCCCGCTCCCCGCCAAGGCGGTAGATTGTCGCGGAAGGCGAGCCCCGAGACTACCGCCGTCTCTCCTTCGTCCTGTGCCGGCAGCGTGAGCACCCGGTTCTCCCCGTCTTCCCAGTACTGAGGGAAGTGGCGGTCGTCGTTCCAGACTAAGAACTTGAACTCAAGTGGGTAGCTTATTTGCGTCGCGTCTAAGTCGATGTGCCACTCGGGGAAGGTATCGCAGCTGAGCGGCAGTGCCCTCTCCGGGTCCCAGTTGCCAAGGCAGGCTTGATTCCCGGTAATGGCTACGCTCTGGTTTGGCTCGATGCGCGGAGCAGCCACCTTGATGACCAGCTTGCGTCCGCTGCGGATAGTCCGCTCGTGGCGGTCGCAGGGGTGGGCAAAGAGGCTCTTCGTGAAGGCCGAGGTGTAGAACGCGAGGTTCGCAGGTGGTATCTGCCAGTAGTCGTAGAGCGTGTATCGCTCGACTCGCGGGTCCAGGTTGACTACATGGTTTCGCTCCCATTCCTCGAAGAAGCGCTTGTCATTGATGCTTAAGAAGTAGCGGTATTCGATACGGGCGAGGCTGGCGGGCACTTCGAGGCACAGCCGCCAATTGCCATCACCCACATATTCCATATCTCTCGCCTCGGTCGGTTCCCATGCCCCGAGCTCCGGGATGGAACCCACGAGGCACAGCTTTTGTCCCCAGATCGTATGGAAGTTTATGTTAAATGTGAGTTTCATTGTGTACTAAATTAATGTTTAGACTGGGGCGAAGATAGGAAAAAAAACGACAACTCGAAATAATCTATCATATCTTTCCTCTTTTTCCCCTGCATCTCTTTCTTTCGAGCCTATTCAAGCAGCCACTTCAAGTTGAAGCAGTAGTATATCCTGCTGCTCACGAGGTGGATGCGGTTATCCGGTGTTTGCGTTGCGGCCAAGTAACCGCGAGGCTCTGCGTGCGTCTCGTCCATGAGGAAGAATTGGGTCCATGCGCCTCCGTTGAGGTAACGCTCCCGACCGTCTGTCAGCAATTTACGGTGAGTCCACGTCCGACCTTCGTCGTATGACAGCGCTGCGTACATCCCGTACCCTTTCTCCTGGCTACCGGCAAACATCATCCCACGCTCGCTAGCAGGCGTCCTCAGCGGATGGTCAGTGAACGATATGAGCAGCAGCGGCCCCTCGTTGAGGCGACGCAACACCAACCTCTGCCCGCCATCGATAGGGGGTAGGTCGGTGGCATAGTAACGCCACGTCCGGCCTCCGTCCTTCGAGATACTCATGGGCATCCGTAGCCGTCCCTCCTTGTCCTTGATGCTATTGCCTCGACCTAATGCCATGAGACTGCCGTCGTTAAGCTGTACGATTCCCGCGTGTATCCCCGCAATAGTCGTTCCGGTACCCCCGTCGCGGAAGTCGGGGAGGGGTGCTCCGTCCCAAGGGTCGTGCCACGTTGCGCCCCCATCGCGGCTGATGTGGACAGCCGTTCCATCATGGCTCTCCGGTCCGGCGTCGCACGCCTGCACGAGCCACCCCTCGCGCGTCCGGATAGTCCCGGCAATCACTTGGTGGCGCTTGGTGTGTTCGGGTGCAATGATTCGCGGGCGGCTCCACGTGGCACCGTTGTCATGGCTTTCGCGGAGGACCATCGCGAGGTTCTGCCAGTCTCCCGAGGCTTCCACTCCGTTGATGTGGAGAAGGCGTCCGCTGCCATCATTCAAGAGTGCCGACCCGGTCATATTGCGGTCGGGTACCTTGAAGAAGAGAGACGACGGCTCCCATTCCTCTTGTCCCGCCCTGAGGCGCGAAGCGAGAACGACCATCCCCCTCCCGTTTTCCTGATTCGCCGAGAACCAGATGGCCAGCAAGTCGCCATTATCGCACCACGTCAGTGCCGGCTGGTGATTGTGGGCAAAGAACGGGCTCGGCTCGTCCCCGCAGGCTGGCGGCAGGACATAGACGCGCGGCTCGAGGAATACGGCTGTCGTGTCGGGCGTGCCCCATTTATATAATGTATAGGAGACGTCGCGCTGGTTGCGTGGAGGCTCGGGCGCGGGCAGCCCCTCGGTTGTCGGGTAGGCAGCCTCGACGATACGGAAGCCCGTCTGCGAGTGTCGGTCTTCAGGCAACATCGCCATGCGGTTCGCCGAGCGGAGATACCATGCCGGCGTGTTGTGGCTTCCCCCGCGCGTTACGCGGTAGAGGCCATCGCGATACCCGACGGGGTCTGTCTGCGTCGCTTCGACGTAAGGCCCATACCAGTCTAAACACCACTCTTCCACGTTCCCGTGCATATCATAGAGGCCAAACGCGTTCGGCTCGGTCTGCCCCACCCGGAGCGAGACAGGCTTCAACGTGCGGGCAGTCTGTTGGTTCTTCAGGAACGATTCGGGCAAATACTCCCCAGTCGAGTAGGCATAGTAACTCCCTGCGCGGCAGGCGTATTCCCACTCCGCCTCGGTCGGCAAGCGGTAAGTCTTCCCCTCCTTCTCACTCAACCAGCGGCAATAGTCCACCACGTCTTGATACGAGACATTGACTACAGCCTCGTCATCCGCCAGCGAGAGACCATCCTTCCCGCGTAACTCGCGGTGTTCAGGCCGGAAGGCTTCAAACTGCCGGTTGGTTATCTCCGTAGCACTCATCTTGAATGGCTGCGAGATGATGACCTTATGCACCGGAGCTTCATCAAAGTCCTCACCTTCACCGAGGCTGCCCATGTAGAAGGAGCCGGCGGGGATGTCCACCATTTGGATATTTTGAGCAGTAGTTGGAATGGATAGAAGAGGAAAAATCAGAGTAGATATAAAGGATAATTTGATGTTCATAATGCGAATAATTTAGGGTGGAATAAGACAGTCGCCTTGGTAGTAGTCAGACAGTCGCCTTGGTAGCACCGAGACAGTCGAGCGAGGGTGCCTGAGACAGTCGAGCGAGGGTGTCCGAGACAGTCGGGCGGGGGAGCCTCCGACAGTCGAGCGAGGGTGTCGCCGACAGTCGGAGGGAGTAAGAATTTTTCTCTAAACGAGGATAGCTATTGGACTTGTGGTCCGTCTTCTTCCTCATTGCCATCACCTACTTTAAGAGGTACGGGGTAGTTGTAAGAACGGGGTGTCTTTGTATCTTTCCCATTCTTCACAAACTGCGTGGTAACCCTCAGCGTGTATATACCGTCATCAAGTGTCGGCATCTGCACGATTAGTTTCGAAGGCATGTTAGAGATAAGCACGGTCGCCTTCTTCGGTTCCCCTGTAGAAGGTACAAAGAATACACCTACACTGTCGTCGCTTCCCTGTATCTTCAGGTTGCTCCCAGCGATTGTCAGTGCGCCCCCAGACGTGATAGTCAGAGACTCAATCACTTTCTCCTTGCTCGAGTTCTCGGTAACTGCATCGATGACATAATTGACGATCGGACCAGTCTGGGCGATGCCGTGCACGCGGACTTTCACCCTGGTTTTCAGCAATTCCCGGAATTGATCACTCATGGTGTACATGACGCCCATCGAGTTAAGCGAGGAGTCAAACTGCGCGTCGGCGCCTTTGAAGGGTCCCGCGATGGTCAGTTGGCGACTGCCCGTTTTGTCCACCTGGTTCTTGCCTTCAGCCACGGCGAGCATCTTTTCCTGGTCGGCAAGGTCGAGTGTCTGCGTGAGACTACCTGCCTCGTAGCCAGGATACTTGCTAGCCATACGCGAAGCGATGTCTGCGTTATACACTGTGCCTGTGTTGCGCGGTCTGGCAACATAGTCGTTGGGATCACCTGTAAGTGTGTTATCGTACAGGTCGGCGTTTAGAATGATATCTTCTGCCATAGTTATTACGGTTTTAAATTAAACATTATAATTACTTCTGGAGAGCCGGCGATGGTGCCTCTCTCCAATCGCAAAGTTACACATTATTTGGGGCATACAAGCACTTCGAGGCAGAAAAATGCGGTAATATGTTGCAAAACATAAAATAGGATAGGGAAAAAAGAACGGGCCGACTGTCTCGGCGACAGGCGACCCGCAAGGAGTAATATGACGTACTCAATTAACGCATTCGTTTAGAACTCCGCGTTCTTGGGTGTACGCGGGAATGGGATGACGTCCCGGATGTTCGCCATGCCGGTAACGAAGAGGAGCAGGCGTTCGAAGCCGAGACCGAATCCCGAGTGGGGGACGGTGCCGTAGCGACGAGTATCGAGGTACCACCACATGTCCTTCATCGGGATGTTTAACTCCTGGATACGCGTGAGGAGCTTGTCATAGTCGGCCTCACGCTCGGAGCCGCCGATGATTTCGCCTATCTTGGGGAAGAGGACGTCCATCGCGCGGACCGTCTTGCCATCTTCGTTCTGCTTCATGTAGAAGGCTTTAATCTCCTTCGGGTAGTCCGTGAGGATAACCGGTCGCTTGAAGTGCTCCTCGACGAGGTAACGCTCGTGCTCGGAGGCCAGATCGACACCCCAGTAAACCGGGAACTCGAACTTGTGGCCGGCGGCGACGGCGTCTTCCAGTATCTTGATGCCGTCCGTGTAAGCAAGGCGCACGAAGCTACCCTGGAGGACACCCTGGAGGCGCGCGATGAGCTCCTTGTCGAACATGTCGTTGAGGAACTTGATGTCGTCGAAGCAGTTATCCAAAGCCCACTGGACGCAGTACTTGATGAACTCCTCGGCAAGCTCCATGTTATCATAGATGTCGTTGAAGGCAACTTCAGGCTCGATCATCCAGAATTCCGCCAAGTGGCGCGGCGTGTTGGAGTTCTCCGCGCGGAAGGTCGGGCCAAACGTGTAGATGGCGCCGAGAGCCGTGGCAGCCAATTCGCCCTCCAGCTGGCCGGAGACGGTGAGGCTTGCCTGCTTGCCGAAGAAGTCGTTGTCGTAGATGACGGCACCCGACTCGTCCTTCTTGATGTCGGCGAGGTTCAGCGTGGTAACCTGGAACATTTGCCCGGCGCCCTCGCAGTCCGACGCGGTAATCAGCGGCGTGTGAAAGTAGTAGAAGCCGCGGTCGTGAAAGAACTTGTGGATGGCGTACGCCATGTTATGCCGGATGCGGAAGACGGCGCCGAAGGTGTTGGTGCGCGGGCGAAGGTGGGCGATCTCGCGGAGGAACTCCATCGAGTGGCCTTTCTTCTGGAGCGGGTAGGTGTTCGGGTCAGCCGTACCGTAGATTTCGATTTCGGTAGCCTGGATCTCTACCGACTGGCCCTTGCCCTGCGACTGGACGAGCGTCCCGTTCACGCTGAGGCTGGCGCCGGTGGTGATAGGTTTGAGGTAGTCGTCGCCCAGCTTCTCAACATCGACGACGATCTGGATATTGTTGATTGTAGAGCCATCGTTGAGGGCGATGAAGCTCACCTGCTTGCTGCCACGGCGGGTACGCACCCAGCCCTTGACATTGACTGTAGAGCCGAAGGCGTCGCTCTTGAGGAGGTCCACAATCTTTGTTCGTTTAATAGCTTCCATGTCTATATACATTAAATGATATAAGAAAAACGGGCGAGGGGGGAGGATTGAAAGCCCCGTACCCGCCTGCCCGTTTCCAGTTTATTCAAAGGCTCCCATGCGGAGAGCATTTACTTCTTTCTCGTTCAGGTAACGCCATTTGCCACGGCCGAGGTTCTTCTTGGTCAAGCCGGCAAAGTAAACACGGTCGAGCTTGGTAACGTGATAGCCCAGCGACTCGAAGATGCGGCGGACGATGCGGTTGCGGCCGGAGTGGATTTCGATGCCGACCTGCGTCTTGTCTGCCTCATTGACGTAGCTGATAGCGTCGGCGTGGATTTCACCATCCTCGAGTTCGATACCGTTGGCGATTTTCTCCATGTCCTCGACAGAGACCTCTTTATCCAACCAGACGTGATAGATTTTCTTCTTCTTGAAGGACGGGTGAGTCAGCTTCGACGCCAGGTCGCCGTCGTTGGTAAGGAGCAGGACGCCGGTCGTGTTGCGGTCCAAGCGGCCCACCGGGTAGATACGCTCCGTGCAGGCGTGCTTAACCAGATCCATGACGGTGAGGCGTGCCTGGGGATCGTCGGAGGTCGTAACGCAGTTTTTCGGCTTATTGAGCACGATGTAAACCTTGCTTTCGATATGCACCTCCTTGCCGTTGAACTCAACCTTATCGTTGCGCGTGATCTTGGTACCGAGCTCCGTAATGGCTACCCCGTTCACCATCACTGCACCCTTCTGGATGAATTCGTCAGCCTCGCGGCGCGAGCAGACACCGGCGTTCGCGAGGAACTTGTTCAGACGGATAGGTTCGTTCGGGTCGGCCAAGACTTCCTTGTACTTCAGCTGCTTCTGCATACTGTACTTGGCATTCGGATTGTGGTTGGCCTTGCGACGGTTGTTGGCGTTGGCATTCTGGTTCGGGCGACGGTTGTTGTTGCCGCGAGCGTTGCCAGCGTTGTTTCCATACCCGTTGTTGTTATTGTTATTATTGTTGTTATACGGGCGGTTAGGACGCGGTTGGTTACGCATGTCGTTCTGGTTGTTGAACGAGACGCGAGTATCTCCCACGCGCGGTCTTCTCTTCTTCACGTTCGGCGTATTTTCCGTGCTTCCGCCTTCGCCGTTAGGGGTAGCGGTGTAAGCTCTGCCCGGTCTGACATCGTAGTTGGCCGGATTGTTGTACGGACGGTTATAAGAGCGCTGGTCGCCACCGTTGTTGTTGTACGGACGGTTGTTGCCGTATTGCTGACGGTTGTTGCCATATCCTCCCCCTTGGTTCATATTCCCATAATTGCCACGGGCCGGACGGTTGTAGCCACCTCCTTGATATCCGTAACCTTGGCGATTGTTCTGGCGGTCGCCATAGTTGTTGTTGTACGGACGGTTATAGCCGCCACCTTGTTGCGGGCGGTTATAGTTTCTTCTTTCATAATTACCCTCAGGGCGGTTGTATCCCTGGTTGTAAGGAGTCCCGTCTTGTTGTTCTGCACCTTCCCTTCTGACCGTAGGAATCACTTTCTTTGGACGCGGTTGCGGCTGAGCTTGTTGCTGCTGCTGCGGTTGCGATTGTTCTTGTTGCGCTTGCGCATCATCTCTTTCTTCAGTACTCATTGTCTTAGATTAATGTTTTGTTAGTAAACTATGATAACCTCCCGGTTACCGAATTGATTAATACTTTATTGTTAGTTATTGAATAAATTACATTCCTGTATAATTGTGCGGCGTGATGGCTTTCAATTCAGCTTTCACAGCCTCGCTGACTTGCAATGTGTCTATGAAATCTTTGATAGACTGCTCGGTAATACCTTCATTTGTCCGTGTCAAAGCCTTCAGTGCCTCGTAGGGTTTCGGATACCCTTCGCGACGCAGGATGGTCTGGATACCTTCTGCCACCACTGCCCAGCAGCGGTCGAGGTCGGCACGCAGTGCGCCCTCGTTCAGCAGCAGTTTGCCCAGCCCTTTCAGCAGGCTCTTGAACGCAATTTCCGTATGTGCCATCGGCACGCCTACGTTACGCAGCACGGTCGAGTCCGTCAAGTCGCGTTGCAGGCGGGAAACCGGCAGTTTCGAAGCCAGATGTCCCAGGATTGCGTTGGCCAACCCCAAGTTCCCTTCCGCGTTCTCGAAGTCGATCGGATTCACCTTGTGCGGCATCGCCGACGAACCTACCTCTCCGGCTTTGATCTTCTGCTTGAAGTATTCCATCGAGATATATTGCCAGAAGTCGCGGTTCAAGTCGATGAGGATGGTATTGATGCGCTTCATTGCGTCGAAGATGGCTGCCAGATTGTCGTAGTTCGATATCTGCGTCGTCCATTCCTCGCGCTTCAGCCCCAATACATCGTTCACGAAATGGTTCCCGAAGGCTTTCCAGTCGTATTCCGGATAAGCTACATGGTGCGCGTTGAAGTTCCCCGTCGCCCCGCCGAACTTGGCAGAGATAGGCGTAGCTTTCAGCAGCGCTTCCTGTTGTTTCAGGCGATACACAAAGACCATGATCTCTTTCCCCAGACGGGTCGGCGAGGCCGGTTGCCCATGCGTCTTGGCGAGCATCGGGATGTTCATCCATTCGTTCGCATAGTTCTCCAGCGTGCTGATGACTTCCTCCAGGCCCGGATAATAGACCTCGTCCAGCGCCTCTTTCAGCGACAGAGGGACGGCGGTGTTGTTGATGTCCTGGGACGTCAGTCCGAAATGGATGAATTCATGGAACTTCTCCGCCAGGAAATGGTCTGTCTTTTCCTTGATGAAGTATTCCACGGCCTTCACATCATGGTTCGTTACCTTTTCAATGTCTTTCACGCGCAGTGCGTCTTCTTCCGAGAAGTTCCGGTAAACGGCGCGCAGGCCTTCCTTGACTTCCTCCTTGTTCATCTCCGCCAACTGCGGCAGATATTCCGACAAGGCTATCAGATACTCAATCTCTACTCGTACTCTGTACTTTATCAGAGCGTATTCAGAGAAATAAGCAGCCAAGTTCTCGGCCTTATTCCTATAGCGCCCATCAACGGGCGATATGGCGGTTAGAGTTGATAAAATCATATATACATAATTAATGTATGGAACAGGTCGCAAATTTAGTATTTTCTCCGTAAATGAAAAAACTCCTCCCTTTTTTTAATGCAGTTTTAAGTTTTTCCATGCATTATTGACGCTTAGGCCGTTGTAGGACGCCCTCCGGAGGGGAAAATACGGCTGCTTGAAAAAAACTTTGGAAAATGTTTGGAGGTTTCAAAAAAAGCCGTACCTTTGCACCGTCTTAAAGAGATAAGACATGATGACGAAATGAAAAGGGCGTTTAGCTCAGCTGGTTCAGAGCATCTGCCTTACAAGCAGAGGGTCGGGGGTTCGAATCCCTCAACGCCCACATTTTCATAACATGGTTCCAATATCTTCGGGCGTTTAGCTCAGCTGGTTCAGAGCATCTGCCTTACAAGCAGAGGGTCGGGGGTTCGAATCCCTCAACGCCCACCGAAGCGGCTCCTCCGTGAGGAAGGGCCGCTTTTTTTATGCTCCTTTTTTATTGTTCGCGCGCGCTTTCAGCGTCGTTTTCTGGTGTTCGATGTGGCTGTTCATGGCGTCGATGAAGGCAGCGTATTCCGTATCTCCCTCTATTTCAGCTAACGAATTGACGGCTCTGACCAGCGAGCGGTATGCCTCGTCTGCCTCCCGGCGTGTCCGCTTTACGACACCTTCCTCGCGGCCGGATTCTTCCTTAGCCCGTTGAGCCACAGCTGCATCGTAGGCATCCATCGCCGCTTTCAGATGGCCGGACCAGCTGTCGATGCCGATTTTCTCCCGCTTTTCGCTGCCAAGCGCCTCGATGTCCTGCATGATGTTGTGCAGCGTGCCGCTTTCCTCGTTCTGCGGCAGGGTCGTCGGGTCGTCATAATTTTTCAGGATATGGATAACTTCTTGGGCTATAGCCGCCAACTCCGGATTCGGATGCCCGGCCATCAGTTTTGCGTAGTTCCTCAGTTTGCGGAATGCCTCGTCGCGCCGTTTGTCCGCTTGCGAGACCAGTTTCGCGGCCGAAACCTTCGCTTTCACCTTTAGCGCGTCGTCAAACTTCTCATACGCAGCCTTATAAGCCTCAACTCGCGCTTGCAGGACCGAGGCGTGGGTGCTTTTGCCGCCATCCTCGCCGGTGAGCTTGGGGAGTTCGGAAATCGTGAGGCGATGAAAGCCAAAATCCTCTTCGTGGCGAAAGCGGGACATGTAAATTCTTGAAATCTTTTTCATGAATCCTGAGTGTTTAGGGTGAACAAAATAGATTATCGGCTGTAAATGTACGAATTTTTCTCTCCATCCCTGTTTTCGGACCGAGAAAAAACAGCGATAGGGCTTATTTTTGTTTTTAGGCATCGTCGCTGTTAGCGATACAACATTTTTTTATATTTAAGCAATATCGCTGTCAGCGATGTAACTTTCATTTATATTTATATATAATCGCTGATAGCGATGTAGCTTTTTTTCATATTCAAGCATTATCGCTGATAGCGACATAACTTTTATTTGCATTTAAGTCTTATCGCTGTTTTGGGCAAGGTCCGATACCTCTGCCGGCCGATTGTCGGGAAAGCAATCAGCCCGTATTTTGGAAATTAAGCAGAAACTCGTACCTTTGCGCCGCAATTGGAAAAAGAATCAAAGTTTAATTCTAAATCAGGCGAAGGAAGGAGGTCGTTATACCTTATATAATATATAGAAGTCGAACGAAAAAATATTGCGGCGAAAGAATTTGGTTAATAACCGAACAATTAATATCTTTGCGCCGTTTTTTGACAACCTGCCCGAAAGGGCAGCCGGGTTAGAATTAGTATAAACAAAATAACAAGTAAAAAATTATGATTATTGTTCCATTGAAAGAAGGCGAAAATATCGAAAAAGCGCTGAAAAAATTTAAAAGAAAGTTTGAAAAAACAGGTGTTGTAAAAGAATTGAGAAATCGTCAGGCATTTGAAAAGCCGTCTGTTACAAAGAGAAAGCAGATGATGCGTGCGATTTACGTACAGCACTTGCAGCAGTCCGAAGAATAAAAATCGTCCGGAAGGCTTGTTGGATTGAATTCTTATTTCTATATTCGTGGCACGATAAGTAAAGAATGCGTGCGGCATGAATAGTTGGATAGGAAGGTTTCTGGATTATCTGAAGTACGAGCGGAATTATTCTGTCAATACCATCGCCTTTTATCGGCAGTCGTTGCGGAATTTCGTGGATTACCTGGAGTGGGAGATTGGCTTCGGGGCGGCTTCGGGGGAAGGACAGGATCTGGATATCCGGCATATCGATGCAGACATAATCCGTGGCTGGATAATCTCCTTGATGGAGAGAGGCTATAAGCGAGGTTCGGTGCACGGGATGTTGAGTTCTTTGAAATCTTTTTTTAAGTTCCTCCGGAAGGAAGGCGTCGTAAGCGCGAACCCGGCGGCGTTGGTGAAAGGGCCGAAATGCGAGAAGCCTCTACCTTATTTTATAAAGGACGCCGACATGGAGCGGGTGCTGGACGAAGAGCCTACGGGGAACGACTTCAAGAGTATCCGGAATCATTTGATTGTCGAGATGCTCTACGACACGGGGATGCGGCGGGCCGAGCTGATCGGGCTGCAAGATGCCGATGTGGATTTCGCCCTGGAGCAGATACGGGTCGTGGGGAAACGGGACAAACAACGCTTGATTCCCTTTACGGAAAGTTTAAAGGATTTGATGTACGCATATTTACAAGTTCGTAATCAAGAAGTAGGCAAGACGGAATACTTTTTTGTACGCCCGAACGGTGAACAATTATATCCGCAGCTTGTTTATTCAATAGTAAGGAAGCAATTGTCGGGGATACCGATGCTGGGCAAGCGAAGCCCGCACGTCTTGCGACATTCCTTTGCGACGAGTATGCTGAACAATGGGGCAGAGCTGAATGCCGTGAAAGAGCTCCTCGGACACGGGAGTTTGGCTTCAACCAGCGTTTACACACATACAACCTTTGAAGAATTAAAAAAAGTTTATCATGCCCATCCTCGGGCACAAAAAGAAGGAGGTAAATATGGAAATTAGAATTCAAGCTATCCATTTTGATGCAACCAGCCAGTTGGAGGCATTTATTCAGAAGAAAGTATCTAAGTTGGATCAGTATTTTGACGGCATCTTGACTGCTGAAGTAACGCTGAAGGTCGTAAAGCCTGAGACATCGATGAATAAGCAGGCAGGAATAAAACTAAAGATTCGCAATGGCGAATGCTTTGCCGAGAAAATAGAAGACACTTTTGAAGGTGCGATAGATGAATGTGTCTCTGCATTGGAGAAACAATTGGTTAAATTCAAAGAAAAAATCAGAGCCAAGTAAAAAAAACGGTGGATAATTTTGGTGTATAAGAAATAATGCCTAAATTTGCAGCCGTTTCGACAAGGTGCCGAAACGGCTGCTTGTTTGAAGCAGATGCCTCTTTAGCTCAGTTGGCCAGAGCACGTGATTTGTAATCTCGGGGTCGTTGGTTCGAATCCGACAAGAGGC